>NZ_KB850011.1:899217-1343280 GCF_000369425.1 Acinetobacter sp. NIPH 284
AAGCGATAAAAATAAAGAAGCATGGACGACTTTCAGTCAGTTTATTTCGATACGGTTTAGACTATGTTCAGATGGCTATTCTACGTTTGATTGGTTTTGGAAAAAAAGAAGAATTTAAGAAAGTGCTCGCAATTTTAAGAAAGAAAAAGCCTGATAGGACAAGGGCTCTATGAAATTTGTCGTGTACAGAGAGCTTTTGTAATTTTTTTAATGTCTAAGCAATAAACTTAACTCACTCGTTCTACAAACAGTATCCCATTTAAATGATCCACCTCATGCTGCACAATTCGTGCAGGAAAACCATCAAATATTGTTTCAATCACCTCACCTTGTAAAGTGTGATAACGCACTTTGATACTCTGGGCTCGTTGCACTTGCCCACGCTCATCAGGAACACTTAAACACCCTTCTTCCCCCAAACAAGTCGCTTGAGAAAACTCCAAAATCTCAGGATTGACCATTACTACGGCATCCATTTCAGGTGCTTCGGGATAACGTGGATTTGATCGCGAAGCAACGATGATCACTCGCTTAGAGATATACACTTGTGGCGCTGCTATCCCTACACCATTACGTTCAAGCATAGTGGCATGCATCGCAGAAGCCAGTTGCAATAGCCACTCGCTATTAAACTCCCCCTGAGCAACCGCAGTCGCTTTAATTTTTAAAATCTCTTCACCGCGTTGCGCTACAGGTAAAATTACATTCATCCCACGACCTAATTATTTTTGATCAATACTCACACACATCGTATTCGATATTTATTCACGCTTCTATAATTTTCATTTGAGAATCTTGTCATAGTATATGCACGATAAAAATAACGTATGGCAAATCACAATGAACGCAACCCAGCTTTTTCTTGGTGTGATCTTTAGCTCAATTGGCTTAGGCTATTTTATGTATGGCAAAAAGCAAAAAATGACTGTGCCTTTAGTTTGCGGTTTAGTTCTGATGATTTATCCTTATTTTATCGAAAGTACGACTTTATTAAGTGTCATCGGTGTGGTTATCTCAATATTGCCCTATTTTCTACGCTTCTAAAATAAAAAAACTCCCCTTACGGAGAGTTCTTTTATCGCATCTAAATTAAAGGTTTTTCTTTAATTCATCCTCAACAATTTCAATCTCAAGCTGGCTAAACTTGCGAATCTCGCCCTCTGCATGCTTTTCAAGCATTCCACCGATCAAAGGTACTTTCACCTTTACCGTCCAGGTCAGAGTAATGTCTACTTGGTTACTGTTACCTGTTACCTTACGTTCAGCTTTTGCTTCTAAAGGTAAGTTTGCGCCTAGCTCTACAGTTGAGGTTAAATTTTTTAAATCAGTAATATCAGAACGTTTTAAACGGAATGCATTTTTTAATAATTTTTTAGCCACATCTGGGATATTCACATCAAGATTATATTCACGACGTAAGGTATAAATATCACCTTTTACAGCAGATTCAATAATTTCTAAGTTCTCACCTGGAATACGCTTACATACTGCTTCATGCAATGAAGTCATAGCAACTAATCTTGAAAAATCTTCAATTGAAACGCCATGAATTGTTTCATTTACCGTAAATTGATGTGCCATTTTTTAAATTTCCGTTTAGTTTTAATTAAGGTTTCATCATCGCAGCAAATTATATCATTCTCATTTCAATCACAAAATCTGAACATGTAAAAATTAATGACTGCCCGGATTAATAATTTTTATTGTAATGATGTCTTATACCTAATTTTACCGTTACTCGCTCCGTTCGGCTGATATAGAGATAGTGATTGCCATATTCGATGACTGCATAAAACTGCTCAGCGCCATCATCTAATCCTGTAGCAGACCATGTCGCCCCTTGTGGAAACTCATCTAGCCATTCAGCTTTATAAAAATCTGAAACTGAGTCAAATGCGAGATAACGCTCTGGATCAGCCATAATTTTTGCTGCGACTTGATCAAATTTTTGTTGTTTGAATGCTTCTAAACTGAGTAACACGGATGTTCCTATGCCGATAAATATGAAGAAAAATTACAAAAATACAGAGATTCTCTTAGACCCATATTTTGCTGAGGGATTTCCTATATTTCTAGATTATATTCAGCGTTATCATAGGTTTTAGATGATCGTCCCATTTGCTAGAATAGGTTCAATGTGTTATCAACTGCTTATACTTTTATCTTTTACAACGATAAACTATAAGGAGTAAATATGTCTTATCAAAATATTTTAGTCGCTGTTGATGATTCTCCAATTTCTTATGCAGCAGTTGAACATACACTGTCTTTAGCAAAATTATCAGGGGCAAAAGTGACTGTACTCAGCGTGGTGGCTGTTGATCCATATGTCGGTGTTGATTTTTATCAAGTTGCACCAGCCATTACCGATCATTTTATGCAGGCTGAAGCGCATGCTAAAACCCAACTACAAGATATTGCTCAATCTTTCATTCGCGATGGAATTGAGGTTCAAACCAAAATTCAGCATGGTGTAGCGAGTGAAGGCATTATTTTTATAGCTGATGAAATTGGCGCAGACCTTATTATTATGGGTTCACATGGTCGTACAGGCGTAAAACGCTTATTACTGGGTAGTGTAGCGCGTGCTGTTTTAACGGAATCACATATTCCTGTGCTGATTGTCAAACAATAAACTGAGACAAAATGCAAAGCCTTGTGTGATCGCACAAGGCTTTTTTATTCCCGAAAGCTTTGCCATGTCTCAAAAGCATGTGCGCGATAAAGCTTCAACTTAGAAAACTGAAGAATAATCGCTTCACTCTGTGTCGGTCTTAAAAAAACAAAATCATCGACCTGAATATCACAATCCTTGGGTACATTGACCAACTCCTGATTACTACTTCGCCCATACAATGCATGTGGATGCGCTTGTTTTGGATAGACATAATTCGCTAGCCAATAGCCGCCATAAATAAACAGTGCCTTATACTTATGTGGCAATTTATCGAGTAAAGACATTGATGGCAGCTGGGTAAAAGGTAAAACTTTTAAGACTGGCGATGCAATCCATAAAGCAGGCTGTAAAGCCTTTAAAAAATCACTGTCAAAATCACTTGGTTTTAAGAGCATTGAACCAAAAGACAAATCATTGCAGACACTTTCAGTGGTATGAAAGCTAAAGGTTAGACTACCACCACCATTAAAACACAGCGCATCACTCCACAGCGATGGAAACTGCTGTTTAATTAGCTTTTGGTAATCGGCATAGGTCTGCTGTGAGCTTTGATAAGCCAATTCAGGTTTTTTAATGATGGCTGGAATTTTAGTGACATGTGCATCATAGCCCATCAAACCAGAAAGCTTTAAATACTGCGGATACTGTTGAATCAACTTTAATATTTCGACCATCTGTGCTGCCGATTGCACGCCACCACGATGCAAACCAACATCAATCTCAATATTCACATGCAAAGATAGAGCATAGAGCTGAGCAATCTCAAGATACTGTTGTAAGCGTTGCTTGGTATCAATCAGCCACTGAATGTTGGCATTTGACCACTCCGCATGTTGATCAAAAAATTGATGGACTGCTTGAGCGGGCATTGGTTTACCCAACAAAATATTGGCTTCGGCAAAATTTTCTAAGATCGAAACAATATGCGGTTGATGAAATACCATAAAGCGTTGCGTATTCAGTTGTTCAGATAGCAACTTAAGTAATTCTAGGCTTGCTAATGATTTCACTACCAAGCGTGCTTTTAAATGTGGTGCATGTGACAAACGCAGTTGTACATGTTGGATATTTTGTTTTAACGCAGCCGCATCTACAATAAGTTGCGGGGTCGCAATCCCCTGTTTTTTTAGGTCAAGATTGAGTTGTTTAAAATAATGATCCAACATGGCTATACCTTTTTTATTTAATCCTGATCCTAAAAAACCATCTTATACAAGGGAATGTCATCTACAACCTGAGTAAGCCAAAACGACCAAAGCTTTGGCAAAACGCAAGAGTTTAAATGCATCTTATACTTTTTAGGATGAAACCAAAGTAAATCTAGCTGAAAGCTTCACCCTTAATTGGATGAGAACTCGATATGATTCCGTTAAATACTTTCAACTCATAAAAAACTCTATTTAACCTAAAAACAGCTTTTCCAGATAGGGATTTAAAAACTTAGCTTCTGGATCAAGCTGCTGACGCAAAGCCATAAAATCATCCCACTTTGGATATACAGCCCGAAGCTGTGTGCTGGTCATATGATGCATTTTACCCCAATGCGGACGCCCTCGATATTTCTGCAAAATCGGCTCAACCACATCAAAAATCAACTTCGGATCTTGCTTATGATATTGATGTACTGATATCGAAATCGAGTCCTGCTGATAAAAAGGACTGAGCCAAATATCATCACCTTTCACAAAGCGAAATTCGAGCGGAAAAAAGGTGGCGACTTTATACGTTCTTAAAGCATGTAATACTTCATCCAAACACTCAATTCCACGATCAACGGGAATCTGATACTCCATTTCATTGAACTTGGTATTACGCGGTGTTGGAAATATCTTGCTCGACCAATCGACATAGGTGGTTGGTTTGACAAAGATGCCTAATAGTTTCTGTAAATAAGGATTTAGTGATGGAAAGTTTTTGGTCAACTCAGAGCATAAGGTCAGTAAGGTATCATCCGATGGGAAATTCTCTTTCCGAGGTAAAATTGCTGCATCGGTTTCATCCAAAGTTTTCAACATCAACTGCTTTTCATGGGGAAATACAAAACACTCGATATGTCGATGCTGATGCTTCCATTGCTGAATGTTTTGCATCATGTCCTCGACTAGACAAAGTTGAATATGCTCTTTCAGCTTATAGCGAGGTCGATTCTGCATAGTGATCTTGGTTAAGATTCCCAAGCTACCCAAAGAAACCCGCCCTGCGGCAAAGATTTCAGAGTTCTCTGTGCGACTGCATTTTAGGATTTCACCAGATGCCGTCAATAACTCAAAAGCTTCAACATAGGCTGAAATACAATGTAAATCTGCACCTGTGCCATGTGTGCCTGTAGAAACTGCACCCGCCAGACTTTGCTGATCAATATCTCCTTGATTCATCAAAGCCTGATTGATGGATTGCTGCTGTAAATGCTGATCTAAATCGTATAAACGTGTACCCGCATAAATATTGCTCTGACAGTGTTCTACATCGAAAGATGCAACACCTGAGATTCGATCTAAAGATACTAAGGTCGCATCGGTACACACCAACGGCGTAAAGGAATGCCCTGCACCCACGACTCTTATTTTTTGCTGTTCATAAACAATCGACTGTAATTCTTGAATATTGACTGGTTGTAAAATCTGTTGTGGCTTGGCTTTTTGAAAGCCTGACCAGTTTGTCCAAATGCCTTGTGTTAAATCACTCATACTGCCTCTCCTTGGCTAACGGCAGTTTTTAAATTGCCATGATTGCTGCGTTTTGCGAGTTCGTTTTCTGGAATCGGCTGTGGTCGTGTCATTTCATCGTAATGACGTTTATTTTTTTCTAACAACAATTGTTTTGCCAAATCTTTGAATTTGCTCTGACAAGCTGCCAATGTCCATTGACCAAATAAGGTATGCCCACCCTCATAAGCTTGTTGTTGGTATTCTTCATAGGTGGTGACATAACCCATATAATCATTGCAATACGATGCCAACCAGACCCTCTCTATTGACGCCTGTGTAGCAAGCGTCTGCTTGACGGTGTCAACCACACGCTGCCCTGCGATGGTGGTAAATTCGCCTGGACAGCAAATCAAAGCCAATTGACCTAATCGTATAATCTGTAATGGAACAACGCTCGGGACTAAAGAACTGTGCTGAATCGCCCCCGCTTTCACTTGTCGGTTCATTTCTGCAATCAACGGATCAAGCATACTCGGTGGAAAACCAATCGGTTGACCTAAAATCTTTTTAGCACCTGCTTCCAGTAAGATCTGTTTTGGTCCTTGAGAGGCATACAACTGCTGATAGTCTGCAAAATCAGCTGCTTTTGAATGCTTGGTTTTCTGTCTGCGAAATTGATCGGCTAAAAACTGCATCCCTTTAATTAAAACTTTTGGCGCACCTAAACCATCGACAGGCGTGCCTGCAAAAAATGCGGTGCCATGACAAGGCTGACTGGTTTTTGCATGCTTTTGCCCCGCTGCAAACTCATCTGGAATCTCAATATTACTCAAATCAACATAGGACAAAACAGCATCGATCTTGCCTTCAACTTTATGTAAATTTTTAGGAATATTGGACTGTAAAGCCGTCAAAGCCAGCTCACTTTGATAACGACCATTTTGTTGTGCGTATTGATATTCCTGCTCGCCTTTAATCTTATTGCGAATCTTCAGCTGATCTTTGCCATGAAAATGCGGTGATACGTCCCCTGCAGTTGCTTGAGCAAAAATTGTGACTGGATTTTGAATCCCTTGCTCAATTAAAGCCTGCTCAGAGAATACGGCTGCATAGCCTTTATTATCGCCATCATAGGCGTTTAAAGAATTTCCCAAACAGGTTGCATGGACACCAAATAATGAAATAAACGACTGTAGTTGTTGCTCACGATAGAAACCGATCAACTGCATTTCTCTGTTCAAGGCTAAATGCGTTTCAGCTTCGGTACGTGGCTGAACTTCTGGATTCCGATTATAGGCTTTGATTGAACGATTCCATGCGACAGGTGTCTGTTCTGGAAAATGCTGCGTCCCTAAAAAAATCTCGGTGTCTTGTTCAGATACAATCGCATTTTGAATACTCAATACAATCGCCTCAACAATGGCAGTTAAATGTTCAGGCACAAAACCAGGGGTTGGCATATTGTATAAAGCTTCATAGCCACAACCGCCAGGTCCTGAGTGAGTATGGGTTGCCATGAGGACCAATTGATTTTCATCAAATGCTGAACCTAGAGTTTCGATGAGTCTCTCTACGGTTTGGCTACGCATCGCATGGGTAATACAGCCTAAATCCAGACAGCAGATAATGAGCCGATGCTGTTGCTGATCAACAATAGTAAAGCTACGTGCATATAACGCTGTGCGCTGTTCATAGGCACGATGTGACCATTGTCCATAACCAAACATGGCATAGCCTTTCGGTGTAATTTTGATTTGTTGTTTATCCCAACCCACCTGATACATCACGACTTCCTTTCGATTTTTTTATAACTGTGTTAAAGCATGTTGAAAGTTAATCAAAATTATGCTATACGCAACAGGGTTAAAGAGACTTTTCTTTAGGGGGCAAAACGGACTTATGCCTATACGTAGCAGCGATAAAAATGATCAACAGCAATTTATTCCACCCACCATTCTGGCGAGCCTGATCCATTATGCAGAGCAGCAACAGTGGGATTATGCTGCATGGTTTCAGAATTCAGGTTTAGACATTGCACAAATACAGCAAACCCAAGCTGTGGTCAGTTTTAGCCAACTCTGTGATGTGGTTGGTCAAGCCATGACCACCTATCAGCAGCCCGACCTTGGTTTAAAGCTTGGCAGTAGCGAAGGTCTGATTTCGATGGGGATTTTGGGCTTTGCCATGCAATCCTGTAAAACCGTTGCAGATGCTCTAGACATTGCACTGCGCTACCATCGGATTTCTGGCAGTGTCTTAAATATCGACTTTTCTATCCACGCTGATCTTTGTGAATTAGAAGTCACTGAACCCTATCCCTGCAATGAACTTAAAGCCTTTTTCTATGATGAATTATTCAGCAGCATCATCACCTGTTTAAATGCAATGCTGGGCGACCATAATGATGTGATCAGTCTTGAGCTCAGCTATTTAGCAAGCGAATATCAACAGCAATATAATGATATCTTTGGCTGCCCAATTCAATTTAACAGTGATAAAAATATCATGCGCTTTAGCAGCAGCATGTTGCAGCGCAGCTTAAAAAATTACAGCCCTGCCAATTACGCAACTGCTATCCAAATCTGTGAACAAGCCTTAAAAGAAATCGACCGGCTCAATCAGGTCGGCTATGTACATTTACTTGATCATTTGATTGAACAGCATTTACCTGAGCGTTTCGAGATGCAGCAAGCCGCAGAACAATTACACATCAGCGAACGCCATTTAAGACGGCAATTATTATTGGAAGGTCTGAGTTTTCAACAAATTCGGCAAAATGTATTGGAACGTAAAGCCAAACAATTACTGGGACAAAACCTGTCCATGAGTGAGATTAGCCTGCAACTGGGTTTTAGCGAATTACGTGAATTCCGACGTGCCTTTAAACGCTGGACAGGGCAAGCGCCTTCGGTTTATAAACAAGAGATCATTTTACTTAATGCCTAAGAATCAAACGGTCTAGAAATTTCCAAGCGCAGATAAAAGAGAACCGGAAATGCCTTTTCTTGTAATTTTAAATTCTCGCAAATATTCACTACCGCGCTCGGTGGCATGTATGCTGACTATACGGTTTATCTAAAACAGTATCATCAATACTGACAATAAGTTTATTATTATCAATATGTTGAATTGCTTATTGATATAGGTCGTGAGGTGTGTAGTCTTCACGCTCTAGAAAGCGATTTACACTATCATGCGAGATGTTATAAGTCTCGGCAAGTTGTGTGCAGCTAATAGAGTTCGGTTCTGTCATGAGAAAGCCCATATAAATGGGTAGAGTACAAGTTGCTGTAGAAGCATTTTTAATTCGTCTGATCACAGATACTTTATAAAGCATTTTAATACTTTTTTGAATCCGTCAATGCGTAAGTCCTATATTTATATTTTTTATCGATATAAACACTTTGTTTTTATTATTCTGCAATCAGAAAAATTTATTAAAAGTCATTAATTTGAATTATTAAAGCAATTAAATATATAAAGAAATGAATTGGATTCATTTAGAATCGACAACTTCTTATGGTGTGCAATACAACTCGCGATATTCAGAAAATAAACGCTCTATCTGAGAATAATTATGCAGCAATCTGATCGAATAAAAGCTCTGGACTCTATTCCTTTTTGGCAAGCCTTTTTATTTTGGTTGAAATTAGGCTTCATTAGTTTTGGAGGACCAGCAGGTCAAATTGCAGTGATGCACCAAGAACTAGTCGAACAGAAACGTTGGATTTCTGAAAAAAGATTCTTACATGCACTCAACTATTGCATGCTTTTACCTGGCCCTGAAGCACAACAACTCGCCATTTATATTGGTTGGTTGATGCATCGAACCGCAGGTGGCTTAGTTGCAGGCATTCTATTTGTGCTGCCTTCTTTATTTATTCTAATTGCCTTGTCATGGATTTATGTACAGTTTGGTGATGTGCCAATTATTGCTGGATTATTTTATGGTATCAAACCTGCCGTAACAGCAATTGTATTCCATGCAACTTATCGCATTGGTAGCCGCTCACTCAAAAACAATTTCTTATATTTGATTGCCGCTACTGCTTTTATCGCGATCTTTTTCTTCAATATTCCCTTTCCATTGATTGTATTGAGTGCCGCGATACTAGGCTATTTACTGAGTAAAAAGCAACCACACTTATTTGCAACTCAAAGCACCCATCAAGGCAAGCAAAAACATTATGGTGCTGCCCTGATTGATGATGATACGCCTCCTCCTGCACATGCTATTTTCCGTTGGACTCAACTGACTAAAATCCTCGTTATCGCAGCATTGTTATGGTGTATCCCAATGATCAGTTTAACCTTAAGCTTAGGATGGCAACATGCTTATACCCAAATGGCATGGTTCTTTACCAAGGCTGCATTACTGACATTTGGTGGAGCTTATGCCGTATTACCTTATGTGTATCAAGGTGCGGTGAATCACTATGCATGGCTCAGTCCAACCCAAATGATTGATGGATTGGCATTGGGTGAAAGTACTCCAGGCCCACTGATTATGGTGGTTGCATTCGTTGGATTTGTAGGGGGCTTTAATCATGCCTTGTTAGGTGCAGATCATCTATTCTTGGCAGGTACACTCGGCGCTGTCATTGTCACATGGTTTACTTTTTTATTTTCCTTTGTGTTCATTCTCGCAGGTGCTCCGATTATTGAATCCACTCATAATGAACTTAAATTTACAGCACCACTTACGGCAATTACCGCTGCTGTCGTGGGGGTTATTCTCAATCTTGCACTTTTCTTTAGTTATCATGTGCTGTGGCCACAGGGTTTCGATCACGCTTTTAATTATGAAGCGGCAATCGTCACAATCGCTGCGATGATTGCGCTGTTTAAATTCCAAATCAATGTGCTTTATGTGATTTTCGCTTCTGCACTTTTTGGTTTAGTTCTATACCTATTTGTATAAAAATTCGCACTAGAGTTGATGCATAAATCAACTCTAGTCACCCCAATCTATTCAATATGATGAATTTCCACTATTAAAAGATGTTGATCATGTCAATGATGAGGAAGTACAGAAATTTCTGGCTTTATTACAGCGCTATTTATAAATACCAGATTTCATGGGTGAGCTGCTCAATCTCAGATTTATCATGGCTGACATATAACATTGGAATGCCTAATTCCTGTTTGACGCTTTGAAAAAAAGGAATGATCTCTGCTTTATGTGCTGCATCCAATGCAGAAAGTGGCTCATCTAATAACAACACTTGTGGTGAATACAGCAATGCTCGTCCCAATGCGACACGCTGTTTTTCCCCGCCAGATAGTTTCATGGGCATTCGCTCAATCAGATGTTCTAACTTGAGTAACTCAATAATATAGTCCACCTCAAACTGACGTTGCTGCGGTTGAATATGCTTAAATCCAAACAATAGATTCTGCTTGACGTTTTTATGCGGAAATAACTGTGCGTCCTGAAATACAAGACCAATACGACGTTGTTGTGTAGTCAGATTAATTTTCTGTGCCTGATTAAACCATGTTTGATTTTTGATTTTGATCCAACCTGCTTGCGGCGTAACTAAGCCTGCAATACTATGCAAAATCGTGGTTTTTCCTGAACCTGAAGCTCCAAATAAACCAATCACAGACTGATCGGATTGAAAGCGTTGATCTAGAGAAAATTGTCCTTGGGTAAGTTGGATATGACAATCAATCATGCTTAACGACCACGTTTATTTTTCTGATAACGATTGAACCATTGCGCAAACCATAGTGCAAAGAAAGCTACGGATAAGGATAAGATTATTAAACGCCAAACTGCTGCTTCAGTATCAGGTTGCTGCATCAAACTATACATGGCTAAAGGCAAAGTACGAGTTTCACTGGCAATATTCCCCACGAAGGTAATCGTTGCGCCAAACTCACCTAAACTTCGGCAAAAACATAAAATACTTCCCACCAAAATTCCGCTACTTGCAAGTGGCAAAGTTACCTGCATAAACGTGCCGAATGCAGAAGCGCCTAAAGTTTTTGCAGCCATTTCTAAACGCTGATCCACCAGTTCAAACGCCAATCGAATTGATTGTACGAGTAAAGGAAAGCCCATTACCGCAGATGCCAATACCGCCCCTTTCCAATTAAACGCAAACTCCAATCCAAGTGGTGCTAGATATTGTCCTATGATGCCTCGATTGCCAAAAATTTGAAGTAACAAATAACCAGGTACAACTGGTGGTAACACTAAAGGTAAGAAAACCAGTGTTTCAAATAGTGATTTACCCCAGAACTCTTTCCTAGCTAAAATCCAAGCAATCAAAATTGCTGGAATTAAACTCACAATCAAACATGTTGCTGCTACTTTAGATGACAGTAGCAACACCTCAAGCTCTTCAGGAGTCAGAATCATCATTTAATTACTTAAGTACGCTAAAACCATATTTTTTAAATACTTTTATTGCCTGACTGCTTTGTAAAAACTTATAGAATTTCATTGACTCTGTATTCTTTTTTACTAAACCTATTGGATAAATAATAGGTTGATGGGTATTTTCTGGAAATGTTCCAACGATGATGACATTTTTGCTGATCGCTGCATCAGTAGCGTAAACAATCCCTAACTGACATTCACCATGTGCCACAAAGTTTAAGGCTGCACGTACATCTTCTGTTTCCACTAGACGAGTTGAAACCTTATCCCACCAGCCGATCGAATTCAAAGCCTGCTTTGCATATTTCCCAACAGGTACACTCTTAGTATCACCTGTACACCATTTACCTTGAGCAACCCTAGTGAAATCAAAACTTTTATTCATTTTTAATTTGATTGGACGAGCTTTGGGAGCAATCACTACCAAACGATTACCCAATAAATTCACGCGATCATTTGCCGATACCAACTGTTTTTTTTGCAAATAATCCATCCATTGCACATCGGCCGAAATAAATACATCAGCTGGTGCACCTGCTTCAATCTGCTTAGCTAGCGTTGAAGAACCCGCATAAGAAGTCTTTACTTCAACTTTATTTTTTTGTTCGTAGATTGCATCTAATTCATTCACCGCGTTGGTCAAACTTGCTGCGGCATAGACCGTTACAGACTCATTCGCAAAAACATTGCTACTAGAAAATACGCTACAAGCAAAGATAGTACATAAAACACGGATCGCTTTCATATTGATCGGCATGCCACTTTTCCCTCATAAATCAATATATTTTTAAAAACATATCGAAAGATAAAAATATGCTAAAAATAACAGAGATTAGGGCTTTGCTATTTTTAATGATGCTATGAGTCAAAATAAAATCTCACAGCATGATGAAATTCAATTTCACCTAATGTGAGTTCATCCCAGTTTGGTGCAAAAATTAAAAACAGCTCAATTTAGTGCAATCCAAATTATGAAACCTTTTCCCCTTTTGCAAAGGTCGCATTTTAAAGATTCTAATTCTATTGAAATCAGAACGATAAAATATACTTCATACTTAAAAATATATTCTCAGAAATATAGCGATAAGCAAAAGATTTCACTCCAAAAATACAAAAAATATCGTGAAATATGTTTCAAGAAGGAAACAAACGAAAAATACTTTGTATCTATTCCAAGAGCCTGAGCATAGATATTTTTCAACCAGCATAAAGCAATGGCTATGCCAAAAAATTGGATGATTAATGTAGCTCACACAAAAGCTGTGGCAATGTCATTCAACCAACGCTGAGCTGTAATTGTTGCGGTCAAAAATTAGATGCGCATTTGATTGATGTTACCTGTTTCTTTCACTGAGAATATTTCATAATGTATATTCAAGTTTTAGCTATTTATTTAAGTGCCCATGCTGCTTAATTTAAAAGCTCTCAATCCAATACGATTAAAAAGAATTGCAGTATTCACAAGAACTTTACAACCGAAAAACTATATTCAAATTTTTAAGCGTGAAAGCTTATGCGCTACGGTTTAATTTTAGGTGATCAACTCTCGGAAGAAATCGCCACATTAAAACGACTTGATAAACATGAAGATGTGATTTTAATGGCAGAACTGGTTGAAGAAACCACTTACGTAAAACATCATCCTCAGAAAATTGCACTCATTTTTAGTGCAATGCGACATTTTGCCAAACATCTTAAACAACAAGGATGGACTGTTCGTTATCAAGTTTTTGACCGTTCAAAAACAACAAACAATTTTCTTCAATTTCTTAAGTCTCAATTAGATAAACAAGAGGCAAAAGGTTTAGTCATAACCGCATGTGGAGAATACCGCTTACAATATCAAATGGAAAATAGTTGGGAAAAAGAACTTAACATTCCCATACAAATCCTTATAGACGATCGTTTTTTCTCTTCGATTCAAGCTTTTAAACAATGGAGTTCAACTGCCAAAGTCCTACGGATGGAGTTTTTCTACCGAAAGTTAAGACAGCAAACAGGCTATTTGATGCAGGCGGATAAACCAATTGGAGGAAAATGGAATTTTGATAGTGATAATCGTCAAAAGTGGAATGGAACCCCCGCTATCCCTCCTACTTTAGATTTTACTCATGACCAAATTGATTTAGATGTGATCGCTTTAGTTAAAGCAGAGTTTCAAGATCATATTGGTCAAATTGATCATTTCAACTGGGCAACTACACGTCAACAGGCTCTTCAAGCCCTTGACCATTTTATCCAACATCAATTAGTCCATTTTGGTCAATATCAAGATGCTATGGTGAACCAACAAGATTATATGTTCCATAGCCTCCTTTCTCCCTACCTAAACTGTGGATTGCTGTCACCCAAAGAAGTTTGTGATGCTGCTGAATCAGCTTATTACAATAACCAAATTCCGTTGAACGCTGCTGAGGGTTTTATTCGACAAATACTAGGTTGGCGTGAATTTATTCGCGGCATTTATTGGCTGTGTATGCCAAATTATCGTGATCTCAATAAATTAAATGCTGAAAGAGACTTGCCCAGCTATTTTTGGACTGCTGAAACAAAAATGCAATGTATGCATGAATGTTTAAGAAACTCTTTGGAAAATGCTTATGCTCACCATATTCAACGCTTGATGGTGATTGGTAATTTCACATTACTGAATGGTATCTCACCCAAGCAAGTCAATGAATGGTATTTGAGCGTTTATGCTGATGCATTTGAATGGGTACAACTTCCAAATACTCATGGAATGGTTTTATTTGCAGATGCTGGTCTTGTTGCAAGTAAACCTTATGCAGCATCAGGTAATTACATTCATAAAATGTCCAATTACTGTCAACACTGCCATTACAATGTAAAAACCAAAACTGATCATGATAGTTGCCCATTCAACAGTTTATATTGGGACTTTCTACATCGAAATCGAGTCTTTTTTAGTTCAAATCCGCGGATGACAATGATGTATAAGCAATGGGATAAATTAGAATTATCTGAACAAAATCGTATTTTAAAACGTGCCTCCCATCTTCAAAATCAGATCGAAGAACTCTAAAAATGCATAAAAAAATACATTTACCCGAGAAAGTTTGTCTAAATTGCCACCTCACATTTTCTTGGCGTAAAAAATGGGAAAGATGTTGGAATGAAGTTCAATATTGCTCTAAAAAATGTAAATCACAAGCTAAAATTAATAGTAAAAATCAGGTATCAAACTGAGATACCTGATTAAATTTTAATAACTTATGGTGTCCGATGAGGAGTTTTGATGAGCTTAGATAAGTCGTAACCTTGTTGTTTCGCTGTTTCAAGGTATGAATTATATGTAGCGTCATCAATTGTTGGTGTCTTAGAAAGAAGCCATAAATATTTCGTCGATGGCCCACCTACCAATGCAACTTTATATTCAGGATCTACGCGTAAAACCCAATAATCGCCTTTCGTAAATGGCAGCCAACGTAAACCTTTAGGTAAGAAACTAACTTTCAATTTACTATTCCCACTATTAGCAGGATAAGCCACACCTTCTGAACTATCCATTTGCCCTGTTTTAGTTCTACAGCTATTTAAGACCCCGATGGTTTTATCAGGATTAAGCATATACACAGCAGTCGTATCACTTAGACAGTGTCGTTGAAAATACATTGGCAAATGAGCGATCTCGTACCATTTTCCAGCATATTGATTCACATCAATTTTATCGACAGCAGAGGGTTTTTCAGCATTTGCTTGCATTGGTATTACAGCAGCAGTCATTGCAGCAGACAATATTGCCATGCCAAATAAAGTTTTGGCTTTCATTTTATCCTCTTGATTTTATCAAAATTGACTAAACAATTTATAAAGATAAAACCGTGAATAAAATGTGAGATTTACTCTTTATTACATTAAAAAACAATTATTTAACAACATTAATATTCAGTAAAAATACAGATATTTAATTTTCTAATATGCATCGATTGCGCCGAGATAAAAATTCATATTATTGCATTTAAACAGTCTGAGACATTTCTTGGTAGGTTTTTGGTAGGTAGGAAAAATTTTTAAGCCTCGCATACTGAGCCTACAGTGATGAGATCACTGAATAACAAACAATGGAATATGGAAGAAGGAATCGCTCCATGGCTTTTAAAAATATTGCAGATCAAACTAACGGTTTTTACATCCCTTGTGTATCTCTTTTTGGACCAGGCTGTGCAAAAGAAATCGGTGCGAAAGCACAGAATCTTGGTGCAAAAAAAGCACTGATCGTAACTGATCAAGGCTTATTTAAATTTGGTGTTGCAGACACCATTGCACAATATTTAAAAGATGCAGGCGTTGACAGCCACATTTTTCCAGGCGCTGAACCAAATCCAACTGACATCAATGTACATAATGGTGTACAAGCCTATAACGACAATAGCTGTGATTTTATTGTCTCTTTAGGTGGCGGTTCATCACACGATTGTGCAAAAGGGATTGGACTCGTCACGGCCGGCGGTGGTCATATCCGTGACTATGAAGGTATTGATAAAAGTACGGTACCTATGACGCCACTTATTGCGATTAATACCACTGCGGGTACTGCATCAGAAATGACCCGTTTCTGTATTATTACCAATACCGATACCCACGTAAAAATGGCAATTGTTGACTGGCGCTGCACTCCATTAATTGCAATCGATGACCCTAAACTCATGGTTGCAAAGCCAGCAGGTTTAACCGCTGCAACGGGAATGGATGCACTTACACATGCAGTTGAAGCTTATGTATCGACTGCAGCAAACCCAATCACCGATGCCTGTGCAGAAAAAGCCATTACCATGATTAGCCAATGGCTACGCCCTGCGGTTGCAAATGGTGAAAATATTGAAGCACGTGATGCAATGAGCTATGCACAATACCTCGCAGGTATGGCATTCAACAATGCATCTCTAGGCTATGTCCATGCCATGGCTCATCAATTAGGCGGATTCTATAATCTCCCTCATGGTGTATGTAATGCGGTATTGCTCCCTCATGTATGTGAGTTCAATCTAATTTCTTGCCAAGACCGTTATGCAAAAATTGCTGAACTTATGGGTGTAAATACTGAAGGGCTTACAGAAACTGAAGCGGCTTTTGCAGCCATTGACGCCATTCGGGAATTATCATCTTCAATCGGTATCCCATCTGGTTTAACTGAACTTGGTGTGAAAACTGAAGATCTTGCAATCATGGCTGAAAATGCTCAAAAAGATGCCTGTATGCTGACTAACCCTCGCAAAGCAACGCATGCCCAAGTTGTTGAGATTTTTAAAGCAGCATTGTAATCCACACTTTTCCCGAGAAGTAAGCTGAATCTCTCCGACCGTTAGCTTACTTAATTTTAGGAATACCCCTCAAAAGGTATTCCCTTTTTTTATTTCATTCAGCTTCTCAATATCCATAATCGAATCAAATTTCAGCGAACTTGTGAATCATTTTTTCTAAATTAACCCTGTCTTTGATAAGGTCAAACGCTGCTATATTGTTTAAAGGTTATGAACTAAATTAAGCTAATCATATTGTTTTTCAATTTGATTAAATGATATGCCTTTAGACAAATTTTTCTAATGCCAGCTAAATGATATCCCAAAAGATATCACCCATTGTTATTGAATATAAAACAAAATTTTATTTTTTAGATCCGCTATAGTTATGACATATCTCTGAATTTGCTCAGCGATTGATGAGCAGGATGATCTAAAGGTAACAATTCAATTAATCTTTCAACGGCATCAATTGCTTCAGGAAAATGAGCTACATGTTTCAGTAATACATCGATTTCTTTGGTTTTAAAAATCATATCGCTGAGACGTGATTCAAGACAATCTCGCCATGCGCATAGGAAAGGACTTTCTGTTTTTGATAAGAAGATACCCTTATACAATTGTAATGCTGAGGCGATATAACCCGAATCAAGTGCCTGTTCCACATATAAAAAATCAGCTTCTACATTTGCAAGTAAGCGATAAGGTCTTGAGCCTAGCATTCCGCCCAAAATATCACGTAACTGTGACATCTCAGCCTTTAACGTTCCAACACTGACTTTACGCTCACCATAAAGCGCTTGATGTAAATTTTCTAAATTTAAACCATTCGGACAGAGCGCTAAAATTGCCAAAATTTCAATTTGACGCGGCGTTAAAACCAAAGATTTATTATTAAACATCACTTGCGGTGAAGTAAAAGCACGGATATATAAACGCTGACGTTGCTGTTCAATCAGAGCGGTTTGAATAATAGATGCACAACGCTCAGCAGCCAATACACCGAGCGTATTGTGATTTTTCCAAGTTGTGGATAAATCCACGACACCTAACACTTGTTTGGAGTAGGGATCAATCACTGGCGCTGCATAACAAACCCAGTCATGCACGGATTCCATATAATGCTCATTTGAAAACACGCAACTAGATTGTTGAGTCTTTAAAGACAGCGCTAAGGCATTCGTCCCAACCTCTTCTTCTGCCCATTGACCGCCTGCAATAAAATGTACCTTTTCAGCGGCGCTTTGCATCTGCGTACTGGAAGCAGTCCAAATAATTGTACTCCCCACATCGCCAACCGCAATCACCATAGATGATTGTGCCGCAATATGACTGAGATCATTTGAACAAACCTCTAATGCTAAATCTAAAGTCGTTTTTGCTTTCTTATGTTGTGCCAATAAAGGTGCAGCCAAGCGCTCTTTTGGAATAGCACAAGATGCTGAGCGTTGCCAAGAACTGGCAATACTTTGTCCTAGCATTTCAGCACTTTGCGGCGACAAACTATTGTGTCGCTTAAGTTGATCAATTGATGTTCGTTGTTGTAATAGGTCTCGTTTTGTAAACATTTGTGTATCCTTTACTAATGACCACGATTTCCAACCTTTCTCCAACCTTCCCAGTTATATCCTAATCAAATAGCGTACAAAAGTACCTTATACCAAAGCTGTAGATGCTTAACAGATCAATTATAAGCAAAGGAATATATATATGCGTTATGTCGATCCTAATCAACCTGATTCAAAGGTTCAATTCAAAGCTCAATACGAGAACTTTATTGGCGGTCAATGGGTAGCACCTATTAAAGGAGAATACTTCGATAATATCTCTCCTGTCGATGGCAAAGTATTTACAAAAGTACCGCGTTCGTCAGCTGAAGATATCGAACTCGCATTAGATGCAGCACACAAAGCCAAAGCTGAGTGGAATAAAAGCTCTCCGACAGTACGTTCAAATATTTTACTTAAAATCGCTGATAGACTAGAACAAAATCTAGAATATCTTGCCGTTGCAGAAACTTGGGATAATGGTAAGCCTGTTCGAGAAACACTTGCTGCCGATATTCCATTGGCAATTGACCACTTCCGCTATTTTGCTGGTTGTATCCGTGCACAGGAAGGCGGCATTTCAGAAATCGATGAAGATACAATTGCTTACCATTTCCACGAACCTTTAGGTGTCGTTGGACAAATTATTCCATGGAACTTCCCAATTCTCATGGCTGCATGGAAACTTGCTCCTGCACTAGCAGCAGGTAACTGTGTCGTATTAAAACCAGCAGAACAAACACCTGTAAGCATTCTACTTGTTTTAGAATTAATCCAAGATATTCTACCTGCTGGTGTATTAAACGTTGTGAATGGCTATGGTGTCGAAGTAGGCCGTCCACTTGCCACTAATCCTCGTATTGCCAAAATTGCATTTACAGGTTCAACCCAAGTTGGACAGTTGATCATGCAATATGCAACTGAGAATATTATTCCAGTCACTTTAGAACTTGGTGGAAAATCTCCAAATATCTTCTTTGAAGATGTTATGGATCAAGAAGATGATTTTCTTGATAAAGCACTTGAAGGCTTTGCAATGTTCGCACTCAATCAAGGCGAGATTTGTACTTGTCCCTCTCGCGCATTAGTTCAAGAAAGTATTGCGGATAAGTTCTTAGAAAAAGCCATTGAGCGTGTGAAACGTATCAAAGTTGGACATCCACTTGATACTGAAACAATGGTTGGTGCACAAGCTTCACAAGAACAACAGGAAAAAATCCTACGTTGTATTAACATGGGTCGAGAAGAAGGTGCTGAACTTCTTACGGGTGGTGGTGCTAGACAAGAAGTGGGTGAAGGTTTCTATATCGAACCAACTGTCTTCAAAGGACACAACGCGATGCAGATCTTCCAAGAAGAAATTTTTGGACCAGTTCTATCTGTAACAACGTTCAAAGATTTTGATGAAGCCATCAAAATCGCAAATGACACCATCTATGGTTTAGGTGCTGGCGTTTGGGCTCGTTCTGCACATACTTCATACCGCGCTGGTCGAGCAGTTGAAGCAGGACGTGTTTGGACAAACTGTTACCACATCTATCCTGCTCATGCTGCTTTTGGTGGTTATAAAAAATCAGGCGTTGGTCGTGAAAACCACAGAATGATGTTAGATCACTATCAACAAACCAAGAATCTTTTAGTCAGCTACTCAACTAAACCTGCTGGATTCTTCTAAAACATGACTAGCGATATTTACCTATAAGCAAATATCCTAAATCAAATGAAAAGAGCAAGTACTACGGCACTTGCTCTTTTTTGTCATCTCTATTTGAAGTTCTTTACATTTTATAAACAGCCAAATCGTCATTTTCTAAAGTAAAAAAGACGAATCTCAACTCAAAGATTCTGAGTATAGATTCGTCTTTTATGAAGGATTAGCTTATACAGTTAAGCTTTGTTTTTATAAAACATATAGTAGCTTGCATAGCAGGCGATGATAAATAGAACACAGCAGACAAAACCAACTTGCATTGAAGGATCTGCCACCATACTAATACAAGTAATGACACAGAAGGCCCCACCTAAAATTGGTGTCAACGGAAACAACGGTGCAGCAAATTTAAGGTCTTTTACGGTTTTACCAGACTTAATCCATTGTCTACGGAAGTTAAATTGGCTCACACAAATTGAGATCCAAACCACGACCATAGTAAAAGCAGCAACACCCAGTAAATTTTTAAAAATGGTTTCAGGCGCAAATTGTTCAGATAATAAACCAGGAATTGCACCAAACATGGTGACAATAATGGCAATAATTGGCGTACCTGAACGTGTCAATTTAGCAAACACTTTAGGAAGTTGATTCTGCGCTGACAATGACCACATCATTCGAGAAGCAGCAAATAAGCCTGAGTTGGCAGCCGATAAAAGTGCAGTAATAATCACAAAACGAATAATATCTTCTGCATATGGAATGCCGATGTAATTAAATACCGTTACAAATGGACTATTACTTACGCCTTCTGCATTGAGTCCTGCCATTTCATAAGGCAGTAATGCACAAATCACCACAATCGTACCAACAAAGAAAATCAATAAACGCCAAATTGCAGCATTAATTGCTTTCGGTACCGTTTTCGCAGGTTCTTCAGCTTCCCCTGCGGCAACCCCAATCAGTTCTGTACCAGAGAATGCAAAATTAACGATCAGCATTGTGGCAAAAATTGGGTAAATACCATTTGGGAACCAACCATGCTCGGTCAATTTACTAAACAGCGGTGCTGACTCATGACCATGATAGGAGATCAAGCCAAAAATAGCGGCTAGGCCCAATGCAATAAAACAGATAATGGTGAGAACTTTAACCAAAGATAACCAAAATTCCGACTCAGCAAATAACCGAGTGGAACTCACATTCAGCGTAAAGACCAGTGCTGCAAATAATAAGGTCCATGTCCACATGGATATGGAAGGAAACCACTCCTGCATGAGTAAAGCTGCAGCTGTAAATTCAGTACCTAATGTTGCAGTCCACGTCAACCAATACAACCATGTGATCATATAGCCCGTGCCTGGTCCAATATAGGTTCTGGCATATTCACCAAATGAACCCGAAACTGGCATCTGTACTGCCAACTCACCTAAACACAGCATCACCATGTAGGCAATAATACCACCAAGCAGGTAAGAGAGAATCGCACCAATGGGACCTGCCTGTGAAATCACATCACCTGAGCCTAAAAATAAGCCCGTTCCAATTGCACCACCTAATGAAATCATCACCAAATGACGTTTCGTCATGGCACGTTTTAGCGGCTTACCCACTTCCATATTGTTAATCATACACGATCACTCCAACTATCTTTTATGACAACCTGTCCTTGCTTTCCACTTCATAAAAATGAATATCCAATGGATATTTTTTCCGATCTTTTGTTTTCTACTGAACATACATATTCAAACTCCATTTACGCCTATTCCGTATCACATCCATTTTTTAAAAGTCGATGTATGTGTATGCTACCCAATTTCCTTTAAAACCAGTCCAGCTCTCAAGCCCATCTTCACATTTGGATTTGGAAATAAAATCCAAACTTGTTGATTATCGACGACATAATTGTCTGCTTGCTGAGTTGCAATCACCTCACCTTTCTGAAAGGTTGAAAAATTAGGTGCATCAGCACTTAATTGCAATTGGAAATCGTCACTCTGCTTTAGAACGGAGTCCACCACCTTAAATTGGCGAATACTTGGCTTCTGTCTACATGGCAAAGCCTGCTCTGAAAGTACCGCACGTAAAACCTGATCGGTACTCGCAAATTCAGATAAATCATTTTGACCAAAAGGCTTAGCTTTGCCTAACTCCAAGGTACTACTCGCCGCCTGAAACCGTTCAGCAGTAAAATGAGTAAAGGTTTTTCCAACCGCATTGTGATAGACCAAAGCATCGAGATCCGCAGCATTTAAGCTTTGGATCAAGAAGTCATCATAGGGCTGTGTTTGATAGGGAAATAATGCAAATACAGGCAGTAATGATGCACGAATTGCAGTGTGCAGATCATAATGATAGCGCTGTGCTTCAAACTGACTTTGCTGAAAAAACTCTGAAGTACACTGTTCTAATTGTGCTGCTCGATGCGTTTCATCATCTTGTACTAACTGCTGATATGCACCACAAAACATTCGGTTCATATCATTTTCAAGATAACGAACACCTTGTCGAATTGCCTTAGGATTACCTAAAACAAAGAGTACACGCACCGCTAATTTTAAATGCTCAGCAAATAGGTCACTAATGATGTGAGACAATAATTCAATCGGTGCTGTTTCATTGCCATGAATTCCAGCAGAAAGCACCATGGTTTTTCTATACGCTGTTTTAGGTGTACATTGCAGTAACCCTTCACCTAGCCATTGCCATGTAAACTCAACTGTTTCACCCTGCATTTGCTCAGGTGCCTGTTGCGCTAAAGTCAACGCGAGTAGATCAACCATGTACTTTCATCCTTAAAAGTCGTTCTTTGCTGTTTTATCTTTGGAAGTGATAAACCGAGCCTAAATTTAAAATCTTAGTGAGTTCATCTAGCGCAGTTCGGCTCTCAATCAATAAACTTGGATCAGCCAAATCATCCTGCGTTAACTCATCACGGTAATGCTGATCCACCCACTGATTCAGTGTTTTGAACAAAGCATCATTCATAAACAAGTTTGGATTGACTGCATTTAGCTCAGCTTCATTTACAGCAACACGTAGTCTTAAACACGCAGGTCCGCCGCCATTCCGCATACTTTCACGCAGATCAAATACTTTAATGTCGTCAATTGGTGTTCCCATTTGAATCATGTCATTCAAGTAACTCCAAACGGCTGAGTTCTGACGAGATTCTTCTGGTACAACAATGCTCATGCCACCATCAGCACGGGTCAAAATTTGACTGTTGAATAAATAAGTTGAAACAGCATCTTCAACCTTCACTCGACTTTCAGGCACTTCGATCGAAATAAAATCTTGCTCAATTTCGGCCATCTTGTGACGAATTTCATCTAAAGCTTTAGATTGATTTAAAAATGCATGTTGGTGATGGAATAACACCTGTTGGTTACTGACGGCGATCACATCATTATGAAATACGCCTTGATCAATCACGTCAGGATTTTGCTGAATAAACACAGTACGCTTTGCATCTAAACGATGTAAACGCGCAATCGCTTCACTCGCCTCACGTGTTTGACGTGCAGGGAATTTTTGTGGTGCAACCGTACCACCAAGTTGTTGTTGACCGTAAACAAAAACTTGTACCCCAGCCTGATCATAAGCACCGCCTAGACGATTATGATTGGCTGCACCTTCATCGCCAAATAAAGCAGCTTCTGGTAATGCTTCATGATGTGCGAAATATACATCATTCTTGAACATCGCTTGAAGAATACGAGTCGTTGTATGATGCTCAATTGACCGATGGAACTTATTATTTAGGTTTGCAGCAGTAAAATGCATCCGCCCGTCAGCACTGTCAGCCGATGGTGATACCGTACACGAGTTCGCGGTCCACATTGATGAAGCTGAACTCAATGATGATAGCAACGCAGGTGCCGTACGCATGGCTTGAGCAATTACATCAATATCACTACCCGTAAAGCCTAAACGACGCAATGTTGGTACATGCGGACGCTCTTGTGGTGCAAACACGCCTTGTTTAAGCCCTAAGTCTGCAAGGGCTTTCATTTTCTTCAAGCCTTGTTTTGCCGCAAGCTTAGGATTTGATGCATTATTACGGTTTTTAGTTGAAGCCACATTACCAAATGATAAGCCCGCATAATGATGCGTAGGACCAACTAAACCATCAAAATTGATTTCATAACCAGACATTTTATTCTCCATGTGTCCCGATGCGATCCGTCTTAGAGCACAATGCCCGGTGATAATTTTGCAGGAAGCGTCACGTTATCACTTTCCAATGATGCCATTGGCCAAGCACTATAATCTGCTGCATAAAAGGCACTCGCTCGGTGATTACCAGAAGCACCTACTCCACCAAACGGTGCTGCGCTTGAAGCACCAGTCAATGGTTTATTCCAATTCACAATACCCGCACGGGCTTCAATCAAAACACGATCAAATAAATCTCGGTCAGGTGAAACCAAACCAACTGCCAAACCAAATCGAGTGTTATTGGCGATGCTTAATGCTTCATCAAAAGTGTTGTAGCGATAAATCGTCGTCAATGGACCGAAGTATTCATCATCAGGAATACCATCAACCAGTGTTAAATCTAAAATGCCTGCGGTCAACAATGAACTGTCTGCTTGTGGACGTGTCATTTCTAATAATGGTTTTGCGCCTAAAGCGATCAGTTTAGTTTGTGCTACTAACATTTGTTCTGCTGCACGTGCAGAAATCACCCCGCCCATAAAGGGTTGTGGTTCAGCATTCCACGCACCAACCACTAAGTTCTTCGCCACTTCAACAAAACGTTGAATGAAGGCATCACCATTTACACCCTGCTTGACAATAATACGGCGTGCACAAGTACAACGTTGCCCCGCAGAAACGAAAGCGGATTGAATTGCTAAATTCACCACAGCATCAATATCAGTTGCTTCGTCAATGATGAGGGCATTATTGCCACCCATTTCCAAAGCAAGGATTTTTTCAGGTGTGCCCGCCATTTGCTTATGCAAGTGATAGCCTGTATTGGCACTGCCTGTGAACAACAAACCGTCAATTTGTTCAGCCGCAGCAAGTGCCTCACCTGTACTACGCCCACCTTGTACGATATTCAATACGCCATTCGGCAAACCTGCTTGCTGCCATAACTTTGCCGTTTCTTCCGCAGTCCAAGGGGTAAGTTCACTTGGTTTAAACACTACGGTATTGCCTGCAATCAATGCAGGAACAATATGACCATTTGGCAAATGACCTGGGAAGTTATATGGACCAAATACAGCCAAAACACCATGTGGACGATGACGTAGTGAAGCAATACCATCTGGCATTCTAGTTTCACTGAAACCCGTACGTTGATCATAAGCACGAATTGAAATCGCGACTTTACCAACCATCGATTGCACTTCGGTCAATGTTTCCCAAAGTGGTTTACTGGTTTCTTGACTAATCACTTGAGCCAATTCATTTTTATTCTGCTCAAGTAGACTCGCAAAACGTTCAATAATTGCGATACGATCTTCTAACGGCATACGTGCCCAAGCAGGAAATGCCTGACGAGCAGCAAGACATGCCTGCTCAACATCAGCTTGGCTGGCTTCATGACCTATCCAAATTTGCTGATTGTTAACAGGGTTGGTTTTACTGAATGCGGTTCCTTGTCCTTGGATCCAAGCACCATCAATTAATAATGCACCTTGTGACATTAGTTCTTCTCCATTTTTTCTAATGCTAAAACGCGTACTTGATCGTGTTCAGCAATATTCAGTGCTTGTGCTTGTGCTGCTGTCATGTACAAAGTGTCACTTTCAGTGATTTTGTTATTGATCAACAACACGCAATAATCTTGGTATTGGTCATTCGCAACCAAAAAATGAGTTTCTGTCGTTTCAACTTGCTCAGTGATTTTAACGTTGAGCAAACGACTCTCTTTGACTGCACGTAGTTCAGCGGTATTGGCTTCCAGTGTTGGCCCTGCATCAAAAATATCCACATAACCCTGATATTTAAGCCCTTCTGACATCAGCACTTTCGCCGCAGGCAATGTGTGCGGATGTACTTCAGCAATCACAGCACGCGCCTCTGAGGTCAGCAAATCAACATAGACTGGAAATCTCGGCATGAGTTCGGCGATAAACGCTTTTTGTCCTACACCACTTAAATAATCCGCAGCTGCAAAATCCATATCAAAAAATAGATAACCGAGCGAATCCCAAAATGGCGAATGTCCATTTTGATCTGAAAAACCACGCATCTCAGCAATCAATCTTTCTTCAAAGAAAGAACGAAACGCTGCAATAAACAGAAAACGTACTTTTGATAAAAACTTACCGTTTTGGTTTTTGCGGTATTCAGGATCAAGGAACAAAGTGCAGAGTTCACTGCAACCAGTATGATCATTACTTAAAAAAAGAGTATCTAAAGTCTTATACACATTTAAGGCTTTAGAGGCATGCACCTGTTTTGCTACACGGAAGTTGTAAAATGGTTCTTTTAACCCCACTGCAACTTCAATCGCACTCACACCCACAATTTTGTGAATACTGGTATCTTCTAAAACAAACAAATAACTTGCCTCACACTTTTCGGTTAAGCCCGCTAAAGTGTGAGTCGTACGTGTAATACGTTCAGCTAAGATTTCTTTGTTTTCTGGTAAGGAGGTCAAGCCAATGCCGGACTCTCCTGCTCTTTGCGCTAAACGATAAATATCATCTAAGTCCCGATGCGCTGCATGTCTAACAATCATCATGGTTAGATGCTCACAACAAGATTTAGAGGCGTGCTAAGGCACGAGCAAAACGATTTAAACCTTCGTCAATATCTTCCATTGGAATAATCAGTGAAGGGGTAAAACGTACGACATCAGTACCTGCAACCAACGCCAACAAGCCTTCTTCACCCGCTAAGGTCACGATATTTTTTGCTTTGCCTGCATATTCATCTTTCAGAACGCAACCAATTAATAGACCTTGACCGCGGATTTCTTTGAATAAACCATATTCAGTATTGATTTTATGCAAAGCATCGATGAAATATTGATGACGTTTTTTAACGCCATCTAAAACTTCTGGTGTATTGATGAATTCAAACACCGCACCTGCCACTGCACAAGCCAATGGATTACCACCATAAGTCGTACCGTGATCACCCACCGCATACATATTGGCATAATGATCTATAGTAATCATTGCGCCGATTGGGAAACCACCACCTAAGGCTTTTGCCGTCGTTAAAATATCTGGGGTTACGCCAGTATTCATGTAGGCATAAAGTGAACCTGTACGGCCAACGCCTGTTTGTACTTCATCAAAAATCAGTACAGCGCCTTTTTCATCGCACAATGCACGTAAGCCTTTCAAAAATTCGATGTCAGCGGGTAACACACCACCTTCGCCTTGGATCGGTTCTACGATCACCGCACAGGTATTTTCAGTAATAATAGCTTTAGCAGCATCTAAATCATTAAATGCCGTATGCTCGATTCCACCCGGTAAAGGTGCAAAATCTTGAGAATATTTAGGTTGTCCACCTGCTGTTACGGTAAACAAAGTTCGACCGTGGAATGCATTTTTAAATGCAACAATATGATTTTTATTTGGATTACCACTGAGTAAACCAACTTTACGTGCCAGTTTTAATGCTGCTTCGTTCGCTTCTGCACCAGAATTACAGAAAAATACTTTGTCAGCGAATGTACTTTCAACCAATTGTTGTGCAAGGCGTAATACCGGCTCGTTGGTATAACCATTACCAATATGCCAAAGTTTTTGAGCTTGTTCTGTTAAAGCATTTACCGCAACTGGATGGGCATGACCTAAAGCATTAACCGCAATACCACCTGCAAAATCGATATATTCTTTATCGTTTTGATCCCAAATACGAGAACCTTCACCACGAACCAAAATGAAATTTGCTGGAGCAAAAACAGGCACCATCCAATCATTAAAATTGTTACGTGTAATTGCGACTTCGCTCATTTTATTTACTCACTTCCTGTTTTGATATGCAGGCTCATTGAATATTCAATGAGCCGTTTGCTTTAACTTTATGGATGGTTTATCCCGGGAAAATACCACGCTCTTTACGAGCTTTGAGGATACGTTCACACGCTAAAATATAAGCTGCTGTACGCAAGCTACATTGCTTTTGCGCTGCGGTATTCCACACATCACTCATGGCTTGAATCATCAGCTTGTCAAGACGTTCATTAATTTCGTCTTCGCTCCAGAAATAACTCGCCATATCTTGAACCCATTCAAAATAACTGACGGTTACACCACCTGCGTTACAAATTACGTCAGGAACTACAGTAATGTTACGGCTAACGAATACATCATCTGCTTCTGGATAAGTTGGTCCGTTTGCACCTTCAAGCACAATTTTCGCTTTGAGTTTTTGTGCACGTTCAACCGTAATCTGACCTTCTAATGCTGCTGGAATCAGAATATCCATATCGACATCCCAGAATTCTTCATCCGAGATCACAGTCGCTTCAGCAAAACCTTTCACGCCACCCTGTTCAGCAACATGCTTTTGTAATGCTTTTACTTTAAAACCTTCAGCATTAAAAATTGTGCCTGTGTGATCTTGCACAGCAACAATTTTTGCACCTGCCTGATTAAACAAATATGCAGCTTCATTACCTACGTTACCAAAGCCTTGAACTGCAACTTTGCTGCCTTCGATAGGTAATTTGATACGCTCTGCAACTTGCATACCTGTAACAAATACGCCACGACCTGTTGCACGAACACGGCCGAGTGAACCACCTAAATGCACAGGTTTTCCAGTTACAACTCCCGTAACCGTGTGACCTTTAATACTTGAATAAGTATCCATCATCCAGCCCATGATATTGGCATTAGTACCAACATCAGGTGCAGGAATATCAATTTGTGGGCCGATAATTGGGCTAATTTCACTAGTAAAACGACGAGTTAAACGCTCTAATTCACGTGCTGAAAGTTCTTTTGGGTTGACACGAACACCACCTTTTGCTCCGCCAAATGGGAGATTAAGCACCGCAGTTTTAATGGTCATCCATGCTGATAAGGCCATGACCTCATTCAACTCAACATCTTGGTGATAACGAATACCACCCTTACCAGGACCACGAGAGAGATTGTGCTGTACGCGATAGCCTTCAAAATGACGAATTGTGCCATCATCCATCACGATTGGCACATCAACAATTAGCGTACGTTTTGGTGTTTTCAGTGTGTTGATAAAGTTGCTGAGGTCGGCATCCAAATAAGGTGCTACACGATCTACTTGAGTGAGAAAGGTTTGCCAAGCACTACCATTTTGAGCCGCATATGATAAAGACATCATCTTTTCCTTAATTAATCAATTGTCCCTGTTATCTACAGATTCCCTTACTGCAAAGGTTTCCGCTCACCCCATCGTTCCGTGTCAACATAGATTTCTTGATTCATTCGAAAAAAATGTTTGGGGCTTCGTATATTGATTATTATTAAGAATCAAATTGATTCACAAAATTCTTTATAATGATTAAAATGAATTAATTTTTATCAATTTGCTAATAGTAAGTATCAAAATGAACAATATTGATCATATTATCTTAGGTTTACTCAAAGATAATGCTCGGATCTCAATTACAGATCTGGCTGCAAAAACACGAGTCTCTAGAGCGACTGTGCAAAAACGAATTGAATACATGGAATCGACGGGTATCATCACGGGATATACTGTACGCTTTCGCCCTAATGTGGAGAAAAATATTATTCGGGCGTGGATGAATATCATGGTGGAGGGAACCAAAGCGCAAGCCGTTATTCGTGAATTACGCCTAGAATCAGCCGTTGAACGCCTGCATACTACAAACGGGAAATGGGATATTTTGGTTGAATTACAGTCCGACAGTTTAGAAAATTTTGACAAGGCACTCGAACGAATTCGAAATATTTCAGGTATTTATAATAGTGAAACAAGTATTTTACTTTCTACATATAAAACATAATGATAGATGATAATTCACCTTGAAATGAATTAACTAGGATGCTCACACAAATTAAATGAGCATCCTTAGGTTGAAGAATATTTTAACTTTTTTTCAAAGTTTTTTTGGTTAAAAAATCCAATGCTTGAGAATAATGAGTGGGTGTAATCCGCTGAATCAAATCTAAAATTTTGGCATCATTGCCAATCAATATTCGAGCTTTGTCCTGTTTGACCGCCTCTAAAATGATTTTCGCAGCTTCTTCAGGTGGGGTTTTCAAAACTTTATTAAATGATCGACTAGCCTTTGCAGGGTTCATACCCAAAGAGCGAATACTGTCACTCATACGAGCACTATTAGCGATATTGGTTCGTATACCACCTGGATGCACACAAGTCGCACTGACACCATTATTTTGCATATTTAATTCTTGACGTAATGATTCGGTAAAACCACGCACTGCAAACTTTGTTGCGTTATAAGCACTTTGAGAAGGTTGAGCAGTGAGTCCAAATAAACTAGAAATATTAATGATATGCCCTTCACCACTTTGCTTTAAATAAGGCAAAAACTCTTTTGTGCCGTAGACAACACCCCAAAAATTAATATTAAAAATCCATTCCATTTCTTCATAGCTCATACCTTCTACGGTGCTTGCTAATGCAACGCCAGCATTGTTAAAAATCAAATTGATTTTCCCGTGATCTTTGAAACTATTCTCCGCCCATTCACGTACAGCTTGCTGATGAGAAACATCTAGTTTGGTTAAAGTGACTTTCACAGGATACTGTTTTACTAAAGACAATGTTTCGGCTAAACCTTGATCATTCACATCGCTCAAAGCTAAATCAGCGCCTTGCTGTGCTAGTAAAATTGCAAGTTGTTGACCGATTCCAGAACCTGCACCCGTAATTGCAGCAACCTTTTGATTAAAACTTTTCATATGATGACTCTAATTTAATTGATAAAAATTGGCAGCGTTTTGTCTAAAAATGGAATACATCGCTTGATCACCATAAGGTGTGATCATTTCAATATAAGCTTGGATCAAATCGCTTAGCGTTGTATTTGCTTTATCCATAGGAAAATTTGAAGCAAAAATAATTCGATCTGAGCCAAATACCTGTATTGCATGTTGAATCAATGGTGTTAATAAATTCACCATTTCATAGACGGTTGCAGTACGGTATTGTTGATAAAATCGGTGTCCTAACACGGGCATCATCAGCCCTGAAATCTTGGCATAAACATTTTTCTGCTCAGCCAGAACTGCCAAATCATGCTGCCATTGCTGGAAAATGGCGGCACGTTGTGATGGTGTTTGGCCAGTTTTTTTGCCAATAGGGCCAAAAAGTCCTGCGGGTGTTGCCAAATGATCAACGACTATAGGTGTTTGAGGAAATTGTTTCGCTAATTTTGTAATTTCTGAAATTTGTGTTGAATAAGTCCACGCATCAAAAGATAAATCCATTTTGGCAAGTTGTTCAAAGCCTTTAAGGAATTTTTTAGACTGATATAAATGTGCTTGATCACACCAACGATAAATACCAAAATCCTCATGCCAAGAAGCCATTTTACGAATACCTCTAAATAGAGGGCTGGCATCTTGATGCGCTTTTAAAATCTGTTTAAATTTTCGATCTCGCGGGTCAGCAGTGGCGATAATTGCACCTAGCTTTAAATTTTGGTCTTTAAAATTTAATTGTTGAATCCATTTGGTTTCTTCGACAACACCAAAGCCTTTATGATGATGCCAATTTGCTTCGACATGTACTACGCTTTCAATCCTATGATGTCCCATATCTTCATGATAATTTTGAGGGAGATAAGGACTCAACGCATATTTAGTTAATCCTAGCGTGTCTAAAAGTGGCTTCGGTTTAACGACTCGAATAACTTTATTCATCACACGGGGATAATTCCCCAAAGCTTTAACCAACAAGGCAGCAGAATGTGGAGTATGGTATGGATCCCATTGATGGATATGCGGATCTATAATTGCAAAATCGAGTTTTCTCATTCCAACACTCTTTATTCTTTCAAATGATGAAGATGTGATGATCATCGTCCCAAGTCATCATTTATGTAATTTTTAAAATACGGCTTATTTTTAGAGTACAGAACAAAAATCTATGAATAAAATGATTTATTCTAATGAAGAGCTATGAATATTATTCATTGTTTTGAATGGCTGGATGAATATAATCCAAGCCGCATCCAGTAGATGTGATCATTGTAGCGAAACAGATTCCCAAGCTTAAATTTGCTGTATTAAATGAATAGCTAAACAGTGCTATAAATCAGACTTGAAGCTGATTTTACAGAAAATATTCCCAAATAATATAGCCTAACCCAAAACCGATAAAAGCATAGAGTGTGATAATAAAAAACACAAAACTCGCATTATTTTTCTTTTTTAAAAAACTCATATTTAGCCCATTCATATCAACCTCGTTATACTTTGAATGAATACAGATGATAAAGGTAGATACAGATTTTATAAAAAAAATATAACAGATAGTTGTATGAGAGTAATAATAAGCTAAAAACCTGAAAGATCATTCAAGATCAGTCAGGTTTTGTTCTGTTCTAGATTACTGAATTACATTTACATTTCATCAATCAGACTAGATCTGGCTCAATTAAAAAGTAACTCGGCGATAATTTCGATATTCAGGTGTCCAAAAATTATCTTCAATCACATTTTTCAGCACATCATTGCTCATGGGTACTGCTAATCCATCTGCCATCGCAGCTTTTGCAACTTTAAAAGCAATGAATTTGGAGACTTGATGAATGTCATTAATATTTGGCAAAAGATCTGCAGCTGGATTTTTTAAACGCGGTGAGCAATCTGCCAATGCTGTGCTTGCCGCCATCAACATTGCATCACTAATATGATTTGCACCACACGCAATCACACCCAAGCCTATTCCTGGAAAAATATACGAATTATTACACTGAGCAATCGTATAAGTTTTACCTTGGAAATATACTGGTGCAAAAGGACTACCTGTCGCAACGATTGCAGCACCTTGTGTCCATTCAATAATATCTTTTGGCTGAGCTTCTACTTGAGAAGTCGGGTTAGATAATGGCAAAACAATCGGATGCTTATAATATTTAGCTAAAGTTTTAATCACTTCTTCACTAAATAAACCTGCTTGCCCTGATACACCAATCAGAATACTTGGTTTAGCATTTTTTACGACATCAAGTAGCGCAATTTCTTGTCCTGCATATTCCCATTCTGAAATTGCATTCAAAGGTGTTGCGAGTTTTTGTTGAAAGTCGAGTAAATTGGGTTGTTGATCAGTCATTAAACCGAAGCGATCAACCATGAAAATACGTGAACGGGCTTCATGATCGCTCAAACCTTCATCCATCATTTGTCTAATGATATGCTCAGCAATACCACATCCTGCTGAACCAGCACCAACAAAAGTAATAGTTTGATCTTTGAGTTGTTTACCAAGTGCTCTAGATGCAGCGATTAAACTAGCAACTGTAACTGCTGCAGTTCCTTGAATGTCATCATTAAAGCAGCAAATTTTATCTCGATATTGAGTCAATAATGGCATTGCATTAATTTGGGCAAAATCTTCAAACTGTATCAACACATTCGGCCAACGTTCACGCACAGCAGAAATAATCTGTTCGACAAATTGGTAATATTGCTCCCCTCTGATTCGAGGTTGCTTCAATCCCATGTAAATTGGATCGTTGAGTAATTCTTGATTATTTGTACCAACATCTATGGTAATCGGTAACGTATAAGCGGGACTAATACCTCCACATGCGGTATATAGAGATAATTTTCCAATTGGAATTCCCATACCGCCAATACCCTGATCACCTAAACCAAGGATGCGCTCACCATCGGTAATGACAATCACTTTGACATTTTTCTTATTTACATTATGAATAATTTGATCGATGTATTGACGTTCAGCATATGAGATGAAAATCCCACGATGACGACGATAAATATCAGAAAAACGCTGGCAAGCCTCGCCGACGGTTGGTGTATAAATAATGGGTAGCATTTCATCTAAATGCTGACTCAATAAATTATAAAAAAGAGTTTCATTTGTGTCTTGAATATTTCTTAAATAAATATGCTTATTCAAGTTATTGTCAAATGACAAGTACTGCTGATAAGAGCGTTGCGTTTGTTCTTCAATGTTTTCGATATTGTTAGGTATCAGTCCATGCAAGTTAAACTGCTCACGCTCTTCTGTTGAAAAAGCTGAACCTTTATTCAAGAGTGGAAGTTCTAAAAGAGCGTTCCCAGCATAGGGAATATATAAAGGTTTTTGGGTTTTACTAGGATTTGCGGGCATACCTTACTCTTTCGATGATCTATCAAATATCAAATTTTCTTTGCTCAAGATGGAATTAAAACCACCTTAAACGAAGTGCATAATTTACACCAATAGACACCTAAAGCTGCATATATCTCAGTATATAAAAGGTGATTGGTTATTTAGAAAATAAATACTCTGTTTAAATTATATCCATTCTGACCGTAACAATCGTAACAATTGGTATGTCACTATAAGAGCGAAGAGCCAAAATGAAATCACTTAAGCAAACATCACCAGCATGCTGTGTAATGTTTGCTCAATCGTTCAATTAGTTATTTTCTTGTTCATATTCCTGAATCGCTTCTTTAGCAATTCGAAAACTATCTACGGCTGCCGGTACGCCACAATAAATTGCGACTTGTAGCAGCACCTCACGAATTTTTTCCTGAGGTACACCATTACGCAAAGCACCTTTGACATGAAGCTTCAACTCATGTGGACGATTCAGTGCAGAAATCATGGCAAGATTGATTAAGCTTCGCTCAGGCTTGCTCAGTTCCTCTCGCCCCCAAACTGCCCCCCAGCAATACTCTGTGACCAACTCTTGTAAAGGTAAGTTAAAATCATCAGCATTGTTGATCGAATTATTGACATAAGCTTCACCCAACACTTGTTTACGAATGGCTAAGCCTTTTTCAAATTTTTCATTACTCATGCATTCAATCCCCCAAATAAGGTGTATTTGATTTCAAGATAATCTTCGATCCCGTATTTCGAACCTTCACGACCTAAGCCCGACTGTTTGATTCCACCAAATGGTGCCACTTCATTGGAAATTAAGCCCTTGTTGATTCCAACCATACCGTATTCAAGCTGCTCACTCATCCGCCAAGCGCGTCCTAAATCTTTGGTATAACAATACGCCGCTAAGCCAAATTCCGTCGCATTTGCCATTTCAATGGCTTGTTGTTCAGTTTCAAACTTGAATACAGCAGCCAATGGACCAAATGTTTCTTGAGTCGCCACATCCATCTCAGCGGTGACATCAGCAATAATGGTAGGTTCATAGAATAACTCACCTGCACTATGACGTTTACCACCAGCTATCAAACGACCTGCTTTAGCTAAGGCATCAGCGACGTGAGCTTCAACCTTTTTCACTGCATTGGCATTAATTAATGGACCAATTTCACTCCCAACATCCAAACCATTGCCGATTGCAAAAGCATTGACCTTTTCACTTAATGCAGCAATGAATTTTTCGTAAATTCCTTCTTGAACAAGAAAGCGATTCACACAAACACAGGTTTGTCCTGCATTGCGATATTTAGCAATTAATGCCCCTTCGATTGCAGCATCCAAATCTGCATCATCAAAGACAATAAAAGGTGCATTACCGCCCAATTCTAATGAAACTTTTTTCAGCGTTTGCGCTGAGCGTTGATACAATAATTTTCCAACGGGTGTTGAACCTGTGAAGGTAAATTTCCGTACATCATCACTTTCAAAGATTGCATCCCCAATCGTGACTGCATCCCCTGTAATGACACTGAAAATCTCAGCAGGTACACCCGCTTGAATCGCTAAATCGACCAAAGCCAATGCCGTAAATGGGGTTTCTGGCGCTGGTTTAACGATACAAGGACAACCCGCAGCCAAAGCAGGTGCAACTTTACGAGTAATCATTGCCGCAGGGAAATTCCACGGCGTGATTGCTGCAACAACACCAATCGGTTGCTTGCTCACGATAATCCGTGCATCTGGATAAGGACTGGGAACAATATCACCATAAACACGTTTTGCTTCTTCAGCAAACCATTCAACAAAGCTAGCAGCATATAAAATTTCACCTCTCGCTTCTGCTAAAGGTTTTCCTTGTTCGCTAGTCAAAATAAATGCAAGTTGATCTGCATTTTCAACCATCAAATCGAACCATTTTTTTAAAATTGTTGAGCGATCTTTGGCTGTTTTATTTTTCCATACAGCCCAACCTGCAACTGCTGCTTGAATTGCGCGTTCGGCTTCTGCCTTGCCCATATTCGGTACAGTACCAATCACTTCTTGTGTTGCAGGGTTATAAATATCAGAAGTTTGTTGATTATCGGCATCACACCATTGTCCAGCAACAAAAGCTTGTTGATGAAATAATGGCAATTGATTAAGTTGCATACTGATTATCCTATTTAGACTTCGGCATTAATACACAGAACATTTTACAAAACAGTATCAATGTTCTGGTATTAACTAAACCTGTATTATGGCATACCAAATAAATCTTGAAAAAAATTTTCGGTTGCCCGAATGTTATAGCTGATTTTAGAAGTAATAGAATAACGTTAGGTTAAGTAACTTATTCCATTTACCATCATCCCCATGCGCCAGTGATTTTTCAGTACCACCAATGAAGGGATCATTTTGACTCATAATGTATTCTGCAACCAAAGAAATCTGTTTATGGTCGATTGAAACACCAAGGATATTACGGATTGAATCTTGAGAACCAGCCAAATCCTTATTGTATCGACTGTGCATAAAATACGGCGTGATATTGCCAATTTGCTTAACATCTTTAAAAGTGTAGCCAAGATCAGCTGTATAGTAAGTCGCTTTGTTTGCAACATAATATTCACCGTCATATGAACCCATCAAAGATGAAGTTGCATCAACAATGTCTTTATTAGTGACATCATTTTTACCACCTGTTAAGGTCAGACCTAGATTGCCATAATTGATTTTGCTAAATAATGCCCACGCATTACGTCGACCCGTTTGAGATGTGGTTTTATTGTCAATCTCTGAAGTCCAATATGAAGCACCGACCTGTGTAGTTAAACCTTTTACACCCAGATTAATATCTTGGGTAATACGTCCGACCCACATGTTTTTCTCTTCTATATCACTTTTGGTAATGTCATCAGAACTTACATAGTTCGCACTATAGCGACCTGAGTCTTGGGTAGTACCTTCATAGTGACCTGCATCTGCCGCAAAATAACCGACATCAAATTTGGTCGCACTTGGCAATTCAAAATGATAGTTTAAACCTAAATTATGAACATCTTCTAAACCTGCTGTAGTATTGATACTACCGTACAAACTATTGCCCCAGAAACGTCCTGATCCAAATGGAATAGCTTGCATTCCTGCCACAACCTGATCAGTTTCATTTAAATGATAACCTGCATATGCATCGATCAAGGTTGAAAAATCACACAGCGTATCGTATTGATAACAACGATATTCAGCATGTCCAAATAGTTTGCCGCGTTCATAATCAAGTTTTAGTTGTGCAGCATCAAAACGGATCTTATGTTCTGAAGCAGGTTCACCGTAATCTTTGTGTTGATAATTGGCACGTACATAACCAGAAACCGTTAACTTGCCTGAGTCGGCATTGCTGTCACCAAAACTAATTCCTGCATAACTTGGTGTAATCATACTGGTTAATGCAGTTGCCAATGTGAGTTGTAAATAACTTTTTTTCATGTCATCGATTCCATTCTAAGCATGTTTAATGTTGCGCTTTTACATTGAGTGCTGGGCTACTGCATTTAATCTTTTCGAGATTAAAGACGTAGTACACAACAAAACTCACCACCAATCCGATTACCCAAGAAATATCCACATCCTGAATGACGTTTGCGAATGGGCCTGTAAAAAATGCATTGGTCAGAAAAGGGATTTGAACCACGATTCCGATGAAATATGCAGTTAAAGCTTTGCCATTAAATTTGCCGTAGATACCACCATCTTGTGCGAAGATCGACTGAATATCATAAGATTTCTTATTGATCACATAGAAATCCAATAGGTTAATCGATACCCAAGGCACTAAAATAAATAGCAAGGCAAAAATGACGTTCAGGAAGAAGCTAATAAAGTTGCTCGATGCCCAAAGTGCTGTAAACGTAGCGAGAATTAAGACCATAATCGACAAAATAATACGGACATTCTTACTTGGCATCCATTGACCTGCAAAGGTTTGGATCGAAGTAATACACGATAAAACCGCACCATATAAATTCATGGCATTGTGACCGATGATATTACAAAGGAATAAAATCATCAGAATCGAACCGAAAATACCTGTACCCGATTTCACCGCTTCCATCGCATCAGTACCAGAACCAATACTCACCGCAACTGTACCAAATGCCATCGCAAAGATTGTTCCAAGCGAAGCGCCCAAGTAAGTGAAGATAAATGGTTTAAAAATCCCAATCGACTTCGGTAAATAACGTGAATAGTCTGAGGTATAAGGTGAAAAACTAATTTGCCAAACTGCACATAGACCAAACATGGCAAACCAACCTTTTAGGTTAAATGAGCCTTTGGCAAGTACTTCAGCATTAATTTGTGGCAACATAATCAACAAGCCGATCAGCAATGAGCCACCCATTAACCATGTCCCAATTTTATTAAAATTATGAATTAAATGATAACCCACCACCCCAATGGTGGTTGCTGCAATTGCACCAATCACCGTCGCAGTTGGAACAGGGATTGCGGGAACGACGGTATGTAAGGTTTTACCTGACAAGATAATGTTGGAAATAAAGAAACCGAGATAAATCAGTGTCGTAAATAATACGACTAGTAATGCACCATAACGCCCAAACTGTGCTCGGCTTTGAATCATTTGGGGAATGCCGACTTGGGGTCCTTGAGCAGAAGTTAAAGCTAAAATTGCAGCACCAAAGAAATGACCACAACAAATTGCCACTAGCGCACTGATCAAACTGAGGTTAAACGTTAGCATCGACATTGCACCAGTAATTACAGCTAAGGGTGCAATATTGGTACAAAACCAGAGCGTGAATAGATCACGTACTTTTCCGTGACGTTGAGATGGATCAACATAATCAATTGAATTGCTTTCAATGGCGAAAGCACTATTTTCATTTTGGCTCATATCCTTAATCTCTCTTTGAGGACTTCATTTTCCTCAATATCAAATATTTGTGAGAGTAAACTTAGGTTTCACAACCTGCCTGATCAGCGCCATATCCAGATGACCTGACCTTTATTTCTCTTGTTTTACAGACGAATCACATCAACTTTGGTTAAAGAAATGGCAAAAAAAGATAAAGGAAACCTTGTTGAGGCTCTTGAAGCTCAACGAATATTATCTTACGTATGCCTTGATCAGATTTATGTGATTTTGAAATTCAACTGCGTCATCTTTTCATCCCTGAAATTTAAATCCTAATGACTGTTGTGATGTATTAACGCATCACAAAAGGGTCATCAATCGGTTGATCTGAGGTACGCAACCACACAGTTTTAGTGGTGGTATAGTCCAACACCGCATCTGAGCCAGCTTCACGACCATGTCCTGATAGACCATGCCCACCAAAAGGTGCAAGTGGAGAAACAGCACGATAGGTATTCAGCCAAACAATCCCTGAACGAATTGCTTTGGTCATACGATGCGCACGGCTTAAATTATTGGTAAATACACCAGCTGCGAGTCCATAAGGCGTACTGTTGGCTTTTTGAATCGCGTCTGCTTCAGTGTTAAAACTCACTACAGACAAGACAGGACCAAATAACTCGGTCATGACGCAATCGGCTTGTGGTACATCACTACAGTCTAAAATTGTGGGTGGATAGTAATAACCTGCTCTTTCAAGCGTTTTCCCACCTGCCAATAATTTCGCCCCTTGCTGAATCGAGCGAGCAACGACTTGCTCAATTTTTTCACGTTGGCGCAAGGTGCACAGAGGGCCATATTCAGTTGCCATATCATCAGGCAAACCAATCTTGATACTTTGCACACGCTCAACCAAACGTTGAACAAATTCATCTTTGATACAGTCTTCAACCAGCAACCGTGAACCAGCAACACAGCTTTGCCCTGTTGCTGCAAAAATCGCTGCGACTTGTGCATTTACTGCGCTCTGTAAATCAGCATCTGCAAATACAATAAAAGGAGATTTTCCGCCTAACTCTAATGAGACTTTGGCAAGGTTCTGAGCAGAGTTGCGCACAATATGGCGTGCTGTTTCTGGACCACCAGTAAATGCCACATGAGCCACGTCTGGATGGCTACATAAAACGACACCACATTCAGGGCCAAAACCTGTAATGACATTCACCACACCTGCTGGAAATCCTGCTTCATGCACCAAACGTGCAAAAGCAAGTAAAGGCGCTGGTCCCTCTTCAGAGGCTTTCAGAACAATACTGCAACCTGCCGCCAATGCTGGACCAACTTTAACCGCAGACAAAAATAATTGGCTATTCCACGGAACAATTGCAGCGATCACACCGACTGGTTCACGGATGGTCCATGCTTGCATATCTGGTTTATCAATCGGTAAATAGCTACCTTCGAGCTTGTCTGCAATTCCTGCATAGTAACGATAATATTCAGCTACATAAGCAATTTGGCTCGACGTCTCACGAATGATCTTGCCTGTATCACTGGTTTCATATTGAGCCAGTTGCGGTGCAGCTTTTTCGATTAAATCAGCAAGTTTATATAACAATTTTCCACGCTGTGAGGCAGTTAAACCAGCCCAAGCTGCATCTTGCAGAGCCTGAGATGCCGCGGCAACTGCACGATTGACTTCATCTGTACGTGCTTCAGGCATTTTCGCCCAAACTTGCCCTGTCGCAGGATTGATGCTGTCAAATTGTGCAGCACCATCCTCAAATTGACCATTGATATACAACTGGAATTGAGAAGTCATGTCTTCTCTCCTATGCAAATGCAGGCATCACTTCATTAATCATACGTTGTAACGATGCTTTTTTACGCTCAAAGCTCATTCCTGTATCAATCCAGAATGAATATTCGTTATAACCCATTGCTTCATAAGCTTTTAAGCGATCAATCACTTCTTGCGCCTGACCAATCACATTATTTTTACGCATGGCTTCTGGCGTATAAAATGGATGAGCTGCAATTTCTTCATCACTCAATGGCGCGATTAGACCTTGCGTAATTTCACGCTCATTTTTAAACCATGCGCCAAAATAGTTATAGAATGTATTGATTTCATCTGCTGCTAATTGAGCATCTTCCTCACTATCAGCGACATAGGTATGACGCAATAACATAATTTCAGGACGAGGAATATCAGCAAACTTTTCACAGGCGGTATTAAAATGTCCCATGAGTTTTTCAACTTCTTCATCACCAAAATGTAATGGTGTGACTTGTACATTACAGCCGTTTTGCACCGCAAATTCATGGCTATTTGGATCACGTGCTGCTACCCAAATCGGTGGATACGGTTGTTGTAACGGTTGAGGTGCAGAAGTGGTTTTCGGGAACTGCCAAAACTCACCATTATGCTCATAATCACCTTTCCACAGGTTTTTAATCGCGGGGATCATTTCACGTAAACGCTGACCTGCACTCCATGCATCCATACCAGGCACCATACGCTCATATTCAAACGAGTAAGCACCACGTGCAATGCCAATATCTAAACGACCATTGGTGATAATATCCGTCATAGCAGCTTCACCTGCCAATTTAATTGGATGCCAAAATGGCGCAACTACTGTACCCGTGCCCAAACGTACATTTTGGGTTTTATTGGCAATATCAACTAAGTTAATGAATGGATTAGGTGCAATCGTAAAATTCATTGCATGATGTTCACCTGTCCAAATCGCATGCATACCACCTTGATCGGCAATCTGGCAAAGTTCAATCATCTCATCATAGAGCTGCTTCTGCGTTTGTTGATCAGAAACACGTTCCATGTGTACAAATAATGAAAAACGCATAGTTAAACTTCCTCTTTAACAATTTGACGAACCGTACCGCTAATTTGATTACCGTAATAAACACCATAGGTTTTGAGATGGTTTTCTTTACGATAACGCATCAACATACTTTCTAAAGCGCTATCCACAAAAGTCAGTTGTTCTAAATCATTTAAATCAACAAATTGACCTTTGGTTGCATGTGCGATCGGGGTATTACATAAAAATGCAATATATTGCTGCTGGGTGGTCACATCATCATAGACAGAATAGATAAAGCTTGGTGAGGCTTCTGGCTGATAAGCTGCAAAGATTTTTTCCAGTGCTTTTTCTGCACCGTCTTTTTCAACCATCAAATGTGGCAATGTCCACTTTTGATCCTGTGTCTGTTCAAGCAAGATCTGATTTTCATGTCCAATCAATGCCATCATCATGACTTTCATACTCGAAATCACATCAGTAGATGATTTGGCAGGTGTGAAATAAGCTCCACGGTAATACCCTAAACCAGCAAAGCCTGCTGAACCAAAATCTTCAACTTTACCAATTAAAATCGCATGATCACCTGCATCTACAACTTGATACGTCGTACAATCAAACCAAGCACTGACTTGATCAATGACAGGGTTATGAGATGCGCTCTTTGTCCATGCTAAATTTGCAAATCGATCGTCACTTGGGCGAGCAAAAGTATTCGAAACATCCTTTTGTTCTTCTGCCAAAATATTAATTGCAAAATGTGAAGCATTAGCAAAGTTATTATAATTGCTTGATGTCTTTGCAATGCTGACCAGCAGCAAAGCTGGGTCCAAAGACACCGAAGCAAAAGAGTTCGCAGTAAAGCCTAATGGTGTTCCATCATCTTTACAGGTGGTTACGACGGTTACGCCAGTCATAAATGACCCAAAGGCATCACGTAGTTCGCGTATTTTATTAACACTATCCATTTCACTCATTGTCATATTCCTTCATCAATGTGTGGCAATTTAGACTTGGGTTTCTAACCACGCCTGCATTGCAATATTTACTTGGTCTGGTGCAGTCAAATTCACCATATGACGCTCATTTTCAATCACAATAGCGGTGCCATTTCTCGCTTGGCTTGCCATTTGTACTGCCATTTCTGCTGTTGAATTTGGATCATCAGTTCCAGTTAAAACCAATGCTGGACACTGAATTTTGCTCCAGTCATCTGCGTAAATTTGATCGCCATATGCAAATGCCGCATATGCTGTGGCATATCCAGACAAGTCCACATTTTCCAACCAAGACTTGACTTTTCCAGCAGCAATTTGTTCTGCTTCACTGTTACCAAACCAGCGTTGTAGTGGTGTTTCAACGTCAATATGACCTGTTTTTAACTCTTCTGCACGATTCACGACAGCATCACGAGCTTGGCTGGTCCGCTTGTATACACCGTTCAACACCGCCATTCGTTTGACTAAATCAGGACGAGTTGCGCTTACGCCTGTCGTAATCAATGAACCCATCGAATGACCTGCCAAATTCACCGCACCTAGATTCAATGCTGTAATAAATTCGATTGCCCAATCAACAAATGCTTTTAAAGGTGCACCATTCGCAAGTTTTGTACTTTTTCCATGACCTGGCATATCCACCGAAATCACACGATAATGTTTCGAGAAATATTCGATTTGTGGATACCAAGCGGCTGCTTGCATACCTACACCATGGATGAGAACCAAAGGCTCTCCTTCTCCTTGCTCAAGATAATGAGCAATCCGATTATTTGACAGCTGCAGGGTTTTTGAGATCATGACCTAACTCTTCCAAATCTTGATAACGATCGCCAATACGATGATGTGGACGTCCACCTGTCGCTGCGCCAATTACAATCACAATTTCATCGGCAGCAGGTGCATCTGGAATTGCAAATTGAAGAGTCAAATAATGAGAACGGCGGCCTTCATCATTTTTATCCATCATTGGAACAAGAATCGAAGCATTCGCTGGACCACGCGTATTATTAAAAGCGAGATAAGACTTAGCCCCAACCGCATTACGGTATGTATTTCCAAAATGTAAGGTATGAATGAGGGCTGATGCATGCTCTAGCTCACCATTCAAACCTACGACCGCACTTTTACCAAATGCTTCTACCGCTTCACCTGAACCGACTTCATCAAGAATCAGTTGAGTTAAATGCTCACTTAGAATCGGAGCAATACGGCGAATCTCAGGTGTTAGGTTTTCGACATAACCCTGACCAGCCCATGGGTTATTGATCACAGCAGCAGCAGCCACCATTTTTAGCGGTTTTGTTGCTTCTTTATCGCCATCGACATAAGTCGTTTCAACATGAAGAACTGTTTTACGGATTAGATTCATGGCATTTCCTTGCGAGTGAATTTATTTTTGCATTCGTATTATGGTATACCATAATACATAATGAAAAAAAAGCAAGAGTTTGGTATGCTAATTTTCAGCTAGAAACATGTAACAAAATTTTGACTTATTAAAATCAGGAAAGATTAATCATCTATGAATCTTAAAATTGAAAATCCACCTGTGACTTTACGTGAGCTTTGTTTGAATAAAGTACGTAACGCGATCATTACAGGCTATTTCCCTTCTGGGAAAAGATTAGTCGAAAGAAGCTTGTGCGAAGAATTAGGGGTAAGTCGCTCTGTTGTACGTGAAGTCATTCGTTATTTAGAAGCAGAAGGTTTAGTTGAAATTCTGCCAAATAAAGGCCCAATTGTTTCATTATTGGATTGGGAAATTGCATCGCAAATTTATGAAATTCGACTATTACTCGAACAAAGTGCCGTTGCAGATTGCACCCAAAACCTAACTGCTCAAACAACAGAAACGCTGAAAGTATTATTGATTGAACTTGAGCAAGCCTTTACAGCAGATGACATTAATTTAATTATTTCTACCTCTTCAAAACTTTACGAAACTATTTTTACCACTGCAAAACATCATATTGCTTGGGAAGTAGTACAACGTTTGAATGGTCGGATTAGTCGTCTTCGTGCAATGACCATGAAATCGACGAAGCGTGAAATTTCTGGCTACCAACGTATTAAAAATATGTGCGAAGCAATTTATCTGCACCAAGATCCTGAAAAAGCAAAACAAGCCGTGGCTGAACATATTGCTGAAGCTGCTGCGGTTGCAAAAAATATTTTGAATGCTTAATGCCTCAATCTGTAACTAAAATGGTTTTTTTAATTTAAAAATAAAAGGATAAGGAAATGTCTGCTTACTGGATTGCACATGTCATCATTCACGATATGGAACAGTACAAAGAATATATGGCATTAGCTCCCTTAGCATTTGAAAAATATGGTGCTAAATTCCTTGCTAGAGGAGGAAAATCAATCGATATGGAAGGTATACAGTTTCAACGTCATGTGATTATTGAATTCTCTGATTTGGCAACTGCACAAGCTTGTTATGATTCTGAAGAATATACTAAAGCAAGGCTCGCACGTGAAAATTGTGCTGAAGTCATGATTAGTATTGTTGAAAGTCTAGATTGATCAAAGAAGAGAGATCGACTCTCTTCTTTTTCTTATTCAATGATACATTTTAAATAATGAATTTATTGAAATAAAAATTATTACATCATCGTAAAAATCAGGTTTATTTCGGTTTTCTACCATTGTAAGTGCACGCTTAAGCCACCTGTTTCATGGTTATTTAGAACTAAGCGCATACCATGTAATTGAGCAATTTTAGATACTATTGCCAATCCTAATCCTGAAGCTCCCACATCACTTCCACCAACTTGGGTAAACCGATTGGTAACCTCACCTAGAAACTTTGGATCAATCCCCGTTCCAGCATCAACCACTTCAAAAATTATCATTTGAACTTGCTTAAATAACTTTACTGAAATGACAGCATTATTTGGCGAGTGCCTTAGAGCATTATCAAATAAATTACGTAGCAACGAGAGTAAAAGCGCCGAGTCTCCATTGATAGTCACCTCTTCAACATCTAGGTGAAATTCAATATTTCTCTTAAATGCCAATGGCATGAGTTGAGCAATTGCCTCTCGAATTAAAGCTGAAAAAATAACAGTTGTAGTATGTACAGACATTTGCCCCGCTTCTAAACGTGCCAACAAAAGCATTTGTTCGACCACTTGCTGATTACGCTCTACACTTTCAGATAAACGCTGTAAAATCATTTCTCTTGCATCAGGTTGAATCAATGCTTGTTCAACTTGTAATTTAATCACAGTAAGTGGCGTTCTTAGTTCGTGCGCTGCATCAGCTAAAAAATGTTTTTCTCTTTCTAATGAAGAATCTACTCGATGAAATAGATCATTTAACTCCGTTATCACAGGTTTCAATTCGTCGGGCGAATGAGGTAAATGTAACGCACTTAAATCATTAAAATCGCGTTGAGAAATTTTTTCACCCAATTCCACTAACGGTGCAAATGCTTTTTTAAGTTGAAGTTTTAATAAACATAAGGCTAAAAAAAGTGCAAAAATCAAACTGAGTAATAGACTAGCTTCGATATTGGTTGATAGCTCCTTTCGAATATCTAATCGCTCTGCAACAGCAAGCCAGCTCTTTTTGTTAGGCAGCCAAACGGTATAAACCATCCAATCATATTCCCCACCTTGAAATTGTGTTAATCCCTCTTTTAATGGTGCTAAAGCATGATTTGGGGCACTGGCCGAACGAAGGACTAAATCGCCCTCTTTACTCCAGACCTGAATTGCAATCTTCTTTTCATAGGCATGACCGTTGAAGCGTTGATCACCTGAACTGATATATGTTCAAGTAATGTTTCATCAAGGCTTTTTTGCAAATCTATCCAATTTTGATGTGCCTGTTCTGAATCAATTAAACCCTTAATAATTCTGGTATTATCAATTAGAGTTGCGTCAAACAACTCATTTACTTCATGTTTTGTCGCAAGATAGCCTAAAATACTACTCAAAACTAATGCGAGAATAAGCGCATATAAACTTGTTCTAACAACTTGTTGTTTTATCGATAATATTTTCTGCATTACAGTTCTACTTGAACTAAATATCCAACACCGCGAATGGTTCGAATAAACTCAGGAAATAGCTTTTTACGTAAATGATGGATATGTACCTCTAAAGCATTACTTTCTAATTCATCTTTATCTAATAATGCCGTTTCTAAACGATCACGGGTGATCACCTGTCCAATATGCTCCATCAGTAACTTCAGCAAGCGATATTCTTGACGCGATAAGCTAATTTTCTGATTTAAATAAAAAACTTGATGTGAACTTGGATCTAAACAAACCTCACCAATTTTAATTTTGGTCTGCGCACGGCCACAACGTCGTCTAATTAAAACACGAACTCTTGCCAGTAATTCAGATAAGTCAAAAGGTTTTAAAACATAATCATCTGCACCAAGATCAAGACCAAAAACTCTGTCTTGAATCATGTCTCGTGCCGATAAAATCAGAACAGGCAAGTCTTGTTGCATTTCCCGTAATTGGGCAAGTAACTCAAAACCAGAAATTTTAGGTAAACCAATATCCAAAATCATCAAGTCATAGCTTGAAGTTTGCAAGCAGCTCATAACCCGTTCAGCATTCTTATGCCAATTTACCTCTGCACCTTGAGCTTGCAAGATTTCGGACAAAGACTCACCTAGCATAAGATCATCTTCAACTAAAAAAATACGTTGTCCACTTAGTCGATAATCCATGCTTGCCCCTCTGATTGTTCTCCTAAGAACTGTTTTGCACCCGCGCCTTCTAACATTGCCAAGGTCGCTAACATGCCAGCTTGAATACAGGTTTGAGCATAAACGGTAATTGAACGCGGTGCATCTTTTATAGAAGCCCCAGTTAATGGATTTAAAATATGGCTATAACGAACACCATCTTTGAACAGATATCTTTTACTATCACCACTGGTCGCCATAGCCCCTGTATTTAAATCAAAATAGGCTTGCGCTTGATTGCTTTGCTCAGGGGTTTCTAAACCGATTCGCCAAGCCAAACCTGATTTTCTTGGCCCTCTCGCTCTGAGATCCCCACCAAAATTGACCAAATAAGCTTGCTGACTTAATTGCTCAATGATTTCTGCACAACGATCTACTGCGTATTCTTTACCAATTCCACCAAAATCGAGCGACATTCCTTGAGGTAAGTAAATTTTTTTCTGAGATTTTTTCCATTTCACTTTGTCCCAACCAATATGAGGCAAAAGCTGATTAATTTGCTCAATACTTGGAACTTGGTCTGAACCATCAAAACGCCAAATTTTTCCAAGTACGCCAGAAGTAATATCAAATTTTTTTTCGGACAATTGATATAAAATTTCAGAAAAATCAAATAATTTTGCTGTTTCCTCATCCACATCAAACCAACAATCGGTATTGCGATGCAAGGCAGCTAAAAAACTATCATTACGATAACGGCTATATTTCTGTTCAATGCGTAAACATTCTGCATAAACAGCTTGTGCAATATGTGCTGCGCTCGTCCAATCAGTATGATCTAATAACACTTGGCAAGGACTTGCCATCGCAGTAAAGCGAATTTGATGAAGCGCATCATTTTCTTGTATTAATTCTAATCTATGAGACATCATACTCAGGCTTGGTTTAAATCAATATAAATTATGAAACCTACCACTCGAAAGTAATAGGTTTTAACAGCTTAGATTAAATTATTACCATTTAAAACTATAACCAAGTTGAACAAAAGTTGCCGATAAATCTGGTTGCAAAATTTGTCCTGCCAAGTTCCCACCAATTGGTTTTAGGTCTTTGGCTTTCTGATCATATTGTTCTACACGGAAACTCAGCTCACGGTCATTTGCAAGATTCATCCCAAATTTAACACCGTAGGTCGTTGCATCAAACGCACCTAAGCGGCTATCCGCCGATGCATATTGTACGGTCGGAATCGGTTCACCTTGAGCATCCAGTTCAATACCATCACCCACTTTTAAGTAGCTATGATAGAAATCAGCAGCCGTTTGGGTGTAGTAACGAACATGAGGTTCTACAAAATATTTCTCGTTTACCGCATAACGATATTTTGCATCAAATGTGTGTGATTTAACGCCCCAGTCATCTGTGGTAAAACGATATGAGACATCGGCAACATCACCACGATCAAACCCATATTTATATTCACCAAAGAAGCTATGACGTGTTCTTTTCTCTGGACGATTTTCAAATAAGTAGAAATTATTACCTGCAGCAAAGTCCTGATCAGCAATTAAATTGCCGTTAGCATCGACTAGCGTCAAAATTTTATATGGGTCGTTTTGGTATCCATTACTCATCGATAATGAATAGTTGAGTTGTACCAGTGAGTGACGATCAATTACTTGCGTTAAGCCAAGTAAAACATCAGAAACATTCTTGCTCTTTGTGCCTTGTTGTTTCTGTCCATCCAATTGTGGAGTTAGAGGTACAGGCGCACCACCAACAGCATCAATACTGTCATACTCAAATGCGCCACCCAATGACACAGTGGTATTCTTGTCATTAAAGTCTTTCGCAATGCTCGCATTTGCTCCGATTGATCTGAAATCGTACTCATTTGAGACATTTCCACCCACATTCAGCTTCATATCTGGTGCAATTGGTTGTTGCCAATTTGCGGATACTGCAACACGGGTATCATGAAATTCATCATCTAAGGGTAATTGGTTTGCTGGCGTTGGTTTCGCAGCATTACCTGATGGGCCTGTAAAAGTTTGTGGCACATTGGCTGATGTCGCACCGTTCGGTGAAGCACCTGTGAGTGAATCAACAACCACTTTTCCAGATAAAATATGTTGGTCGCCAAAGTCTTTTTCAAAACGAACACTCGGTTCGATGGCTTGAACACGACTATCCGCTTCTTTGTACATCAACACCGCAGTATCAACTTTCCAACCCGGCTCTACGATTTTAGATAAACTAAAAGGCGAAGTTGTACTTTCTTTGCTAGAAGTTGCAGTCATTTCAGCATGTGCAACGTGACTACTTAATAAAACTGTTGAAGCCTGAGTCAAAGCAAGCGCAATGTGGCGTGCTGATTTTTTTGTTAATTGCATCCGCAACCTCCACCACCAAAACCACGACCGCCACTGGCTGCTTCTTTACTAAAATAAATATGTTCATCATACGCAGCATCTAATGGTGCAGCATCTAATTGCATCGCTGGACGAGCCAAAATATCACGCTCCCAAGGCTTAACCCCTAAAGTTTGCATCTTTGTCGGCATATGACTACATGCGGATAACAACAGACTCGGCAATAAGATGCCTAGACTGGTTAATATCTTTAAACTAAATTTCAAATTTCACCTCTGCTTAAGTATTTTTATTGGAGAGTAAGCGCACAATCTCAGCCTCATACTCGGCTTCTTTGGCCTTGAAGAAACCTTGATGTTTTGCTGCTGGCTGACCATCGCGCCCAAGAATGAATGTGGAAGGCATTCCTGGTACCTTAAATTGGCTGGCTAACTTTCCTTGTTGGTCTAATCTAATTTCAAAATTAGGCTGATATTGCTGAATAAACTTGAGCGCTAATGCAGGATCTTTGTCTACATTGATTCCTACGAAAACCAATCCATCTTTTCGGTACTTGGCTTGCATTTGTTTCATCCAAGGAAAAGATTCTCGACAAGGGCCACACCAACTGGCCCAGAAGTCAATTACAACCACTTTCCCTGCATATTTCGACCAATTAATATCGCTCGCTGGCAACATTTTATTGTTCGCAGAAACTGCTGACGGTTCTGCTGCCTGAATTGTGCTGACACTAAAAGCACCACCACAACTAAGTAATGCTAAAACTGCAATTCGCCATTTTATTTTTGCTAACGTTTGTTTTTCCCAAGCCATCGACGGACTCCACATTTTCCTCAGCTCATAGACTAATGAAATGCAATCGGTCAAACATTAACACTTGCTTAAGACAATCCAACAATGGCTTAAGCAAGTGTTAAGGCAAGTTGTGATTAACTTCAGTACGCTTCATCCATCAAAAAATGTACGTCCGTATAAATGAAATTAGGGGATGTCTGGATGAGACCGTTCTTCAATCCGATTCAAGATGTTTATAGATCTACACTGCATATTTTTATTGTTTTAATTTTAGGTTTTTTATCACTGCAAATCGTGAATGCAGCTACACCTGATTTCTCGAAAGTTGTGGATACAACTCAAGATAGCTTTTTGCCTGTTGAACAAGCATTTTCATTAAAAGTACAACCAGATCAAAATCAAGCTGCACTAAATTTGAAATGGACGATTGCACCCAATTACAGTTTGTATCGAGATCGAATTCATGTAGAAGTCTTCACACCAAAAGATGTGACGATAGATACAAGCGAACTTGCTGGTCATATGGTATGGAAACAAGATCCTAATTTTGGACGTGTGGCTGTATTTCATGATGCTGCAACAATGAAAGTTGGTATTACCCATTTAGGTAGTAGCCAACCAGAAACAGTCCAAATCAAATTGCGTTACCAAGGTTGTGCTGATAGTGGCTTATGCTTTCCACCTGTAGATGAAGTACTCACCATTCATCCCAAAGGATTAAAATTGGTTTCTGCAACTAGTATTAAAAAGCCCGACAACCATATAGAAACCATAAGTCCTGTAAAAAATAAAGATGAGAATTACGATCTGAATAACGCCTCGAGTCTTGCTGCATTTTTAAATCATGCGAGTGTGCCACTCATTTTATTAACACTTTTAGTCTTAGGTGCAGGTCTTGCATTTACACCTTGTGTATTTCCCATGATGCCGATTCTTTCAGGTTTGATTGCGGGTGAAAAAAGTGAGCGATTAACAGGATGGAGAGGTTTTAAGCTGTCCCTTGCTTATGTACTGGGCATGGCGGTGTGTTATGCCATCATGGGAACACTCATGGGGTATTTCGGTGCGAAAGCAAATCTTCAATTATGGCTACAATCACCAGCGGTACTTATCAGCTTTGCTATTTTATTTATTGTTTTGGCTTTCGGCATGTTTGGTGTATACACCCTACAACTCCCGCATTTTGTTCAAAACAAATTAGATCGATTCTCTCAACAACAAAAAGGTGGACGCATTGGTTCGGTTGCACTGATGGGCGCACTTTCAGCACTTGTTGTTTCGCCCTGTGTTTCTGCGCCTTTAGCGGGTGTATTGGTCTATATCAGTGCTACTAGTGATGCTTTACTTGGTGGAATGGCATTATTTAGTTTAGGACTAGGTATGGGAATTCCATTAATTGTCCTAGGTACCACAAGTGCTAAATTATTGCCACGCTCTGGAAGCTGGATGGAGCAAATCAAGAGTATTTTTGGTGTTGGATTAATCGCTGTCGCAATTTGGTTACTATCTCGCGTTTGGACAGGAAGTGTAACGCTATGGATGTGGGGTGCCTTACTTGGAGGCTATGGGGTTTGGTTAGGTGCTTTTGAACAAGCAAAAAACCATAAAGATCGCTTAGTCAAAGCATTTGGTCTTGGGCTTAGCGTATTAGCGCTATTTTTATGGATCGGTGCTGCAACAGGCCAAGATGATCCATTACACCCACTTGCTGCTTTAAGCCATACGGCAGTATCACCCGATACCACTAAACCAGCGAATGTCATCTTTGAAACAGTGAGCCAACCGCAAGCTTTACAAGCCTTATTAGATCAAGCCAAACAAAATAAACAGACTGTTGTAATCGATGTATCTGCCGATTGGTGCGCTGCTTGCCAAGTCATGGAACGTTCAACGTTTCGCGATAGCCGTGTGATTGAAGCATTTTCGAAATATAAAAGAATTCGTTTTGATATGAGCGAAAGTAGTCAAGTACAAAAAGAATGGCTACAAGCCATTCATTTGTATGGCCCACCTGCACTCATTTTTATCGACAATAATGGTAATGAATTAAAAAGTTTACGCGTTCAAGGGGAAATTGAAGCTGATAAACTGATTGAATATCTTAAATAAATCATCCAAATCTAGGCATCTTGAATATAATTTATTCTAGATGCCTTTGCATTTTCAATGCCTCACTATATTGGATCAATATGAGTGACCACATCAATGACATTATGATTTTTAAGGACTTCATTTCTCGCCTCTACTGCAATTCTATGTCCTTCTTTGACACTTTGTTCGCCACTGACTTCCAAATGAACATCGACAATAATCATGTCACCCATTTTACGTGTTCTCAGTTGATGCAGACCTAGTATCCCATCTTTCTTCAACAAAGTTGCTTTGATCGCAGCTATTTCATCTTCGTTCGCTGACTTGTCCATCAAATCATGTAAACCCGTCCAGCTAAACTCAAACCCCATTTTGGCAATCATTAAACCGACAATTAAGGCTGCGATTGGGTCAAGAATTGGATATCCTGCGAGATTACCTAAAATCCCTAAGGCAACAACAAAAGAAGATGCTGCATCTGAACGTGCATGCCAAGCATTTGCAATCAATAAACTTGATTTTACTTTTTTGGCAATAGCAAGCATATAGCGGAACAAAAGTTCTTTACAGATCAAGGCTGTTATTGCAACCCAAAGCGCCATACTGTGAACTTTGGGAATTTGTTCGGGATGAAGGATCTTATGCGTTGCCGTCCATAACATACCAACACCAACAATGAATAAGATCAGACCAAGTATAAAAGATGCTGCATTTTCAAAACGAAGATAACCATATGGATGTGCATCGTCAGGTGCTTTTTGGCTATGACGGTTCGCCACCAATACAATAAAATCCGCAACTAAATCACTTAAAGTATGAATACCATCTGCAACTAGACCTTGTGATTTTGAAAAAATACCAATCAATATCTGTCCAATCGACAAAAAGAAATTAACAACAACACTTATCCACGTTGATTTGGAAGCAGCTTTTGCTCTCGACTCAAGATCAATATTTGATTCAATCATAATCTTTTAAGCTCTTGGTTCATTTTTTAAAATAAAGCATGCTTTTCAGAACATTATCTTTAAATACATAATGATGAATTAAGGCAGCTAATGCATGTAAACCTATAAGCACCATGAAAAAATTTCCAAGAAACTCATGCGTTTCACCAATTATTTCTACGTTCCATGAATTACTTATTAAAGGTAAATTCATTCCAAATAACTGATAACTTTCGGTTAATCCAGATAAAGTAAACCAACCAAATACAGGAATTAAAAATAACAATGAATAAAGTGTATGTTTCACCATTAAAAATAATGTTTTCTGATATTTACTCATCGGCTTATTGTGTGGGAGATCTTTTTTATAAATAGAAATCATTATAATTCTGATGAAAAATAACAGAAATACTGAGACTCCAGCAAAAACATGCAGTTCCCCACTTTTTAGATGCACTGTTGGATCTCCGCCAGTGATATAAGCAAGTACGACAAGAAGAAACGTTAACCAATGCACTGTCATTACAGGAAAAGGATATTTATTTTTCATACCACCCCGACATTAAAATTCATATTTCAAAATATATAAAAACATTCTATTACATTATAAAAGTGATCTTAAATTTAAATTAATTTTTAAAAAATAGTTTAAATATCAAAAACTAAAAATAAATATCATTTAACACCAAATAAAAGCAATCATTCTCAATTTCATTCATCATAAATTCATGAGTAAATACAACTCTAATTATTTCCATGTTTAATCTCAAAGTATTTTATGAAAAATTCAGCATAAAATACTCGGATATCTGAATTATAAAATTGGCTTAATCCGCCCAAATAATGCTATTAAGTGAATCAATACAAGATTATAACCATTCACTCGTATCATCAGCGACTGCTGTACCATGAATGATATGCATGATCATGGCATAGGCAATACTGCCTTTAAATGGGATTTCTGGAAGTTGATCAAATTTAAAAAATTGAGCATCACTAAGCTCATCTTGCTGTAATTCAATTTCACCCGCGTGATAATCTGCTTTAAATGCAACCATCAAATTACTTGGAAATGGCCAAGGCTGACTTGCCAAATATTTTATATTTTTAATATGTAGGCCTACTTCCTCAAGTGTCTCACGTCGAACGGCATCTTCTAATGTTTCCCCTACCTCAACAAAACCCGCGATCAAACTATACATTTTCGTTTTATTTCGTGCATTTTTTGCGAGTAGTATTTCATCATCACCACGTGTAATAATCGTAATGACACATGGATTCACTTTTGGATATTGTGTATAGCCACAACTTGAGCAAACCATCGCAAACTGCTCAATGCTCTGGATAGTTTTAGTTCCGCATCGACCACAAAACTGATGATTACGTCGCCATTCAAGTAATTGAACAGCTCGACTTGCTTGCTCAAATTGCGTCTTATTCCAAAACTGTACTAATTGACGAATCGGTACAAAATCGAATCCTTCAGGAATGGTTTCATTTTCACATAAATCTCGAGCAATCACTTTATAATCACTTGATAACGCCAGATCGTTATGCAATCTTTCGACTTGAGGAAGTTGGAAATCTTGATCCACTAAAAGCTGCTGTTGTTGAAAAATATAAGCAATTGATAAATTAGACATTACTTTACCTTAGTGATATTCAATTGATCTATATAAATAAAATCTATACTGTAGAATTGGTTATGAATGAAAGCTTCTAATTTGTCACTGATCTTATTCAATGATGCTTGTATTGGCGTGAGCAGTAACCACGAGACACTTCAGGCGAACGCAATTGCAAATGTTTTGTCTTACGTCCACTTACTCTCTTCCGCCAAAGCTTAAAGCTATTGGTTTGTAAATGAAGCCGCATAAGTCGGATTACAGCTGATTCATTCAAACCATATTCACGAGAGATCGCTTCAAATGGGGTTCTGTCTTCCCAAGCCATTTCAATAATTCTAGATATATCACCATCGAGATATTGAGCTGTCTGAATCACAAAATCATCCTTATTTTTTAGAATTAAACTCAAAAATTCATGCAATAGATGACGATCAATCATCTGTTATCACAATTTAAATATTTGGATGATATTAAGATGTTATAGATGAAAAATTTGTGATTTTTTAAGATGAAGTAGTATAAGAAAATGATCTAAATAAGGGAGAAATTTAATCTCCCTTAAAACATAAGTGATTGATCTACAATTTTATATAATTCGTTTTATACGAGAGCAGTCTTTTTAGGATGTAACCTTGCTTAGGCTACTCAGAGATCAAAATTTTTTGACTTAAACAAACCATCGTAAACGGAACAGAATATTTACAGTATTGGATCATTAAAGTTAACCAGATTAAAAAAAGCCACATCTGGAAATGTGGCGAAAGGTGTAACTATACTTGTACGGCTTTAGCGTATTTTTAAGTTAACTGAATTAGCTTAAATCAAACTGAATTTATCAAACTCAAGAAAGTTCTCTGATCAGTAATGATCATATTAAGTAATAAGACATTGATCCTAGCCAAAATAATGGACAGTACTTCCCTCTAAAGATAACGTAATGTTAACTTTGGAGATCCAAGAAATGGCCAAACGTTTTAGTCCTGAATTTAAACAGCAAGCAATTGATTATGCACTTTCAAACTCACACGAGCCTATAGCTGCAATCGCCCAGAAATTAGGTGTGGGTTATTCAACTTTAGACAAATGGATTCGTGAAACCAATCCAGTGGGTTCAAGCAAACGTCAACTTTCACCAGAACAACAGCGGATCTTGGAATTAGAGAAAGAAGTCAAACAGCTCAAGGAAGCCAATGACATCTTAAAAAAAGCGCATGTGTACTTTCTAACAGATCATGCCAAGAAAAGTACACGGTAATTCAAGATCTAGATATGAATGAAGTCACGGTATCTTCTGCCTGTAAATACCTAGGTGTCAGCACTTCAGGCTATTATGCCTGGCGAAAACGTCAGGCCAATACGGTAGAGAAATATAATGATTTAAAAGCCGTATATTGGCAGCATCATGCACGATTGGGTGCACCTTCATTGGTACATGACATGCATTATTTAGGTTACAGCATGAGTGAACGCACTGTTGGAAGAATGCTGAAAAATCTGGGTTTACGCAGCAGGATTGCGCGTAAATACAAGCATACGACTGATTCAAACCATCGTTTGCCTACAGCACCCAATCTGTTAGAGCGTCAATTTACAGTCATTCAGCCTAACAAGGTTTGGACAACGGATATTACCTATATCCGTACCAAGCAAGGTTGGCTGTATTTATGTGTGATGCTGGATCTATTTAGTCGTCGTATCGTGGGGTGGCAAACCAGCCATCGAATAGACCGCCAGTTGGTGTGTGATACGTTTAACTATGCAATGGCTCGTCAGGGTTATCCAACTGGTGTTATGGTTCATTCGGACCAAGGTTCACAGTACTGTAGTCGTGATTTTAGAGCGCTGTTACTGACAAATGATTGTAATCAGAGTATGTCTAGACGTGGAAACTGTTGGGATAATGCAGTGACTGAAAGCTTCTTTCATACATTGAAAGGTCATGTGGTCCATGGCAGTGTGTTTGCTACTCGAAAAGAAGCGAATGCTGTCTTGTTTGACTATATTGAGATTTATTACAATCGGGTCAGAAGACATTCTGCAAATGGCTGGTTAAGCCCTGAAGCCTTTGAGAAGAAATATTTTAAGAATTTAGAGGGATTTGTTGTCCACGATACTGTCTAGGATCACCTATCAAATGTAATTAAATCCAAAGTTTGATGAGGGGTAGGTTGAGGGGTAAACACATAGATAAAAAAAAGCCCTTGTAACAACAAGGGCTTATTTAAATATTTGGCGGAAGCGGTGATAGTCACATTAAAATCATAATTACTTGATTAATATAAATAAATAAAATACAAATTCAGTTTTTTACTACTATTTTTACTACTTCAAAACTCCACCCACTTGTTTGCTCAATCCTTGTTCATTCTAAATTAAATTGCTGTGAATAGCCTGATAACTATCCATTAAGCACCACCGTCACCTTGCTCATCATCAATCAACTCAAATTTTTTTAATTCATTGGATACTAAAGTTTGCAGTTTATCTTTAGGTAATAGGAGTTGATACTCGGCTACCCCAATAGGTTTACCCACATCCTGCAAGGCAATTTCCACATCTAAATGATCTTTATCAGCACAAAGAATTATACCAATAGACTGATTTTCGTTCTCATCTTTTTCTAGCCTATCAAGCAACGATAGATATAGGTTCATTTTACCAACGTATTCCGCTTTAAAACTTCCTATCTTTAATTCAATCGCAATAAGGCTTCGCAAGCCACGATGAAAGAAAAGCATATCTACAAAATATTCTTTACCGTTATATTCCAATCGATACTGATTACCAATAAAGGTAAAGCCTTTACCAAGCTCCAATATGAAATATTTGATCTTCTCGATCAAACGTCTTTCCAGTTCCAGCTCTTTGATGGGTTCTGTGATTCCTAAAAAACCAAGATTATACTGATCTTGGAATATCTCATTGGCATAGTCTGCATGAGTTGCAGGAAGTGTGGTGTTAAAATTGTTCGATTTTAATTGTGTCTGAGTTTGACTGTACATGTCCATTTTGATGGCATTCAGCAATAAATCCCTTGACCAATTTTTTTCAATGGTTTGTTGCATATACCAATGGCGAATTTCTTTATCTTTAATTTTTTCCATCAATAAAATGTTGTGCCCCCACGGCAATTTCGCCACAGGCTGTGGCAAAATTTCATCTTCTTGATATTCTTTATAAAAAGCTAACATCCTACTCAGGTTTCGTTCTGAAAAACCTTTTAGGCTAGTAAATTCATGTCGTAAATCTGCTGCAAGTCGTGGGATGACCTTTGCTGACCAACCTTCCTGTTGCTGGCGTTCAGCTATCATTTTTCCTGTTTGCCAATAAAGCAATATCATTTCAGCATTTACAGAAAGTGCTGTTCGTAACCGTGTTTGTTGTATTGTATTTCTTATCTCATCTAACAATGACTGATATGTTTCAATTGCTATTTCATTACTCATAAAAACACCTAAAAGCAGATAAGCATCTATCTTTGTGAATTTGGTACAACAACTTAATCCATTGCTTTATCCATGATGAGATAAAAGCATAACATACGTTGAACCAAAGGATTTTTACTGTCGCTTAATTTACAACCAAAGCATCATTTTCAAAAACAATCTGTAAGACTTGGTATAAATATTCCACAGCAATCACTTTCATAGAGTCTATAGGTTGTTTTAGCTGATTCATTTTAGGAATAACTACAGTTTTAAATCCGTTCTTTTGTGCTTCATTTAGACGTTCTTGGACATTGAGTAATTTATACTCATTTTGTCACCACCTATATCTTCGGCATTTATTACACTTTTCACATTTAAAAAATATGTGACCATATATACAGAAATATTTACTTACATGATCAATCTTGAATAATTACTACCCATCACAAGATATTAGCAATCAACATAAAACAAAGATTGAAATGACAACAGAAAGTAATAACGAAGTAGCAGAACAACCTGAACAGATTAAAGTTTTAGCCTTAAATGGTGGTGGTGTGCGTGGTTTATTTACTATTACTCTACTTGCCGAGCTTGAATCAATCATTGAGAAACGTGAAAAACGTGAAAACGTGAAAATCGGTGATTATTTTGACCTAATCACAGGCACATCTATCGGTGGTATTTTGGCACTTGGCTTAGCAAGTGGAAAAAGTGCACGAGAGTTAAAACAAGCTTTCGAGGAAAATGCACAGCATATTTTTCCATTAAAACGATTTAAACAAAAAAGATGGTGGCATCTCCTACGTCGCTCAATCTATGAAAGTGAACCACTGTATGAAACAGTTAAAAGTATGATTGGCGATACGATTAAATTTGAAGATCTGAATAAACGGGTAATGATTACTTCAGTAAACCTTTCTACAGGAAGACCGAAATTTTTTAAAACGCCCCATAATCCGATGTTCACCTTTGATCGTGAAATTCGACTGATTGATGCAGCAATGGCAACATCAGCTGCGCCAACCTATTTCAAACCTCATTATATTGAAAAATTAGGTCATTACTTTGCTGATGGCGGAATGGTAGCAAATAATCCAAGTTTTGTTGGTATTCGTGAAGTTTTAATCGATATGAAAGCTGATTTCCCTGATGCTGAGCCTAAAGATGTGAAAGTCTTGAATATAGGCACGTTGAGTGAAGATTACTGTATCAGTCCAGATACACTTTCTAAAAAATGTGGTAAAGGTTATTTGGGGCTATGGAATATGGGCGAACGCATAGTATTGACTACTATGACGGCTAACCAACATCTACAGCGTTTTATGCTGTTACGTGAGTTTAAAGCACACAATATTGAAAAAAACTATGTTGAAATTGATGCAACCATACCAAATGAAGCAGCATCTGAAATCACTTTGGATAACGCAACTTCTAGCAGTCTAGATGCACTTCGTGGGATGGGTAAGAAATTAGGGGCTGAACGCTATACCGAAGATCCTGAATTGCGAAAATTCTTTCTCAAATCAGTTAAACCATTTACAGCGGATACACCATCACAAGGGGATGCAGCATGACCTGGAATTTTCACAGTTACTATACCAATCGTGATACTGGTTTGATTGGTCAGCTACTCCTTTCGGATGGTGAGAAAGAATCTCTTAAAGCTTTACGTCAGATCGTACGTGAACGCACACGGGATGTTTTTGATGAAGCCAAACAGCTTGTGAAATCATCTAAGCTTTACTACACAGCTCTATCATTTCGTGCCGAGTTTGTAGGTACAAATTTTAAATATCTATCACCAGATGATCAAAAGATTCTATCTGAACTGATTATGGATTTGTCGGAAGATCTAAAAACAGAATTCTTGAAGCTAAGCCCACGTTTTTGGACTCAAGGTAGCTTCATGTATGACACTTTGAATCGTCCATATAAGCTTACACAAGAAATGGATATTGATGATGGTACATACCTACCAATGCAGTTCTTTGAAGATAAACCAGCAATTGGGCATCAACTTTTATTGCTATTGGTAGATGCCTCACTTAAATCTTTGGCTGTTGAACGTCATGGATGGTCATTTGAAGCTAAGGAGACATGTGGTCGCATTAAGATACCTACAAGAAGTGTTCATATTGACGTACCAATGTATGCGATTCCATATGAAAAGTTCTTGGAAAAAGAGGTTCTGTTACGAAAGGCTGCGAATTCTCAAATCTTTGCCGAAATGTATGATGGACTTTCAACTGCCGACCATGCACTCTATGATCAACTTGAGACAGACTGTGTAAATCTAGCAGTACGTAAGGACGATGCAAAATGGATTAAAAGTGATCCTAAAGATGTTCATTTATGGTTCCAAGACGCTTGCCAACGTACAGGTCAGCATTTACGAAAAGTATGCCGTATTCTTAAAGCTTGGCGTGATGCTGGTGATTGGAAAGAAAGCAATGGTCCGTCATCCATTTCATTGATGGCAGCAGTTGTAGATATTTTGGATCGTACTTCTGTAGACCCTAAAAATTTCGGATTATTGATGCTGACGGTTGCAAGAAAGCTTCCTGATACTTTTCGCAATGGTGTAGAAAGTCCTGATTCAAACGATGAACGTCCGTTGTTCCCACCTATTTATGAACATGAACAAAGGCATACAGAAGTTATAACGAAGTTAAAAGAACTGGTAGTTTCACTTGAAGCTGCATACGCAGCTCATACCAAACAAGATGCTTTGAACATTCTAAATAGTGAATATGGCAACCGTGTTCAGGATTTAAGTCTTATTGTGTCTCAGACAGCTGCTCCAGCTTACGAAAGCACTCCACTCAAAGCTAAACAAGCTGCCATTATCAGCACTTCAATGAAAAGTGGTTGATTGAGTGTCTGAATTACATTCAGTAATGCTTGATTGCGGGTATCAACACCTAGCCATCAAGCAACGTCAAAAATATGAAGCTTTAGCTGACGTAGACGATAAATCCCTTGTATACATTAAAGAATATTCTACATCTGAGGGTGTTTTTACTATTGCGTTAGAGCTTGGCTATGACGCATATACAATCTTACCGCAGGCGCACATCATCAGCAAACCTGAACAACTTGATGATGTTCTGCTTCCGCATGTCAATAATGGTGATTATCTTTGCTATGTAGAACAACTCGAAGCAGATTGGGATCCGAATGATATTGGCAATCTGTATAAGACTGTAGATATTCAGATCCAGATAACCTTAGACAACTCCATCAAATCATTAAGAAATGGTCATATAGACCAAATTGAATTGGAGGGTGAGTTTGTAGCGTATTGGAAAGCTGAGAAAGCAACCTATGCTCTTTCAAATTTAAACATACTGAATGGCAAAGTAGCCTATCTAACTCAAAATATATCTACTGATGGATCTGATCGCCTTGAATCTATTTTGTTTGGGACACAAGACAAAGATAATCAAGAGAAATGGTTTAGCCAGAGAGATCTCAAGGAATTTGACTCCCAAAAGCTCAATATATTCATTCTCAAAGTTAGACCAACACGACTTTCTGGAGTACATTGGCCTCCTAAAGATGCAAAAGCCTTACTCAGGTGGCTATCTCTCGTAGATCATAATGCTAAGGCACATCTGATAAAGTATTTTGTAGAACATCCCTATAAACATCATCTGATTGTTTTGGAGGTAGATAAGCAAGATACATTCGGGGTAATATTTGAACTGAACCAAACAGCGGTACAGTTTACGACCTATGCTAATTCTAGAAAAAAAGGAAAAGGTGGTCGTAAACTTGACTTAGGACGAGCAAATTCGGTCCTTACAGGTAAGTACGCTTTCAACAAATTTCAACGAATTTCATTTGTAAAAGCGGATAAAGACTCAATTCTTTCTCGGAACCGATCTCGACCTGAGATTGGAGATCTACGCACCAAGAAAATCGCACTAATTGGTTGTGGAACGATTGGTGGGTATGTGGCTGAGCTATTGATTCGTGCTGGTGCTGGCATGGGAACCAAAAGCTTAGATTTATATGATCATGACAAGTATGGTCCACACAATTTTAGTCGTCACACATTAAGTAGCAGTGATTTTGGTAAATACAAATCAGAAGCACTTAAAAATAGGCTTGAGAATTCAACTCATCTTGCAACCAACATCGAATCATACAAGTTTGGATTCCCTCTCTTAAAATCATATCTGTCGTTATATGATATTGTTATTGATGCTACAGGTCGTGCACCTGTTTCAAAACGTCTAGCTTATTTGGTTCGTCAAATTGATGGCACAAAAAAACCAATCATTATCCATGGGTTCAATGACGGTAATGGCCTTGCTTCAAAGGTCTTTATAGATAGCTTGGATGGTTGCTATAACTGTCTATGTGGTGATATAGCTTTTTATAAAAATGGTGTTGACAGACGTTTTGAGAATTTATTAGCTGTGAATCAAAAGAAAGTCTCATGCGGTAATACATACACGCCATATGATGCAGCAGTCAGTGTGATGACGTCAGCATTAATTCAAGAAGCAGTTTTATCAACTTTGGAGCATGAAAGAGATTGGAATTATAAAGAACATATCTTCATGGGCAGTCGTACTAAAAAGCCGACTTGGATTAGAAAACAAGCTTTCTGCAACATCTGTAATGATTGATAAAGAACTTGTGTTCCAAGCTCAGGATCGGTCCCTAGTTGTGATCTCCACTGATGTTGCCAATATACTGGTATCGTACCGTCAATTAAGTGATTCTAGTCAAGAAAGTGCTGGAGTACTTATTGGTGAGCGTAGAGGTGTTCATATCGTTATTAAGACGCTAACTGAGCCTAGTCGTTGGGACATTAGAAGTCGTTTCATGGTAGATCGTGTGAGTAAGCATCACCAAAAGGCTGTTGATAATGCTTTCAAAAAAAGTAATGGTGAATGGCACTACTTAGGTGAGTGGCACACACATCCAGAAGATGAACCCAAACCATCTATGACGGATTATAGCAGTTGGCATAAAAACCTAAAATCATCAGATCCTCTAATTCTGATTATTGCAGGTAGGACAGGTTTTTGGGTAGGAAAGAAAATTAATGAACAGATTGAAGTACTTCAAAGTATATAAAACATACAGGCTTTAATTTAAAAACAAGCTCAATATGACCACAGGACAATGCTATGTTCACGACAAAGTGTAGCGACAGATATCCCAGACTCTGCCTGTTTCACAATGGACATGATCTGGCCGTCAGTGAATTTAGATGTTTTCATACAGAATCTCCTGCCTATATTTTAAGAAAAAATTCCATTTTTAGATCCTTTTACTTTCAGAGGGGATTTAAATGGCATTTTGAATATTCATATTTTATCTGAATTTACTTTATTCTTTAAATTTCATAAAGTTATAATAAAGACAACTTTAATATTTTTGTAGAATAGAATGATCAAGAAATACTCAATATCATTGCTGTGTCTCATCATTACATTACTGATAATTTTCTATGTGACCTACTTTAATCAGCAAAGGTATTACGATATTCAGGAAAAAAATAGGATCGGTGGATTTGAACTTTTATTGGAAGCCAAATCTGAAACAAATAAAGTTTGTCTTAAATATTCCACCCAACAGGACTGTTACCAAAATTTCGTTAAAAGCCTTGAACATCTAAATCCAAGAGGCTCTGTTCAACTTACAAATTCCGAACACCAAGTTATTCAGGTCTGGGACAATGAAAGACATAAAGATGATAGGGAAAATGTTTCTGTGTCCAAAACTTTCACTGAGTTTGATAGCAGGCCTGTAGTTACCCTTTCCAAGCTGACACGCCACCAGAATCTATATAAGTCTTCCTTTAATGCCATGTTCTTCTCGATACTTGATTATTCTGAAGCATTCCGTGCACGTGTTAATGGTCTACCCTCCACCTTTGGTGAAATGACTCCATACACTTTTGCCAAATATGTGGCATGGGGGCGTTTTTATCCGATACTCCCGATCTGGATAATTGCCTTGGGTTTGCTGGGCTATATTCTTACCCTTCTATTCAAGAACATTGGATTCAACCATTCAATTAAAAATCTTCAAGAGGAAATCATCAATAAAGAAAAAACTCTTAGAAGCATGCATGATGAAAGTGAGTTGATAAAAGCAGACTTCAGCAAACTTCATAAGGAATCCACTGAAAATCTTAAAATTCTTAATAATGAAAAGCTAGAATACACAAATAGGATCAATACCCTAGGATTGGAATTAAGTGAAATCCATCAAGACAGGATTGCTTTGTTAAATAAAATCCAGTCTTTTGAAACACAAAACAGAATGAATACTGAAGAAAAAGAAAGGCTACAAAAGTCCCTGGAGCATCAACGAAATATTCTAGAAAAGTTAGACAAGCAAAATAAGGACTTAGAGCAGAATATCTCTAACAACAGTAGCTTTATGGAAGAGTTTAACTCAGCAAAAAATGAGCTGGCTGCTTTGGAAAGTCTTTATGCTGCCAGTAAAAATAAAGAACTAGACCTTTCCAAAAAACTGGATGGTCTAAATCAGGAAATGTCTAATTTAAACAATAAGCTGGTTACTTCAGAATCCCAGAAAGACGCAATGATTAATAAGGTAGACAGCAAAGAGTCTGAGTTAAAGGATTATCTGGAATATGTTTCGGATATGGAAAACCAATTTAAACTGCAACTTGAAACAAAAAATCAGGAAGTGGAAGTGTTAAAGTCTGGAATACTTGATCTACAGTCTCATAAAGCAGATTTGCAATATGAGCTTGATAAACTTTCAGGTACAGATACTTCATCCAGAAAAATCTACAATATCCTGATAAGTAATCCTGATCTGCCTAAAAGCAAAAGTTATGAGTACTCTGAGCCTGAGCATCATTCCAAAGCATATCTGAAATCCATACAGAGCTCTTTTAATAGTCAAAAAAATAATAAAATTGGCAACTTAATTACAGATCTACGGGGCACAAAATTTAACTCTAAAACGCCCAACACGCTACGTATCGTTTATAACTACGCTGTCAGTCCTGATATTACCCGTTCTGGATATGGCCTAGTTGCTGTAGAAAAGGACCATGGCTATGCTGCTTACCTGCACTTAACCGCGAGAGATTCATCCGAGGCAATGTTGGCTGCCAAGGCGATTCAAACATACTGTTCTATATTTAAAGGATACCGAATCATTCCGTTAAGTAGTTAACCCCTGTTCAGTATCAAAAATGCTAAAAAGAATCCTACCTAAAATAGGGTTCTTTTTTAATGCCAACATCTAAAAGAATTCGATTTACCTAATACCCAGAATTATTATTTATCCTCAGTTTTTGATGACTCACAGATATTTTTATATTTCTCACCAAAACTCCGAACAGCCTGTTCCTTACCCAAGTCTGTCATTTTCACAGGTTCAGCATAAGCGTCTTCAACTATCATCTGGTACAAAGAACTGATAGGGTTACTCTTAATTTCCTCAGCAATATATTTTTCAAAATACTGCTTGGGCACATTTCTCTGATGTTCCCTCATCACATTCATGGCCAGTTCTTCGACCACATTACACTCTTGATTAGCATACAGGTTGATTGGGATAAATAATAAAATTAGTATCAGCTTGTTCATTTTAATCACATTGAATCAACAATTTCTTTTTGTAGTAATCCGTCACCTTTTTAAAGTCGGCCTTTAAATATTCCTGAGTATAGTCATTAGGCGAAAGCTTAAGTAAAGCGGGCATATACTGGGTTTCATATAGTTCAGGATAATCCTTACAGAGAATTTTTGTCTTTTCTTCTTTTGCTTTTTTCTCATCATCCAAGATATCCAAATATATTGAAATTTTTTTATCAGCCTCTTCCAATTGATTTCTTACCATATCCTCTTCATTCTTGTTTATCGTTGATGATGTCTCTTGGCATCCATTGATAAGTATAAAAATGATAGCTAAACTCAAAACTCTTATTATCATAACTAATTAATTTTAAATAACATTACGTGATTATAGAATAATTCCCCCTCTTAAATCCATTTTTGTAAAACCATTATGTCCCTTTCTAATTTGTATAAAAAAAATCTTTAAAAAGATTTGAGAGTTTGTTATAGCACCTTTCTATTGCTACTATTCAAGGACAATTCTATATTTCCCAGATTAAATGTCCGAACCACAATTCTTACTCAGCGACTACCTTTCTACTGTACGGGAAGTCATTCACCTGACTTTTGATGAGCCTGTGTGGGTAAAGGCTGAGATACGCAACCTGAGTATCAAGGGTGGACACTATTATCTTGAGCTGGCTGAAAAGGAAGAGGATACAGACAAGGTTATTGCAAGCTGCAAGGCCACCATCTGGAAATCCACCGCCGTAAAAATTGTGCTCAGGTTTGAGCGTGAAAGTGGCATTGAGCTTTCAAGGGACCTGAATGTACTCATAAAGGTCAAGGCCCGTTTTGATCCCCAGTATGGCTTTTCAGTCAACATTGAGGACATCGACTCCAGCTTTACTCTGGGTGATATCGCCAAGCGCTACCAACAGATTCTGGCCCGCCTAGGCACTGAGGGTTTGGTCAACCTGAACAAGTCACTTCCTCCCCCTTTTGATATTGAAAATGTTCTGGTGATTGCACCAGAAAATGCTGCTGGTCTGGGTGACTTCAAGAAAGATGCTGATGCCTTGAATAAAGCTGGCGTATGCCACTTTGTTTACCATACAGCCACCTTTCAGGGTAATACTGCCCCAAGCAGTATTATGGAGTCCTTAAGCTCAGGGCTACGCCAGTGGACCAAGGATTATGTTGTTCCACCCGACCTCATTGTGATTATTCGCGGTGGCGGTGCAGTAAATGATTTAGCTTATTTAAATGACTATGATCTTGCAGTCCTGCTCTGTAAGCGCAGGGTTCCAATATGGGTGGGCATCGGTCATGAAAAGGATCGAACCATTCTGGATGAAATCGCCCATCGTTCTTTCGACACGCCAAGCAAGGTGATTGCTGGCATCCGCAATGTTATTTCAGAACGGTCTCAGGATGTGATGGATTACCTGCAAACCATCAAGTTGCTGTCACAGCATCAAATCACAGCATATCAGGGCCAGAATGACCAGTTGATGAATGTCATTAGGACCCACGCCCAGAATCAGGTAAATACTGCCAATAGAAGTCTTGACCTGGTTAAGTCCACAACCCAGTATTTTGCCCAGCAGCAGCTTAAGCTTGCCTCCACACAGGTTGAGTCATTAATGCGTGAAACGTTGTTGCAGAATCCAAGGAATGTACTTGCCAAGGGCTATGCTATTGTACGGAGTCAAAACAAGGCTATTCGATCTGTACAACAGGTCGGTTCAACTGTTTCAATTGAGATGCAGGATGGTTATATTCATGCCAGTGTAAGTGAGGTGACAAATCATGAGTAAAAATGAGTTAAGCTTTAAAGACGGTTATGAACTGCTGAAGAAGAATGCTGCCCTGCTGGAATCGCAGGAGGAACCAGACATCGACAACCTGATGAAGATTGTTGAGGAATCAATGACGGCTTACAAGGCATGTAAGTCACGGGTCGATGCCGTACAGCAGGCCCTGAATGAAACATTCAAGGAGTAGTTGTGAAAGTAATAAAAACAACTAACTAAAATTTCTGTAAACTTTATAAACAGTTACAAATCTTGAATTATTAAAAAAAATCATTTTTCATTTTAGGGCAATATGGATATCCGACCAAGTTTACTCAGCTTCATTTTTGCAGGTTCCAGCAAATGGCGACTCAACTATACATTTCCTGAGCTGGTACTTGAACTGGATACCAGAACCATAAAGCTTAATCCTGAACAGGTGCTGGAAACACATATCCAGAAAGGCTGGATATGGTCATCATTGACGCTCAAGACACTTGATCAAAACTTTCAGTTCAAGGGTATGCTCAACACACAGGCTGAACAGTTTCAAGCTGAAATCCGCAATGATGCAGAATTCCTGAGAAATAAAAGAAACGCTGAACAGATCAAGGAAACCTTAAAACCATACTTACGGGAATATCACAATTTTATCCAGCAAAACATTTACCTCTCCCATCGCCTCAGCAAGCTGTTTCGGTCAGATTTATCACAAAGGTCAAAAGCCCCTGTTGAACAGTTTAACAGCCTTATTCAAAGGGATAGCTCTTTTGCATTTGAGCCGCCCCTACAAAACCTGTTTGAGCAATTGCAACAGTTTATTGAATTGCCAGTTGAGGCAAACTATGCCATCGATGCAAAGAATAAGCGTTTTGTTGAAAGTGAGTTAAAGGTATTTAAGCAGTTCTTTGATCAGGTGGAAAGTACGCCCCTAACCGATGAACAGCGCATTTCCTCCATCATCTTCGAGGACCGTAACCTATTGGTTGCTGCGGCTGGTTCAGGCAAAACATCCACGATTGTTGGAAAGGTGGGCTATGCCCTCTTAACTGGACTCTACAAACCCGAAGAGATTCTGGTTCTCGCATTTAATAAAAATGCGGGCGATGAACTCAGTGAACGTATCAATCTTAGACTAAAAGATATTCTCACCCAGTTTACCACCCGTGTTGAGGCACTTAATTTCCATAAGTTTGGTGTCAAGGTGATTGGTAAGGCAACTGGAAAAAGCCCCTCTGTTTCCAATGATGCAGGAAAACCTCAATCCCTGCTGAATCGGATTATTCAACAACTGATCGAAACAGATCCAGACTTTCAGGCAAAATATCTTTTATTTAAGACAGCCTACCTAAGACCACCCTTGTCTCCCTTTGCATTTAAAACCCAAAATGAGTGGGAAAAGGCACACAGACGATCATTTGACAGGTTCAAGGATGGCTTTGAAACCTATCAGGGGGAAATCGTTAAGTCACATGGTGAAAAAGCGATAGCAAACTGGTTGTACAGTCAGGGGATTCCCTACCAGTACGAAATAAGCTACGAGCATGACACAGCGAATGAGAACCACCGCCAATACAGACCTGACTTTTACCTGCCTGAAATAAGCCTATATCTGGAACACTACGCTGTAGACCAAACTGGCAAACCGCCTGCACATTTTGGACAAAAGTATCTGGATGACATGAAGTGGAAATCAGGAATCCATCAACAATATAAAACTGATTTAATCACTACCACATTTCATGAGTTTATTACAGGTTCCATTTTTAGAAAGCTGGAACAGGAGCTGAAGTCAAGAGGACAGGTATTTAGGCCACGTAGTCTTGCCGAGATCAACGCTAAAGCGCAGTCCATTTATGAACATGATGCCAATGAACTTTATGTCAGCTTTTTAAGTCACTACAAATCCAATCAGGCCAATATTGCCAGCCTATTGACCAGACCCTCACTCAACCTGCGGGAGAGTCTTTTTTTACAGCTATTTTCCAAGGTTTACCAACAGTACGACCAGTTATTAAAAAGCAGCAAGGAGCATGACTTTGATGACCTGCTGATTGAGTCTGCCCAGTTAATCAATGAGAATAGATACAAGAGCCCATTCAAGCTCATTATCGTGGATGAGTTTCAGGACACTTCACAGGCCAGAGCCAGACTCATCCTTTCCTTACTGAATCAGGTGCCCGAAGCAAAACTGTTTTGTGTTGGGGACGACTGGCAGGCCATATACCGTTTTGCAGGCTCGGACATCAGTATCTTTACTCAATTTGAAAAAGTCTTTGGCTATACCAAACAGACACAGCTTACCCAGACATTCCGTTCCAATCAGGGTATTGCCAATGTCGCCAGTGGCTTCATCCAAAAAAATAAGTCCCAGCTTCAAAAAGTGGTCAATGCCGTTGATAAGACCAGCAGTAAAGTAGTTGAGATAAGCTTTTTAACAAAGACCCAGGAAATTCATGAATACCTGATGAAAACCATTATGGAAATCAATAATGCCAATTCAGGTTCGGACAAGAAGAAATCCATTTATATTTTGGGCCGCTACAGACACCACAAGCCAAACCTGGACAGTATTCGACCCTTTCTTAGAAATTGCAGCGTTGAGTTTAAAACCATTCACTCATCCAAAGGCCTACAGGCAGACTATGTGATTCTTTTAGGTTTAAATACTGGCAGTAGCGCATTCCCCTCTGAAAAAGAAGATGACCCTCTTATCAACTTAGTCTTGCCACAACCCGAAACACACGCCTATGCTGAAGAACGTCGTCTATTTTACGTCGCCCTGACCCGTGCAAAAGAAAAAGTCTTTCTTATTGGTGAACGTAATTCAGTATTCCTTGAAGAGCTTACCAAGGACCCAAGCCGTAAGGAATTTATCCATATACCGCAAGATGAAAATACGTCCATTAACCATGATATTCCAGAAAAATGGCGATGTCCAAAATGCAATCAGGGACGTATGTGGAAAAGAACAGGACCATACGGTGAATTTATGGCTTGTAGCAATTATTCAAAATGCGGATACACTAAAAGTTTAAGAAGAAAAGTATGATCTATACTTAACCTAAGTAATGCATAAAACTCTAACACTGTAATCGACAACTAAAATCTTATTTACATATTCTTAGAAAATTTTATATCTTATCTTTATTTGTAGTTTACTAAAATTAAAATATATATCTGGGTGATTATAAAATAAACTATATATTTAGTTAATTTTAATTATTAAAATTAACCAATATAGTTCAGATAAATTAATCTAAATTTTTGACTGGATTTTTTCTACAAAAACAATAATGCTCTATAAAATAATAGGAGAAAATGAAAAATATTATCTTTTGCGTAGATGGAACATGGAATGGCCCATCAAAAGATGGTTATGTGTGTCTAGAATTTTGGTAGTTATTCACTATTTAACTTTCAGTTATATTTTTAATCATTGGTAAAGTCAGCACCATGTGATTATACAAAAGCAAAAAACTAAAGTTTGTAATGAATCAGGAGATCTAATTCAAATTGCAAAATATATTAATGGTGTCGGTGTAGAAGACTCCTTTTTTGAATGTAAATTTTTAGGAAATACTCAATGAAAAGTGAACTGATTAGTAAGAAAAATTCGAATACACTGATATTATTATTACATGGTTACAGGGGTGATTCAAAGCGACTTATTAGTCTAAAAAAGGCTATAAAAAATAAATGGCAGAATGCAAAATGCTTAAGCCCTGATATGCCTTTTTCACTTTGGTCAACTGTTAATCCCAACGAAATTATTATTCAACTTATTAAAACACTTAATGAAGAAATTCAAAAAGCTAATAACACTGAAACTCCTATAGTAAATATAATATTTATTGGGCATAGTTTTGGTGCACTGCTTGCACGAAAACTCTATGTAATTGCAAGTGGGGAAACGAAGCAAGCTCCTTTTGAACCTGCATTTAAAGAACTTGGACCTAGAACTAAAGATGGACTGCTATTACCTCAGCCTTGGGCAACTAATGTTTCAAGACTGATTTTATTGGCTGGCATGAATAGAGGTTGGCATATTACTCATCATCTAGGTATAAGTAAAGCTGCCTTATGGATGACAGGAGCCCTATTTAGCCATATAGCCCGTTTGTTTTTTGGTCAGATATTAGTTATTTCAACAATTCGGCAAGGTGCAGAATTTATTACACAGTTAAGAATCCAATGGGTTCGGATGAGACAACAATACAAACGAAATATTAATAATAGCCAACTAGGAGGAGCTATAACCATTCAATTGCTTGGCTCAATAGACGATATCGTTGCTCCAGAAGATAATATTGATCTCGTTTCAGGTGGTGATTTTATTTATCTTGATGTTCCCTATAGTGGTCATACAAATATTATTGATCTAGATCATCCAGTTTTTGGTATTGAACGGCAAAGAATCTTTTTATTGGCACTGACAGGCTCTATTGAAGAACTTGAAAAAAATGCAATTATTCCTGCTGATGAACAGTTTGGAGCTCCCAATGAAAATATCCAAAACATGGTATTTGTTATTCATGGTATTCGGGATGTAGGTTATTGGACTCACAAAATCGCCAGACAAATTAAGTATGGCGCAAAGCGAACAAATACCCTTAATGAATGGACTACTGAAACATCAAGTTATGGCTATTTTCCTATGCTTCCCTTTCTTTTTTCATGGTATCGACGCAGAAAAGTAGAGTGGTTAATGGATCAATATACTGAAGCATTGGCAAGATATCCAAATGCGTCATTCTCCTATGTTGGGCATAGCAATGGAACATATCTCTTAGCAAAAGCATTAGAGCTATACCCTTGTTGTACTTTTGACAAGGTGGTTTTTGCTGGAAGCGTAGTACGATCATCCTATGATTGGCAACGTTTCATGGATGGAAAAAACCCTCAGGTAAAGGCTGTATTAAACTTTGTGGCAACGCGGGATTGGGTTGTAGCTTTTTTCCCTAAATTCTTTGAGTTTTTAAAATGGCAAGACCTTGGAAGTGCTGGACATGATGGCTTTATGATTGCCCAACATAATCCTAATATCTATCAAATTACTTACATTAAAGGTGGACATGGGGCTGCAATCCAAGAACCTGTATGGGATACGATTTCTAACTTCGTTCTGACAGGTGATATACAACCTCAACAATTAGAACAAATAAGTCAACGACGAAATTTATTGGTAGAGTTAGGAGGGAAATTTCCTCCATTGGCATGGATAATCATTGGCGGATTAATATTTTACATTTGGACAAGAATTCAGTTACTAATTAATTGGATATTTTCAGATAGCACTTCACAACAATTCTCTACAGGATTCGCTCTTTCGGCCTACATACTTATACTTTGGTTAATATTAACTCGTGTATAAACATCACCATTTGAACCATTTATCTATATAACCCCAATCCTGTTTAAGCCCTCGATTCATAAACCTGAATCGTTGGCTTATTTTGATGACAGAGTTGATAAGCACATAAAGAAGCATAGATACCTGCTAAATAGCCTGCAACACTTCGGGCTTTAGTCGTTACTAAATGGTATGTTCCCTTAAGCAAGCTGAATAAAGTTTCAATCTTGTTGCGTTGTTTGAGATGATATTCATCTTCTTCTGATAATTGAACTGCCTGCATATTTTTACGGTGATAAGTAATTAAATCAATACTTTGATTTATAAGTTTACTTTTGAGTTCATGACTAATGTAGCCACGATCAGCATAGAGTTTCGCTTTTAATCCTTCAACTAATTGCTCAACCATTTTGATATCTGCTGTATGTCCATTTGATAAAGCAGTGCTCACAATTTCTCCTGACTGATTCATAATTAAATGTAGCTTACAGCCAAAGAACCAACCCATTGAACTTTTACCTCGTGTTGCAATCTCAATCATAGATTGATGACGTTGAATCCGCTGATTTTTACAGACAGGTAATGTTGTTGAATCAATCCATAAATAAGGGCTTTGATGATCTTTCATCAGAGCAAAATGTAAGGCATGTAAAGCGAGTTGATGCGTATTGATCAGGTGAATCATACGCTGGTAACAAGGTAGGCTTTTGAATAAATGGAAATCGTTATGTCTCAATGCTCTAAAGAATGCTTTAAAGTTATTGAAATGTGAACATTTATACCAAATTGCAATAAAGACAATTTCAGAAATACTAAGCTGTGCAGGGCGAATTCTTAAGCATGTGAGGTTTTGCTTTAAGAATTTCCAATAAATTGATTCAAATTTTAGAAAGAAATCATCAATCAGGCAGAATAATTGGGTACTATCGAACATAAGGGCTAGAGTCGTGAGTTTGGTGTGGTAACTCAACTGATGGCTCTAGTCCTTCTCTTTTTCAAGTCTATTGCTTATCCGTGATTCAGGTTATATAAAATCTAAAGATAAATAAATTAAAAATTTTATTAGAAAATAAAATTTTTTAATTTTTATTTAACCAATCAATATAATAACAAACACACTTCAGAATTAAATTCTATCGCCAATTCAAATAAACCCTATAAAAATTCACTATAAATAAAACAAAAAAGTATCTTTAAATATACTTAATACACCCCCTAAAGACCACCCAACCATCCATCACATTCTATCTTGACAACCACTCATTGGATATTGTTTATTATATCTACAAGAAAATAATACGAGAAATTAAAAAATGAAAGACAAACTTAATTTAACTTATTATCGTACCTACTTACCTATATTTTTAGTATTTTTATCTGGTTGTTCCCCCTACATTTACAAAGAAAGCATCAATAACTTATCAGCAGCAATTACTTCAATAGCTACTACTGGAGATACTGCATCCAATTCAATGCTTGATTTAAGAGAAGCTCATTTAGAAGAAAAAATTTCTAAGAATCAAGAGGCTATTATCACGACTCCTAAATTTTGTAATATTGAGTATGGTCAACCAATAAAAACCTGTACTATTGGCCCTAAAAACCCAATTCAGGATAAATTATTTATTAATCAACAGAAACTCTATAGTGATGCAGAAGAACTCTTACTAAAACAAAAAGATATATTAAAATTATTAAATGAATATTCTTTAGCATTAAATAAGATTACTAATGCTAAAGATCAAGATGATTTAAAACAAGCAAGTAACACTCTAGCAACTTCTACAGCCAATTTGATTAATTTAAAATATAATCTTGAAGGTAATTCAGAAGCTACTGCTAATGAAGCTGCTTATAAAGCTTCTGCTTCGATATTATCTAGTGTTTCTGGGTTATATTTAAATCATAAACGGTATAAAGCACTCAAGACTGCTGTTCAACAAGTAAATCCTGTACTTAATGCACTAGTAACTCCAATTGGAAATTCATTACTAAATGCAAAAAATGCTCAACTCAATTTTCTTACAAATAGAATAGAAGATACCATCTATAAATTGAATAGTGAAAATAAAAAAATCACTCCTAATCAATATAACACCCTATTAGAATTACTAAAACGGGATGTTGCTGATGTGAATATCTTAAATATGTCAAATCCAACAAAGACTGCTAAGGAGTTAATATCTGCTCATGATTCTCTAAATAATTCTCTTAAATCTTCAAGTTGGTCAAATAAAGGACAATTTAATGCCTTTACTGAACAGGTTAAAATTTTAGTTAAAGATACCGAAGATTTAAAAAACGCATTAAAATAAATTAATTAATTTACTATCCTAAGATTGTTAAATAACTAAAGAATAAGGATAAAATAATGAGTAATGAAATCCAGCAATTACAAAACCAAATGGAAACCGCACTTATTGCTATTAGTAAGATAAAAATGAAAATAGTAAAACTCTTAAGCGATGAAAATATAACTGAATCTAAACGACAAATTTTAAAAGGAGAAATAAGTGGGCTTGCTCTAAAAGAAAGTCAAATTATTAGTAGCACAGTCAATAAAATGATGAATACAGAAGAATATAAAAATGCAGTTGCATCTATTAAACAGGCAACAGAAGATCTTACCAGTATAGCTGAAGAAACAATAAACTTAACAAATTCTGTAAATAAACTTAGCAAAACATTTGATAAAATAGTTAAGTTTATCGGTTTAGTTGCACCTTTTGTAATCTAAATCCAACTTATAGAATTTACAGAATATAAAAACATTAAAAAATGACCCTATTAAAGTAGGGTTGTTTTTTTAATGTATCACTACTTAAATAAAAAATAGATATATCAAAATTAGGGGGAATTCTATTCCCCCCTGTTGCCTAATCTCACCCAATCAATTCAAAGCCTACACCGACTGCTGCAACCCTTTCTGAATATCCTGAACATGGATCAGATCATGCGTTTGCTGATGCTCTGACCTTGCTTCATCCGTGTAGAGCTCCTCAACAATATCCAATCCCTCCTCACCTACTACCTCAAAGCTGGCATTGCCATAGCCCTGCCGTGCCACATGGTCCAGTGCCTCCTGATAAAATCCTGCTGCCTTGCTCTGTTCATCCATCTGTTTGGCTGAAGTAATTGCTTCCTGCAAATTCACGCCCTCACGTAAGGTCAAGTCCACATAATAGATTGGGGTACGATAACTTTGGGTGGTGCTTTTACCTCTCAAAGTGAGTTGCAACGGCAGGCATGAAAGTAAATCATCTGATGCTGCATGGTAATAACGCAACCGTGCTGCCAAAGTACGAATACTATTAAAACCTGTGGTTCTAAAGATAAATGTGCCAAACTCATCCGATTCATCCAGATTGACATAAAGCCTACCGTAGGGTTTGCATAGCCCACCTTGTGCCAGTGGACAAAGATCAGGTGATGGACATGGATGTTGTTCAATGCCATTTTGCCCAAGTCGCTGACAGGTTTCCCCATTGCCTGAACAGATCAAGCGTCCAGTCTGGCGGTCAAACAGGCTGTGCTCTGCCCGCAGGTTTAGTTCAGGATCATTGAAGATCATCCATACTGGTATGGTTCTAAGTTTCTGGTTCTGTGCTCTGACTCGTAGCTGTTCATCCAGTGGATATTTGACCCATCTGGCTTTATTTTGGATTTGGTTAGTTTTAAAGATTACTGTTTTGGTTAATATTAAGAATAAGTAAATTTGCTTGGCGCCAGCCCCACATATCGACTAAAAGCTGTACTAAAAGCACTAGCTGACCCATAACCCACCTGCTCTGCAATTTGAGTAATTGTCAGGTTCTGCTGCGAAAGCAAATCTTTTGCAATCGTCATACGCCAAGCTAAAAGATACTCCATTGGCGGGATACCTATTGCATTGGTAAATCGCTCAAAAAATGTAGAGCGAGATAAAGCGACCTTTCTAGCCAACTCATCCATTGTCCATGAATGGGATGGATTACCATGAATATGACGTAATGCCTCAGCTAAACGTGGTTCAGCCAGACCTCGAAGTAACCCAACTGGAGCATCTACTTTTTCCATTAAACGTAATGATTCAATTAATAAGATTTCAACCAATCTCATTAATATGTGCTCTCGACCTGAACGCTGTTCAGTAAATTCATCTCGAATAAGTTGTACAAGTACTGAAAGCTTTTCTGCGCTTTGTACATGTAAAAGTTGCGGTAGTAATGACACGAATAATGCAGTATCAACTGAATCAAATGAAAAGTATCCACCTAGCATCAGTACATCAGGTTGCCCATCTTGATCTCCATGTCGAACTTCTTCTGTTACATGAGATGTATTTTTTGCATCGACTTGCTCAGACACTACTGACCCAAACCCTGATATTGTAAAACTGGGAGTTACAGGCATAAACACGAAATCACCCTCATTCAATATCACAGGTTCTTTTCCCTGTATTGTGAGCAGGCAACTCCCTTTTAGAATGGTGCAAAAGCTTGGTTGTTCAAAAGCAGAATAATAAATCCCCCATTTTCCTGCACCACTGATGAGTTTACTCGATACTGTCCGTGGTCGAAGTAATGTAATAATTTCTGATAAAGGATCAATCATAATCGGACGTTAAGTAAAATTATACAGACTATAAATTATAGATCATCCAAATTCTAAGTTCTATCATTTTAAGTACGGACAATGTTTAAAGAAGATACCTTATGAAAACTGTACTTATCACTGGATGTTCATCTGGCTATGGTTTAGAAACAGCTCGCTATTTCCTATCAAAGAACTGGAATGTGATTGCGACAATGCGAACACCAAATCCTGAACTATTACCAAGCTCAGAACATTTACGCATTTTGCCACTTGATATAACCAATCCTGAAAGTATCAGGGCCTTGATTCAAACCATAGGGTTAATTGATGTATTGGTGAATAATGCAGGAATTGGTGTTGTGGGAGCTTTTGAAGCGACATCGATGGATATTATTAAGGAAGTATTTGAAACTAATACTTTCGGGACGATGGCAATGATGCAGGCAGTTATGCCTCAATTTAGAGAACGAAATTCAGGTGTTATTGTCAATGTCACCTCTAGTGTGACACTTGCAGCGATGCCATTAGCTGCTGCATATACTGCCAGTAAAACTGCAATTACGGGTTTGACTGAATCCATTGCCTTTGAATTAGCATCCTTTAATATTCGGGTAAAGCTGGTTGAGCCAGGTTATGCTCCAACAACTCGTTTTGCAGAAAATGGTGGAGCACGAATGCAGGACTTGATTCCTGAACAGTATATGACATTTGCAGAACCAATATTTGCAGCTTTTGCTCACCCCAAAGCGATCACAAAAGAAATAGATGTTGCTGAAGCCATCTGGCAGGCAGTCAATGATGCTTCTAATCAACTTCACTATGCCGCTGGTGCAGATGCGGTTGCTCTTACTCAAATGCACAAGATTGAATAAATCTTCGATATTGTATTTTTAAATATCATTATTAAGAAAACGCCAATAAATCAAATTTTATTGGCGTTTTATAATCTAAGATTCAGCAAATGCCCAAATATCTTTTGAGCCTACTGTATCTGATAACAGTCTAAAGCCTGCTGGTTCCAGATCCTGATCCATCACCACATAGCCTTTAACATTATTTTTCATTGCTTCGCATTTATTATCAGTTAATTGATAAGTTGCTGTATTCGCCAGTAAACTTTCACTCATCACACCAGAAAACATACAGTTCTGATCCTTTGAAATGATTTGTCCCTGGGCCTTAACTTCAACTGGAATCATTGAACCATCTGCAAATGACAGGGTATATGTCCCCATCAACTGATTGAGGTTTAATTTCTGGTCGGCGATCTTTTCATAATGAGCAAACTGGACCTTAAAGTTTTTATCAGCCTGATTACTCTGCCATGACTTACTCTGCACATCATAGTGCATCACAATCTTTGCACGGTCCTGTTCATCATCCAGCACCAATAGCTTACCACCATCACCACCAGAATAATATTTGCCAACCATTGGTAATTCCTGGTCTGTTTCAACGCTTACAATATAGGTACCCAGCGCTAAACCTGGCGCCAAGTCTGGCTTCTCCACAGTCTCCTGCTGGTCTTTGTTATCATTATTACAGGCCGTCAGCCCCAGCCCAAGAAGCAGAATCCATAAACAACATTTCATGGCTGTTCTCCTTTACTTGAACAAGTTTTTAAGACGTATTTTAAGCCATTCCTGAGCTGCTGGACGCTGGTCATAGGCAACCTGCATTGCGGTCACGGCAATCTTGCTTTGCATCACCGCACTTTCATCTGCTGCCTGTGCCGCTGTTGGTGCATTTGGGGCAATGTCATACCCAAGCCCATATTGATTGACGCCTTTATCATCCTTGCTGACCTTAAACTTGAAATTGTATAGGTCGTAGGTACCAATTCTAGAAAATGCAAAGGGTGTACTGCTGGTCAGGTTCTTTGGAAAATTAACATTCAGGGTAATGCCTTTTGGCAATAATGGCCCCTGACCCGCTTTACCTTGTAGCTCTTTTAACAACACCACTGTCTGTTTTGCGACAATAGCTGAATTGGCATTGTTTAAGGTTTTATCATCAACCGTATTGGTATCTGCACTCAGGGCAATAGACGGAATACCTTTTCCCGCTGAAAACTGTACATTACCAATCGTTCCAGAATGTACAACAACTTTTCCAACATTCTGCCCCTCATTTGGTCCAGACAGTACCAAGTCTGGTGCTTTACCCCATTGTTTCACTGCAACGACATCCAGTCCATAAGCCGTTGCCATAACGGGTGTACCATGAACATAGTTCCAGTTACCATTGGTGTAGCCTGTTTTTGTAAAACCACCTGCTGCGGGAGCGCCAATTGGTGCCGCACCATTATGGCAGCCATTTTCAGCGGCAATTTGCTTGTCATTATCAACTGATATTGTTGTTGGGCTATACATGACAATAGCACCACCCCGACCGCTTTGTGGTGAACATGGTACAGAAACAGCCACGCTATGCCCATTTGCCTTGAGTTCATCATAGAGTGCCTTGATGTTGCTGGTCAGCCCATCATCATTAACCAACAGGATATTTAGGGCGAAGCTATGTGTTGAACAAGCAGCCAGGACAAGTCCACCAAGAAGACTTCTTTTCATTGTAAAATCACTATGCAGGGATATTTTTCCAAACATTAGTACTTGAGTATGTAAGTTTTATGACCAGATTTAAGCTAAATATCCTTTTAAAAAAAATAAAAATCATATTCTTGTTGTTGTCTTAAATTCTTAACAAAAATTAATTAGTTTAAACAGATTGCTTATGAAAACTAAAAGGCTGCTTGAAAATGACCAATACATCTATTTTTACAAAACTCACCCATTTGATTGAATCATATAGCCAGGAACATAAAGCGAAACCTCAAAAAATATTAATTGGGTATAAAGCCTATAACGACCTGATGGGAAATTCTGAATTCGCTGATGAAGTCACCAACTCTGCATTAAACCCGCACAAAAGAAAGTATAAAAAGATCAAACTTAAAATCACCAAAGATGACCATCAACTTGAACTTGAATGATTTCCTGAAAAACCATGTAGGACAGATTAATTGTTGCCAGGTAACTGGCAATGAAAGTCACCCAGCTGTTCCCTTAATTTTAATGGCTCGATAACAGAAAATTTTTTTTAAATTTATACCCACATGTATTTTCCACTTCGTTCTAGAACTAAACAGAAACCCACATGAGTGGGTCAAAAAATCATCATTCTGTATCAGGAACATAAAAGTTATTATTTTTGTGATTCAACTGGTTTTTATTCTTTTTATAGAACCAGTATAAAACACTGTTATTACAGTTAAGTTACCCAAGCTTTATATGACTAAACTTCTCTGTCCATCAGGTATCTCTGGGCAATATGAACCACTTGATCCTGTTTGGGCTGACACTGCAACCAGGTACCATCTGCCTGCAACTCCCATGCCCTGCGATTATCTTTTAGATAGTTGTTCAAGCCATCCTCTATAATTAGCTTACGTAATTTCTTGTCTTCAATTGGAAAACAGGTTTCTATACGGGAGAACAGGTTGCGCCCCATCCAGTCCGCACTAGCGCAATAAAGTTTACTGTCACCATCATTATGGAAATAGTAAACACGGGTATGTTCCAAATAACGTCCAACGATTGATCTCACCCGAATGTTTTCTGACAACCCCTTGACCTGTGGTCTCAAACAGCAGATTGAGCGAATGATCAGGTCAATCTGGACCCCAGCCTGTGAGGCCTTATATAAAGCATTGATGAGTTGGGGTTCAGTCAAGGCATTGACCTTAATCATGATATGGGCTTTTTTACCCGCCTTGCTGTGCTCAATTTCCTGCTGAATCAAATCAATAAGTTGGGAATGCAAGGTAAATGGAGCATGAAAAAGTTTTTTCAGTTTTGCCATTTTGCCCATACCCGTCAACTCCTGAAAGATTTTATGCACATCCTCACAAATCTCCTCATCACTGGTGAGTAAACCATAGTCAGTGTAAATCTTTGCATTGGTTGCATGATAATTGCCCGTTCCCAAATGCACATAACGCTTAATCCTATCTTGTTCCCGACGCACAACCAGAATCATTTTGGCATGGGTTTTATAACCTACAATACCGTAGACAACAACGGCCCCCGCCTCCTGAAGCACATTGGCAACCTCAATATTTGATTCCTCATCAAAACGTGCCCTCAGTTCAATAACAGCGGTAACCTCCTTTCCATTTCTTGCAGCTTCGGCAAGAATCTGCACAATCTCGGAGTCTGCCCCACTACGGTAAAGGGTTTGTTTAATTGCCAGCACATTTGGATCATAGGCCGCATCCCTCAGCAATTTGGTTACTGGCTTGAAACTATCAAATGGATGGTGTAACAACACATCACCAGCTTTCAGCACATCAAAGATAGGCTTCTTGGTATATAAGGCTTTTGGAATTTTTTGCTGGTAGGGCTGAAAACGTAAGTCTGGCAAATCAAAATTCGAGATAAAGCGAGCAAGATTGACAGGACCATCCACAAAATAGAGGCGGTCTTTTTCCAGTTCAAACTGTTCAAGTAAATAGTCAGCAATATGTATTGGACAGTTTTTATTGACCTCAAGCCTAACCGCACGTCCAAAACGTCTTGCTGAAAGTTCCCCTTTGAGTGCTGTCGCCAAATCCTCAACATCCTCGGAAACAGTCAGGTCCGCATTTCGTGTCACCCGAAATTGATGACACCCTGTTGCTTTCATACCAGGAAACAGGTCTGAAATATGCTCCTGTATAATGGCTGACAGCAAAATGTAGTGTTCTGCATTACCAGAAATTTCCTTTGGCAGTTTAACCAACCGTGGTAAAGACCTTGGTGCAGGCACAATGGCTAAATCAATTTCTCGGCCAAAAGCATCCTTACCCTCTAAAGTGACAATAAAGTTTAGGCTTTTGTTCACCAAACGCGGGAATGGATGGGCTGGGTCTAAACTGATCGGTGTGACAACAGGCTGCACTTCACTAAAAAAGTAGTCTTTGATCCATGCTTTGTGCTTTTCCAGAATATCGCCGTGCTGTATGTAGTGCACTCCATAACCCTGTAATTGGGGAAGAATGGAATGGTTCAATATTTTATATTGCTCCTCCACTGCTTCATGCACAACTTTAGAAATTCTTTCCAGCACTTCTACCAAAGGCATTCCCTCTGGCCCTGTAGTGGCGCCATTACCAGAGATATTCATTTGCTGGATCAGGCTAGCAACCCTAATTTCAAAAAACTCATCCAGATTTCGTGAAAAAATGATGAGGAAGTTAAGGCGTTCCAATAAAGGATGTTCAACATCTTTCGCCTGTGCAAGCACCCGTTTATGAAACTCTAATAATGATAACTCTCGATTAATATAAGTTTCCAAACAGTGTTCCTGACTGTTTGTTAGTGCCTGCAATGAAGTCATGATCAACCTTTATCCCTTTATAAAATTTTTTAATTTTAGGGCGTTCCACTGCGTACTTACCCCTATTCTTATTCTCTAAAAACTGTATTGCAAATTAATGACGTACCCTATTTAAATATAATTTTCTGACAGCCCATTAGAATTATAATTTTTCCCCAAGCAATACTGATCAGTCATAAAAAAACCATATCAGAAAACAGGGTAAGCACATTACATGCTTTACCCTGCCCTGGTTCTGGAACCTTTCAGTTCATTCTTACGTTAAAGTTTATTTCGCAACAAACTGTAAGAATAACCAGTATAGGCAACCTGATAACACAATCGTTGCAGGCAATGTAAAAACCCAGGCCGAAAGAATGGTTTTTACTGTATTAAAGTTTAAACCTGACTTATTTGCGACCATTGTGCCTGCAACTGCACTATTTAACACATGTGTTGTTGAGACTGGCATGCCCAAGCCATCAGCTGCCGCAATGGTACTCATCGCAACCAACTCAGCAGACATCCCCTGACCATAGGTCATGTGATTTTTTCCAATTCGCTCCCCAACCGTTACCACAATCCTTTTCCATCCCACCATAGTCCCAAGTCCCAAAGCCAGTGCGACCGCAACCTTAACCCAGGTTGGAATATATTGCAGAAAAGAGTCCAAACTTTTACGGTACTCTTTCACTGTCTTGGCTTGGTCACTTGACATCTCAGGTAGTTGTTTCATCTTTTCCAGACGTTTAAATGCAGTAGTATTCAAATACATGTCATTGCGAATGACCGTCACTTCATTCTCAGGAATCGCTTTTAAATCTTTATACTGCGCAACATTTTCACCCAACTGGTGAGTTAACACAGCCAGGGCAGGCAAAACCTCTGGATTAATTTCCTTAGTCTGAATATAACGTGTAACAACATTTCTTGCCTGGTCGGTTGAAAGATTGAACTGTCTTTGGGAGTCAAGAATTAAAACCGTTTGACTTGATAATTGCTCAAAGCCATACAGTTGATTCGTATCCATGTTCTTATTCAGGGAATAGGCTAAAGGAACCAAACCAATCAAAATCAGCATGATTAGACCCATACCCTTTTGCCCATCATTGGAACCATGGGCAAAACTTACACCAGTACAGGTAAAAATCAAAAGTGCACGAATCACTGGCGGCGGTGGTTTATTTCCTTCAGGCGGCTGAAACAACTCCAGCTTTTTTCTAAAAACTTTTTTGACCAGGATAAATACGACTGCGGCAAAAGCGAAGCCAATCAATGGAGAAAAAAGCAGCGCCTTACCCACTTTGAAAACCTGATCCATGTCAACATTTGAACCATTCCCTGATGACAACAGGTAATTCATCACGGCAACACCCAAAATAGACCCAATCATGGTATGTGAGCTGGAAGCAGGTATTCCAAGGAACCATGTACCTAGGTTCCATATAATCGCAGCAAGCAGCATTGCAAAAACCATCGCAAAACCAGCCCCAGAACTGACATTCATAATCAGTTCTACAGGAAGCAAGGCGATAATACCGTAGGCAACAGCACCACTGGCAACCATGACACCTAAAAAGTTACAGAATCCTGCCCACATTACTGCCACTGATGCAGGCAATGCATTTGTATAAATGACTGTGGCAACAGCGTTTGCTGTATCATGAAATCCATTGACAAACTCAAACCCCAAAGCAACCAATAATGCTGCCGCCAACAAAGCTAAGGAATAAAAACTTAAAGCTGGAACACTCGCCAAATCAGTTGATAGCTGAAAACCTATATAAATCAAAGTTGCAATTAAAATTGATAAAAATACGGGCATAAACCATTTAGGTGAAACAGTATGTACATTCGTCGACTTGCTGGATGATTGCTCTATCATATTTGCAAGAGGAATGGGATTGGAATTCATAAGGAAAAAACACTAAAAAGGACATCCGTATTTTAAAATTTTAATAATGACAATTTGTTGACATTTTCAGTGGTTCAGAAGTTTTATACTTTAGCCTAAAATAGTTTTCCCTTTGGCATAAATCATTTTTTTGAAATATATTTCAGATAGCTTAAGCAGGTCAATTACCCTTATGATGGTAAAAAAACCATGGTTTACCAAAATATTCTCGTTCCTGTAGATAGTTCTGAAGAATCTTTCGCCGCTATTCAACATGCCATTGAGATTGCCAAAGCATTTCAAAGTGAAATTACCATTGTACAAGTGTTGACCCTTGACCCCTATATTGCGCATGAGTATCTAAATTCAGGACAAACCAATCCATTAATTGAACGTGCCAGAACTTTTATTCAGGCAAATTTACAAAACGTTTATAATAGGTTTGTCACCGAAACCAATGTTGATATAAAAATAAGATTACTTGAGGGTGAGAGTGTTACCCATACGCTTATTAACATGGTTGAGCAATCTAAAACGGATCTGGTTGTAATCAGCTCTCATGGCCGTAGTGGATTAAAAAAACTGATTTGGGGAAGTATCACTCAAAACCTTATCTCTGAACTTAATATTCCTATTTTTATTGTTAAACCCTAACTATTTTTTCAGATGAATGAAGAAACAAAAATGAGTTACTGTATTCAAATAACCATGATGCATCTTCCTTATTCCATGGAATTTAACTGCTGCAACTCTTTATGGATATCCTGAACTCTGTTCATCGATTTGCTTGGCTGAGCCAATCGCTTTGGACACGTGCATTAAACCTGAGTGAGATACCCAGATAATCGGATATTTATCTTGCAATAACAAGTTTGTAACACCAGGTTCATTAAGAAACTGCCATTTTACATGGTGTCACCACCATATCCTGACGAGTAGCTAGGATGAAAGCACGAATACCCTGTGAATTCACTTTTCCTCACTCAAGGATTGCGTAAATTGTGATTGTACTGCTTGTTGCGTAACAAGCGGTACAGTAGACGGATATACATGATGTAGAGATGGGTGTTGTAACATGCAGACTTGGTGCAAGCGCCACGATAAGATCAATACGTCCAACCAACTCTGGAGATCATGCAACTAGAAAAGTGAGAAGTCAGTCTTGTGAATGTCCAACCAAACTGACTTTTTTACCCCCGTTTTGATTAATACAGACTGAATGAATTTATTGATTTCCCCTACAGATTAGTTGATATTTATTAACAAAACTCATTCCCCTAATCTAAGATAACCTGTTTCTAAACAACCAGGCCGCCAAAGGCAAGGTAACCACAGCCAAGACAAACATTGGTACAAAATCCCACTTTATCTGAGAAAAGGTTGCGCCCTCTATATAAACTCTTTGTACCAGATCAATCCCAAAACGTAATGGGTTGGCGTAAGTTCCAACCTGCAATACATATGGCATATTCTGGACAGGAGTTAGCAGTCCTGACAACAGCATCAATGGCATAATCAGAAAGAACGTAAACAGCATGGCCTGCTGCATATTCAGGGAAATGGCCGAGATGGACAAACCGACACCAACCACCGCAACGTTAAAGCACAGTAATCCAAAATAAAGTAAAGCCAGTGAGCCATTCAGGGGAATCTGAAACCAGAACATGATGATCAGCAAAATAATGGTAGATTGCATTAAGCCCACAAAAACTGGCGGTAATGCCTTGCCTATCATAATGTGAATGGGCGTGTAAGGCGTGACCAGTAATTGGTCAAAAGTACCCTGCTCTCGTTCTCTGGCAACCGATAAAGAAGACAACAACAGAGTTTGCATCATGCTTAAAGCCGCAATTAAAGATGGCATCAACCCCCATCTAGATTCCTGATTAGGGTTATACCAAGTCCGAGTTTCAATATTGATGGTAGGGGTCGCACCCAAACGCTCCTGATTGACCTTTGCCACCACATTACTGATATATGAACCAGCCATACCCGCAGTGGAAGAATTACGCCCATCCAGAACAACCTGAATTGGTGAGGTCTGTCCCTGATTGATTTTATCTTCAAAATCAGCAGGAATCGTGATCACCGCCAATGCACTTCGATCATCAATCACCTGCTGGATTTGGCTATTATTTGTCAAAGTCGCTGTGCGATTAAACACACCTGAACCATCCAGATGCGCCAGAAATTGTTGTGATACCTGCCCCTTACTCTGATCCAGAACCGCATAATCCACATGATTGACATCATAGCTGGCTGCATAGCCAAACAATAAAGCCTGCATCAGGGCGGGGACAAATAAAATGGTACGATTGGCAGGGTCACTAAAAATGGTAAGAAATTCTTTCCTTACTAAAACCATGAGGTAACTAAACCAAGCCGTTACACGTTGAATCATTGGGATTACCTCAAACGTTTTTTCAATGATTGAGTGGTTGCAAAGGTCAGCACCACCACATAGATCATTAAAATGCCACATTGTTTTAACCATAAAACCCAATCATCACCGCCTAAAAACAGAGTTTTGATCAGAGTCATAAAATGAGTAGCTGGTAAAAGTTGGCTGATGATCTGTACGACAGTTGGCAGGTTACGGGTATCGAAAACAAAACCTGACAGCATCATGGCAGGCATAAAACTGGCCAGTAATGCCATTTGACTGGCCTGAAACTGGCTTTTTGAAATACCTGAAATGGTTAAGCCAAGTAGCAAAGAAACCATTAAATATAAAAATGATGAACTAATGATTGAAAGCAATGAACCACGAATCGGCACCTCAAAAACCCACGATGCGGCCAATAAACACACCACAATATCAATCATGCCAACCACAATATAAGGAACCAGTTTTGCCAATACGATTTCCAAAGGGCGAACTGGGGTCACAAATAACGCTTCCAGCGTTCCCCTCTCACGTTCTCTGGCAATCAATAAACCTGTCAGGAATGCACCAATCAAAGTCAGTACCAACACCATTAAACCTGGCACCAGAAACCATGTACTATTAGCTGACTCGTTAAACCACATACGTTGTTCAACACTGATCATTCCTATTGTTGGGCGCATATGACTGCGATCAGCCTGAATGGCTTGGGTATTATTGACAGCACCAGTAATATAGCCCTGCAAGGCTGAGGCAATACTGGTTGAACGACCATTGCTAATCACCTGAATCGTCGCAGTGTTATTGGCACTTTGTTGGGCAAAATCGGAGGGCAACACCACAATGGCATCTATTTCTGCCCGTCCCATCGCCTGTTCAGCCTGATAAAAATCTTGATAGGAGGTTGCCGTAATATAGCGACTGCCATTCAATCCCCTCATCACTTGCTGGCTTTGTGGCGTCATATTTTGATCTACAATACCCACACGACCATTGCTTAAATCAAAAGACAGACCATAACCAAACAATAAAATCAGGATAATCGGCAGGATTAAACCAATTGCCAAACTGCTTTTATCCCTGACCAATTGATGGGTTTCTTTACGGATCAAGGCAATTAGACGTAAGACAGATGCAGGAATTTTCATGTCTTCTCCCCTTGCTGGGAACGGGCTTGCTCAACAATGGCAATAAAGGCACTATTCATGTCATCTAGCCCTTGTTCTCCTGCCTGTATCCGCACCTGTTTGGGTGAACCCAATGCCAACATTTTGCCTGCATCCTGAATGGCGATGCGATCACAATATTCTGCTTCTTCCATAAAGTGTGTAGTGATAATGATGGTAATACCCTGATTCGCCAACTCTCCAATGGTGTACCAGAATGCACGTCTTGCCAAAGGGTCAATACCACTGGTGGGCTCATCCAGAAACACAATTTCAGGTTGATGTAACAAAGCGGCTGCCATAGACAGGCGTTGCTTAAAGCCATTAGGTAAATCACCACTTTTGGCATGCGGTTTCAATTCAAAACGTTGTAGGGCTTCATCAATCTGTTGTTTTAATTTTTTCCCTGATAAGCCGTATGCACCACCAAAAAACTTGAGATTGTCCAGTACCGTTAAATTACCATACAAGGCAAATTTCTGTGAGACATAGCCAATTTTTGCCCGTGCCTGCGCCCGTGCGGTACGTAGGTTCATACCAGCAACTTCCAGTGTGCCACTGCTGGCAGGCAATAATCCGCATAACATTCTAAATGTCGTGGTTTTACCCGCACCATTTGGACCCAGCAGTCCAAAAATCTCACCTCGTTTAACTTCAAATGAAGTATTTGCCACCGCAGTAAAATCACCAAATTTGCGGACTAAATCTTTTACGACAATCACAGATTGTTGCTGTTCAATTTCATCAGTTGATGTATTGTCAATCACACTAACCTTATCATTTTTCTCACCATGCGCTGCCTGCTGCGCTTGATGTAGAAACCACATAAAGGCATCTTCAAGTTCAGGTTCTCGACTGGAAACCGCTGCATCTTGAGGTAATAACTGCTTTGGTAATTCTGGAAACTCAGGTGTAGTAATAAATCGCACCACATCGCCTTTTGGCACAGCATCAGTAATATATTGATGCATATCCAGCAACTGGGTTTGTAAAATCCGAGCTTTAATATTTGTAGGGGGTTCGACCTGCCATGTGCGTCCACATACTTGCTCACTCAGACTTTTTGCTGTGCCCTGTTGTAGAACTTTTCCCTCATACATCACATAAATGTCAGCGCACCGTTCCGCCTCATCCATATAGGCGGTACTTATAATAACGCTTAAATTTTCTTCCTTGACCAGTTGCTCAATAATAATCCATAGATCACGTCTGGATAATGGGTCAACCCCAACACTGGGTTCATCCAGTAACAACAATTCTGGTGAACGGACTAAGGTACAGGCCAGTCCCAGTTTTTGTTTCATCCCACCTGATAATTTACCTGCGGGCCGTTCAGTGAATTTCTTTAAATCGGTAATTTCCAGTAAACGCTCAAAACGTGATTTACGCTCCTGCTGTGATACACCATGCAAGTCCGCATAGAGATCAAGATTTTCCTGAATACTTAAATCTTCATATAGTCCAAAACGTTGTGGCATATAACTAATACGGTTTTGTACCTGTTGTGGATATTTCGCCACATCTATGCCCAATACCTCTAATGAACCTGAAGAGGGCTGATATAATCCTGCAATCAGACGCAGAAATGTGGTTTTACCTGCACCATCAGGCCCAACCAGAGCTGTGAGTTGTCCCGATGTAATCTGGATATTTAAATCCTCAAGCGCACAAGTAGCAGGGTTTTTCTTATTCTCCGCCTGAAATACCTGCCGTAAATTACGGGCAATCACCACAGAGGAATTATTATTTTGCAGGGCATTCATATCAGTTCACTCAATTTGCTTTTGCAATCTTGACTGTCACAGGCTGTCCCATTTTCAGTTGATCATTCGGGTCATCAACATATACCCGAACCTCATAGACCAATGTGGTGCGTATATCTTCGGTTTGTACCGTTTTCGGGGTAAATTCAGCCACCGATGAGATATAATCAATTTTCCCTGCAATCGGTTGATCAGGTAAAGCATCCCGAATGACCTGTGCTGTCGCTCCCATTTTGATGAAACTTAAATCTTTTTCATTGGCATAAACCCGCACCCACTTTGGATCAGTCAAGGCAAGTGTATAAACGGTTTTTTGTGCTGTGGTCATATCACCCACTTCCTGCAATCTTGCCCTTACCACTGCATTCACAGGTGAACGCAACTCACTCTGGGAAATTTGATACTGAATTAAATCCAGATTAGCCTGCATTGCCTGATACTGGGCTTTGGCTGCGGCACGTTCTTCTGTTCGTGCGCCTTTTTGCAACAGTTGTAAATTTGCTTCACGCTCTTTTACTGCGGCAGCCGCAGTGGCCTGATTACTTTGGGCGTAATCCAGTTCCTGCTTACTGATTGCCTGCCCTGACGTGGTGTTGCTCAGTACTTGTAGACGCTGATAATCCTTATTGGCTTTTTCTAGTTGTGCCTGTGCGGAAACGAGTTGTGCTTTTGCCTGAGCAATTTGTTCAGGTCGATTGCCTGCATCTTGTTCAATCAAGGTCTGTTTTTGTACATTAAGCTGTGCTTCGGCCTGTTGTTGCTGAATTTTCAGGGCATCGGTTTTAAGCGTTGCCAATACCTCACCTTGTTTCACTTTATCTCCCTCCTGTACAGAAAGAGTTTGAATACGTCCCGCCTGTTCAAAAGCCAAAGACACCTGACGAATATCCACATTTCCATAAAGAGTTAGCTCATGCTCTGTATTTTTATCTTTATTGATTAACCAGATTGCAATCGCCAGAATAACAACAAGGCATAGCAGCACACTCGTAATAATACGCTTCTTCATGGAAAAAACCTTTTGAGCAAAGCAAAGTTTAAATTCAATTTAAATTTAAACTATATCAATTAGGACTTACGCATTGACGGATTCAAAAAAGTATTAAAATAGTTTATAAAGTATCTGTGATCAGACGAACTAAACATGCTTCTACAGCAACTTGTACATTACCCATTTATATGGGCTTTCTCATGACAGAACCGAACTCTATTAGCTGCACACAACTTGCCGAGACTTATAATATCTCGCATGATAGTGTAAATCGCTTTCTGGAGCGTGAAGACTACACACCTCACGACCTATATCAAGAAGCAATTCAACATATTGATAATAATAAACTTATAGTCAGTATTGATGATACTGTTTTAGATAAACCATATAGTCAACATATGGACTTGGTTAGCTATTTTTGGTCAGGCAAACACCACCGATCCGTCAAGGGGATTAATCTCATTACCCTGTATGCGACAGATCAGAATGGTCAAAATATTCCAATTAATTTCCGAATTTATGACAAATCTGAGGGTAAAACCAAGAATGATTACTTTATGGATATGTTAAGTGAAGTACTTAGTTGGGGTGCAAAGATTCAATTTATTACAGGTGATAGTTGGTATTCATCGACTGGAAATCTAAAAACCATAAGAAAATATGGTATTCGATTTATGTTTGGTATCGACTGTAACCGTAAGGTTTCCCCAGAAAAAGGACAATGGTTTCAACTGCGTTTATTGCCAGATTTTCATCAGGGTCAAGTGGTCTGGCTCAAAGATTTTGGCTTTGTACAATTATTTAAGACTCAGTTAAAAGAACAGCAGAGGTTTTATATTGTGCATCAAGATGAAGATGATTTATTGTCCTTTGAGGGTTTTCATGAATTACATTCAAGTCATTGGAAAATAGAGCAATATCACCGAGTGATTAAACAGGTTTGTCATATTGAAAAGTTTCAAGTAAGACGATCTAAACTGATTTTGAATCATATTTTTGCAGCCTTGATGGCCTACGTCGAGATACAAAAGAACCAGTTTGAGCGGATCTTTGAAAATGTATATCGTTGGCAGAAGAAATTATTTAGACCAATCATCAAAGACTTCATTGATGACTTTATTCTCGATAAAAATCATCTCCTACCACAGAGAATCTATAAATAATAGTGCGTAAGTCCTATCAATTTAATAAAAAAAGCTATACTTAAACGGTAACGTTTGATTCAGAGTAAAAGATGTCGACAGCTAGACGTAGTGATGGTGATCTAACCAAATCAAAAATTCTGGAAGCCGCTGGTCAGTTGATTGCTCAAAACGGTTTTGCACAAACCTCCAATAAACAAATTGCCCAAGCGGCTGAGGTCGATTTGGCTGCCATTAATTATCATTTTGATGGGCGTGACGGTTTATATAAAGCTGTCCTTGCTGAAGCGCATACACATTACATCGATGAAAAACGCTTATTAGAGCTTGTGGAAAGTTCACTCCCCCCAACCCAAAAACTTGAAATCTTCTATGAAGCTATTGTCAATAAACTAATTGAGAAAGATATTTGGCATAGTAAAGTTTTTATTCGTGAACTCTTTTCTCCATCACTTTATTTACATGAATTCATGGCTAATGATGGAGCACGAAAATTCCAATCTGTCCGCAAAATTATAAGTGAAGTTGCGGGACTGGATGAAGATCATCCTGCCTTACTGCCCTGTGTACTCAGTACCATTGCCCCATGCTTTATGTTGATTATTACCAATACCAACATTCCCACCCCAATACAAAATATCTCACAGATAGAATCACAACAACTTGTAAAACATCTAATGACTTTTTCCTTAGCTGGATTAAAAGCAGTTAAGCAAGAGCAGGAACAACTTTGGAGTTTAGGAAGTTAAGCACATCAAAGTTATAAATGCTTAAATAAAAAAATAATTTTACAAATAACAGGAGAACCCTTGATTCTCCTATATTTTTTAATTCAATGCCTGCACCGACTGCTGCAACCCTTTCTGGATATCCTGAACATGGCTCAGATCATGGGGTGACTGAGACGGTTCTTGTTGGGGTCCATCCGTGTAAAACTCCTCAACAATATCTCTTTCCTCCTCAAAGCTGGCATTGCCATACCCCTGCCTTACTACATGATCCAACGCCTCCTGGTAAAACCCTGCCGCCTTGCTTTATTAATTTATGTGTTGGCTAAGCCAATCATAAAAAAAATTTTAATATTAAAAGATTAGGCAAAAAAACGTAATCCAACCCCTGATATAGTATAAATATATCTTGGACTTAAAGCTGAATCCCCAATTTTTGTTCTTAGTTTCTTTACCAAGATTCTTAAATAGTGTGTGTCTTCTTCATGGCTAATGCCCCATAACTCCGTCATGATTTGTTTCTGTGTAACAATCTTTCCCTGATGACGAATCAATAAAGCCAGCAACTGAAATTCTTTTTTGGTTAAGAGAATGTCCTCGCCTGCCAGTTTGGCTACATGCTCAGCCACATCCACCCAAAGCTTTCCATCATTAAACACAGTATTTTGCTCTGAATGCTGTGGTTTATTTCTAAACATCACACGAATACGGGCACACAGCTCCTGAATACTAAAAGGTTTTGTCACATAATCATTTGCGCCTGCATCCAGCAGTTTAATTTTTTGATTTTCGTCTGGACGTGCCGATAATACGATGACAGGAATATCTGACCACTGCCGTAATTCTGTTAAAACCTCTTGTCCTTCCATATCAGGTAAACCCAAGTCCAGAATCAACAGATCAGCGCCACGTGTCGCCAATGTCTCCAACCCTTTCATACCATTTTCAGCCACATGTACCAAATAACCTTGCGCACGTAAGGCAATATCCAGAAATTTCCGAATTTGTGGCTCATCATCAATAATGAGAATAGAGGCTTGCTGATTGGATGTTTGCGGCATAAATGATGATTTTAATCCTGATGAAGTGGTAACCGTATTCTAATCAATGTGCCCAGACCACGCGTGCCTGCCAAGGCTTCAATACTACCCATATGTGCCCCAATAATGGCTTTTACAATGGCGAGACCTAAACCTGTTCCTGTTTTACCACGATCTCCACGTTGCATGGTATAGAACATATCAAAGATTTGCTCCCGCTCCTCTTCAGGAATCCCGACACCTTGATCGACGATATCAATCTGTAGGAAATTATCTTCTTGTTTGATTGTTACTTTGATAGGTACATCATCAGGCGAAAACTTGGCCGCATTTTCCAATACATTAAAAATCGCCTGTTCAATTAAAGCTGGATGCACGTAGAGCTGAGGTAAATCCTCTGTTAAGGACACATCAATATTCACATGTGGTTGATAGCGTTTCAGACGTTGTGTGGCAGATCCAATCAGCTCTTCAACACCGATCCAGTCTCGGCTTAAGCTTAAACCTTGATGGCCCAAGCGAGTCATATCCAGTAAATTTTGAATATAACGATCCAAGCGCTCACCCTCGACATGAATGGTATCTAACAGTTCATGGCGATCTTGTTCAGGCATCTGTTCACCGTAGTATTTTAGCGTATCCGCAGAACCAATCATCGCGGCTAATGGCGAACGTAAATCATGCGAGACCGAAGACAGTAATGCAGAACGCAACTTTTCAGTTTCAGCGACCACACGAGAATTTTCCAGTTGCAAAGCTAACTGTACCCGCGAAACCGTTTGGGCAATATCATCGATCATCAATTCAGCCAGACGCTGCTGTTCAAAACTGATATTTTCTGCATTTTGCTGAAAACGTATCGCAATCACCCCCAATCCACCGACGAGATTGAGCGGATTAAACCACCATTCAGACTGGGTTAAGGTATTGGTAAAACGGCCACAAGGCTTGGCATTTTTCTGGGTCCAATTTGCTGCAATCTGATCTTTTTCATTAAATACAGAATGATCGCCTAACTCCTGTGTTCCGATCCGAAGCCAAACCACAGCATTTAAAGAACTTTCCAAATGTTGTTTGGCGACACTTAAGACCTGTTCAATATCAACACAGCTGGATAATTTCCGTTCCAATTCTTGTAGCTGTAAGGAGAGAGAGTTCGCTGCACGTAAACTCAATACCTGAGCACGTAACTGATTGGCCAAACGCCCCACCAGCAGGGCTGAAACGATAAAGATAACAATCGTCATCACTCCACGCTCGGCACTAATTCGAAAGGTAAAGCGTGGCTCAATAAATAAATAGTTATAGAGTAAGAAACAAATCAAAACACTTAGAATCGTGATGAACATCCTTGCCCGCATTGCAACCACAAGTACCGTGACCACAAAAATTAAAGCTAACTCACTATAACCAATAAAATGATCACTCACCGTTGCCGCAATTAAACCCAACAACACAATCAAAATACTTTCAATCATTTCACGCGGATGAAACGTCAGTGCTTGCTTCGACCACGATGAAGCAGTGCTATCGACCTGCTTCATCTCATGATTTTTGGTTTTTAAGGGCTGAACAAAGGTGATTTCAAAGGGATGCTGTTTCTCTAACAGTTGATCGGCAATATGATCTGAGAATAGGCGCTGCCATAACGATTTTTGAGGGCTTTTACCAAGTAAAATATTAGATGCACCATAATCATAAGCTGCCTGTAAAATGGTCGATGCAATATGATTGCTATAGAGTAAATAAGTGTCTGCACCGAGCTTGCGTGCTAGATTAAAAGCCTTCGTCACTGCAAAGGTTTGGGTCGTTTCAACCTTACTTTTTTGAATCGAAATGACGCTCCACGTTGCATTGCGTCTTTCCGCAATCCGATGGGCACGGCGTACCAAATCTTCTGAAAACTCAGAACCATCTATCGCCAACATGACATGATTTTGAATCGGGATAATCTGCCCTTGTGCAACAAACTTTTCTCGATAATCAATATCGACCTGCCCTGCAACAGTTTGAATTGCCAGATCACGTAACGCTGTCAAATTTTCAGCTTTAAAAAAACCTTGTAATGCATGAGGGGCAACATCAGCGAAATAAATCTTGCCATGATTCATCCGTTCTAATAATTCTGGAACAGGTAAATCAACCAGTCGAATGTCTTTCAAACGTTTAAGTAATGCATCGGGGACGGTTTCAGTTACCCGAATCCCCGTAATTTGAAAAACCACATCATTGAGGCTTTCCAAATGTTGAATATTTAAGGTGCTATAGACATCAATGCCTGCATCCAACAACTCATTGACATCTTGCCAACGATATTCATGGCGGCTGTTCGGTACATTACGATGTGCCAACTCATCAACCAAAACAATTTCAGGTTTTAACTTAAGAATTTGGTCGAGGTCCATCTCTTCCAACATTCGCCCTTGATATTCCAACGTCTTTCTAGGAATAACATTCAATCCCTGAATTAAACGCTCGGTATCAGATCGACCGTGGGTTTCGACCACACCGACCACCACATGCTGCCCTTGCTGCATCAGTTCATGCGCTCGGGTCAACATGGCATAGGTTTTCCCGACTCCAGGTGCTGCACCCAAGAAAATGGTCAAACGTCCAGATTGTTCACGCTGACTATGTGCCAACCATGCATCTGCTTTGTTATTACGGTCGATCTGCATAATTACGCTCTATCAAGTGGTCGATGACAATTGATCTAAGGCTAAATTTAGCTGTAACACATTCACTCGCGCTTGCCCATACAAACCAAACTGTGCAGGCTGAATCTGTTGCTGTACTAAATCTTTGATCTGTGACTCTGATAAATGACGCTGCTGTGCCACTCGTTTCACCTGTAACAAGGCACTTTCAGGTGAAATATCTGGGTCAATCCCACTGCCTGATGCAGTGATCATGTCCAGTGGTACCTGCTGCTCAGCAATCTGATTGTACTGCGCAAAGTCTAGTGTTCTTTCTTTAATTTGTTTTTGCAAATCAGGATTGGAGATTGCCAAATTACTGCCCGCCATGTCATCTACACTGTAACTTACAGCACTCGGTCGTCCATGGAAATATTGATCACTAACAAAGTTTTGTCCTACCAAACTTGAACCAATAATTTTACCATTCAGTTCAATGACACTACCATTGGCTTGTTTGGGAAAAATCAACTGCGCAATGGAGACACTTGCTGTAGCATACAACATGCCTGCAATGAAAAAACCAACCACAATCAAACCCAGACTCGGACGTAGGACTGAATGTCCTTGATTAGATAATGCTAAGTCCTGTTGATTCAATTGCTCATGACCCAATAAAGTATTCATTTCCAACTCCTAAATCCACAATGACACAACAAGGTCAATAAGCTTGATCACAATAAACGGAAAGATCACACCACCTACACCGTAAATCAGCATATTACGGCGTAACAATTGCAGCGCACTGGCAGGTTTGAATTGAACGCCTTTGAGTGCCAATGGAATCAACATTGGAATAATCAAAGCATTAAAGATCAAAGCGGAAATCACGGCACTGCTTGGACTACTAAGCTGTAAAATATTCAGTACCCCAAGTTGTGGAATCGCCACGGCAAACAATGCAGGTAAAATCACAAAATACTTAGAGACATCATTTGCCAACGAAAAAGTGGTTAATGCTCCACGAGTAATCAATTGCTGTTTACCAATTTCGACCACATCTAGCAATTTGGTTGGATCAGAATCCAAATCCACCATATTGCCAGCTTCCTTCGCAGCTTGTGTGCCTGAGTTCATGGCCAAACCAATATCTGCTTGCGCCAAGGCAGGTGCATCATTGATCCCATCACCCACCATTGCGACTAATTTTCCTGCTGCTTGCTCATTACGAATACAAGCCAATTTGTCCTCAGGTCTCGCTTCAGCAATATAGTCATCCACCCCTGCTTCAGCCGCAATCGCAGCCGCAGTCAATGGATTATCTCCTGTCACCATAATGGTTTTGATGCCCATCTCACGTAGCAGTGCAAAGCGTTCTTTAATGCCTTGTTTAATCACATCTGAGAGTTCAATCACCCCTAAAATACTGTGATTCGAAGCCACCACCAATGGTGTCGCACCTTTAGAAGCGACTTGTTCGACACGAGTTTTCAGTTCAATGTTGTCTTTGATTTCTTGGTTGGTAAATTTAAGAATTGCGTCCACAGCACCTTTACGAATCGTTTGTCCAGTCGCTAAGTCCACACCAGATAAACGTGTCGATGCATTAAACTGAATAAACTCCGCATCTGTTGGTTCTTTAATACTTTCACCCAACTCTTTGCCAAGACTCACCACGGACTTCCCTTCAGGAGTTGGGTCGGCAAAAGAAGTTAACATTGCGGCTTGGCGTAACTCGCTTGGGCTTACCCCTGCCAAAGGATAAAAGGCTGTGGCTTGACGGTCGCCATAGGTGATCGTGCCTGTTTTATCTAATAGCAGCACATCAATATCACCAGCAACTTCGACAGCCTTGCCTGATTTAGCAAGAACATTGGCTTTTAAGGCGCGGTTCATGCCTGCAATCCCAATCGCCGGCAGTAATCCTCCAATCGTGGTTGGAATCAAACACACCAGTAAAGCAATCAATAAGACTAGACTGATTTTGATCCCTACCATTGCCCCAATGAATGGTAAGGCCGCGACCACAACAATAAAGGTGATGGTCATGATATTGAGTAAAATACTCAGTGCGATCTCATTCGGTGTTTTTTGACGATTGGCCCCTTCAACCAATGCAATCATGCGGTCTAGAAAGCTATGTCCCGCTTCATTACTCACCCGAATAATAATTTCATCAGATAAAACCTTGGTTCCCCCAATGACACCTGAACGATCAGTATTGGCTTCACGCAATACAGGTGCAGACTCACCGGTCACCGCAGACTCATTAATGGTCGCGAAACCTTGAATAATCTCCCCATCCGCTGGGACAATTTCACCAGCTTTGACACTGACCAAATCATCTTTTTTGAGTAGATTTGCAGAGATGACCACCGGCGCTGCATCCAGATCGGCAATCCGATTAGCAGTTAAGTTTTCACGCGCTTGGCGTAAGGATGCTGCCTGTCCACGTCCTTTAGCTTCTGCGACTGCTTCAGCATAATTGGCGAATAATACAGTGACCAATAGAATCAAGCTCAACACTAAACCGAAACCTAAGCTGGTACTGCCCATCAAAGTTGCGACAATCGTTAAGATTGTTCCCACCCAGACACATGCCATCACTGGATTTTTAAAAGCGTACTGTGGCAACAACTTATGAAAGGTTTGTTGAATAATTTCTTTATTCAAAATATCCATCTGTTGTGTCGCATTTGAATGTTTCATTGTGCTTGCTCCACACTTAAACTTTTATAGACAAGTAATCAGCAATTGGTCCGATCACCAACACTGGCATGAATTGCAACAAGGTCAGAATCAACATAATCCCAATTAAGGTCAATGCAAATGTGGGTGACTCGATGTGTAAAGATCCTTTGCTTTCGGCAGCTTGCGGTTTGGTTGCTAAGCTGACAGCAATTAAAACAGGAATAATCAACACGCTATAACGACCTGCCAATAAAGCCACACTGGCACTCAGATTCCACCATAGGGTGTTATCACTTAGTCCTTCAAAACCAGAACCATTGTTGGCATAAGCAGAGACATATTCATAAAACACTTGGCTAATGCCATGAAACGCTGGATTGGAATTGCCTGTCAGGGTTGGAAATGCGATTGCGATCGCAGTTAAACCAAGAATCACCACGGGTTGTAATAAGATCACAAGAGCCAAAAGCTTAATTTCAGTTACTTCTACTTTTCGACCAAACAATTCAGGGGTCCGACCTGTCATTAATCCCGCGATAAATACTGCTAAAAATAGATAAATAAAGAATTGTAATAAACCACAGCCAATTCCTCCCCATATGGCATTGATCAACATATTGCACAGTTCAACCAAGCCTGTAAGTGGTGAGGCGGAGTCATGCATCATGTTGACTGAACCATTGTTCACTTGTGTGGTGAGACTTGCCCAAAGTGCCGATGCATCCGCACCAAAACGTACTTCTTTGCCTTCCATCAAGGTTGCATTAGGAATCAAAGATGATTTTTCAGCCCAGAAAGCCAAAGAGGTGGAAATCAATGACATTAACAACATACTGCCAAAAATCATCCACATCAGTTTTTTACGTTGGATAAAGCGTCCGACCATAAACACCACTGACAACGGGATCAGTAAAATCGCAATCATCTCAATCACATTGGACAACGGTGTTGGGTTTTCTAAAGGCACACTACTATTTGGGCCATACCAACCACCACCGTTACTGCCAAGCTGTTTAGTTGCAACCATGGGTGCAACTGGACCAAGTGGAATATGTTGTGTTTGCACCTCAGAGCTTTGATCTAAGACCTGCGCTGTTGGTCCCGCAGACAGGGTTGCTGGCACACCTTGAAAAGTAAGCAGCAAAGAAAAAACTAAACCAAGTGGAATAAAGAATCTAAACAATGGTCGGATGATATCCATCCAGTAATTGCCTAAATTGATCTGATTCCAATTGTTTTGGTCTGAAGCTTTGTTTTGATCTGATTGCAGGAACAAAGCTCTTAACATTGCGACCAATAATGCAAGCCCAATAATTGGCGATAAATATTGCAAACCAACAATCACAGTCATTTGCGATAAATAAGACAGTTGAGCCTGCCCTGAATAATGCTGCTGATTGGTATTGGTCAGAAATGAAATCGTAGTATGCAATGCTAAATCCCAATTCATATTGGGAATATGATCTGGATTTAGCGGTAGCCATGCCTGCGTCATCAGGATTGTGACACTTGCGCCCAGCAGCAAAATATTACTGAGGACAAAAGCGACCAAATACTGCCGCCAGCTCATCCCTCTACGCTTGACGCCAAGTACGGCATAAATTGGCTGCTCAATCCATTTAAACAAAGCGTCACTTCTCATTGGCTTTGCCTGCATCACATCGGCAAGATAAACACCGAGCGGATAAGCCAACAGTAAGGAAAGGACAAATACAGAAATAAATTCCCACATAGCAAATGCCATTTTAAAATAGGTCAGCTTTAGTATGGAAATTGACTGTGTAAATTCTCTATATTAAAAATGGCAAAAAGCGTAAATTCTTCGTAAATAAAAAATTGTTCTTTCTTATAAAAGGAGAAGAGAATCAACGATTCTCTTCTCCTCCTAATTTAAAGCCCAAACCGGCTACCGTATCCCTTTCTGAAGATCATAAGCCTGCTAAGTATTAATTTCCTTATCTGATTCTTCTCCTTATTATTGATCATTCACGTTAAACCAGTACGAATATTCTTTAGGCTGACCATTCACTAGGACATTGCTGAGTTTGACATCGTAGATCATGTTCAATTTCAAATCGTCAAAGTTAAACTGGATATGGTTGGGAACTCCGATATTTTCATAGCGGATATTACTGATCTTTTGTTTAGCTCCACTACTTCGCTCAGTAACAACAACAGTGGCTTTAGCGTAGTCCACATTGCGATTGGCAAAGAAATTCTTTTGATCGGTTAAAACTGAAATCGAGAGAATTGAACCCGCCATATAATATTTTGCTGGATAGTTATGGTAGGGATAAGCAATCACACCAAGTGGTGCAGTGGTTGCATGATTAAAGGGATAAACCACTTTATAGGACGTACCGACCACATAAGGGAATCTGGTATCCTTAAACGATGGTGCATTGACTGAACCATATGCTGTTTTTTGTAAGAATGGGTTGAGCATCCAAAGTCGATGTCCTACATCTCCTGCAAACAGGTTTAATTTGTCATGCACCATATTGGTGATGCTTTCCGCGGGTGAATAGTCATTCTTATTCTGCCTTACCCCCATTTCCAGACTACTGGTTCTTGCACCCACGGCACCAATATCTGAATAGCAGTTTGTGTTGGCTTCGGGGTAATGCGTCAAAATATTGTTGGCAGCAAGAATCAGTGCCGTCTGCATCATCTCATCTTCACGGGCATCGTCATAACTCACACTGGGTAATCCATGCAAGGCACGAACCGTATTGATTTCATTTAAAAATTCATTTCTAAACTTTGCACTGAGCTTACCCGCATAACAGTTATTGATATCGGGTGCCTCGCTCATGGATGAGGCTTTAAATACATCAAAGCTAATAGTCCTGCTTTCTGCGGCCAATGTTTTGGCATCACCCTCCTGGGTGAGTTTAAGGGTACATACACCCGCACTAATCCCCTTTAGTTCACCATTAGAATAAGTACAGGTTGCTGAAGAAAGGCTATTGATTTTAACAGGAAGTTTGACACTGGATTCAGCATCCAGTGAATAAATACTATCCGTCAGGATGTATTTCATTTTAAGTGGGGTAATGGTTTGCTTGGCCTTAGTTACACAAACATTATTTTCTAGATATTGATCGGCAGCACAAGTCACATTGACGGTCATGCTGCTATTGAGTGGTAGAACTTTTTCCGTCCCTACCTGTGTCAGTGCCAGAATACACTGACCAACTTTAAGCGCTTTGAGTTCACTGCCACTTACACTACAGATGTTGGGTGTGTTACTGCTAAACGTTACTGCCAGACCTTGATCTGTCTGAAGCGATAATGGATAGCTTTGACCTTGAATCAGGCTGCTGAATGGTAAAGACTGGATATTCTGCACTACCTTGTTTTTACATGTACCCTCTTCCAGATATTGGCTTTCAGCACAGGTCACTGGCTTAGGGTTTATATTGCCATTATTAGAATTTTCCGTTCCACCACCATTGGATGAACCAGAATCTCCTCCCGAACCACCGCCCCCACACCCAACCATTACTGTGCTGATTGCCAGCATCAGAACAGATGGCATAAACGTTTTTGAAATCTTCATAATTTATTACCTTATATAATTGTTGTTATTGATAATAATCAGCCGAAAGGAGTTGACGAATTTCACTGGCCATTTTGGGACTACGCCAAGGAAACAGCACTTTAAGGCTGTAATTTGGTTTAAATTGATCCCGTGTTCCAATATTGACCTGAAACTCACGTTTCATCGGTGTCCGATGGACTTGTTGATTAACATGGGTTCCCATCATTGGGTTACTGATCACTGTGGTTGTGGTTCTGAAGCGATCTTCAACCAAATTGTAATGTCCAACAGAAGTTATATAGTCAAAAGGATATTTGACGAGACGCTGATCGGGCTGATCAAACAGGATGATGGTTTTGTCCTGAGAGTTAATCCAGACGCCACGGTTTTGATAATTAAAAGTTTCACTCTGACGTTTCAGTTGTTCCGTCAACCCGTCAAAGTAGGTATTTCCATATTCATAGAGGTAATAAATGATCACAAACCAGAATAGGTCAAAGCCAAAGAAAAAGTAGCCAAACCATCCAAAGGAAAAGAGTTTGGCAATAATCAGAAAGATCACTATCGGCACCATTACACATTTTAAAAATAGCCTGGATTTCTGTGGACGGTTTTCGATTGGAATGATTTTAGGTTTGGTTAATTCAGTCATGGTTGTTCCCCGCATGTTCAATGCAATTCACAATCACCAGCAGATATAAATATAAAAAGGTCTATTTTTTATAGGCATAATTTAGCCATCCACCGTTGGATTGTTATTATTAAAAAGTTTTTTTAAATACAGCCTAAAAAATTAAATTAGCCGTATAGTCTCCATTGAAAGGCACAACAGGATTGAACAGGTGGTGAAGCACAAATGAGAAAATATGAATGTGACATAACGAACTCCTTGAATCTAAGAAGCCCTGTCAATTACTGCTAAATAATGGTGACAGGACGAAAAGGGGTTAGCAGACTGGGATCCAAGGAACCAGCACATCACAAGGATGTCCCCCTTCCGCCCTATCATAGAGAAAAAGAGGGACGAGAGGGTTCACAAAAAATAGACGGGCTATTTTCTGTGCCGGATCAACGGTCTGCTAAAACCGACTGACCATGAGGGCCAGCGAACCCATATTAATTTTATCCAGCACTTTAGTCAATTTTACAAACCGCTAAAATCTAAATAATCAGCTTGGCGAAATGAATTTAAGTTATTAATTTTTCCCGTAGGATCAAATTAAGCCCATTGAGGTTCTTATTTTGATTTCATGGATGAGTTAAAATGTGAAAAAGAATCAATATTAAACTAAAACATCCCTCCATAAGTACTTTTAGCAACCAGTTACCCCGCCGTCAGAAATTTAAAATATCTTCAGGATAATCAATAAATTATTTAATGTTAAGATATGTAAAAAGATCAAACTGAATCGTTGACAGCTCAAGGTATACCCAGTTAAGCTAATTCTACACAGCAAAATCTGTGTTCAGGCGTAGGAACCTGATAATATCTACAAGCGCAAATTAATGTCGCTTATGCGGCTATTTTTTTGTCTGTTGTTTAGCTGTCGTTATGGCGGCTTGACAGGACAGCCTTGTGCTGGCCGTGCCTTGTAGAGCGGTATTTCCTACTCCTGTTAAGCTGCCACCATCTCCGTAGGAAAGTGATGGGGGTAAGTAAGTATTAAAACTTATCTACAAGGAAACGACTATGAATGCAATTCTTCATGGTGCAAATACTTGCACACTTAAACAACAAGCCTCTCAATTAATTGTCGAACTTGGCAAGACAATTTCAAACCCTCAACGTCAGACGCTAGCAAACCTTTATATTGCGGTTGATACCGCAAATTCATTACTCAACGAGCTTGAGCAAGCACATCAAGTCATTCGTCAATGTATGCATGAGATGACTGACACTCAAATCCTTGAGGTTGCAAAACTGAATCAAAATAATAACTTGTCTTCATTATGGGAATTCCGTACGCATCAACGTCAAAAGTTGATTGAACGTGCACAACGTCTGCTACTTGGAACAGGTTACGTCCAAGACCAATAGATTTTAGAAGACTACCCTCTGATTGCTTCGCCTACGTTCATTTACCTAAGCGTATGGCGTAGCTACCACCTATTTTCTACAACAATTAGATTACTATTTATATTAGGGATATTAAAAAAATACTAGAGATGCTAAATATCGAGATTAAAGAAATATAACTTAATTTATTTAATTATCAATATATATTAATACGATCAAAGCTGACTAAAACCTTAAATAACAGAGTTATTTTTAAAAACCAAAATAAATCCACAAAATATTAATATATAAAAACTCACACCATTCCAACTATAAACACTACACCAAACCATATACATTAAAATATAATTTTAAAAAACGATATATAAAATTAAAAAATTAATTTTATAATACCAATCATTAAAATAAAAAAAATATGATAACTCAACAAAATAACAAAAACATGAGTAACACCCCTCAAAATGACCAAAAAATAAGAGTAACAGAACTAAAAAATATGTGTAACACTCTCAAAATGACCAAAAAATAGGAGTAACAGAACCCAAAAATATGTGTAACACCCTCAAAATGACTAAAAAATAAGAGTAACAGAATCCAAAAATATGTGTAACACCCCCTCAAAATGACCCAAAAAATAAGAGTAACAGAACCCAAAAATATGTGTAACACCCCTGAAACGATCAAAAAAATAAGAGTAACAGTAGATAAAGTATAATTATTAATCAAATTAATAAAATATTTTATATGCAGATATGAGTATTGCTATGAATTTTTAAGAACCATGAAAAGCTAGATGAAATCTAAAACTCATGCTAATAGAATTATTTCAACAAATAAATTAATTATAATTATATAGCAGGGTTATAAGCCTCAATCACAATGTAATTTACAAAAGTTAAATTCAATATTTTTTAAAAACCAAACAAAGATACTATTAAAATAATAAGTCTTAGTTTAATTATCAATAAAATATTCTTTACAGAAATACAACTTATTATTAAATAATAATTTTAAAAATTTAAATAACCAACATTTAATCATCAAAACCAGTATTAAAAAATTCCAATTAAAATACCTAAAGTCCTCACAAAGATTTACTCCCAATCAAAAAGACGATTAATTTAAATACAATTAAAAATTAACAAAAATCTATTATATCAGCAAAATAATCTCATGAAAGATACTTAAGATTATTTAATGTTATAATACCCAAAAAAAATACATATTTTTTTTAGTTTTCCATATAAAACCCATCTTTTTTTTAGATCTTATGATAACTTCCAATCCACAAAAGGTTTAGTTATTAATATACCTAACTTAATCTTTTAAATATTGAAATAAAATTAATACTGGAGAGAATCAAAATGATTCAAAAACATTATCGTGTTAAAGATCTTGTAAATTACCCTGAACGATTAGCTCGGGATTATATTGATCGCAGTGGCCGTAGACGTAGGATTTCTCATAAACCTGCTACCAAGGGGCTGCTCAATATCGCAGAATCCACCCTTTGGAAAATGGTCGCCCGAGGTGATTTCCCTACACCAACCTATCTAACAGCAAGCATGCCGACATGGACTGAAAACCAGATTAATAATTGGCTTGAACAAAGAGCAAATACAAATCATGCTGCATAATGCTTGCTCTTTTGAAGGCTGTCTAAAGACGGCCTTTTTATTGGCGTAAATTTAACCTAACTTGTTTTTATATCATTATGTTCAAGCAAGGATTCTAAATAATCAGCCCACTCCTGCATCATCTCTTGGCGTTTATTCAAGAACTTAGTTCGGTTGTAGGCGGTACCGTTATTGTCTTTTACCTTATGCGCCAACTGATGCTCAATAAAGTCCACACGCTGCTCCAGAATCTCATCCAGCATGGTACGAGCAGTTGCCCTAAAGCCATGTGCTGTCTGTTCCCCACCATAGCCTAAACGCTTCAAGGCGGAGTTGATGGTATTGTCTGAAATAAAGGTTTTACCATTCCGCCCCACGAAGATATATTCGCTGTATGGATGCAGATCAATGATTGATTCAATCAGATCAAAAGCTTGATCTGACAATGGCACAATATGAAGCTGCCTGGTTTTACTGGCTGTAAATTTAAAGCAGCGTTCCTCACGGTAGAAATACTCCTTTTTCAGCTTGCGAATCTCACCAGGTCGCTGAAATGTCAGCACAGAGATTTTTAACGCCACTTGTGTGATAAGCGAACAACGTGGATAAAGTTTGGAGTAGTTCCAAATTTTATTCAGCATTGGAGCTAGGTCTTGCTCTTCTGTCACGGCAGCAAAGTTTCCACCCTGTGGTTTTGGTAATTCAATATCCTCAATTGGATTGTATTGAATCAGCTTTTTCTTACGTGCTGATTTAAAGATCTGGTTGAGGTCTGATTTTAGGCGTTTGGCAACAGACAAGGCTCCACGCTCAATAATGCGCTTAAAGACTTTAATCTCAAGAATTTCTAGGGTAAGCTGGGGAAAGGTTAAATCACCAATATAGGGATAGACATCGTGCTTTAAACGACGGATGGTCTCTTCATCCTGTTTTTGCTCTAGCTCACGTTTATATAGCCATGCTTCAGCAACAATACGAAAGGTGTTTTCTGCTTCTTTCTGTTTCTGAGACTTGGTTTCAATCCGCTCCATTGCTGGATCAATGCCCTGCTTGATGAGCTTTTTATATTCATCACGAATGGTACGCGCATCATCTAGTGAAACTTCAGGGTAAGTCCCCAAAGATAAATCATTACGCTTGCCTAGGAATGGACGTGTGTAATTGAATATCCAGTACTTGCTACCACTTTGATCAATACGCAGATAAAGATTTCCACCATCTGACAGCTTATACATCTTGTCAGGATCAGGTTTAGCTTTTTTGACTTGTAAAGCACTAAGCTTGTTGATTCCACGAGTTGCCATAATTCAGACATAAAAAAATGCAGTAAGAAATAATCTTACTGCATTTTTTACTACTTTATAACCACCGATTGGCGTAGTGCGTCACGGCTTGTCATATCGTATATTTCCAACTTTAACCTTATAAATCATAAACTTATATAGTACTAAACAGTGTCAGAAACTTGAATTTGGCGGAAGCGGTGAGATTCGAACTCACGGAGGACTCACACCCTCGTCGGTTTTCAAGACCGGTGCATTAAACCGCTCTGCCACGCTTCCAATGGCGGCTATCATATAAATAAAAATTAGAATTGGCAAATCTTTTATTCAAAATAATCAATCAAATGCTCAAAATAAAATCAAAACAGTAAAAATTTAAGCATTTTTAGATTTTTCATAGCAAATTGAGTTGATATACCACACTTTTTTTCCTAATGGAGTAATGACTTCCACCTCATCATCCACCTCTTTGCTCAATAATGCACGTGCCATTGGAGACTCAATCGAAATATGCTGGGGATGATGATCATAAATTTCATCTATCCCCACAATCCGTAATTTCTTTTGCTCCCCGTCATCATTTTCAATCTCTACCCAAGCTCCAAAATAGACTTTTCCCTCCTGCTCAGGCACAAAGTCAACGATTTTCAATTCCTCTAAACGCTTACCCAGATAGCGAACACGACGATCTATTTTTCTAAGTAATTGTTTATTATATTGATATTATAACCCCACCTTAAAACATACTATTTCTAGTATTCTGTATTGACAATAGATCAAATAATGATAAGTTTAAATTGAGAAAACCTCATACTTCATACTAAATAGTATATGGCTTACGTTAAGAAAATTTATGTAAATTACAAAGATTGTTCTACTCAAACCACCTTAGTCTTGCCTTGCCTCTTGACTGAGAAAGGAATCATCATTTCTCATTTGCGCTATTTGGCTTGGTTTAATTCAAAAAGTGAATCATGGAAAGAAAGATCTTGTTATGCACTTAAACTTTTATTGAAGTATATAAATTCAGTTCCACAAATTGAGAATGCTACTAAATTACTGAAAGCTTTCACCGAGGCATTAATCACAGGCACAATTGACCCAACAACCCGTACAGATTCTCTTAATCTTTATTGGCGACCACGCACAGTCAGAGATACCAATAATCTATTATTTCATATTACCCATTACACTGATTTTCTGACTTCACAGGATGAACATTCAACAATTCGTATAAATCCATTTCGCAAAGCCACAAGTTATGAAGAGCGTCTAAATTGGTGCGCTTATTATCATAAACAAGCAAATGTCTTTCTAAATCATTTAACTAAAAGAGATTTATCACAGCAGCAAGTTCGTTTGGTTGGATCGTTCAATGAAGACCTGATTGATTTTGAATATGCAGTTCGTTTCCCTGAAGATCAAATTGAAAGATTGATTTACTTAGGGTTCGAAAAAAATGGTAAATATGACTATAAATCGCAAGCGATTACGATGTTGATGAATTACGGTGGGCTTAGGAAAAGTGAAATTTTTCATATTTACACTTCAGATATCACATTAAACCCAAACCGTCCTCAAGAAGCTCTTGTTCGTGTTTATCATCCTGAATTAGGTCTAGCTCCAGACCCTCATTTCAAAAATAGACGTGAATTTCTTTTATCCAAAACATCATTGAAGCCTAGAAATAACTATCCATTTACCGAACGTTTATATGCAGGATGGAAGTCCCCATTACTTACATCTAAACAAGGTTACTTTGAGGTTGTATTTAACCCTCCTGAAAAAGCTAAAGATTTCTTATTAATTTGGGCAAACTATCTCAAATATCAGCGTGTAGAGCCGCTGAAAAGTAATCCACATCCTTTTGCATTTACAAATAATTTAGGTCAGCCTGAAACTATAAAAAACTTTCAACGCCTGCATAAACGTGCAGTAGAGCGTATCGGGCTAATTTGCAAAAAATCTCTTGGTACGACTGAGCATGGTCATCGTCATGCATATGGATTTCGTGCGCGTCAGGCTGGTTTAAATCAAGTCGAAATTCAAAAAGCTATGCATCATAAAAGCCCAACATCATGTCTTGTTTATATCAAACCAACAATTGAAGAAGTCCAAGAAAAGTTGAGAGCGATTAAATGATTAAACCTCAAGCAATCAGACGAATTGAAAGTAAACGATTTAATAAAGAGTTTTCGACTTTTCCTAGCTTAGATTCTTTAAAACAATTTTGTAAAAATGAAGGTATTACAAACTCAGTACTCTATAAACAGAAATATAGAGAATATGGGCTACCTGCTCATCCCGAAAGAATTTATGACGAATGGATTAGCTATAAAGATTTTTTTGAAATAGCTGATTTTATTTCATATGTCGAACTAAAAAATTTGATTGAAAACAAAAATCTTAAAAATGCGAAAGAGTACAAAGCTTTTATTTTAAAATTAAATGATCTAAGTCTTCCACTTGATCCACAAACTGCATATCCAAATGAATGGGAAAACTGGTATAAATTTTTAGGTAAAACAGAACCATTTAAGCCAGATTTTATTTCTTCTGACTATGTCACTTGGGCAATAAAAATTAAAGAATTTATGACTAAAGCTCGTGGTGGAGGTACTAAAGAAACTCAGCTTTGTCGTTTCGTTCGTCTTTATATTGAACAATTTGATAAAAGCAAAACACCACATGCTTTTCTTATACAGGAAAAATTCGATGTAAAACCCTTTCGAGATATTCTTGAAAATATAGAATCTGAACCTATGAGGAGGAAACTCGTTGTTTATGTCAATGAATTCTTAGATTACATTATTGACAATGATTTAACGATTGAAGATGAAGAAACAGGCGAAATAGTACGAGTCGATAATGCTAGAAATCCGTTCAGCCTTTTACTCAATCAACAAAATATATCATCTAGCTCAATCCGCTCTGAAACAACAAAGCCATGCTTACAATACCATTTTGTTAAAAAAGCTCAAGAATGGATTATTCCAACCAATGCAAAAAACTTTCAAGATTTAGAGCACCTTCATAAATTCGATGCAGATTGGGTAAAAGTAAGCTTTGATCAATTAGATTTACATGATTTAGATTGTGTATACCGTGTAATTGATAATCAAGCATATTTATGGTGCCCAACTGACTGGATTCATACTTATACACTCACTAAAGTTCCCTTAAGAGGACGACAAATCGCCTATAATGATTCTGGTGAAGCCGATGAGTATATTGCAGATTTAGATCAACAAAACAAAATCATTTGGCTAAAAAATAATTCCCCACTTTCACGATTAACCAAAGAACAATCGTTCATCAAAAGAATGCCTGATGGTCAAACAGGTATGTTTACCACTACAAATAAAACAAATAACAATGGGCAAGGCTACACAATTCCGTGGATACCCGAAGACTTAGCATATTGGCTTATTAGGCTAAGGAAATGGCAACAAAAATATAATTCTATCTCATACCCCAGTGCTTGGATTAATTGCCAAAGAACAAATTTAAATGAGGTACAAAGAAAAGCCAAAGGATTGAATTGTTTTCTTTTTAGGCGCTTTAATGATTTTGAACCAGCAAATGTCGGAAATGCTTTAACCCCAAGATTAGCGGCTGCTCTTTATAATATACAGCCCTCAAATCTTTGCTTAGCTACACTTGAAGGAAATAGAGCAATTTTAGGTGCATATAAGTCTAAATATACACCTCATAGCATGCGTGTTAGCCTCATTACAGCCTATGTTCTTGAAATGGGTATGCCTATTGAAATCGTGATGAAGATCGTTGGCCATAGCTCCGTGATCATGTCGATTTATTATTGCAAAGTTTCCAATCATGATATTAGAACTCGATTAGAAGAAGGTGAAAAAATAGCCTTAAAATCTGAAGTTGAATCAATTCAAAGGACAATTGAGCAAAATAAAATTGAAAGTGTTAAAAACCAATTAATTGGTAATAATTTGGAGTTACTGCAAGCTTTATCTAATGAGGTTCCTGCAGGAAATTTTATTTTTAGAGATTACGGTATTTGCCCTTTTGCAGCTTCAAGATGTGAGGATGGTGGTGAGTTAATAAAAAGTAGTTCATTCTATACCCCTACACCCCAAGGTTATTTAGGAACTCAGAATTGTATCCGTTGTAGACATTTTATAACTGGGCCTGCCTTTATTGGTGGTTTATTGGCAATTACAAATGAGATCTTACTCCAATCCAATGATCAATCTGAAATATGTTCGAAACTACAAATTAAAATCAATCAGATTAATCAAGATATTGATAATATTGAAAAAGAAGAATATATAGCCAATTTGAAGAAAGAAAAATTTGAAGGCACAGCAAACAGATCCAAGCTTGAGACTGAACTTCGAAATTTCGAATCTGAATATGAAACAGCCGCTAAAAAATTGGATATGCTTTTATGCGATATCCAATCGGCTTATAGTCATATTACGAAATGCCACAAGCTCATCAACAACAATCCCCTTATAGAGAGCGATGAAAAACTTTCCTTAATTACAGCCCCTAATGCTGAATTGATATTAGAAATGGAAGAAGTGAGCCATTATCAACAATTACAAGAAGTCTGTGAAAATGCAGCCATTTATAAATCTTGTAATGCAGATCAAGCTATTTATCCAAGAACTCAGCTCATTGATAAAATGGCAATGTTTAATGAAATTATGCCCGCTTTATTCATGTTATCTAAAGAACAGCAACTTTCAGCAGGCAATCAAATTTTCAAGTTATTGATGAGTCGTCTCAAATCTTGGGATAAAGTGCAAAGTGTTATAGATGGAAAGCTTAAACTAATAGAACTTTCTGAAACTGAACAAATTTCAAAATCAGAGATTGAACTCATTCTACATAATTCACCAAATTTAATTGAGGTAAGTCGTGAATCCTGAAGAGTTATTACATAAGTTAAAACATGGATCATCACTTAAAATCCAACAGTCACTCGATGCAATCTATGAAGTATGTATGGAGCAACAGGAACGTGGAATTCAGGATTTTTCTGTAAGTACGATTGCTAATTTAGGATTTAACAGAGGTGTTCCTAAAGCGCAAAGCATCAGAAATAAGACAGGTGAAAAATATAGAGCACTGATTCAATGTTTTGCAGATTCATCCCAGACGACTAAATTAACAAAACCATCTCCAACAGACAATGCGTGGATTGAAGAAATTCAAAACCCCAAACATCAGTTGCTTGTCCGTATTATGGCATCTGAGTTAAAGGAAGCTCAACAAATGATCCGTGAAATCATTCCACCTAAACAAAGGATTGATATTTATGATCATAAGAATATGATACCCGATGAATCTTTTAAGCTTTCTGATCAAGAAGTACGGGCATTACAATATTTATTGTCTACAGATTTCCAAAAAAAATGGAATTTAAAGCCTACACATTATGGTGAGCTTGTAGATGAGTCAAATAAGCCTGTTTTTAAAGTGTCAACATTGGATGCCTTACGCAAGGCTTTGGAGTATTTGTCTTGAATCGTAAATTATTAACGGTTGAAGGTTATCAACGTTTACAAGATGAGTTAAATGATTTAGTTCGTAAAGAACGTCCTGAAATTACTAAAATTGTGTCTTGGGCAGCCAGTCTAGGCGATCGATCGGAAAACGCTGATTACATCTATAATAAAAGAAAGTTACGTGAAATTGATCGTAGAATTAGATACTTAACCAAGCTTTTTGAGGTGGCACATAAAGTTGAATATAGCCCTGAACAAGATGGAAAAGCGTATTTTGGTGCTTGGGTTGAATTAGAGAATGACGACGGTGAAACCATTAAATTTCGCATAGTGGGTGACGAGGAGATTTATGGTAATAAAGACTATATTTCCCTCCAATCACCTATGGCTAAAGCTTGCTTAGGTAAGTCTGTAGATGATGAAGTCCAAGTACAAACACCTACTGGTAAGAAAATTTGGTATATTACAAACATTGTTTATAAAAAAGTCACTTAATAGTTTGTTTTTTCAAAATAAATCTAGTATAAAAAAACATACTTATAACATTTAAATAATTTGCTATGTCTGATTCAGATAGAAGTGCTGTTGACACACTAAAGGGTTATTTTTATCAATTTGATCAATCCATTCTTAAATTATTGAGTCTTGAATCACCTGAGGATAGCGTGGCTATAGAATGTCTTGAGGATATAGATATAAAAACAGCTACTGAGGTCTCAGCTATACAGTGTAAATATTATGCTAAGACAGAATACAATCATTCAGTGATTAAAGATGCTGTAAAGCACATGCTTAATCATTATAAAAAAGTAACTAAAGGAGAAAAACAAAAAATAAATTATCAAATCAATGGACATTATAAATCTGGTCATGAGAAGTTGCCTAATGAGTTAGACATAGATTTCCTAAAAAAACATTTTTTAACTTATACTGTAGAAAAAGTTAAACATGAACATCATATTGAACTTGGATTATCAGATACTGAGCTTGAAGATTTTTTATCATGCTTAAATATTAATATTAACTCCCCAGAATATACAATACAATACAATCAATTAATAGATTCACTGTGCACACACTTTAATTCAACAAGATATTCAGCAGAATCATTTTATTACAATAATTCCTTGCGAATTATTAAAGATTTATCAATTAATTCAATTAAGAAAGATAGGATGATTACTAAAAAAACATTCTTAGAAAAAGTAAATAATTCCAATATTCTTTTTAATGAATGGTTTATAAAAATAAAGGGAAAGAAATCACATTTTAAAAACCTTAAACAAGAATACTTTACATTCTTGAATATTGAACCATTTGAAAGATTCTTTTTAATAGAAATAGATCAAAGTACTTATTTTCGAAATGAACTCAAAGAATTAATTTTTATCATTTCTAAAAAGTGGTCAAAAATTTCAAAATATGGAACAATTTCTTTTTGTCCGTACATCTTAATTCATGGAATAGATTATTCTGAATTAATCGAGATTAAAACAGAGTTATTCAGAGAAAGATATAAATTTATTGGCAGAGTAAAACTTGAAGTGCGACATAAACCACCTAATTAATTTAAAGGGTTTATGGAGTATATAAAATTGTCATACCATCATCTTAACTTTGAAGATCGTACTGCATTAATGCTTGAGTCAAGAAAAGAAGGCTTTTCACCCAGAAAATTTGCTGAACTTATTAAAAGACATCCTAGTACGATCTATCGTGAACTTAAAAGAAATAGCATCAATGACGTTTATCAAGCTCGATATGCTTCTGATAACACCTTCGCTAGACGTAGACGTGGTCACAGAAAACTCAAAATCGACTCAATTCTCTGGAGATTTATTGTTGAAGCGATCCGTTGTTTATGGTCTCCTCAGCAAATATCGAAGCGTTTAAAGACATTTCCTGATTTGGATCAAACAATGAATGTAAGCCATACAACGATTTACTCAACTATACGAGCATTACCAAAGGGTGAGTTGAAAAAAGACTTATTATCCTGTCTGCGTCATGAAAATAAAAAGCGAAAAGCTAACGGTGAACCTAAAAAAGATTCTATATTACAGGATATTAAAACTATTCATGAGCGCCCAGCCGAAGTTCAAGAAAGAAAAATACCGGGTCATTGGGAGGCCGATTTAATTAAAGGTAAAGACAATAAAAGTTCGATAGCAACACTTATTGAACGAAATACACGGCTCTGTATCTTGGCAACATTACCTGATGCAAAGGCAGAATCAGTGCGCAAGGCTTTAACTGAAGCTCTGAAATATTTACCTGCAGAACTGCGTAAAACGTTGACCTATGACCGTGGACGTGAGATGTCAGAACATAAAATACTCGAAGAAGATTTAGGCATAGATGTATATTTCTGTGACCCACATTCACCATGGCAAAAAGGCACATGCGAAAATATGAATGGTTTAATTAGGCAATATTTACCTAAAGGAATTGATTTAAATCAGGCAGATCAGCATTATTTAAATCAAGTTGCCATGTCACTGAATACTCGTCCTAGAAAAGCGTTAGATTGGCTTACACCATTAGAGAAGTTTGCTCAGCTTGTTGATTATCATAAGGCTTTTGAAACTGTCGCACCTCATGTTTGAATTCGCCCTACCTTGATTAAGTTTAGGTTGTCCTTTTTTCTCACCTGAAGCATAAGTATCGCCAGTATCAATTTGTTCAGTATTTTTAAATTTAGCAAAATTTAAAACCTCATTAATATCAAATGGTATTGGAGAATCAAGATGAATTCTTTGTTTATCTTGCTCTTCACCAGTAAACTTTTGTTTTCTATCTAATATTATAGATTCTTTGAAAATATTACGTTGATTATGATCATTAGCTTCTGTATCTAGGAAAAATTCTTCTAATTCTTCACTATTTAACATCCAATATGGAAGAGTTAAATTCGAAATATCAATGTAACTTGCATTAGGAAAAGCCATTTTATATTCAGAATGAATATCAAAGACGATAACGTGAGAATTATTTAAATGAAAATTCTCATTTTTCTCAGAGGTCGCCTTTTGGATAATTTTTGCTAGAGTATGAGATTTTCCTGAACCAGTTGAACCAACTATAGCAATATGTTTATTAAAAAACTTGTTCCCATTAATTGGTACAGCGACCTCTGTATTTGAAGAAAGATTTGAAAAAGTAAAGCTTTCTGCTGAATTAACTGTATCCTCATATATCTTTTTTATGTCTTCTATAGTTGCTGGAACTACTTCTTTTGGAGGAATAGCTAATGAATCACCTCCACGTTCAAATTTTCCATTTCTAAGCACCCCTAAAGGAAATGCTTCAATGATATAGTTTTGTACACCTTCGCCTACAGAAATTTGAAAATTTTCAATTACAGCTATTAAAACTGCATTTTCATTATCTGCAATTTTTAAATATGAACCAACTTTTAATGACTCTTCAGCAATTTTAAAATTCTCTAAATCTTCGACAACGATTTTTACTTTATCGGGGAATACAGCTATGACTTGAGCATTTATTTTTTCATCTGGATTCGAAACAATCATATGATTTCCTTAATATCTGTAATATGTTCAATTTGAATGTTGTGTATTCCAATTGAAGGGTTTGAGCATTCAAAGTAAGGAGACGTGATAAAAAATTGATAAACTTTCTTAGTTTTAGTAGGAATAGAATTAAGGGTCAGTTCCAAATTTGTCAACATATTTAATATTTTAATCTTAATTTGATTTTGGTAAGTTGCTGCTTGTACAATTGAAGTTGGATTAAATTCAGCTCCTTGGAAATCATGACCATCAATAAATTTCTCTGTACACGACAAATTTCATAGAGCCCTTGTCCTATCAGGCTTTTTCTTTCTTAAAATTGCGAGCACTTTCTTAAATTCTTCTTTTTTTCCAAAACCAATCAAACGTAGAATAGCCATCTGAACATAGTCTAAACCGTATCGAAATAAACTGACTGAAAGTCGTCCATGCTTCTTTATTTTTATCGCTTTTTTTCGATCATGTTGCCATTCACCTGTTAAATAGCACCAACAGAAACCGATGGCTAGCACTGCTATCAATTTCTTGACTCGTCTAGGGTCTGTTAAACGAGTATTTTCAAGATTGAATCCACGTCCTTTGAGACAACTAAATAAGGTTTCGATTTCCCAGCGTAATGCATAATCACGAATAGCAGAAGCATTAAACCTAGGAGAAACAACAAGTAAAAGTTCTCCATCTTCTAATCGTAACGCACTAATATACAGTTTCACTCGACCAACCCAAATACGTCGTTTACGACATTCTGTTTGACCAACTTGAAGATGACGAAATAAATCACTAATTTTATGATTCTTAGCTAAGTGATTGGTCACAATAAAGTTTTTTTAACACGTATACAGAAGTTAATGTCATTTTCAATTAACCATGTAAACCATTTCTCACCGATAAATTCTCTATCTGCAAACACATTCACAATACGGTCTTTACCAAAAATGGAGATAAAGCGTTGAATCAAAGCAATACGCTCTTTTGTATCTGAATTTCCACGTTTATTGAGCAATGTCCAAACAATATAGTCAACACGTCAAAAAACCAATACAATACCAATATGAGTTATCCAATACATTTTAGAAAGAAAATATTAGCCAAGCTTGAAGAAGGTCAATCTATCCGAGCGGTTGCTCAGCACTTCGAAATTAATAAAAATACAATTGTCGAATGGAAAAAGCGAATCGAAATAAAAAGAACTCGACCAAGAAAACCATCTAAAGTTGATGATGATGCCTTACGTGCAGATGTTGAGCAATATCCTGATGATTATCAATATGAACGCGCTGCTCGTTTTGGTTGTGGTACTTCTACAATTGGAGATGCGCTCAAGCGTCTAAATATCACAGTTAAAAAAAGACCTTACGGCACCCGAAAGCAAAAACAGAACTCAGAGAACAGTATTTAAAAGATTTAAACCGATTAAGGTATCAACACCAGATTATCTATCTTGATGAAAGTGGATTTAAATCTCATGAACATAGACCTCATGGTTATTCAAAACAGGGAACTCCTTGTTATGGAACATATAATTGGCAATTAAAAAATCAAACTAATGCAATAGGAGCAATCCATGAGGGTAAGTTATTTGCAGTGGGTTTATTTGATAGCAAAGTAAATTCGGATGTATTTCATTTTTGGGTAGATAAGTTTTTATTACCAGAATTACCCTCGAATAGTGTAATTGTCATGGACAATGCAGCCTTCCATAAACGACAAGATATACAAGATCTATTAGCCCAACATGGGCATCAAATACTTTGGTTACCACCTTATAGTCCTGACCTTAATCCTATTGAAAAAATGTGGGCATGGGTTAAAGCAAAAAGGAAAAAATGGTTGGTTAACTCAATAGATAAGCTTTTTAGTCGTTTCTTTAACGAGTGTATGGGTAATTAAGCGGTTTTACTATAGGTATCGCTATTCCACGATAGACGATGGCTAACATCAAGATATTGATATCTCGTTTTCCCCATTTCCAGTTGGTTCTATCCAAAGTTAATTGGACTTTATCGAATGAAAATATATTGAAAATTAACTGAGAAATTTGACGATAATCGAAGTACTGATCTGCAAAGAAGCGTTGTATACGTCGATAAAATGATTGTGGTAAGCACTTGATGGGTAAGGCTTTAGATGCAGAAGAAAGATTACATGTCTGTTTTACAATTAATGCAAGCATAATCAGTGTAAAACATTTTACACGTGACTTGTTCCACTTTAGATATTTGTTTAAGATGAGATGTAACTCATTGAAATGTGTCATCATATTCGTCGTCAGAAAACAAGTATTATGCCATTATTTCAATGAGTTGTCTTTTTTTGTCGTGTACAAAGATAAATTTTATTCTTTTTCAAATCATATGTTTGTGATGTATTTCTCATATTTTTACTGATCAAAATTTGACAAGCTCCTTTTTGACGCTTAAGATGCGCCCCTAAGTTAGTTTTTTGTTTACTTTTTATACACCTTGTAAATGATGTGAAACATTTTCATCATTTTTCCATTAACCCAATGTCATTTTGAATGACGTTCATGACTTGCCCACCCCGATTTAATTTATCAACTTTTAGAAGTTGTGGTGAAGTTTCGCCTCAATTTTTAGGGCATAAATTACCTGTAGCGGAGACAACATGCACAGTAATTCAAGTTCTGGGTCTAGGCCTGGCCTTAACTCTTTATCTTCTAAACTTTCATTTCAAACGATGGTATTAGGAATTGCAATCCTTCCCTTTAATAGTTTGAACGCAGAAAAATCACATCAATACAACACGGTTGTAACCACCAATACATTAACGGTAGTTGCTGTTGAAAACCCAACAACTGTCTTTAAAGACGGGCAATTTTTGCATGGTTTTGGCTATGATTTAGCACGAAATTATGCACAGAGTTTAAATGTCAAACTCGATTTTAAAACGGTTCCTGATAATGCAACTGCGTTAAAATGGATTGCTCAAGGTAAAGCTAATCTTGCTATGACAACTGCAAATTTAGCAGCCATTGAAAGTAAACAACTTGTCTCTTTTTCTGCAAGTTGTGGTGATCAAGCTACTTTAAGTAAAAATGGATTAAATCCTCAACTCAATTGGGTACTTAAGCAAGCTGATGATCCGTTAACGCTCACTGCAAGTGGATTTGTTTGTCAAAGCAAACAGCTTGGTACAACCCAACAACTAGCTTCCTTTTATAATCGCAATGTGGTTAAACCTGAAGCATGGTCTACGATTCAAAAAGACCTGAACCAGCGTTTGCCAATTTATAAAGCAAGCTTTAAACAAAGTGCGTCTAAGTATAATTTAGATTGGCATTTGCTCGCTGCTATTGGCTATCAAGAGTCTTATCTTAAACCCACCTCGGTTTCTCCCACTGGTGTACGCGGTTTGATGATGTTGACCAATAGCACCGCTCAAGCAATGGGTGTGAGCAACCGATCTGATCCGATACAAAGTATTCAAGGTGGTGCAAAATATTTTGATCTAATGCTAGATCAATTTTCGAATGTCCCTTATCCAGACCGTAATTGGTATGCTTTGGTCGCCTATAACATGGGACCAGGTGCAGTCAATCAGATTCAAAACCGAATCAAAACCCAAGGAAAAAACCCAAATCAATGGGTAAATTTATATGATTATTTACAGCGTAACCAAGCGCGAAATGGTCGATATAAACAAGCAGTTCAATACGTGACACGTATTCGAACTTACTTAGAACATTTAAAGACCAACAGTCGTATTGATGTCTAAGTTGAAAATAAAAAAGCTTACCTCTCGGTAAGCTTTTTTATGAGAAAAGGACTTAAGCAGTTTGCTCAAGTACTTTCTTGAATAAATCTTTTTGTTCTTGGCTTGGCTTCGCCGTTTGTAAAGCCATAAGTTGAGACATATCGCCTTGTACTTTGATTTTACCAGTCATAAACGCTTGCATCGCAGCAGCCATATCAAACTCTAAAAATACTTTACGTAATGTTTCAGCATCCATATTTAAAGTTGTTTTAGCATTTGCAGACAAACCTTTTTGGATTTTACCAGCATCTAAGGCCAATTCGGTATTACCAGCCGCATCTGTTACAACTAAGTTAATCGCTAAATTCGCAAGTGCTGGTGGTAAATTTAAATCACCCGCTTCAGCAGTAAGTTTTTCAACAGTTGCAAACCAATCATCAGTTAAAAATGCAGCCATGATTATTCCTCAAATATATTTGTTCAATTTCTTGTGTCATCTATCCAGACAACATTAAATGAAGCAATTTGCTTGTGCCCTGTTATAGCACGTAATTTTTATTTTAGGCTATGGCTTTTTGTACGAAGAATTCACTTTTTAGCTCTTTTTTATAAAAAAAAGACACTTAAATAAGTGCCTTTTCAAAAAGTTTTACATTTTATTCAGCAGCGAAACTCAAGTTCACTACATCAAGACGATTTTTCATCTCTTCAGGGTCTTTCATATCAAATTCACGTTGCCCATCTAAGGCTTCGAAGTCAAACAATTCACGGTCAGCCAATTGTGAAGGCGATACATTCTGTAAGGCACCAAAGATGCTATGTAAACGTTTTGGATGTTGTTTATCCCATTCACGTAGCATGTCATTAATAATTGCACGTTGTAAGTTTTCTTGTGAACCACATAAGTTACATGGAATGATTGGGAACTTTCGTAGATCAGCATATTTAATAATGTCTTTTTCTTCGACATAAGCCAAAGGACGAATCAAGATATTCTTTTTATCTGAAGAAAGAAGTTTTGGTGGCATTGCCTTTAAGCTACCGCCATGGAATAAATTTAAAAAGAAAGTCGCCATAATGTCATCGCGATGATGACCTAATGCAACTTTGGTTGCACCGATTTCTTGTGCGAAGCCATATAACGAGCCACGGCGCAGGCGTGAACAGACCGCACAGTAGGTCTTGCCCTCAGGCGTTAGGCGTTTAGTAATCGTATAAGTGTCTTTTTCAAGAATGTAATATGGAATGTTATTTTCTTCCATATAACGTGGTAAAACATCTTCAGGAAACCCTGGTTGTTTTTGATCAAGATTCACCGCAACAATATCAAAATTGATTGGTGCAATGCGCTTGAACTGCAACAGGATATCCAGCAAGGTGTAGCTGTCCTTACCACCTGAAACGCAGACCATGACCTTGTCGCCATCTTCGATCATGTTGTAATCACGAATTGCATGCCCTACTTGACGACGAAGCTTTTTCAACAGGCGATAATATGCCGAACTCGTCGGAAGCTCAGGCTTAAAATTAAATCCTTGGTTGGACTCCACTGGCGCGTACATAGACGTGATTTACTCATAAACAAAAATACCGCAAGATTTTATCCGATTCCGAAAAGATGCGCACCTAAAGAATTTTTCAATTTCGTGCAATCGTCATATTTCAGTTTCATACTGGTAAAATTCTGACCAAATTATGTCAAAACGGTCTGGATTGCTTATATTTCAAACTTTTCCACAGTTTTCCACAAAAGCTGTGGATAAAATTGTGGATTTCTTCGCTATTGACAAAGTATTTTTATGTGAGAACAAGGCTTACAATCAAATTGATCATTTTTTAATCAATGATTTTTAGTTAACAAAAACAATGCTTTAAATATGTCAAGACTTAGATTTTAAAAAAAATAATTTAATTTTTTTTGCTGAACATTCGCACAAATCGACTTGCTTTTTGTAAGACAGCGGAAATAAAAAAATTGTAGCTAAAGTTTTTTTTATGCTTTTTTTTGTTACACTACTGTGAACAACTCCATGCTCATCTTTTGTGAATATTATAATGATGGACAAAACAAAATATATTTTCGTTCTTTTTTTGGGGACAATCGGTTTTTTAAATACGACAGTATCTAGTTATGCTGGTCAAACCATTTATCAATTTAAAGATGATAATGGTACAACTTTGCTTACCAATAAAAAGAAAGCTGAATACAATCACCTAAAAGTGATTAAAGCGACCTATTATCCTGATAGCAATATTCACAGCTATAGTAACTGGGGCGCAAGTGAAGCCTCTGTTCTACCAAGTTATAGTCGTAATAAAAATGCTTTTGATCAAATGATCCGTCAAGCAGCGCAACAGCATGGTGTTTCAGAAGGTCTGATTAAAGCCGTTATGCATACTGAGTCAGGTTTTAATATTAATGCGCGATCCCCTGTCGGTGCTCAAGGATTAATGCAATTGATGCCTGCCACTGCACGGCGTTTTAATGTGAGTAATGCTTACGACCCTCAACAAAATATTTTTGGTGGTGCGAGATATCTAAGTTGGTTGTTAAAACGTTTTAATGGCAATACGCAACTTGCTATTGCTGCTTATAACGCTGGTGAAGGCAATATTGATAAATATGGTGGAATACCGCCATTTCGTGAAACACAAGATTATGTCCGTCGTGTCACAAGTCGTTTTCAAAATCTCTATTCATCAGGTCTAAGTTCAACTTCGAGTTCTAATAATGCAAATACTCAAGTGATTGCTCAATCGGCAAATTATACATCTTCAAATTCAGAAGCTGTGGCTGCACCTAAACAATATAGCCGTCAAATTATCACATTGGCCGATGGTACTTTTACAGATGCTCCAGGCACATATACCACAGCCAATGCAACTGCATCTGCACGAATCCGAGTAAGTGATTAAACAAAGAAATCACTTATTCTCACATCATGATTTTATTTGTTTTTTTTAAATAAATTAGTCGTTTCCCCCTTCTTAAAACACTTCTATTGTTTTATTAGCTTAATGTATCTACGCTCATTTTTTGCTTGAATTTTTAGGGTTCGCCCTGCATATTAGCGTTATGATTTATAATTTATAAATCAGATCAGTTTTTATTTATAAGAGGATTTTCTCAATGATGCGGATTGGTTTGTTCTTGCTGACCAACCTCGCGGTACTGGTTGTAGCTGGCATTATCTTGTCACTCTTCGGTGTCGGTAGTTACCATGGCGCGGGTGGCTTGAATCTAGGCAACCTTTTAGTCGTCTGTTTTGTCTTTGGTATGGTGGGTTCTTTAATTTCCTTATTCATGTCGAAGTGGATGGCGAAAAAAACCACTGGAACTGAATTAATTGACCCAAATGCTCCTCGTAGTCAAGCAGAAGCTTGGTTACTACAAGAAGTGGCACAACTTTCCCAACGTGCAGGTATTAAAATGCCTGAAGTTGGTATTTTCCCTTCTTACCAGTCCAATGCATTTGCGACAGGTTGGAATAAAAATGATGCTTTAGTCTCTGTTTCGACAGGCTTACTTGAGCGTATGAACAAAGATGAACTTCGTGCTGTACTTGCGCACGAAATCGGTCACGTTGCCAACGGCGATATGGTGACTCTTGCATTGATTCAAGGTGTAGTGAACGCCTTTGTGATGTTCTTTGCACGTATTGCAGGTGACTTTATTGACCGTAATGTGTTCGGTCGTGAAGATGGTGAAGCACCTGGTCTTGCTTATTTTGCTATTACGATTGTACTCGACATCGTATTTGGTATTTTGGCCTCTGCGATTGTAATGTGGTTCTCTCGTCAACGTGAATATCGCGCAGACGAAGCTGGTGCACGTTTAGCTGGCAAACAAGCAATGATTTCTGCTCTACTTCGTTTACAGGCAGAGTCAGAAATGCCAGATCAAATGCCAAAAGAAATGAAAGCATTTGCAATTGCTGAAGGTAAGGAACAAGGCTTTAGCTTAGCGGCTTTATTCCAAACGCACCCAACCATTGAACAACGTGTTACCGCTTTACAGCAATTAAATGTTCAATAATCAGTATCAGATAAATGATAAAGCCTCCGTTATGGAGGCTTTATTTTTGCTTAAAATCTAGTGTGCTTGGAAAGATTGATAAAACTGCCACAGATAACTCAAACCTGCCCAAACTGCAACAAGCAATAAAATGAGTACGGCAATACCCAATAAATCTGGGATACGTAACCAAATCCAACTTACGATCGGATTACGCCAGAAAGCTGAAGTTTTCTGCTTTTGTTCTAGGGATTCATGCAAGAATGGATGCACCACATGAATATCACTATGTACTTGATATTCCTCACGGATATGATCATGTACGATTTCCAGTGTTTTGCGACTTGGACGAATAAATACGTCAAATAAGGTACCGACAATCGGTACAAAACCCACCAACATATCCATAATTGCCAGTTTAACCACACCTTTCAATTTATGCTGTGGTACGCCCACTTCTCTGGCTTTTTTAAAAGCATATAGTGTTAAAATAAAACCTGCGATATCGCCCGCAAAGGGAATGGTACTCAATGCAGCATCTGCCCCGACTCCCTGTTTGGTAAAAGGAATCCGAACCAAACTATCCATGGTATTGGCAAATTTTGCTAAATCACGTTCAACAGCGATCGCTTGCTGCTGAGTTAATTTTTTTTGTTCTGTTGGAGCAGTCATTCACTCAACCTAAAAACCATGTTTATGCTTGAGAATAAAGCAGATTTTTCGTTTTGTCGGTACAATTATTATTACCAATCAGAATAAAATCATTGAAGCAATTAATAATTCAGGTCTATGAGCTTAACTCATAGACCTGATCATTCATTTGCACTGAATTTTAAAGATTGTCTTATTCAGTGGTTTCCAGTTTATGTTTAGGCTGGAACATACTGGCAACCAGTACAAACATAAATGGAATAAAGATCAGTACCAATATTGTCCCGAATATCACACCACCTAAAACACTGATACCAATTTCTTGACGGCTTACAGCCCCTGCTCCAAATGCAAAAACCAGTGGAATAACTCCCGCGCCAAATGCAAAAGACGTCATTAGAATAGGACGCAAACGCAGCCCTGCACCTTGTAGCGCTGCTTGAATGGCATTTTTTCCTTGTGCTTGGGCCATCGCTGCAAATTCAACAATCAAAATTGCATTTTTACAGGATAAGCCAATTGTTGTAAGTAAAGCGATCTGAAAGTAAACATCATTTGGTAAAGCAAAAATATGGGCAAAAATAATACTACCGCCAATCCCTAAAGGAATTGCGGTCATCACAGCCATAGGAATACGCAGACTTTCATACAACGCGGCTAAACATAGAAAAATAAATGCAATAGAAATTAAATATAGCCAAATTGCTTGATTAGTCGATTGCTGCTCTTGATAAGAAAGCCCAGTCCATAGCAAACCTAAGCCTTCTTGTTGGCCCACCAACTGTTCAATATCTTTCATGGCTTGGCCTGAAGATTGACCACTGACAACGTTAGCTTGTAATTGCAAAGCACTGTATCCCATATAGCGTTGCACAATGCTTGGTGTCCCTCCCCATGATGTCGTTGAAAATGAACTAAAAGGAACCATTTGATTTTGATTATTGCGTACTGACCAGCTATATAAGTCTGCAGGCTTAGAACGGAATGGTGCATCACCTTGTAAAATAACTTGTTTAATTCGACCACGGTCAATAAAGTCATTCACATATGTCCCACCCCATGCGGTCGACAAAGTACTATTAATTTCATTTAGATTTAAACCATTTGCCATCGCTTGCTTATGGTCAATCTTCACATTCAAAGTAGCTTTACTATCAGTAGATTGTTTATCTAAGTTTTCAAAACTTGAATATTTTTGTCCCAACTGTTGCAACTGTTTAAAACTTTGATCGAGGAATTGCTCACCTTGCCCATTAATATCCTGAATCCATAAATCCATTCCATCTGTTGCGCCTAATCCATTTACCGAAGCAGGCAACGTCACATTGATCTGTGCATCGGGAAATTGGCTAAAATATTTAAGTGCTCTCTTTCGAATAGCTTCAGCAGAGTTTTTCTTCCCAGTACGGTTGTCCCAATGATTTAATGAAACAAAGCCTTGTCCAAGATTTTGCCCTGTTCCAGAATTATTTCGTCCGTAACGAATAAGCACTAAATTGACATTTGCTTTTTCACTCTGAAGAAAATACTGACGAATTGCCTCACCGACCTCCTGACTTTTTGAAAGTGGCGCACTATCCACTAATTTAAATTGAACACTTAATATCCCTTGGTCTTCTTTTGGTAAAAAACTACTTTGTAGACTGCTATACAACAAAGCAAATACGGCAATTAATGCAATAAAAATCACAGATACAGAGATTTTATAACGAAGCATGGTTTGCACTAGAGATAAATACTTATTTTTAAGTGTGTCTATCCCGTTATTGAACTGAATCGCCCATGACTTAGGTTGATGGTTTGGCTTTAAAATCAAAGCACATAAAGCGGGTGTAAGCACCAAAGCCACTACTAAAGATAAGACCATCGCAGCAACCAAAGTGATTGAAAACTGACGATAGATAACCCCGATAGAACCAGCAAAAAATGACATTGGAATAAAAACGGCTGTTAACACCATGGTAATTCCAATCAATGCACCACTAATTTCTTGCATAGATTCAACGGCTGCTTCTTTGGGTGACAAATGCTGCTCATGCATAAGCCGTTCAACATTTTCCACTACAACAATTGCATCATCAACCAACAAACCAATCGCAAGCACCAATGCAAAAAGAGTTAAGGTATTAATACTAAATCCAAGTAATTCAAGTACAGCAAAAGTCCCTAAGATCACGATCGGTACAGTAATACTTGGAATAAGCGTCGCACGCCAACTTTGAAGAAAAAGAAACATGACTAAAATAACTAAACCAATTGCTTCGACAAGTGTTTTAATTACCTCTTTAATAGATTCTTGCACAAAGGGAGTATTATCTCTTGGATAAACGATCTTATACCCTGTTGGAAGCTTGCTAGAGAGTTCATCTAGAGTCTGATGAATAAGTTTAGATGTTTGAATTGCGTTGGCACCAGAAGATAAAGAAATACCAAGACCTGCAGCTGGATAACCATTGATCGTATTAAATGATTGATAATTTTCTGCCCCTAATTCAATCCGAGCAATATCTTTTAATTGAACAAAACTTCCAGATACATCTGATTTCACAATAATTTGTTCAAAGTCTTGAATGGTCTTTAAGCGAGAACCTGCTGTTACTTTTGCATTCAAGTATTGACCTTGAACAACGGGCAAATCGCCGATCGCACCTGCTGCCACCTGTGTATTTTGAGTAGTAATCGCGGTAACGACATCATTTGGAATTAAATTATATTGAGTCAATTTATTTGGATCTAGCCAAATTCGCATTGCATACTGCGATCCAAAAATATCTGTTTCACCGACGCCATCAATCCGATTTAAATTATCAAGGACATGTGTAGATAGATAATCAGACAACGCAATATTATTTGCTTGCCCTGTACTGTCATACAGTCCAATCACCATAAAGGTATCACCCAAGGACTTAGTGACATTAACTCCCTGCCGTTGTACCGCATCTGGGAGACGGCGTATCACACCACTAATTTTATTTTGTACTTGAACCTGTGCTGTATCGGGATTTGTGCCATTTTCAAAACTAATCGTAATACGGCTACGACCAGCTGCATCGCTGGTTGAACTAAAGTACAGTAAATGATCAAGCCCTTGGATTTGTTGCTCTAAAACTTGAGTTACACTTTGTTCAACTGTTTTGGCATCAGCACCACTATAGTTGGTCGATACTGTAATTTTCGGTGGAGCAATATCAGGATAACGTTCAACTGGCAAATTCAGAATTGCCAGTATTCCTAATGCCATCACAATAATGGCAAGCACACCTGCGAAAATTGGACGCTCAATAAAAAATTTAGATAGCATGGCTGCTCATTCCATCGTGGAAACAGTCAATTTTTTCAAAAAGATAGGAAAATAGAGGGACTTTCAATCTACGATCATTACCGAGCTTTCAAGGAAACACCATCCTTATTAACATATCATTGCAAAAAGCGAAAATTACGGAGAAATAATGAATTTTTTATTGATCATCAGCATATTTCATCGAAAACAAATGAGGTCAAAAATTTAATTTACTATCCTATCAAATACTTCTTAATTTTAGATTGACACTCCACTCACTTAAACCGATAGTAGCACGCTCTCCGTTGCTCCCTTATTTTTTAGGCATATATGAAGGCCAATTTTAAACATTTTAATATTCTGCTCCTAATTCTATTACCCGCATTAATTACTGGGGGGTTACTCAGTATTGCTGGCAATTTGTCTGATGGTTTAAGACTGGGATTTCTTTCTTTGCCAGGTGTAGGTTTAATTTGGCTTGCGATTAAAACACAAAAAAAATATTGGTATGGACTTACAGTTTTATGGTGGTTTGCGACTTGGCTTGATGTACTATTGCGTTCGAGTACGTGGTTTTTATTTGATAGTGATAATGAAGCCTATTTTATTATTGAAGCAATTGCTAATACCAGTCAGCAGGAAACGTGGGAATTCATACAACTACACTTAAGCACAATCTTAAGTGTGATTTTTAGTCTACTTTGCTTGCTAATTATTTACAGTATTTCTACTTTCAAACTGATTAAAGCTCACCATCTTGATCAGATGTGGCAGAGTCGAATTTATCGTAGTTGTATCGTTTTACTTGTTCTATTAACAATAACAAGCTATTTAATGAAGCCATCACGTAAAGTTCATCCTATCATTTTTTGGTCAGACTATCAAACAAAACTTCAGGATTTTAAAAATAGAATTAAGCAACATCAAAATGTACACCGACAATGGGACATCAGTGCAAAGCAAAATTTAACTTTAACAAAAAAACAGGATGAGAAACAAACACATGTGTTAGTTCTCTCAGAGAGCTTAACAAGTTTAAATTTAGGTGTTTGTGATTATCAACGCGAGACGACTCCACAATTAGCAAAAAAACTTGATGAGTTAAAAATCTTTTGTAATGCATTTTCACCGTCACCTTCAACGATCAATGCGCTACGTGTTTTATTGACTGAAAGTCCTGCATCTGCGCATGATCAATATTCTTCGGAAAGCGTTTTAGCTTACGCTCGCGCGGCAGGCTATAAGATTTATTGGTTAAGCAATCAAGATGATAGTTATTTATCTTCATTATTTGGTTCTTATGCAGATACGGCTGTTTATAAAAATACACGATCAGGAAGAAGTAGTCATTCATTAGATGAAAAGCTTATTCCCGTTTATCAACAAGCTCTTGCAGATCCGGATCCTAAAAAACTGATTATTCTTCATTTGATTGGCGCACATCCAAATTACCAAGAACGTTACCCATTAGCGTTTAATAAATTTACTGGAGACAGTAATGATGCTGTCGAACTCGACCTCAAGAATCGTAATATTGATCCTTGGGTTCGTTCACTACGCAATGATTATGATAATGCAGTATTATATGAAGACTCGTTGCTTGCCAGATTTTTAGACGATCTAAAGGCTGATAATAATTCTGATTTTAGATCTTTTATGGTCGTTTCAGATCATGGAAATGAAGTTGGTCATGAAATTGACTATGCTGGTCACAGCCCGAATACAAAAGCGGGATACCAAGTTCCTGTGATTATGTGGCATGACAATATGCAAGTCACGGGTGTCAATAAAGAAAAAATGCTTAATACAGCAGAACTCGATAACAACTTAATGCATATCATGGGTCTTAAAAATAAAACTGCTTCACCGCAATCTTATTGGTTAGATCGTGATTATCGTTTTACGCCTGAAGTAAATTGGCCTTATTGGAAACAGAAGTCATAATCTCCCTCCAGACCCCGCTTTATCAAAGCCTAAAATCAGATATTGGATTTCAAACATTCAGTTAAAAAAATCATTATTTTCATAAAATTATCATCTAATTGTCATCCATTTGATAAATTAAAACGGCAAGATCAATGCTTTAAGAAAAACTAATGAGTTAAATTATGTTCAAAAAAGTATTGGTCTGTATTAGCTTGATCGGTCTGACAGCTTGCAATGATGACAACAAAGATCAACAAAGCACGGCGCAACCTGAACCTCAATTACCACAAGTGATTGGACATCGTGGCGCGAGCGCACTTCGTCCAGAACATACACTCGCATCCTATCAAAAAGCGATTGATGATGGTGCTGATTTTATTGAACCAGATTTGGTATCAAGCAAAGACGGCATATTGGTTGCTCGCCATGAAAATGAGATCAGCGGCACAACCAATGTTGCAACGCTTCCTCAATTTGCAGACCGTAAAAAAACTAAAATTATTGATGGCGTGAGTTTAACAGGTTGGTTTACTGAAGATTTTACTCTGGCCGAGCTAAAACAGCTCAAAGCACGTGAGCGTATTCCCCAGTATCGTGCTGCCAATACGCAATATAATGATCAATTTGAAATCCCGACACTCGATGAAATCATTGATTTAGCTGCAAAGCATTATCAAAAAACGGGCAAAATTATTGGTCTTTATCCAGAAACCAAACACCCAACCTATTTCCAAAAACAGAATTTGGCTATGGAAGATACTTTGTTAAAAACCTTATCCAAATACCAATATAGCCGCGATATTGCGCCTATTTATTTACAGTCTTTTGAAGTTGGCAATCTAAAATATTTAAAAAATCAACTCGATTTACACAAGAGTGTTAAGCATGCACAATTGATTCAGCTCTATGATTCACCTGAAGCAAGACCAGCAGATTATGTTGCACAAAACAATCCTAAAACCTATGCAGATCTAGCAACGGCACAAGGCCTCAAAGACGTTTCGGCCTATGCGAATGGTGTAGGTCCATGGAAAGTCTATGTCTTTAAAGATGCAGCAATGACACAGACCACCTCTTTTATTGCAGATGCCCATAAAGTCAATTTAAAAGTACATCCTTATACCTTCCGCCCTGAAAATAATTTCCTACCAGACAGCTTAAAATGTAGTAAGGATACGTCCAAAGCAGCCGAGCGTTGTGAGTCTGGTTCAATCAAGGAAATGCAACTTTACTTCAAGGCTGGCGTAGATGGTGTATTTACTGATGATCCAGCATTAGGTCGTCAGGCAGTACAAAGTTATCAAGCAACTAAATAAGTCAAAGTAGTGAATAAGGGCAGTTGTTCTACTGCTCTTATTTTTAAGAAAGAGTAAGTTGCTTGTGTTTGACTTGTTCCCATTGCCACCAACCATATGCAGCCAACAACACAAAAGCGGCATACAATCCTGCGGTTAAAAATAATTCTTTATAAATAAACATACCTACATAGACAATATCGACAAATACCCAAAGTACCCAAGTTGCGATATGTTTACGACTTGTCCAATAGGTTGCCAGTAAACTAAAAGCAGCGAGTTGGGCATCTAATAACGGTACAGCAGCATCGGTAAAATGTTTAAGCGTTAAACCAAACAATAATCCACCGATTGCTGCTAAACACATTTGCATCAATACCATTTTGGCTGCAATTGGTTCGATCCGAATCTCATGGTCTTGGCGTTTACCTTTCAGCCAATAATAAAAACCATAGAAATTAATCAGCATAAATAAGAATTGTAAAATCGTTTCGCCGTATAATTTAAAGGTGAAAAAAAGGTAAGCATATAAAATAAATGCCAAAAAATTAAACCACCAACACCACATATTCCGTTTTATCGTGAGCGCAACACCGATCACACTAATAATAACGGCAATAATTTCTAAAGAAGACAAGAGCAAACTACTTTGAAAATCCGAATGACAACATTATGGAAATATTCTTTATTTAAGCAAGCCAAAAAATCTTGATCTGATGCGCTTCTATTCGCCATATTTTTAAAGCTTTAACGCCAAAGGTTATTTTTCACTCAAGCCCACATCGAATTAAATAGTATAAAACTGATAGGTCAATAAAATGACCTATCCTTTATAGTCTCAATCCGTTTCACACTGTAAACTACATACCATCCAATTAGAATTTCTCACAGATTTGCTCAAGGATGAAAGAATCTATGCGTTCAAATATTTTATGGCTTTGCTTTGGCATTTTTTTGCTATTACAAGGTTGTGTCAATGCGGCAATTCAACCTCAAAAAATTCAATCTCAACCAACAGAATTAAAACAACGTTATTTTCAAGCAAAAACAATCGCATCAGATGGAACAATCATTGCGTTTACAGTGTATCAACCACATTTAAAAGCAGGACAAACAGCTCCTTTGCTGCTACATACCCATGGTTTTGGTTTATCTCGAATGAAAAGACCAGAATTAAGCTTGTATGGTTTTTTACTTCCGACGGGTCAAGTAGCCAAAACAGCGTGGAAAGATGGCTATTGGGTAATCAGCTATGATCAACGTGGTCATGGAAATAGTCAGGGTAAAATTCGCTTAACCGATCCTGAAAAAGAAGCTCAAGATGTCATTAGCATCATGAACTGGGCTGAAAAAAACTTGCCACAGCTGGCACAAAATCAAAATGGTGTTCGTACAGGTATGATTGGTGAATCTTATGCAGGCGGTGTGCAATACATTGCTTCTGCTTTAGACCCTCGCCTACAAGCAATTGTACCAATCACAACTTGGCATGATATCGTCGATAGCCTTGTACCCAATGGCGTTCCAAAAGGAGATTGGCTAAGTTTCTTGAATTTGATTGGTGACTGGTGGAACTGGAAAAAATTGATCCCGAACTTAAACAAGCTTATCAAGATATCCAACAAGGTCAGTTGAAACAATCAACTTATGATTTTCTAAAGACACATCAAGCTAGTTGGTTTTGTGAAAATGCTCAAGCGCCAAAAGCAGATGCGCTCATTATCCAAGGCTTTAGAGATGTATTATTTCCTTTTAATGAAGGCGTTAAAGCGGCTCAATGTATTCAGAAATCGCAGCATGAAGTCCATTTAATCGGCGTACAAGGCGGACATTTACAACCATTTGCACAGCGTTCCCCATTGGGTGATACTCCTTTTTGGTATATTGGGAAATCTGTTGCCTGTGGGAATCAAAAGCAATATAAATTACAAGACACGATCATGGGATGGTTTGATCAAAAACTCAAAGACCAAACTGCAACAATTGATTTACCAGAATTATGTGTCGACAAAAGTCCAGTCTATAAGTTCAAAGATTTGGATGCAAAAACACAATACACGTTAAATAGAACTTGGATTGAACCTCAGAATTCGCAAGCTGTGTTTGTTCCGATCCATACAATAACTGAATTGGCACATCTCACAGGTACACCACAACTCAATTTAAAGATCGAAACGCCAAATAATAAAGTAGAACCAACACTATTTATTTCTATGGCCATTAAATCTGGAAAAACGGGTAAATATGCTATTTTAAATGATCAAACAACAGCATTAAATCCAAGCAAAAAACATACTTTTGATCAAGTTATTTCTCATAAAAATTCAGCATCGAAAGGAAATCAAACCATTGAATTACCTAGTATTAATGGAAGTTTGAACAAAGGCGATACTTTAGGCTTACTGATTCAGACCGAAAGTATTTATTATCAAAAAATTAAACAACCTAAAATTGAAGCATGGATTTCAGGTCAAATTACTTTACCTAAATTTTGGAGTGAGATTTCAAATAAGGAATGATCATAATTTCTAAATATCGAGAGTGAATTTTACCACTCTCGATTTGCAATCAATTGTTCCATTTCAATCTCAAAATAACCTGCTTCTTGCACAATCATCATCATAGCTTCAGCAATATAATCCGCAGCCGTATCATCTAAACTTGAATCTAGGTCTTCAAACTGGGGTTTCATCTCATTAATTGCGATCATTGTATGATGAGCAAAATGATATATTTCTGCTTCAGTTAAACCAGAACGACCCACCTTTTTGGAAAAGTGTTTAATCTGTTGTTTAACTTCGGCAACGAGAATGTCAGGATAATATTCATCATCAAACATGGGGAGAAGGAGATCTTCAAACATAAATAAAATAATATGCCAATAAAACGCCATGCTTATAACATAATCCCATACAAATCACGATATTTAGACATAAAAAAAGCGATCTTTCCGACCGCTTTTAAAAAAGATAATTTAGTCTTTTTTAGCACTTAAACTTTTTGCGATCTTGGCAAGCTCTATAAATTCCTCACGCATTTGGTAAAGATCTGGTTTTGCAGATTGCTGGGCTAACTGAATAATTTGATCCCACCCCATAGCAGCATTGTATTGCCCACCTTTTAGCTGCTGGGCATAGGAAGCCACCGCAATCGCAAAACGAGTATCGCTATTGGCCTGAGCAAGGGACTTACTTTGCGCTTTTACAGCTTGGTTTAAAAGAATGCTCTTCTCTTGATTTGGCAATTTATAGCGCAAATTTACAAACGCATATTCAGATTTTTTCGTTGTATCTGTTTTTGTCGATGCCTGATAACGTGAATCATTGAGCCAGCCTTGCTGCCCAACTGGAACGATTTCATAAATTGCCGTCACGTTATGCCCTGCCCCGATATCGCCCGCATCAACTTTATCATTATTGAAATCTTCCTGTTTCAACATCCGATTTTCATAGCCAACTAAACGATATTCTTTTACCGTAGCAGGATTAAACTCCACCTGAATTTTTACATCCTGAGCAACCGTTGCCAGTGTTGACGAAAGCTGACGTTGTACCACTTTTTTCGCTTCATTTTTATTATCAATATAGCTGTAATTACCATCTCCTGCATCCGCCAGTTGCTCCATCAACTGCTCATTATAGTTGCCTGTTCCAAAGCCCAGTGTCGTGAGTGAAATACCACTTTTGCGCTTTTCCGCCACCATCCCTTTTAAAGTACTAAAGTCAGTAATACCTACATTAAAGTCGCCATCAGTTGCCAATAAAATACGATTGATTCCATTCTTCACAAAGGCTTTTTCAGCTTGTTTATAAGCCAGTTGAATTGCATGTTCGCCTGCGGTTGCCCCACTTGCCTGTAATTCATTAATGACGGTTAAAATTTTGTCTTTTTGATCACCAGAAGTGGGGGCTAAAATGAGTTTCTCGCCACTAGCATAAGTAATAATCGTGACTTTATCTTGAGGTCGCAATTGCTCGGTCAATAATCTAAGAGTTTGCTTAACCAAGGGTAACTTATCTGCCGCATCCATACTACCTGAAACATCAACCAAGAATACCAAATTGGCTGGTGGTAACTGTTTGGTTGCCAAGTCTTTGGCTTGAATCCCGATTTTGATCAGTTTGGCATTTTCTTTCCACGGTGAATCAACAATTTCAGTCGTGACCGAGAATGGGTGAATGCTGTTTGGCTGCGGATATTGATAATCAAAGTAGTTAATCATTTCCTCAGCACGAACCGCATCGACTGGTGGCAAACGCCCATCATTCAGGAAACGGCGGGTATTGCTATAACTGCCTGTATCGACATCAATGCTAAAAGTTGAAACTGCCTGATCTGCAACCCGATAAATAGGATTGACCTCATTCTTTTGATATTTTTCAGTATTCTGCTCCAGCCGCACGCTTTCTGGACTAGGCATTGCCGCCATGTACGCAGCAGGAGCAATCATCTTTCGGGTACTATCCGCTGCCATATTAGACATAACCAAAGATGCAGGAGCGACTACATGGCTACGTTCCTTTACGGGATTACCACAGGCGATCATCATAGAACTTAGCAAGGTTAAGGTCAGTATTTTTGTAGATTGATGCATCATAAAATCCCCCAATTTTTATGTCTTTTAAATGAATGACGAGATTGCAGTGATTGTATGCAAAAAGATAAAGATACATCGTATTGGAATGTATTTTTATCTTCATTATTTCTCTGTAATTATTGAGCTAAACTCATCGCATTCCAAACTTTTATCGCATCGCTTGTGGCTTTAACATCGTGCACTCGAACAATACTAGCGCCCTGCTGAATACTCAGTAGATGCCCCATGACACTTCCAAGCGCACGTTCCTGTGCAGGTATACCATTCAATGCCTCACCAATGAAACGTTTACGTGACAAGCCAGACAAGATCGGATACCCCATCCGATTGAGTTTCCAAAACTCATTGAGTAATTGAAAATTCTGTTGTGCGTTCTTGGCAAAACCGAAACCTGGGTCGATAATAATATTTTCTTTGCTTACTCCGACTGCAATTGCTTGATTAAGCCGCTGCTGTAATTCATGAATCACATCTTCAGTCACATCCTGATATTGATCCAACTGATTCATATTGGTCGGTTCACCACGCATATGCATCAACACCACAGGAATATTTAATTCAGCCGCCGTTTCTAAAGCTTGTGGACGAGTTAAAGCACGAACATCATTCCAGATATGCGCACCTGCTTTCACGGCAGCTCGAATCACCTCAGGCTGACTGGTATCAATCGATATGATCACATCATACTTGGATAATGCTTCCACCACAGGAATTACACGCTGAATTTCTTCTTCTAGCTCAACGGGTGATGCATTTGGGCGAGTTGACTCTCCACCAATATCAATAATGCTTGCACCCTCTTCAATCATCTGCAAAGCATGTTGAATGGCGAGGTCTTTTTGATGATGCTGTCCACCATCACTGAAAGAATCAGGGGTGACATTGAGAATACCCATAATCTGTGGTTGGGATAAATCCAATGTAAAACGACCACATTGTAACTGCTGCTGTGGTAATGGCATCAACTGCATTATCAAAAAACTCTTAACACTTTACGAATCACTTTAGTTTAACAAGACTATTCTGTGAACATTGTTGATTTATTTTCAGCTTGGCTAAAATAAGAACAAAAAAAGAGCCGCTTTTAGCGACTCTCTTTGATTTTAACCATTAGCCCATTACTGGTAATGGTGGTGGTGTAGATGGACCATCTTTCGGTGGTTCAAATGCAGCCACTGGATTTTCAGGAATATAGACCTTAGGTGGTTGTGGTTCACGACCTTCCATAATGTCACGGATTTGGTCACGATCGATGGTTTCCCATTCCATCAACGCTTTCACCATTGCATGTGCGATATCTTTGTTATTTTCCAAGATATCACGAGCAACTTTATATTGTTCATCTAAGATACGACGTACTTCTTCATCAACTTTTTGCTGAGTTGCTTCTGAAATTGTACGGCTACCCACATTACCAAAGAAACCACTTTGGTTTTCATCTTCATAAACCATTACACCAAGAGCATCAGACATACCATACTTGGTCACCATTGCACGCGCCATTTTAGTTGCACGTTCAAAGTCGTTTGATGCACCTGTCGACATTTGATTAATGAACACTTCTTCGGCAATACGACCACCAAATAAGATTGAAAGCTCATTCAACATCTTATCTTTGTAATGGCTAGTTTGGTCTTGCTCAGGCAACTGCCAAGTTACACCTAGTGCCCAACCACGTGGCATGATTGTCACTTTATGCACAGGGTCTGTACCTGGCAAAATTTCAGCAACAATGGCATGTCCAGCTTCATGGTAAGCCGTCGCACGACGTTCTTCTTCACGAATCACCATCGATTTACGTTCTGGACCCATGTAGATCTTGTCTTTTGCATCTTCAAAGTCATGCATATCGACCGTGTTTTTATTACGGCGAGCAGCAAACAACGCAGCTTCGTTGACTAAGTTCGCAAGTTGCGCACCTGAGAATCCTGGCGTACCACGAGCAAGGACTTTAACATCCACGCCTGTAACCGAAGGAAGTTTCTTCAAATGAACATTCAAGATTTGCTCACGACCACGGATGTCTGGTAAACCCACCATCACTTGGCGATCAAAACGACCTGGACGAAGCAATGCTTTATCAAGTACGTCTACACGGTTAGTTGCAGCAATGACAATTACGCCTTCATTACCTTCAAAACCATCCATCTCAACAAGCATTTGGTTCAGGGTTTGTTCACGCTCATCATGACCACCACCTGTACCCGAACCACGATGACGACCCACCGCATCAATCTCATCAATAAAGATGATACATGGAGCATGACGTTTAGCTTGTTCAAACATGTCACGAACACGTGAAGCGCCGACACCAACAAACATTTCAACGAAGTCAGAACCAGAGATACTAAAGAATGGAACTTTAGCTTCACCTGCAATGGCTTTCGCAAGTAATGTTTTACCCGTACCTGGAGGACCAACCATCAATACACCACGAGGAATGGTTGCACCAAGACGTTTGAACTTAGAAGGATCTTTCAAGAAGTCAACAATTTCAACCACTTCTTGTTTTGCTTCATCACAACCTGCAACATCGGTAAACGTAATCTTAATCTGATCTTCAGATAACATTTTCGCTTTTGACTTGCCAAAACTCATTGGGCTGTTTTTGCCACCAGCGCCCCCACCCATATTACGCATAAAGAACATGAATAATAAGATGATCAGTAATACAGGGAAGCTAGCAATGAGAAGTTGCATCAAAATGCCTTGACGTTGTGGTGCAGTACCTTCAACGACTACATTCTGTTTATTCAAGCTTGGAAGCAATTCAGTGTCTTCTACTTGTGGACGAACCGTTTCAAAAGAAGAACCATTGGTTTTTTCACCACTAATGTTTAAACCGTCAATTGTGACTTGTTTAATTTGCCCAGCATTCACCGCTGCAACGAAATCAGAATATTTCATCGCTGCAGGCTTATTGCGGTCACTGACGTTGCTAAAAATCAAAATCAGAACACCGAGTATGATGAGCCACAATACGGCATTCTTGAAGTAATCGCTCAAGGCTTTATTCCCATATCAATCTAATTTGATCATACCTAATCTTGGCTGACCTTCACAAAAACAGCAATAAATTTGCGTTGCAAAAAACTTAAAAGGTACAAAATGCACAATTTTTAACAACTTGGCAAGTACACTTTTATTGCAATGCCTTTTTACGACCTTGACCAATCAAAAAAACTTCTTTTGATCGAGCACGAGATGCCGCAGGTTTGGCTGTTTTTAATACATCAAAACTATCAACAACTTGTTTTCTGAACTCATCAAATCCTGAGCCTTGGAACACCTTAACAATAAACTGTCCATTTGGGCCTAAAACTTTTTGAGCAAAATCCAATGCCAACTCACATAAGTAAATCTGGCGTGGTTGATCCACAGCCCTATTACCTGATGTATTGGGGGCCATATCTGAAATTACAACGTCTACTTGACGTCCATTTAAAATATTTAACAATTTTTCGAAAACTTCTTCTTCTCGGAAGTCACCTTGTAAGAAAGTCACATCTGGAAGAGCGTCCATTGCGAGAATATCTGAAGCAATCACTAAACCATTTGCGCCGACTAACTTACCTGCAATTTGTGACCAACTGCCTGGTGCTGCACCAAGATCGACAACGGTCATACCCGGCTTGATCATTTTATATTTTTCTTGGATTTCAAGTAATTTATATGCTGCACGAGCGCGATAACCTTCCTTCTGTGCTTTCTTTACAAAAGGGTCATCTAAGTGCTCTCTCATCCATGCACGACTGCTTTTAGACAATTTTTGATTGGTAATGCGTGTCGCCATAACTCACTAAATTTCAAAAAACTTCTGATTGGTCATTGTACGTTAAAATTACTCTCATTACAGTACGGTTGTAGTTCATTCACACGAACTTTTACAGATTTTTTCCGATTGTCATGATTGGCTATTTGCCTAATTTTCACATATTTGTTTCGAGTGCCTGTCTGCTAAATCTATCTTAGAAACGGGATGCAAGTTATACTAGGTCGTTTTCCCAATCAGGTATTTTTAATGGCGGCTTTATCTATCCATGAACGTAAGCGTTTACGTCAAATTGGTCATGCACTTAATCCAGTTGTAATGATTGGTGGCCAAGGTCTTACAGAAAACGTCATTGAAGAAACTCATCGCGCACTCAATGATCACGAACTCATTAAAGTGAAAATTGCAGGTGAAGATCGTGATGCACGTGCCGCAGTAATTGATGCGCTTGTTGAAGCAACAGGTGCTGAATCTGTACAGAAAATTGGTAAAATTGTTTTGCTTTATAAAAAAGCAGCAAAACAAAACCAGCATCTTTCTAATTTAGTTCGTTTTGCTCACTTAAGTAATAAGTAATCAAAATGGCAAGTTATGAACTTTCTGCTTTCGATCGCTTTAATGCTATTACTGTCGTTGGAGCAATTGAGCAACAAACACCAGCGACATTAAATGTTGGTTTTTGGGTTCGTGATCCCAATCAGTTTCTGATTTACCCAGATCAAGTCAAGGCTCATCCTCGCCAAGACTTTTTATGGGAGCAGACTTGTTTTGAGATTTTTATTGGTGTGAAAGATGAAGATTTTTATCGTGAAATCAATCTTTCTCCCTCTCAAGCTTGGCAAGCCTATCAATTTGAAGAATATCGCTTCCCAGAGGATATGCCGCCCGTTGCTGCATATGACATTGAGTTGAACCATTTGCAACGCACACATTATGGTTTAAATGTCAGTCTAGATTTATCTAAATTTATGCAACAGAATAAATTGAAATGGTCTGACTTGTATTTAGGTTTAACTGCGGTTTTTAATACCACTCAAGGTAATCACTATTTTGCAATGCAACATAGTAGCCCACAAGCCGACTTTCATAATAAACGCGATTGGTTACATCAATTCTAAAAAATAAAAAAAAGCGAGAATGATCTCGCTTTTTTTATTTAAATACTTGTTAGCTAGCGCGAACTTTATTCCAAGCTTCTACCGCTTGCTCTTTAGTACGCTTAAAACTACCAACCAAAGTATCTTTATGCTTCACTGAAATTTGACCAATATCATCTTTCAACTCTTTGCTGACCTTCGTTAAATCTTCAATTAAAGCATTTAACTCAGTTTTTAATGCATTCGTTAATTCAACTAAATTGCCTTGTGATGAATTCAGTTGAGTTTTAATAACATCAATACGCTGCAAAATATCTTGCTTAATTTGTGCAAGCTGATTTTGGATATTTTGGTTAAGTTCTTTCGCTTCCGCCTCAATTTTTTCTTGAGTTTCAGCTAATACTTCTTTCACTTGCTCTTGAGTCTCAGCAATGACTTCTTTCGCTTGTTCCTGAGTCTCAGCAATCACTTCTTTCGCCTTCGCTGTTTTTTCAGCTACAACTTCTTTCGCTTTTGCAGTTTTCTCAGCAACCACCTCTTTCACTTCTGCCGTCTTTTCAGCAACAGCTTCTTTAACTTCAGTGGTTTTCTCTGCAACAACTTCTTTCGCCTTCGCTGTTTTTTCAACCACAACTTCTTTAACTTCTTCAGTTGCTGGTGTCGTTTGATTATCAGCCATTGTGTTTCCCCTCTATATTGTTAGTTGATTTTTTGGCTAAATATAAGATAAAACGCTTTACTTTTAGAGTATGAAAAAATTGTTAGACAATTTTCATAATATCTCATGATATAGATAGAAGAATGATTGATTTGGCAATAGACATAACAACAGCCAAACTTATAAAAGAAAAACTACAATTACTCGCTTTAGCCAATAAAACAGATAGACTTTTGAACTACTCATGCGTATAATGCGCTGTTAAGTTACAAGCGAGCAGACTGGAAGGAGGGGCATGTTTTTAAAGACAGCCTACCTTTTTTTATGTCTTCTCGCTTTTTTACAGCCCTATTTTTGTGGTTTTAGTTCAGGAGCTTTGGTTTGAGCACCCCCGCCATTTTAGCCCTCGCAGATGGAACGATCTTTAAAGGAACGTCTATCGGTGCATCGGGAAGTACGACTGGTGAAGTCGTTTTTAATACAGCCATGACTGGCTACCAAGAAATTTTGACTGACCCAAGTTATGCGCAACAAATTGTGACGCTGACTTATCCCCATATTGGAAATACAGGCTGTAATAGCGAAGACGTTGAATCTGGTCGCATCCATAAAGTATGGGCGAACGGTTTAATTATTCGTGATCTTCCTTTATTACATAGTAATTTCCGTGCAGAACAATCACTCAGTGAATACTTGGAACAACATAATGTTGTTGCAATCGCTGATATTGATACGCGTAAATTGACACGTATTTTACGTGACAAAGGTGCGCAAAATGGTTGCATCCTTGCTGGTGAAAATATCACTGAAGAAGAAGCAATTGCAAAAGCACGTGCATTCGGTGGTTTAAATGGTTTAGACCTTGCAAAAGAATGCTGTGATCCTGAAGGCTTTGAATGGACTGAAGGTTCTTGGACTTTAGGTCAAGGTTTTAGCCAACCAGAATTTAAATTTCATGTTGTTGCATACGATTATGGTGTCAAAACCAACATCTTACGTATGCTTGCAGACCGTGGTTGTAAACTCACTGTTGTGCCTGCACAGACCCCTGCTGAGAAAGTTCTCGCTTTAAATCCAGATGGCGTGTTCTTGTCAAATGGTCCTGGTGATCCAGCAGCATGTGACTATGCGATTGAAGCAGTAAAAACGATTGTTGAAACTACGACTTTACCTGTATTTGGTATTTGTTTAGGTCACCAAATTTTAGCACTTGCTTCTGGCGCGAAGACCATGAAAATGAATCATGGTCATCACGGTGCAAACCATCCTGTACAAAATCTTGAGAATGGTACAGTGATGATTACTTCTCAAAACCACGGCTTTGCTGTCGATGAGAGTACTTTACCTGCAAACTTAAAAGTGACACATCGCTCTCTGTTTGATGGTACAAACCAAGGTATTCATCGCACTGACAAACCAGCATTCAGCTTCCAAGGTCACCCTGAAGCAAGCCCTGGTCCACATGACTGTGCTCCATTGTTCGATCATTTCATCGAACTTATTGAAGCATCTAAGAAGTAATTAAGGAGCGAATAATGCCTAAACGTACGGATATTAAAAGCATCTTAATTATTGGTGCAGGTCCAATTGTGATCGGTCAAGCATGTGAGTTTGACTACTCAGGTGCGCAAGCATGTAAAGCACTTCGTGAAGAAGGCTATCGTGTTATTTTGGTGAACTCTAACCCAGCAACCATTATGACTGACCCTTCAATGGCAGATGCAACTTATATCGAGCCAATCACTTGGCAGACTGTTGCTCAAATCATTGAAAAAGAACGCCCAGATGCAGTCCTCCCAACGATGGGCGGTCAAACTGCATTGAACTGTGCACTTGCATTAGATGCCAACGGTGTTTTAGAAAAATACAATGTTGAATTAATTGGCGCATCAAAAGAAGCGATTGAAAAAGCAGAAGATCGTAAACTTTTTGACATCGCCATGCGTAAAATCGGCTTAGAGTGCCCTCGTGCCGATGTTGCTGAAAGTATGGAACATGCACTGGAAATTCAGTCACGTTTCGGCTTCCCAGTGATCATTCGTCCGTCATTCACGATGGGTGGTTCTGGTGGCGGTATTGCGTACAATAAAGAAGAATTTATTGAAATCTGTGAACGTGGTTTCGATCTTTCTCCAACCAAACAATTATTGATTGATGAATCACTGATTGGCTGGAAAGAGTACGAAATGGAAGTTGTTCGTGACAAAAACGACAACTGTATTATCGTATGTGCGATTGAAAACTTTGACCCAATGGGCGTACACACAGGTGACTCAATCACTGTTGCCCCTGCGCAAACATTGACAGATAAAGAATATCAAATCATGCGTAATGCATCGGTTGCTGTTCTTCGTGAAATCGGTGTTGAAACAGGTGGTTCAAACGTTCAGTTCGGTATTAACCCGAAAGATGGTCGTATGGTTGTGATCGAGATGAACCCTCGTGTTTCTCGTTCATCTGCGCTTGCCTCTAAAGCAACAGGTTTCCCAATTGCGAAAATCGCAGCAAAACTTGCGGTTGGCTATACCCTTGATGAATTGAAAAATGACATCACTGGTGGTATCACGCCTGCAAGCTTTGAACCAGCGATTGACTATGTTGTAACCAAGATTCCTCGCTTCAACTTCGAAAAATTCCCGCAAGCTGAGCCTGTATTGACGACTCAGATGAAATCTGTGGGCGAAGTGATGGCAATTGGTCGTAACTTCCAAGAATCTGTTCAAAAAGCGCTTCGTGGTCTTGAAGTAGGTGTCAGCGGCTTTGATGAAAAAATCGAAGTTGGTACGGCTAATGCCAAAGACATCATCTTAAAAGAACTTAAAGTTCCAGGCCCTGAGCGTATTTGGTATGTAGCTGACGCATTCCGTCACGGTTTCTCATTAGATGACGTATTCGAAGCAACGAAGATTGACCGTTGGTTCTTGATCCAAATCGAAGACATCGTTAAAACTGAAGCTCAAGTAAAAACTCTAGGCTTTGGCGATTTAAATGCTGACAATATCCGTTCGTTCAAGCGTAAAGGTTTATCTGACCTGCGTATTGCTGACTTGATGGGTATTTCACAAAAACAATTCCGTAAACAACGTTGGAACTTGGGTGTCTATCCAGTTTATAAACGTGTTGATACTTGTGCTGCCGAATTCGAATCTGGCACAGCTTACATGTACTCAACTTACGACGAAGAATGTGAAGCAAATCCATCGAACCGTGACAAAATCATGGTCATTGGTGGTGGTCCAAACCGTATTGGTCAAGGGATCGAGTTTGATTACTGCTGTGTACACGCTGCGCTAGCGATGCGTGATGACGGTTATGAAACCATCATGGTGAACTGTAACCCTGAAACAGTTTCAACTGACTATGACACTTCAGATCGTTTGTACTTCGAACCTGTAACACTTGAAGATGTACTTGAAATCGTACGTACAGAGAAGCCTAAAGGCGTGATCGTACAGTACGGTGGTCAAACACCATTGAAATTGGCGCGTGCTTTAGAAGAAGCAGGTACACCAATCATTGGTACATCTCCTGATGCGATTGACCGTGCAGAAGACCGTGAACGTTTCCAGCAAATGATTCAACGTCTACAGCTTCGTCAACCAAACAACAGTATCGTTAAATCTGCTGAAGAAGGTATCTCTGAAGCTGCAAAAGTTGGTTATCCGCTAGTTGTTCGCCCATCTTATGTGTTAGGTGGTCGCGCAATGGAAATCGTATATAACGAAGAAGAACTTAAACGTTACCTTCGTGAAGCAGTTCAAGCGTCTAATGAAGCGCCTGTTCTTCTTGACCGTTTCCTTGATGATGCAACTGAAGTTGATGTGGACTGCGTATCTGACGGTAAAGACGTTGTGATCGGCGGTATCATGCAACACATTGAACAAGCTGGTATCCACTCAGGTGACTCAGCATGTTCGATTCCGCCTTACTCTCTTTCACAAGAAGTTCAGGATGAAATGCGTCGTCAAACTGTTGCGATGGCAAAAGAGCTTGGCGTTGTAGGTTTGATGAACGTTCAGTTTGCAGTAAAAGGCAACGACATTTATGTACTCGAAGTGAATCCACGTGCATCACGTACTGTTCCTTTCGTTTCTAAATGTATTGGTGAGTCTTTAGCAAAAGTTGCTGCACGTTGTATGGCTGGTCAATCTTTAGAATCTCAAGGATTCACTAAAGAGATCATCCCGACTCACTTTGCTGTAAAAGAAGCGGTATTCCCGTTTGCTAAATTCCAAGGTGTTGATCCAATGCTTGGGCCTGAGATGAAATCTACAGGCGAAGTAATGGGTGTCGGTCAAACTTTCGGTGAAGCATTCTACAAAGCAGTACTTGGTTCAAACGAACGTTTACCAGGCTTGCCAACAGAAGGCGAAGTGAAGCATGCGTTCTTATCAGTTCGTGAATCAGATAAGAAATACATTGCCAATATTGCTAAACAATTAATCGAATATGGCTTCAAACTTGTTGCGACGAATGGCACACATCGTGTTCTGAAAGAAGCAGGCATTGAGTGTGAAGCTGTCAATAAAGTCACTGAAGGTCGTCCACATATTGTAGACCGCTTGAAAAATGGTGAGATTCATCTTATTGTCAACACAACTGAAGGCAAACAAGCTCAATACGACTCTGCCATGATTCGTCGTGCTGCCCTACAAGGTAAAGTGTATTACACTACGACAATTAATGGTGCTGAGGCTGTTTGCCAAGCATTTTCTGTGAAATTGCCAATGGATGTATACCGCTTGCAAGATTTACAAACTGTAGGTTAATTCTTTACTGATAAGTCCCGCCACCTTATCGGTGGCGGGCTTTTTCTTTTTTTAATCCTGTATTTTCCCAACCAATTTAGAGGGACTGAAATGCAACGTTATCCTATGACTCCTGAAGGCAAGGTTGCCTTAGAGAAAGAATTACAACAGCTAAAAACAGTGGATCGCCCACGTATTATCCAAGCGATCGCGGAAGCTCGTGAGCACGGTGATTTAAAGGAAAATGCTGAATATCACGCTGCACGTGAACAGCAAGGTTTTTGTGAAGGTCGTATTCAGGATATCGAAGGCAAACTGGGTGCAGCTCAAGAGATTGATGTCAAAACACTTGAACAAAACGGTCGTGTTGTGTTTGGTGTTACAGTAACCATCGAAAACCTAGACACTGAAGAACGTAAAACTTATAAAATCGTAGGTGATGATGAAGCAGATTTTAAAATCAATAAAATCTCAGTGAACTCACCGATTGCCCGTGGTCTTTTAGGTAAAAGCGAAGGCGACGAAGTAAAAATTCAAACACCACAAGGTGAAGTTGAATACGAAATCGTCAGTGTGGAATATCTTTAATATTCCAAACTGAATTAGCCCCTCTATTTGAGGGGTTTTTCTTCTTAAGATACTCGGTAGAAATTCAATGGACTCATCTTTGATCAACTCTCCTGTTAAACATTGGTGTGAATTCGAATTTATTTCCAAAACAGTAAAAAATCCAAATATCCATATCAAAGGCAATTACTCTTATTATTCTGCTTATTGGGATCAGGGCTTTGAACGTTGTGTGGTACGTTATCTACATGACAAACCTGCAACACCAGAAAAACCAATAGACCAACTTCATATTGGCAATTTTGTCTGTTTTGGTGCTGAATGCGTGATTATGATGGGCGGCAATCAATTACACCGTCCTGATTGGATTTCGACCTTCCCTTTTGACACCCGTAGTTTCTTGCCTGCTGGTGATACCGTGATTGCCGATGGTTGCTGGATTGGTAGCCGCGCCATGATTATGCAGGGAGTAAAATTGGGTGAAGGTGCTATCGTGGCAACAGGTGCTGTGGTCACCCAAGATGTACCGCCTTATGCAATTGTTGCTGGTGTTCCAGCCAAAGTGATAAAATATCGTTTTCCTGAACAAGACATCGAAAAACTGCTTTCCCTCAAATTGTATGACTTAGATGAAAAGCAAATTTTAAAAATGCGTGAACAATTGCAGACGGATCAACTCGTAGAGTTATGTTCATATTTAGACCAAAGTCTATAATCTTTCCAAATCTAATATTCACCTTAATATTTAAAAAAAAGATTATTTTTCAATGGATTGAATAATTAAAAACTGCTTTAACATTTAATTATTCTTATAAAATTACTAGGTTTTATTATGCTACTAATAAGTTTAATATGAAAACATAGATCTTATTTTAAACAAAAATTTAGAAACAACTCAAAGTGTAATAATAAGGAGTAATCAACATGACTTATCAAAAAATCCTCGTTGCAATTGATGACTCTGAAATCTCCGATAATGTCATTCAACAAGCGGCTCAACTTGCAAAAGCCCTAAATAGTGAAATCACTGTGGTTGAGGTGATGACCTTAGACCCATATTTGGCAGATGCATACCTTAGACTCGGTCAAAGTAATGAATTGATAGAGCGTGTTCGTAGCTACGTTCAAGAAAATTTAACCAAAGCGGAAAAGAAATTTGAAGCTTTAGGATTGACAGTTGCAACTCAAGTGTTGGAAGGCTTCTCTGTAAATGGGGAAATTATCAGTGCTGCACAGAACTTAGGTGCTGATCTGATTATTATGGGATCACACGGTCGGACTGGTTTCAAAAAATTTATCTTAGGCAGCGTAGCTCAAAAAGTATTAGGTGAAAGCCATATCCCTGTTTTGGTCGTACGTTAAATATTCTGATTTTTAGTTTTAGAAGACATCGCAACCCTTATGAAACCTTAAGTTTGATAAGGGTTATTTTTTGATTATTGAGTTTTTAATTCAATAGGTTTTGCTTTTTGTAAAACTTCTTTTGGTAACTCAGTCGTAGAAACAATCGTCAGTTACTGTGTATTTGCTTGAATGTTTTCTTTCTTAAGATCATTCAGTACACCATTGGTATCTTTAGTACTTAAGGGCTTTTTTGCACACAGATTTGAAATGTAAAGCCCCCTAATTGAGCTAAATTTAAGGCCTAACTTGGGTAAGTGGGTCGACCTAATTTCGCAAATCTGTTGAGGACTGCTATGCGTGCATGAATCTCATTCACTTGGCTATCAAAATTCCTTGAGCAGAGTTTATCGCCTAATAATTTAAGAACAAATATTCATCGTTTTTACTTAAAAGTATCACATTGATTGATATCTCCAGATTTCAGACCTTGCTGAAACCAGTGCATTCGTTGTTCACTACTGCCATGTGTGAAACTATCGGGAACAACCTGACCTGTAGCTCTACGTTGTAAATAGTCATCGCCAATTTTCTCGGCAGCATCCATTGCTTCTTCAATATCACCCTGTTCTAAAAATTGAGTGCGTTGTTGATTCTGATGCGCCCAGATACCAGCAAAACAATCCGCCTGTAATTCTAAACGGACAGAAAGCTGATTTCCTTGTGTTTGGCTAGCTTGTGCACGTGCTTGCTGTACTTGACCAGAGATGCCCAATAGATTTTGAATATGATGCCCGACTTCATGCGCAATAACATAAGCCTGTGCAAAATCCCCTGCTTGATCTTGGCGAGAAAGTTCTGTCTGATTCTGCTCACCAGAAATACCCATTTGCTGGCGCATATCTTTAAAGAAAGCAGTATCGATATAAACTTTTTGATCAGCAGGACAATAAAACGGCCCCATCGCTGCTTGTGCCCTACCACAAGCTGATTTATCGACACCGCTAAACAAAACTAAGCGTGGTGGCGTGTAAGTCATGCCAAGTTTTTGAAAAATCGGCGTCCAAGTATCTTCTGTATCCGCAAGAATAGTTCCAACAAAATCACTTGCCTCTTTCTGTTCAGCAGTTAAATTTTGTGGCGCAACACCCTGTTGTGAAGACTGAGCACTGGTAACCGCTTGAGTTGCTTGATAGGCTTGTTGTGGGTCTACTCCAAAAAACTTCCACGCAACAAATGCAACGATCAAACCTATAATACTGATACCACCTGCTTTTGCTCCACCACCACCACGACGATCTTCAACATTGGTACTGACACGACGACCTTTCCAACGCATATTAACCTCACATATGATAATGATGGTGATTGAGCATTTTATTTATGCAGATGCTTTTGACCAAAATTTTTGAATAAGTATAACAACCATTAATACAATCGCACCCGCAATAAAGCCGATTCCTAGATTAATCAAAGTTGGTGTTAAGGCACCAATAATTGAACCAAAACTTGGAATCAATTCTAAGTGGTCTACGGTTTCTTCAGTAAAATGATGTAATAAAGGAACTGTATGCGAAATAATTCCACCACCTACCAAAAACATTGCAACCGTTCCAACAATAGATAATGTTTTCATTAGAATAGGAGCAAATGCGAGTAGACCACGACCTATTTTATTTTTAAACGCAGATGCTTGCTGTGTTAAATATAAGCCTAAATCATCAATTTTCACAATCATTGCAACAAAACCATAAACACCTACGGTCATTACGATTGCAATCACACTTAATACAGTCACTTTAGTCATAAATGCTGCTGTTGCAACTGTACCTAACGAAATCACCACAATTTCAGCAGATAAAATAAAATCCGTACGAATCGCACCTTTTACTTTTTCTTTTTCAAACTTGTCTAAATCTATTTCGATCTGTTCCAAGCTTTCATTGGCTTCCTCAGCTGTTTTTGCTTTTTTATGCTGGAGCATGTGTACAACTTTTTCTACTCCTTCATAACATAGAAATAAGCCGCCAATCATTAATAAAGGATTGATTAACCAAGGTGCAACTACACTAATCAGTAATGCTAATGGAACCAAGATAAGTTTATTAACGAAAGACCCCTTAGCAACTCCCCATACCACAGGCAACTCTCGATCTGCACGTACACCACTGACTTGCTGCGCGTTTAGGGCTAAATCATCACCCAACACCCCTGCTGTTTTTTTTGCAGCCATCTTACTCATTACCGCAACATCATCTAAAATCGTTGCAATATCATCGAGTAATAACAATAATCCACTCGCCATTTTTATTTCCCAGTTTGTATTTATTTCGCTATTGTAGAATTCCTCAATAAATTCACAACATTATTTTAAGAAAAAGTTTAAGCAATCGCTGACGAAAAAATTTTATTTCCCGTACAATAATATCAATCTTTATATTTATGAAACTACTGAATCTTGGAATATATCATGAGTAATGCTGATCAACGTCCAATCATCTTGACAGGCGACCGCCCTACTGGACAACTTCATCTTGGACACTTTGTTGGCTCGTTACGCTCTCGTGTTGGTTTACAAGACAGTCATCATCAACACCTTTTATTAGCAGATGCTCAAGCACTCACTGATAATGCTGATAATCCAGATAAAGTCCGTAATAATATTCTTCAAGTTGCATTAGATTATTTGGCAGTTGGTATTGATCCAACCAAAACAACGATCTGTGTCCAATCATGCTTGCCTGCTCTCAATGAACTGACCATGCTCTATCTGAATTTTGTGACGGTTGCTCGTTTAGAACGCAATCCAACCATTAAGTCAGAAATTCAAATGCGTGGTTTTGAACGAGATATTCCTGCTGGCTTTTTATGTTATCCAGTGGCTCAAGCAGCAGACATTACCGCATTTAAAGCGACTGTAGTACCTGTTGGCGAAGATCAAATCCCAATGATTGAACAAACCAATGAGGTTGTACGTCGCGTTAACCGCCAAATTGGTCATGACTTATTACCTGAGTGTAAAGCATTATTATCGAATATGGGACGCTTACCTGGTTTTGATGGTAAAGCAAAAATGTCTAAATCTTTAGGCAATACTATTGTGCTGAATGCTTCTGATAAAGACATTAAAAAAGCAGTCAACGCAATGTATACCGATCCAAATCACTTAAGAATTGAGGATCCAGGTCAAGTCGAAGGTAATATTGTATTTACTTACCTTGATGCGTTTGATCCAAATAAAGAAGAAATCGAAGAACTAAAAGCGCATTATCGTCGTGGTGGTTTAGGTGATGGTACGGTGAAAAAACGCCTAGAAGGTGTACTCAAAGAATTGATCCTGCCGATTCGTGAACGCAGAGCTGAACTTGAAAAAGATCCTGATTATATTATGGACATTTTAAAACATGGTACAGATAAATGCCGTGACATTACTCAGCAAACATTAGATGAAGTGAAAAGTGGATTAGGTTTATTTAAATTCTAATTTACGTTACTTTTATCGCAAAAAAGCCCATATTTCTGGGCTTTTTTAATTAACTCATGGATTTAAGTCTAATTTAAGAACTACCCAATAAAATTTATAACTAACAATTTTCGTCACTTATTAACATCTATTAACAGTAGTTAACATGAATACCTATGAATTTGGTTAAGTTTTTTTATATGATGGCTATGTAGATTAGAAAAAACTAATCTTATGACATTTCTCCTTTTCATCGAAACTGTTTTTTTAACAGATTCGTTGTTCAACGCAATGACAACCCCAATCATTGCGTTTTTTTTATGCCTATTTCTCGATTGTGAAAACATGTAAGTTTTTAGCAATAAAAAGTTAATTGTAGCGGTCTAGCTTATTTTTTGATCTATGATAATTTTTCAATAACTACCACACACTGAGAGAGATTATTATGTCCATTGCTAAAGTCGTCGAAGTCAATTCTAGCAGCAACACAAGCTTTGAAGATGCAATTCAAACTGGAATTGCTAAAGTCACTGAAACGGTCAAAAATGTTCAAGGTGCTTGGATCAACGAGCAGAAAGTAGTGATCAAAGACAATAAAATTACTGAATATCGCGTGAATTTAAAAATTAGTTTCCTTGTTGAATAAAAAGATTTTATCTTTTAAAAATCCCCGTTTGGGGATTTTTTTATATTGACAATGTCGACAATATTTGATCATCCAAAATGATCAAACAGATTATAAAATCATCTTTTATTCATCTGCCAGAGCATAGCAATCAGAACGATTTAAGTTGAAATTCACCCCCATTCGCTTTACTCTTATAACTGTTTTATTTTTATAAAAATTTTATTAATTATCTCAAAAAGATATAAGAGTAATACAAATGATATGGGATTTATTAACACATCCATCAAACATTGTTTTTAGTATTTCATTAATGCTATGCCTATTTATAGGTGCTCTAGAATTAATTTTATTATTATTTAGCGGTAGTAGTAGTTTCATTGATCAATTTTTACCAGACAGTCTAGTTGATGTTGATCATGCCGATATTTCTATTGAACATACTAACGGTATTTTTACTCAGCTTTTAGAGTGGCTTTATCTAGGAAAAGTTCCTCTTCTCATTTGGTTAATTATCTTTTTAACGGTCTATTCACTCACAGGTCTCATTATTCAGGATATTTTTTTCCACTTAACCGAGCATTATTTATCTGCTTGGATCATTGCTCCTATGTGTTTATTTTTATGTATGCCACTAGTGAGAACAAGTGCAGCATTGATCAGTAAAATTATTCCAAAAGATGAAACCACAGCCATTCATAGTGATGAACTGATTGGTCGTACAGCACAAATTATTTTAGGACAAGCCACACAAAACTCCCCTGCTCAAGCTAAAGTAAAAGATCAATTCGGTCAAACCCATTATGTCTTGGTTGAACCTGAGTTAGATATTATTTTTTACCAAGGGCAAGATGTGATTTTAACCCAAAGAACAAAAATTGGATTCCAAGCAATTACTGCTTAATTTATATATTAATTTAATGAGGGATTTTAAATGTTGAGTTCAGCATTGACTGAAATTTTAATCATCACCGGTATTATTTTTGCAGCACTCATTTTTATCGGTGTTGTGATTGCTCGCCTATATACCCGTTCCAGTAAAGAAGTGTCTTTTGTGCGAACAGGTTTTGGAGGTGAAAAAGTTATTCTAAACGGAGGAGCAATTGTCCTCCCTGTTTTACATGAAATTATTCCTGTGAATATGAATACTTTGCGCCTCGAAGTTAAACGGGCAGCAGATCAAGCACTGATCACTCGTGATCGTATGCGTGTCGATGTCATGGCTGAATTCTATGTTCGAGTCAAACCTACTGGTGAATCAATTGCAACGGCAGCCCAAACATTAGGTCGAAAAACCATGTCACCTCAAGAATTGAAAGACTTGGTTGAAGGCAAATTTGTTGACTCTTTACGTGCTGTTGCTGCTGAGATGGCAATGGAAGAACTGCATGAAAAACGTGTGGACTTTGTACAAAAGGTTCAGCAAGTCGTTTCTGAAGATTTATCTAAAAATGGTTTAGAACTTGAAACAGTGTCATTGACTGGTTTAGACCAGACCAGTTTTAAATTCTTTAATCCACAAAACGCCTTTGATGCAGAAGGTTTAACCAAACTAACTGAAACCATCGAAGATCGTCGTAAAAAGCGTAACGACATTGAGCAAGATGCTGATCTGGCGATTCGTGCGAAAAATCTGCAAGCTGAACAGGCAAGACTACAAATTTCTCGTGAAGAGGAATATGCCAAGCTACAGCAGGAACGTGAAATTTCAATTCGCAAGGCCGAACAAAGTGCTGAAATTGCTGCTCAAGAAGCGGCTAAAAAGCGTGAAGCTGAAGAAGCCCGTATTGCTGCTGAACGTGAAGTTGAAATCAAACGTATTGCTTCGGCTCGTGATGTAGAAAATGAAAATATTCAAAAAGCACAATTGATTCAAAAAGCGCAGGTTGAACAAAAGAAAACCATTGAATTGGCTGAACAAGACCGTGCAATTGCGATTGCTGAAAAATCTCGTGCAGAATCAGAAGCCAAAGCCCAAGCAGATAAAGCCCGTGCCGAAGCCGTAAAAGCCGAAGAAGAAGTTGTAACGGTACGTGAAACACAACGTGCTGAACGTCAAAAAGCGGTTGAACTAGTTGCAGCCAAACAGACTGCTGAAAAAGAAGCAATTGCTATCACTGTCGCAGCAGATGCAGGTAAAAAAGCCGCTGCTGATGAAGCAGAAGCTGTACGTATTGCTGCTGAAGCCGAAGCTGAAAAAATTCGCTTAAGAGCGAAAGGTGAAGCCGATGCTAAAATCTTGCTTGCTCAAGCCTTAGAGAAACAATATCAAGTTGATGCGGAAGGTGCTCGTGCAGTCAATGAAGCCGCCAATACCCTTTCTGCTGAACAAGTGGAAATGCAAGTTCGTCTGGCATTACTTAAACACTTACCTGAAATCATTCGTGAAAGTGTGAAACCAATGGAAAATATTGATGACATCAAAATTTTACAGGTGAATGGTTTAAGTAGCTTTGCAGGTGGTTCTGCATCAGGTGAAACAATAGAAAGTAGTCAAACTTCTTTGTCTGATCAGGTTGTGAATAGCGCCCTACGCTACCGTTCACAAGCACCGTTAATTGATAGCTTAATGAGTGAGTTAGGTTTACAAGGCGGTGATATCAATGGTTTAACTCAAGGGTTGAAACCTAAAACTGAATAAGTATTTTCGATCTATTAAGAGTCTTAGTAATAAGGCTCTTTTTTATGAAAATCAAAAACTTGATCAATAAAAAACCCCAATATTTCTATTGGGGTTTTTTTAAAGATTAAAATCTAACGTATTACGCCAAACCTTTCTCTTTTAGCACTTGCAACATAGTAGAACCTAGCTCAGCTGGGCTACGCGTGTAAGCCATTCCCGCACGTTCAAATGCAGCGAATTTCTCTTCAGCAGTACCTTGACCACCAGAAATGATCGCACCAGCATGACCCATACGCTTACCTTTAGGCGCAGTTACACCAGCGATGTAACCGACTACAGGCTTAGTCACGTTAGATTTGATGAATTCAGCAGCTTCTTCTTCCGCTGTACCACCGATCTCACCGATCATGATGATTGCATCAGTATCCGGATCGTCTTGGAACAATTGAAGCGCTTCAATCTGATTCATACCCGGAATTGGGTCACCACCAATACCGATACAAGTCGACTGACCTAAACCAAGCTTAGTTGTTTGAGCAACAGCTTCATAAGTCAATGTACCTGAACGTGAGATGATACCAATACGACCTGGTTGGTGAATGTGACCCGGCATAATACCAATCTTACATTCACCCGGAGTGATCACGCCTGGGCAGTTAGGACCAACTAAACGAGTACCGTTACCGTTAGTTTCTAAGTAGCGTTTTGCTTTTAGCATGTCGATGGTTGGAACACCTTCAGTGATCACAACGATTAAACCAACACCTGAGTCAACAGCTTCAACGATTGAGTCTAAAACGAATGGTGCTGGTACATAGATGACAGATGCATCCGCATTTGTTTCACGTACCGCTTCTTTCATCGTGTTGAATACTGGTAGGTCAAGGTGAGTTGTACCACCCTTACCCGGAGTAACACCACCAACAACTTTTGTACCGTAGTCTAAAGCTTGTGCAGAGTGGAAAGTACCGTTTTTACCAGTAAAACCTTGTACCAATACTTTAGTGTCTTTATTAATTAATACGCTCATGATTGATACTCCTTACGCTTTCACTGCAGCTACAACTTTTTCTGCGGCATCAGATAAACCGTTCGCAGAAATTAATTTCAAACCAGATTCATCAAGTAATTTCGCACCTAACTCAGCGTTGTTACCTTCTAAACGAACAACAACTGGTACAGTTACGTTTACTTCCTGAACCGCTGCAATAATCGCTTCAGCAATCATGTCACAACGTACGATACCACCGAAGATGTTGATTAAAACACCTTGAACAGACGTATCAGCAAGAATGATTTTGAACGCTTCGATTACGCGCTCTTTGGTTGCACCGCCACCAACGTCAAGGAAGTTTGCAGGCTGACCACCATAAAGTTTGATGATGTCCATCGTTGCCATTGCAAGACCAGCACCGTTGACCATACAACCAATGTTACCTTCTAGAGCAACATAGTTAAGATCAAATTCAGATGCTTTTAATTCACGCTCATTCTCTTGAGATTTATCACGTAAAGCAGCAACTTCTGGTAAACGGTATAACGCATTTGAGTCAATGCCTACTTTTGCATCAACACACAAAATTTCACCATTTTCACGTACTGAAAGTGGGTTAATTTCAAATAAAGCAAAATCATTTTCTACAAATGCTTGATATGCAGCTGTCATGATTTTAACAAATTGACTGATTTGTTTATCTTTTAATGCTAATTTAAATGCAACTTCACGTGCTTGGAATGGTTGTAAGCCAACAAGTGGATCGACTTCAACTTTAATAATTTTTTCAGGTGTTTCTTCTGCAACTTTCTCGATTTCTACACCACCTTCGGTAGAAGCCATGAAAGTAATACGACGGCTAGAACGGTCGACAACCGCACCCAAATAAAGCTCACGCTCAACTGGATATACATCTTCAGCAACAATAATACTATTTACTGGTTGGCCATTTGCATCTGTTTGATACGTTACAAGACGCGTCCCAATAATATTGTTTGCGAATTCGATAACATCTTCTTTTGATTTCGCAACTTTGACACCGCCAGCCTTACCACGGCCGCCAGCATGAACTTGTGCTTTCATTACAGCAAATTTACCACCAAGCTGTTCAAACGCAGCAACGGCTTCATCTGCATTTGTTGCCAAGATACCTTCCTGTACTGGCATACCATATTTTTTCAATAATGCTTTAGCTTGATATTCATGTAAGTTCATTCAGTTACCTACTATGTAGTTTATTGTCATACAGTCTAGATATATTATAAATTATAGACTGTTACAAGTTGAGTAAATGATTGTTTTTATTTCAACCATCATTAATTAAAAAGTGTGGCGAACCACACTTATTTTGTTATTTACGTTTACGTTGAATCGCGTGGATGGCACGACCATCAACAGCAAGCGCGGCTTCATGTACAACTTCTGAGAAAGTTGGATGACCAAAAGTCATTAATTGTAGGTCTTCAATTGAAGATACAAATTCAAGTGCGATCATACCTTGATGTACGATATCAGATGCATTTGGACCCACAACGTGCATACCTAATAAACGGTCAGTTTTTGCATCAGCAACGAACTTCACAAAACCAGCAGTATCACCAGCAGCCAACGCACGACCATTCACCGCAAACGGGAATTGACCTGCTTTAACTTCGTGACCTTTTTCAGCAGCTTGTTCTTCAGTTAAGCCAACCCAAGCAGCTTCTGGATGTGTATAAATAACGCTAATGATCGTGTCATAGTTCACTTGAGCAGCATGACCGTGAATACGTTCCACTGCCATTACGCCCTCTTCCATTGCTTTATGAGCAAGCATTGGACCGCGTACCAAGTCACCAATCGCGTAAACACCTTCAACAGATGTTTGGCACTGATCATTCACATCAACCAAACCACGTTCAGTCAATTTAATGCCAGAATCTTCTGCCAATAAACCTTCTGCATATGCCTTACGACCTACACACACGATTAACTTGTCAAAAACTTGTTCTTTGTCTTCGCCAGCTTGGTTATATTTTACCGTTACTTCGCGACCATTGGTTTCAGCACCTGAGACTTTAGCACCGATGCGAATATCTAAACCTTGTTTTTTCAAGATTTTTTGATATTCCTTCGCCAATGCTTTGTCTGCCATTGGTAAGAAAGCATCTAATGCTTCAAACACAACAACTTCTGAACCAAGGCGACGCCATACAGAACCAAGTTCTAAACCAATAACACCTGCACCAATCACACCAAGACGTTTAGGAACTTCTGGGAATTTTAATGCACCAGTAGAATCAACGATTAAGTCTTCATCAACTGGAGCTACTGGAATATTTACAGGTACAGAACCCGTCGCAAGAATGACATATTTAGGTTCTAAAACCTGTACTTCACCTTCAAACGGTGTGAATTCTACTTTTTTACCTGCAAGTAATTTACCCGTACCTTGTAACCACTCGATACCATTACCTTTCAGTAATTGCGCAACACCACCCGTCAATTGATCTACAACTTTGTCTTTACGTGCTAACAAAGCATCTAAATCAAATTTAACTTCACCAGTCGTGATACCGTGTTCAGCAAGTTCATGAACTGTTGCTTCGTAACGATGAGAAGAGTCAAGCAACGCTTTAGAAGGGATACAACCTACGTTCAAACATGTACCACCCAAAGATGGTTTACCGTTATGAATACGTTTTTCGATACATGCAACTTTAAAACCTAGTTGCGCAGCACGGATTGCTGCTTCATAACCACCAGGTCCACCGCCAATAACAACAAGATCAAACTGTTGAGACATTTTTATCTCCAATCAATCTCCCTAAATCCCCTTTTGATTAAGGGGATTGAACTTTCTTAATTAAAGAAAAGTTAGGGATGATTTTTAAATAATAAGTTATAGGTCAAGAATAAGTTTAGCTGGCTCTTCTAACAATTCTTTGATTGTTACAAGGAAACCTACAGCTTCTTTACCATCGATTAAACGGTGGTCATAAGAAAGTGCTAAGTACATCATTGGCAAGATTTCAACTTGACCATTTACCGCCATAGGACGTTCTTGGATTTTATGCATCCCCAAGATTGCAGTTTGTGGCTGGTTTAGAATAGGCGTTGAAAGCAATGAACCGAAAGTACCGCCGTTCGTGATCGTGAACGTACCACCCGTCATTTCTTCGATCGACAATTTGCCTTCACGTGCTTTAGCAGCATATGCAGCAATACCACCTTCAACTTCAGCGTAGTTCATACGATCTGTATCACGAAGGATTGGCACAACTAGACCACGGTCCGAAGAAACAGCTACACCGATGTCATAGAAACCGTGATATACGATATCGTCGCCATCGATAGAAGCGTTTACAGCTGGGTAGCGTTTTAACGCTTCAGTTGCCGCTTTAACGAAGAAAGACATAAAGCCTAAACGTGCACCATGACGTTTTTCGAAAGCATCTTTATATTGCTTACGCATTTCCATGATTGGCTTCATGTTCACTTCGTTGAACGTGGTTAACATTGCAGTTTGTTGTGTCGCAGCCAATAAACGCTCAGCAACACGCTTACGTAAACGTGTCATTGGAACACGTTTCTCAATACGCTCGCCTACAGCAACGCTTAATGGTTGAACTGATGCAGCAGGTTTAGCTTGATGGCTAGCAACATCTTCTTTAGTGATGCGACCACCACGGCCTGTACCTTGAACGTCAGCAGCATTGATACCAGTTTCAGATAATGCTTTACGAACTGCAGGCGCTTGGTTTTGATCAACTGCTTGAGTCGATGCAGCTGCCGCAGGGGCAGATGCAGCAGGCGCCGCTTCTGCTGGTGCAGCAGCTTCAGGAGCAGCGGCAGCAACAGCACCAGTTTCGAATTGAGCAATCACTTCGTCAGAAAGAACTGTATCGCCTTCACCTTTGATGATTGCAACTAAGCTACCATCAGCTGGAGCAACCACTTCTAAAACAACTTTATCGGTTTCAATGTCACAGATCACTTCATCACGTGATACAGGTTCACCTACTTTCTTATGCCAAGTTGCGATCGTACCGTCAGCAACTGACTCTGGAAATACCGGTGCTTTAATTTCGGTTGCCATTATTTAGAATCTCCTGATTGTTCAACTTCAATCGCAAGTGCGTCATTGATAAGCTGAGCTTGTTGTTTTGCATGCAAGTATGGCGAGCCACAAGCAGGTGCGGCAGATGCGTCACGACCAGCATAGCTAATACGAATTTGTTTACCTGATTTAAGAACGTCTTCATATAAACGAGGAACGATAAATAACCAAGCACCTTGGTTCTTCGGCTCTTCTTGTGCCCAAACAAGTTCTTGAATGTTTGGATACTGAGCCATAACCTCAGCTAAGCGTTGTTCTGGGTATGGATACAATTGTTCGATACGAACGATCGCAATATGGTTTAGACCAAGCTCACGACGTTTTTCCAGTAAATCGTAATAAACCTTACCACCACAAAGAACTAAACGAGTCACATCAGCTTTATTGATTTGATCAACTTCATCAATCACGGTTTGGAATGAACCGTTTGCTAATTCATCTAAAGTTGAAGTCGCAAGTTTATGACGGAGTAATGATTTTGGTGACATTACAATCATTGGCTTACGAATCGGACGAACCGCTTGACGACGCAATGCATGGAAAATCTGTGCTGGTGTTGTCGGTGTCATCACTTGCATATTGTCTTCAGCGCAAAGCTGTAAGAAACGCTCTAAACGTGCAGATGAATGCTCTGGACCTTGACCTTCATAACCGTGTGGTAACAACATGGTTAGACCACACACACGCTCCCACTTGGTTTCACCCGAAGCGATAAATTGGTCAATAACAACTTGTGCACAGTTTGCGAAGTCACCAAATTGAGCTTCCCAAACGATTAAGCTTTTTGGCAATGTCGTTGAATAGCCGTATTCAAATGCAAGCACTGCTTCTTCTGACAACAAAGAGTCATAGACCGCAGTACGAGGCTGATTTTCTTTAATATGGCAAAGTGGAATATAAACCGAACCATCGACTTGGTTATGTAATTTGGCATGACGGTGCGAGAATGTACCACGCCCCACGTCTTCACCCGTGATACGCACAAGGAAGCCATCGTCAAGCAAAGATGCATAAGCTAAAGTTTCAGCAGCACCCCAGTTCAGTGGCATTTCACCTGTTTGCATCTTCACGCGATCTTCGATCACTTTCTGAACTTGACGTTGTAATACAAAACCTTCTGGTAATGTATTCATTTTCAAACCAAGTTCTTTTAGACGATCGATGCTAAAAGTTGTATCCCAAATATCTGTGTATTCATGACCTAAATATGGCGACCAATCTACAAACATTTTTTTGTTTGGTTCACGAACTAAAGCATTTGCAACATGATTACCTGCCTCTAAGTCAGAGCGATAACCTTCAACCATGGCATCAGCACTTGCACGATCAAGCACTTTTTCTTGAACCAATTGATCAGCATACAACGTACGTGTTGTTGCTTTCTTGTTGATCACTTGATACATCAATGGTTGAGTTGCAGATGGTTCATCCGCTTCGTTATGACCACGACGGCGGTAGCAGAACAAGTCTAAGATGACATCTTTACGGAAAGTATGACGGAAATCATGTGCAAGCTGAGTTACGAAAATCACAGCTTCAGGATCATCACCATTCACATGGAAAATCGGCGCCTGAATCATCTTCGCAACGTCAGTACAATACTCTGTAGAACGTGTATCGCGCGGATCAGAAGTTGTGAAGCCCACTTGGTTATTGATCACGATGTGAACGGTACCGCCCACTGTGTAACCACGTGTTTGTGACATTTGGAAGGTTTCTTGGTTTACACCTTGACCCGCAAATGCAGCATCACCATGTACAATCACTGGAAGAACGTCATCGCCGCCAATATCTTTACGACGAACTTGACGTGCACGAACCGAACCTTCAACAACTGGGCCAACGATCTCTAAGTGCGATGGGTTAAACGCCAATGCTAAGTGAACTTCGCCACCCGGAGTCATTACGTTTGAAGAGAAACCTTGGTGATACTTAACGTCACCAGAACCTTTTTTATGTAGGCTCTTGCCTTCAAATTCACCAAAAAGATCCGCTGGATTTTTACCCATGATGTTCACAAGAAGGTTGAGACGACCACGGTGTGGCATCCCGATCACAACTTCTTTACAACCGACACTGCCTGCACGTTGAATGATTTCATTCATCATTGGAATAAAAGACTCACCGCCTTCTACACCAAAACGTTTTGCACCAACGAATTTATTACCAAGATATTTCTCTAAGCCTTCCGCAGCGGTTAAACGCTCAAGAAAACCTTTTTTCTGATCATTGGTATAGTTGAATTTACCGCGAGCACCTTCCAAACGTTGTTGAATCCAACGCTTTTCTTTGGTGTCGACGATATGCATGTATTCCGCACCGATTGAAGAGCAGTAAATTGCTTCCATGGATTCAACCATTTCAGACAATGTTGCTTCTGCTTTACCAATTGCGAGGTTACCTGTATTAAATACAGTATCTAAATCAGATTTGGTTAAACCGTGTGCAGATAAATCAAGATCTGGAACTTCTTCGCGTTTCGCAAGGCCTAATGGATCAAGTTTGGCTTTTTGATGACCACGGTTACGATAAGCAGCAATCAGTTGTAATACACCAATTTGACGACGCTCATGTTCTGTACTTACAGTGCTTTGTACAACAGGTTGAACTCGGTTTGAATTACGCCCCAAAAGGAGGAATTGCTCGCGCACACTGCCGTGTGGTTGATCACCTTTAGGGTATTTATCGAAATATTCACGCCAATCCTCTGACACTGAGGTTGGAGAAGTTAGGTACTGTTCGTAAAGCTCTTCAATATACGCTGCACTATCAGCGGAAAGTTCAGTGTCAAGACGCAGTGCGTCAGCAACTTCTTGCATTTTTGGACCCATTTCCTATTGCAAAAAATAATACAGGTTGCCTTTTAAGCACACCCATGATTCATAGTATCAAATTGGTAACATGACACTACTACTCAAGATCATCCAACCTTGAGACATTATCACTACACATCAGGAGTATTCCTTTTGATGTAATAAATGAGCTATGCACTTTCAATTCAAAGCACATAACTCATCCTTATACTCGATGAAATCGAGCAATTTTTTGCAAACCATTTTAGAAAAATTAACAAAAATATTAACTTTTCTAAATTGACTTTAACCCAAACTATATCCATACAATTGGCAAGCATTAGAGCGATATAACATCAGGAATATGCTTATTTTTTGCTTCAGGTCGTGGCAGAAATCGTAACATGTTCTCATGTACGAATTGATTTTTTTGACACATACCATCTATAAAGCAGCGAAATACACATTCTTAATTATATTCTAATATACCGCCCTTTTTATAATTGTTGCACCCTTATCGACCAAAGTTAAAGATTTTCTACAATTCTTGCACAAACATTATGCAGAGCGCCTAAAAATAGATCATTCATTTTTCCTATTCATCCAAGTCATTTTTATTAAGCTCAAAATTTATAAATTTCAACACTCAATAATATTTTTTAAGGACTCGATAATAAGCCTTGCACCTCCCAACACAAAAAAGGATTTAAACAAAATAAAAAAGGGAACTTTTAAAAAGTTCCCTTTTCACATGTCAGAAAACTGTATTAACCAGCTTGGTCTAACAACATATTACGAATGTGACCAATTGCCTTCGTCGGGTTTAAACCTTTAGGACAAACTGATACACAGTTCATGATCCCTTTACAACGGAACAAAGAGAATGGGTCGTCTAAACGAGCCAAACGCTCTTGTGTTGCGGTATCACGAGAGTCAATGATAAAGCGATAAGCATTTAGCAATGCAGATGGTCCGAGGAATTTATCAGGGTTCCACCAGAATGATGGGCATGATGTTGAACAACATGCACATAGAATACATTCATACAAACCATCAAGATGTTCACGATCTGCTTGAGACTGTAAACGCTCTTTTGCTGGTGCAGGCTGATTGTTAATCAAGAACGGTTGGATCTTGTCATATTGATCATAGAACTGGTTCATGTCTACAACCAAATCTTTTACCACTGGTAAACCAGGTAAAGGACGGATCACAATCTTCTCTGGTAAATCGTTCAAGTTCCACAAGCACGCTAAACCATTTTTACCATTGATGTTCACACCATCCGAACCACAAATACCTTCACGGCAAGAGCGACGGAATGTTAATGACTCATCTTGCACTTTCAACGCAAGTAACGCATCAAGCAACATACGGTGCTTATCGGTTAACTCAAGTTTGAAAGTTTGCATGTACGGCGCTTTATCCTTATCAGGATCATAGCGGTAGATTTCGAATGTACGAGTACCTCTACTCATCTTTGTTCTCCCGATTAGAATGTACGTGGCTTAGGTTCAATTGCTTCAACCGTTAATGGGCTGAAACGTACCGGCTTATATTCAAGACGGTTGTCTGATGAATACCATAAAGTATGCTTCATCCACTCATCATCACGGCGACCGTATGAATAAGTTGGGTGATCAGGTGCTAACTCATAGTCAACAACTGTATGCGCACCACGACATTCTTTACGTGCAGCAGCAGAAATTAGAGTCGCTTTCGCAACTTCATACAAGTTTTCAACTTCCAATGCTTCAACACGTGCAGTGTTAAATACTTTAGATTTGTCTTTCAAATGAATGTTACGAACACGTGGCTCAATCGCAAGAATTTCTTTTACGCCTTTGTCAAGCAATGCTTGAGTACGGAATACACCTGCGTGATCTTGTACGATGTCACGGATTGCATCAGCAACTTCTTGCGCGTTTTCACCCGTGGTTGAATCATCTAACTTACGAATACGCTTTAATGTGTTTTCCAACACATCAGTCGGAAGCGGTTGATAGTCATCACCATGATGTTTAGTCACGTAGTCAATGATGTGTTCACCCGCTGCTTTACCAAATACCACAAGGTCAAGAAGGGAGTTTGTACCTAAACGGTTTGCACCATGTACTGATACGCAAGAACATTCACCGATCGCATAGAAACCTTTTACTGGTTTCACATAGTCACGTGTACCTTTATAAGAATACTCTTTGGTATCTTTATCATAGTGCGCAGAGAATTCACCCTCTTCAACACCGTGTGGCACAACCACTTGACCATGAATATTCGTAGGAATACCACCCATTTGATAATGGATTGTTGGTACAACTGGAATAGGCTCTTTGGTACAGTCAACGTTTGCGAACTTCTTACCAATCTCAAATACAGATGGTAGACGTTTCATAATCGTTTCAGCACCCAAATGCGTCATATCTAACAAGATATAATCCGCCTTAGGACCACAACCACGACCTTCTTTAATTTCTTGGTCCATTGAACGTGATACGAAGTCACGTGGCGCCAAGTCTTTTAAAGTTGGAGCATAACGTTCCATGAATGGCTCGCCGTCTTTGTTACGAAGGATACCACCTTCACCACGACAACCTTCAGTTAACAATACGCCCGCACCCGCAACACCCGTTGGGTGGAATTGCCAGAATTCCATATCTTGTAATGGAATACCTGCGCGAGCAGCCATACCAAGACCGTCACCAGTGTTGATATAAGCATTGGTTGATGCACGATAAACACGACCAGCACCACCAGTAGCAAATAAAGTCGCTTTCGCTTGGAATACTGCAATGTTACCTGTTTCTTGGTCGATTGCGGTTACACCAAGAACATCACCCGCTTCGTTACGGATTAAGTCTAATGCAATCCATTCAACGTAAAACTGAGTACCCATTTTTACGTTACTTTGATACAAAGTATGAAGTAATGCATGACCTGTACGGTCAGCAGCAGCACACGCACGTGGTACAGCTTTTTCACCGTAGTTTGCAGAGTGACCACCAAATGGACGCTGATAGATCGTACCATCTTCGTTACGGTCAAACGGCATACCTAAGTGTTCAAGCTCATAAACAACTTTTGGCGCTTCACGTGTCATGAACTCGATTGCGTCCTGATCGCCTAACCAATCCGAACCTTTAACCGTGTCATAGAAGTGATAATGCCAGTTATCTTCTTGCATGTTACCTAACGATGCACCAATACCGCCTTGAGCAGCAACAGTATGCGAACGTGTCGGGAATACTTTGGTCAATACTGCAACTTTTAAACCAGCTTGAGCAAGTTGGTAAGAAGCACGCATACCAGAACCACCACCACCAACAATAACTGCATCGAAAGTGAGGTTTTGAATATTTGAATAATCTTCTTTAGGGTTAATTGCGCCCATGATCTCTTCCTATCAATTTGCCCAGAAAATCTGGATACCCCAGATTGCGTACACGAACACTGAAATAATGACAGCTGTAGTGAGTACAAGGCGTAAACCTGAAGCCGAAGGACCCATTTGACGAGTCGTTACATAATCAGTAAAGACTTGCCACATACCAATCCAAGCATGAGCAACAAGTGACAATACTGCCAATAAAGAGAAAATCTTCATTGGTAGAGTCAACATAAAGCCAGCCCACTGTTCGTAACCGAATCCGCTATTACACAAGATCCAACCGAACATCACCACAGTGTAAGCAGCCAAAACTACAGCACTGACACGTTGGATATACCAATCGCGAGAACCTGAACCTGTTAAACCTGTAGCACTTTTCATCAGAACATAATCCATACAAATGCCGCGAGAATACCAATCGCAGACAAGATCAATGAAATAGTAGCTGCGATACGACCGCTTTGAAGTTCCTCAGCAAAACCGAGATCAGCAAGTAAATGCTTTACCCCAGCAATGAAGTGAAAAATTAAGCCAGCTACAAATACCCATACGATAAAACGTACACAGATATTTCCGAAAACGACATTTTTAACGTAGTCAAATCCTTCTGGTGAAGATAAAGATTTATCCAAAATCCATAAAAGAACAGCGACTAATAAGAAAACGATTACACCTGATAAACGGTGTAGAATTGATGCAATAGCCACGGGTGAGCGTAAATTTACCGCTAACACCTGACCCATGGACAAATTGACAGGTCTGTTGCTTTTCACAGCGGGCATCCTGTAGGTAGAAACTCCATCCGGAGTTTGTTTGAATTAATTCAAAGGAAAGCTGGCATAGTCAGGCAAGCATAATGCACGCCTAACCTATATAACGACAACGAATTATAAAACGTGAAATATCAAAATACAAACAATCAGTTTTCGCTTTAGTCGAAAATACAATGAAATAAGAATCATTCACATTTAATGCGTGTTTAAGCTGCGTTGGAAACTGCGATAAAACCCAATATATTACTGTTATATAAAAATAAAATATGAGTTATTATTTTTTAGTTTACTAAATTTTTTGTCAAAATTATTTCTAATATATTTCAATAACACTCCACTTAATGTCTAAAAATTAATCAAAAAATACAATATTAAATATAGGCGAAAATAATACCCCTCATTTATATATTAAATATCAGGGATCAACAATCTGTTTCCTCACACCAGTTACTCATAAAAAATAAGCTATTTTTTATACAGTTAATCGCACCATAATGAATCAATTATGACTCAATATATAAAACTTTTAATCTGTTTTTTAATGGATAGTTAATTCTAAACCCTGAGATATATAGGCTTTTGAATTGTGGTAAGTATTTATTTTTTAAGCACCAAAATATAACTCGGATAAAAATTTACTTACAATTGTACTGGTGCTTCATTTTTTTTATGCACCTCAAACCTGATTTGACATATTATACTCGACCGATGCTGTGATTTTACTCAATTTTTTCTTTGATACTAAATGACTAATTGACTGCAATAACGTTGTTTTTTATCCCTAAGTATAATTGACAAAATTTTAGTAGCCACTAATCTTATAGCAAATTTTGACACCGTCTGATTCGCACATGACAAGATTAGGATTTCGAGTCAGATAATCATTCACCAGGACAGGAGATCTATTGAATGTCTGCAGCAACTGGCAAAAAAGCCGTATTACAGCTTGATGGCAAAGAAATTGAATTACCAATTTACAGCGGCACATTGGGCCCAGATGTAATTGACGTTAAAGATGTATTAGCATCTGGTCATTTTACTTTCGATCCTGGTTTTATGGCGACAGCTGCTTGCGAATCTAAGATCACATTCATTGATGGTGACAAAGGTGTGTTATTACACCGTGGCTATCCGATTGATCAATTAGCGACTCAAGCAGACTATTTAGAAACTTGCTACTTATTATTAAATGGCGAGCTTCCAAATGCTGAACAGAAAGCAGAATTTGATGCTAAAGTTCGCAACCACACTATGGTTCATGACCAAGTAAGCCGTTTCTTCAATGGTTTCCGTCGTGATGCTCACCCTATGGCAATCATGGTTGGTGTAGTAGGTGCATTATCTGCGTTTTATCACAACGGTTTAGACATCGAAGATGTTAACCATCGTGAAATTACTGCAATTCGCTTAATCGCGAAAATCCCTACGCTTGCAGCGTGGAGCTACAAGTACACTGTAGGTCAACCATTCATTTACCCACGTAATGACTTAGGTTATGCAGAAAACTTCTTGCACATGATGTTTGCTACTCCTGCTGATCGTGACTACAAAGTAAATCCTGTTCTTGCACGTGCAATGGATCGTATCTTTACGCTTCATGCTGACCACGAGCAAAATGCATCTACGTCTACAGTTCGTCTTGCTGGTTCTACTGGTGCGAACCCATATGCATGTATCTCTGCTGGTATCTCTGCACTTTGGGGACCTGCTCACGGTGGTGCAAACGAAGCTGTACTTAAAATGTTAGATGAAATTGGTAGCGTTGAAAACGTTGCTGAATTCATGGAAAAAGTAAAACGTAAAGAAGTGAAGCTTATGGGCTTCGGTCACCGCGTTTACAAAAACTTTGACCCTCGCGCTAAAGTAATGAAGCAAACTTGTGACGAAGTTCTTGAAGCATTAGGCATCAATGATCCACAATTGCAGCTTGCTATGGAACTTGAGCGTATTGCATTGAACGACCCGTACTTCGTAGAGCGTAAGCTTTACCCGAACGTAGACTTCTACTCAGGTATCATCTTAAAAGCGATTGGTATCCCAACAGAAATGTTTACTGTAATTTTCGCTCTTGCACGTACTGTTGGTTGGATCAGCCACTGGTTAGAAATGCACAGCGGTCCTTACAAGATCGGTCGTCCACGTCAGCTTTACACAGGCTCGACTCAACGCGACATCAAACGTTAATTTTATTTTTAAAATTAATGTTAAAAAAGCTGCCAAATGGCAGCTTTTTTATGCACAAAAAATAGAAATATCTTAACGCCCCCAATCTATATCTTTTGCATAAGGTTCGACCATTTTAATCCGCCTGATATTTTCTTTTTCAATTTGAGTTAGACGTGTATCCACATTGGTATAGCAAGGCATATACCAATCATATTGCGAAAATGTAGTTGCCCAATTTTTATTCTGAAAAGCATAACCATGACGTGCATAAATTTCATTACGCATATATTGCAACTGCCCTAAAGGCACTTGTAAATCAGCATCTTTCAACAAACGCACCGAAGCATCAGGAAATTCACCTTGCCCTTTTGCATATTTACATTGCTGTGCATTTAAACTAAAAAATTTAGGTTTTACCGTTTGACTTACAGACAACCATTGCGCTTCAATCGGTGAAGTATTCCCCTTATAATTCAATACGAATCGACCAACATCCACACCTTGCCCAACCTCATTCAAGGTTAATGTATAATTTGAATCAGTTTGCTTAATTTTCCCTTTAAAATTTAGTTGCTTACCATTCAAAACACTATAACCATTAACATCATTACCTTTTTGCTGCATAAACAAAGAAATTTTTTGTTCATCGTTATACAACCCTGTCCATGAAGGTGCTATTTGAGCGGGCTGTGCTAAAGTCAGCGGAGTGCTTGATAAAATAGCAATCGCAATTAATAATTGTTTAGGCTTATTCATTTTAATGTTCTCATCTAAAAAGACTATTTAAATTATTTTGCTTGCACAGCATATCAGTGATCAATATTTATGTGGAAAATACTCAACCGATTCTCTCAATTGATCATCATATTAGTTTTCGGCTATCTATCTTGGTTAATGCTTAAAATCTGCCTGAATTATTTCCCTTGGTCGGATAGCACCAATTTTTTAGTTCTTAAGCAAGATGTCGTACACTCTCAGCCTTGGCGCTTTGCATTTCAAATTCATGTTATCACTAGCAGCTTGGTATTATTGGCGGGTTTTACCCAATTCTCACATTCAATTCGTAACAACACACCACGTTTACATCGCTATGCGGGCTGGCTTTATATTATTGCAACACTTGGAGCCGCCTTGCCTAGCGGCTTCATTCTTGCAATCTCAGCAAATGGAGGTCTAAGTACTCAAATCTGCTTTGTGATTCTTGGATTATTATGGGGAACAAGTACCCTATTTGCACTTTATTATGCTTTTGAAAAAAAATGGATTGCACATCGTAACTGGATGATTCGAAGTTTTGCTTTAGCATTATCTGCATTAAGCTTAAGAACATGGAAACTTGCACTTTACCAAATTCAACCCTATTGGGATTGGCTTACACCACTGCATATTTATCAACTGGAAGCGTGGCTGGGCTGGACAATCAATCTACTTCTTGCAGAGTTGATTATTTACCGACTCAGCATCAGAAAAAAGTGAATTAGAGCTCATCCTCTTCTAGGGCACGCAATAGGTTTGTACTGATCCCATCGGCACGCAGCCAGGCCAGTTCATAGCTTGCCTTGGCTAAAGCCAAAACACGTCGTTCAAACTCATCCCAGACCCCCTTTACCTGCGTGTGGGAAATTCCAAGTCCACTTTCCTGTGCCAAATGCTTATTTTTCTCACAGACTTTTAAAGCATGATACAGCTTACGCCCAGCACTTGCGCTTTCCAGAATACGAATGTGCTTGCCGTGGATAAAGCCCTCGACATGCTGGAGACTGGCATTGGGCAACAATGGCACCAATATCTGGTCCAGTTGTGCATCCAGACGCTTCCAGACCACCAACCGCTGTTCAGGCGTATAGGTGTTCCACTGAATCACTTCATGATTAAAACGTCGACAACCACGACACACCAGATCACCAAATACCGTTGAGCAACGTCCTGCACAGGGGGTCAATGATGGAATTCGACGATCATTACTCAAAACTTATTCCTCTAAAACCATATTTTTTTTATGGCTTTCTCGCTTATTTTCAGATTTCGCGCTAAAATGTGCGCCTTATTTTTCTATCTTAATACATTTGGAGTTATCCATGAACGCTACTGTAGAACAGCTTGCACCTGTAGAACAGCAAGCGACCAATAATTGGGTTGTTGCGGCACTATATCAATTTAAAGAAGTTGCGGATGCAGCCGATCTGCAAAAACGTCTTCTGGACTTAGTGAATGGCATCAATTTATGTGGAACTCTGATTGTCGCTTCTGAAGGAATTAATGGTACTGTTGCTGGCGACCGTGCAGCAATTGACACAGTGCACCAATTCCTCTTGAACGAAGGTTTTACTGCAATGGAATATAAAGAGTCTGAAAGCTCTGAAAAACCATTCCGTAAAATGAAAATTAAACTTAAAAATGAAATTGTCACTTTAGGTGTCGACGTTAAGCCACGTGATTTGGTTGGCCATTATCTTGATCCTAAAGAGTGGAATGAGCTGATTAGCCGTGATGACGTGATCCTGATCGACACTCGTAATGACTATGAATACAAAGCGGGTACATTCAAGGGTGCAATCGATCCCAAAACGGAAACATTCCGTGAATTTCCTGAATATGTAAAACAAAACCTTGAGCAGCACAAAGACAAAAAAATTGCGATGTTCTGTACGGGCGGTATTCGTTGCGAGAAATCAACTTCTCTCCTTCTTCAAGAAGGCTTTAAGGAAGTTTATCATCTCAAAGGCGGTATTTTAAAATATCTAGAAGAAACCCCTGCCGAAGAAAGTATGTGGGAAGGTGAATGCTTCGTATTTGATGGTCGTACTGCGGTGACTCACGGCGTTGAAGAAGGTGAAAATATTAAGTGTCACGCTTGTGGATGGCCGCTTACTAAGGTTGAAGCTGAATTACCAAGCTATGAACACGGTGTGTCTTGTGTTTACTGTATTGATAAAACTACGGATAAACAAAAAGCTGGCTTCCGTATGCGTCAGTCACAAATTGCAGCGGCAAAACGCAAACGCCTATAAATAAGTATAAAGATTTAATAGAAAGCCTTAGCTCAAACTAAGGCTTTTTTATTTTAATCATCAAAATTATTAACCAATACATCATTGAGAGTTATTTAGACAAGCATTATTCTAACCCCTAACTCACAAATCATATTTAGGCGCTATGGGACTGGAAGACTGGGTATTATCCATCATGGAGAAACTAGGATACTTGGGTATCGCATTTTTAATGTTTCTTGATAATATTTTCCCACCAATTCCATCCGAAATCATTATGCCATCCGCAGGCTATACCGCGGCAAAAGGTGAACTGACTTTAATCGGAGTGATTATTGCTGGTAGTATCGGCTCACTCCTAGCCGCGGCATTACTGTATTGGATTGGTAGAAAAATTCCGCAACACCACCTTTTTACTCTTGTCGAACGCTACGGAAAATACCTACGTATTAGTGTTACTGATCTTGAAAAATCATTGGCTTGGTTTGAAAAATATGGGCATAGGATCGTTTTTTTTGGTCGTATGGTACCTGCAGTTCGCTCTTTAATTAGTATCCCAGCAGGTATGAGCAAAATGCCTTTTAGTAAATTCATGGCTTACAGTGCTGCAGGTACAATCCTTTGGACCACCCTACTTGCCTATATTGGTTATCATTTTAGTGAAAATCCAGCATTGATGAGTGCTATTACACAGCGTATTGGCACTATTATTTTAGTTATTGCAATAGCATACGTACTTTGGCTTTTAATCAAAAAATTCTATTTATCAAAAAAATAGTAGATGACATTTTCAACTCTATTTAAATGGATACTGAGGTTCAAATAATGCAACATGATTTTTGGCATGACAAATGGCAAAACAATAATATTGGTTTTCATCAAGACCAACCTCACGCCCTACTCACCCAATATTTTAGATCATTAGATTTAAAGCCTCATGCTCGTATTTTTGTTCCACTTTGTGGTAAAAGTTTAGATATAAGCTGGCTAATAAATCAGGGTTATCAAATAGTTGGTATTGATCTTAGCCCTATTGCAATCCAAGATCTTATTTCAAATTTAGGATTGAGCTTTAAAGAGGCACAATCAGGTGAATTGACTCACTATCAACATCCTCAAATTGAATTATTCGTTGGTGATTTTTTCCAGTTAACAACACAACAACTTGGTGATGTAGATGCTGTTTATGATCGAGCTGCCCTAATCGCTCTTCCACCGCAAATGCGAAGCCAATACACACAACATTTGTTAGACATTACAAAACAAGCACCTCAGCTATTAATTAGCCTTGAATATGATCAAAACTCACTTAAAGGACCACCATTCTCCGTTCCTGAACATGAATTAACTGAGCATTATGCAACGCATTATCAAATTAAATTATTGGAAACGATAACAGAGAATCTTAAGGGTAAAGTAATCGCCTATGAAAATGTTTGGTCTCTGGGCAAATCACCACAAATAGATTAAATAGCGAAGAGAAATATAAAAACATTGAATAGTGATCTCCACTTGATGCTTCCTCAATCACAAAAACCTTAACTCCCAAACGAGATATAAAAAACGTCCTCTAAAGGACGTTTAATATTTAATTTGGTGTCAAATTATGCATTACTTTTATAACCACATAAGATATAGCATCACGCTGGCGTGTGATACATAAGATAAATTTCGTTCAAATTATCAGGAATTTCTTCTGCTAATTCATCCATCAATTGACCATTGCGGCGGAAAGATTCCATTTGTGGATCTTCTTCATCAATGCCACTAAACACCATAATTGGTAAAGTTAAATCAACCAATTGTTCTTCAAACTCTGGAGCAAACCATGCCTCTTCATTTAAGAACATTGCATCAACAAAACCAACGCTCCAATCACCTAAACTTGAGTCAACATCTGCTTCTTCAATTTCAAAAGGGAATTCAATTCCGTTTTCATTGGCTAAATCTTGGCGAATAGACTCTAACCAAGCTTTGATTTGTTCAATGATTTCACTAGGAACTTTCTTTTGATTACTCTCAAAAAGCTCATCCAACCAACGATCAAATTTTGGACCAACCGCAATAGCACACAAAAAGCCATGAGTCGCTGCAAAATCTAAACCGTGCTCATTTTGATCACCGTCAAGAAAATTACTCAATAAGTCTAAATCTAATGTGCTCATTTTATGATCCAAATTTTAAATACACGGCAACAGCATAACATTTTCAAACATAAAGTCTTAGCAATTTTGCTTCACTTTAGTCATCCAAATCATCGTCGTCGAAATCATAATCGAAATCTTTTAATTCTCGTTCTAAACGGCGTTGAGCGAGTAGATCATCAATCAAACGGCGCTTTTCTAATGATTCTTTGGCACTGATTTTGCCTGATGACTCATCAAAACCAACATCATCCTCACCGTAGTTATCATCATCTAATTCGAAATCTGTAGAAGACACTAACAGTACCTCTAAATGAAAAAATATAAATGGGTCTAGCCGCTATTTATCCGTCTTATCAAACCTTGTCAAGTTTTATTTGATTTTTTTACTATAAAATGGTGTTTTGTACTTTTTTTCATCGTTTTTTTTGTGTATTTATATTCTAACAATTGTACAAATGAAAAAATTCTTGAATAGGAATTCTCTGCTTGAAAAATTATGACACACCCCAATATCCAAGAAACTACAGTTCAATCCAACCTATTTTTTATTTAAAGCTAGCGGATCAAATCCAAAACATTCCTCGTGAATTGTGCTATCATGCACGGTTTTTCACCGCCACAGATTCAACAAAAGAGTAAGCAAAGATGAGCGATATGAATTCCCCTACTTCGCAAGTAGCGGCTCTGATTAGCCGAGGCAAAGAACAAGGTTACTTAACTTACGCTGAGGTTAACGATCATCTACCAGACTCAATTACGGAAAGTGAGCAGATTGAAGACATCATCCAGATGCTTCAAGACGTTGGTATTCCAGTGCATGAACGTGCGCCAGAAACTGATGACACCATGTTTGGTGAGTCTACTGAAGCTGCGGACGAAGTCGCTGAAGAAGAAGCTGCTGCCGTACTCGCATCGGTTGAAAGCGAGCCTGGTCGTACCACTGACCCTGTACGTATGTACATGCGTGAAATGGGGACAGTTGAACTTTTAACGCGTGAAGGCGAAATTAGCATTGCAAAACGTATCGAAGAAGGTATTCGTGACGTTTTACATTCAATTGCTTATTGGCCAAATGCTGTTGAAGTCGTTTTACAAGAATATAATGACTTTTTAACAGGTGAGCGTCGTCTTGCCGATATTCTTTCTGGCTATTTAGACCCAGAAACTGATGATGACATTCCAGAAGTACTGGAAGAAGAAGCAGAACTTGAAGAAGCTGAAAGCGCTTCACCTGCGACGAAAGATGTAAAACTTGACGATGATGACGAAGACGAAGAATCTGAAGGTGATGATGATTCTGAAGGTGATTCAGGTCCAGATCCTGAAATCGCCAAAGTTCGTTTTTCTGAACTAGAAGCTGCTTGGAATGATACAAAAGCAATTGTAGCAAAACATGGTCGCAATAGTGACGAAGCAAAAGCTGCACTAGAAGCTTTAGCTGCTGTCTTTATGATGTTCAAATTCACACCACGTTTATTTGACATCATTTCAGAAATGATTCGTGGCACACATGAGCAAATTCGTACCAACGAACGTGAAATCATGCGTTATGCAGTGCGTCGTGGTCGTATGGATCGTAATCAATTCCGTACAACCTTCCCTGAACAAGAGTCAAATCCAGCTTGGTTAGATGAACAAATCGCAAAAGCCCCTGCTGAAACCAAAGCACATTTAGAAAAAGTGCGCCCTGACGTATTGGCATTCCAACAGAAAATTGCCGATATTGAGAAAGACCTTGGTTTGAACGTAAAAGATATCAAAGATATCTCTAAACGTATGGCAGTTGGTGAAGCGAAAGCACGTCGTGCCAAGAAAGAAATGGTTGAAGCAAACTTACGTTTGGTTATTTCAATTGCGAAGAAATACACTAACCGTGGCTTACAATTCCTTGATTTGATTCAAGAAGGTAACATCGGTTTGATGAAGGCTGTAGACAAGTTTGAATATCGTCGTGGTTATAAATTCTCGACTTATGCAACTTGGTGGATTCGTCAGGCGATTACTCGTTCAATTGCCGATCAAGCGCGTACTATTCGTATCCCAGTCCACATGATTGAAACGATTAACAAGATCAATCGTGTATCACGTCAACTTCTTCAAGAAATGGGACGTGAACCGACACCTGAAGAATTAGGTGAGCGTCTTGAAATGGACGAGGTTAAAGTTCGTAAAGTACTTAAAATCGCAAAAGAACCGATTTCGATGGAAACACCGATCGGTGATGATGAAGATTCGCATCTTGGTGACTTCATTGAGGACTCGAACATCACATCTCCAGTCGATGCTGCGACCTCAGAAGGTTTAAAAGAAGCGACACGTGAAGTGCTTGAAAACTTAACAGAACGTGAAGCTAAAGTCTTAAAAATGCGTTTTGGTATCGATATGCCAACCGACCATACTTTAGAAGAAGTGGGTAAACAGTTTGACGTAACACGTGAACGTATCCGTCAGATTGAAGCGAAAGCGTTACGTAAACTTCGCCACCCTTCTCGCTCTGAACATTTACGTTCATTCTTGGAAAATGACTAATTATTGGGAAAGTTTGAACGATGGTCAAAGCCCTCGTTCATGACTTGAAGTTAAGTACTTCATCCCCATTTAGTTATTAGATCATAAGCGCCTGCACTGATGCGGGCGTTTCAAATTAAAGAGGTTGCTCATGTTAGACCGCACTCCTTCTCGTGAATTACAAGAACATCTTTGGGTTTTCCCGATGGACTATCCAATCAAATTGATTGGTAATGCAGGGGATGAACTTCGAGTGGCTGTTGTTGATATTTTGCAGAAGCACTTCCCTGAATTCGATGGTGGTACAGTAAAAGTACAACCTTCACGTACAGGTAAATACCACTCTTTAACCGCACAATTACGCTTTGAAGAGTTAGAACAAGTTCATGCGCTATATGCTGATCTTGCAGCCTGCCCTTTAATTAAGACAGCGCTTTAAATAAGAAATCCAAAATACGAAAGTGTTTTGGATTTTTTTTAATAAAAAATAACGTACGACTTTTAGATCACCCCTATTTATCCAACTTAAATAATTACATAATTCAACCACTTATCTCTTTAAAGCTGCAAAGGAAATTTTATTGTAATGAGCTCTGTAAAACCTACTTTAATCATTCGTTGTTTCAATGATCTACAAGACTACACAGCTCGTTTTGAAGCAATGAAAGACTTCACAACCAATCGTGATGAAACCACACCCGATGAAGTTTGGTTATTACAACATCAAGATGTTTTGACTCAAGGGCAAGCAGGCAAAGCTGAACATATCCTTACGCACAGCAGCCTTCCAGTTGTCCATACTGATCGCGGGGGACAGGTCACTTGGCATGGTAAGGGTCAACTCGTTGCCTATTTCCTATTAGATTTAAACCGTTTGAAATGGCATGTTCGAACTCTAGTCAGCTTTGCTGAACAAGCCATGATTGACTTGCTGAAACAATACAACATTGATGCTTACGCTAAGCCTGATGCGCCAGGAGTCTATGTTGATGGTCGTAAAATCGGGTCTTTAGGTTTTAAAATTCGCCGTGGTCGTAGTTACCACGGTTTAGCCTTAAATATTGATTGTGATTTAACAGGCTTTCAAACCATTAATCCTTGTGGATACGCAGGTTTAGAAATGGTACGCTTGCAAGACTTGCTTGAAGATTACCCAAGCTTTGAGCAACTTTGTCATGATTTTATTCGCTATTTACAAAATACGAATTTCTTTCATGACCTTATAGTCAAATCTGAATAAACTACTTTTAAATTCCAAAGAAATAAATTAGAGTAATTACTCTAAATTTGCTTTTGCATAATTTTAACAAGGGATACGCGAGTGATTTCGACCAAAGCAGTGAAGCCCACTTTGCAATTTGCCTACGTAAAACTCATGATGGATGTCGTCGGTCGTGGTTTAGTAATGGCAAGCCAAGTGGATGACGAAGTACAACAGGAAGTCTCTAAATTTCCAGTTGGCTTTATACTTTCAATGAATGTTTTCCCAAATGGTCCTGCATTTATTGCACGAGTGACCGAAGAAAAACAATTAGAGCTTTTATCCAACTATAAAGGCAAACCCGATTTAACAATTACCTTCAAACATTTAACTCATGCTTTTCTGGTATTTTCTTTCCAAGAAAGTACTGCTCAAGCATTTGCCAATGACCGTATGATTGCTGATGGTGATGTTTCAAGTGCCATTCGCTTAGTGCGTTGTTTAAATAAAATGGAAGCGTTAATTCTACCTAAATTAATTGCCTCACTTGCTGTGAAACGTTATCCAGCTGAATTAACATTCAAAGAAAAATTCACTGGCGCAAAAAATATCTACCTCAAAGTCGCACAATCATATTTCAAACGGAGCGCATAACATGGCTAAGCCTTATTACGAATTTTTTTGTCCTGTAAAGGTAATTGCTGGTAATGCTGCGTTAGAGCACATCCCTTTTGAACTTGCGACTCTTGGTTCAAAACGCCCAATGATCATTACCGATAAAGGCGTACGTGCAAATGGTCTACTCAGCCCAATTGAAGCTGCTTTTAGCACAACAGATGCTGTAATTGGTGCAATTTTTGATGACGTTCCACCTGATTCAAGCTTGGAAGTAGTACGTGCAGCAGCACAACTGTATCGTGAAAAAAAATGTGATGCGATTATTGCGATTGGTGGTGGTTCGGTTATTGATACATCCAAAGCAACTAATATTTTAGTTTCAGAAGGTGGCGATGATTTATTGCAATACTCAGGTGCGCATAACCTACCAAAACCATTAAAACCATTCTTCGTGATTCCGACAACGTCTGGTACAGGTTCTGAAGCAACTATGGTTGCTGTCGTTTCTGATACGCAAAAAAATGTCAAACTTGCATTTGCTTCTTACTATCTCATGCCACATGCAGCGATTCTTGATCCGCGCATGACACAAACATTGCCACCACACCTAACCGCAATGACAGGTATGGATGCACTCACTCACTGTGTTGAAGCTTATACATGCTTAGCAGCGAATCCTTTAAGCGATGCTTATGCAAGTGCTGGCATCAAGAAAATTAGTGAAAACTTATTCAAAGTTTTAGACAATCCAAGTGATGCACAAGGTCGTTTAGAGCTTGCTCAAGCATCAACTATGGCGGGAATCGCATTCTCTAATTCAATGGTTGGTCTGGTTCACTCACTTGGCCATGCTCTGGGTGCGGTGGCTCACCTACCCCATGGTCTTTGCATGAACTTATTCTTGCCATATGTGCTTGAATACAACAAAGAAGTCAATGGTGCTAAGATTGGTGAATTATTGCTTCCACTTGCAGGTGCAGATATTTATGCACAGACACCTGCTCATCTGCGAGCAGAAAAAGCCATTGCAACTATTTTAACCATGCGTGATCGTTTATTCACGCTTACTAAACTTCCACGTACTTTACGTGAAACGGGTAAAGTGACAGAAGCGCAGTTAGACGAAGTTGCTGAAAAAGCCTTAAATGATGGTTCAATCATTTACAACCCAAAAGAAGCGAATTTAGAAGATCTTCGTGCAATATTGCAAAAAGCATGGTAATTCATTAAGTTAAATAAATAATTTAACTTTCAAAGCCCCGATATAATCTCGTTATCGGGGCTTTGCCATTTTAAATGAATCTTTATTCATCTATTTCTTTGGCGAATTGGCAAAAAAATTGCTAAAAGAAGCATAAAAGTACTGACAATTTATAATAAATTACGATAAATTGGCGCACTTCTTTTTTTTGTAGCAGGGGTTATTTTTGTCTCAAATGACCCTTAAAACCATAGCTGATCTTTGATCAACGATTATGAGGATAACGCCGTTGACAAATATTTCTGGGACTCCATCGGTAGCTAAACTGCAAAAAACGCTAGGTCTCTGGCACATTATCATTATTGGTTTGGCTTATATTCAACCGATGACCTTGTTTGACACTTTCGGTCTGGTATCAGAAGAAAGTCATCACCACGTTCCTACCTCTTACATTGTGGCATTGATTGCGATTTTGTTTACATCGCTAAGCTATGGGCACATGATTCGCCGTTATCCATCTTCTGGATCGGCTTATACTTACGCTCAAAAATCAATCCACCCAAATGTTGGCTTTATGGTGGGGTGGTCTTCTTGGCTCGATTATTTACTATCACCGATGGTCAATATCATCTTGGCGGGAATCTATCTGGATGCCTTATTTCCAAATGTAAACCATTGGGTCTGGGTGATTATCCTGACTGCCTTTATGACTGGCATCAACTTGCGTGGCGCTCGTTTTGTTGCAAACTTTAATAGCTTGATTGTTTTAGTTCAACTGATCGTCATCGGTGTATTCACCTATTTGGTTTATAACAAACTACAAATGGGGTATAACGCAGAAGGTCCAATTACTGCAGAAACACGCTATCAACTTTGGAGCTTACAACCGTTCTGGAATGAGCTAACCTCTATTGGCGCGTTAATTACAGGTGCGACTTTACTGTGCTTTTCATTTACAGGTTTTGACTCGCTAAGCTCTCTAGCAGAAGAAACCAAAGATACTGAAAAGACCTTACCAAAAGCGATTTTCTTGACTGCATTATTCGCAGGTGTAATTTTTATTATCAGCACCTACTTTATGCAAATTTACTTTCCGAATGATCCTAAAACTTATTTTGAGGACGTCGCCGCAACCCAACCTGACATCCTGTTGCTGGTGGGTGGTTCGTTATTCCAGTCCTATGTGCTTGCCTTTGCGATTGTGACGGTCATGGCATCAGGGATTTCTGCCCATGCAGGCGTATCACGTCTGATGTATGTGATGGGTCGGGACGGTGTGATTAACAAGAAAATCTTCGGCCATATTAGCCATAAAACATATACCCCATCTTATAATATTATCATTGTAGGATTGGTCGCATTAAGCGCTGGTTTTATGAGTTTGGATGTTGTGATTTCAATGATCAGCTTTGGTGCTTTGATTGCATTTACTTTTGTAAATCTCTCAGTGATTTCTCGCTATGCATTACGTGATGGCCGTACAAAGAATTTCAAAGATATTTTAAACTTTGTCATCATTCCTCTTTGTGGCTTCCTGAGTGTCTTCGCTATGTGGCTAGAAATTGAAGATACAGCATTAAAATACGGTTTATGGTGGGCAATGTTTGGTGTTTTATATTTAGGCTATAAAACCAAAGGCTTTAAATATAATGCACCTCAACACAATGAACACGAATAAAATCATCTAAATCTAAAAAGGCGCTAAATGCGCCTTTTTATTAACTCAAAAACTTAGCTATGCAGTTTTTCAACAATTGATTTAACACGTTCCGCATACAGCTTCGCTGTTTCTAAGTCCCCTGTTGGAATCTCATCTACACTCGCATCAGAAGGTGATTGAACCAGTAAACCAACAGAACCGCCTAAATTATTCACATCTTCGCGTTTTGCGGCTTTGGTATTGGCTGGAAGTAAACCTAAACTCACCCAAATACCACCATGCTGAGAAACTAAGGTTTGTAATTGAATCAACGTCACTTGTTTATCACCATTTAAACTCGCACTGTTTGTAAGGCCTGCAAAAACTTTATCTTGCCAACCACGTGTGAACCATAACCTTAGTTGTTGCAAGCCCGTATGGTGATCTCTAACCCAAGGAACTAAAGTTGTTTAAAACCCTGTTGTCTCCACGCTTCATAGACAATCACGGCGGTTGCGTTAGAGAGGTTTAAACTTCTTGAATTTTCAGCCATTGGCAGACGAATCCATTGCTCTTGTGGGAACATTAAACGCACTTGTTCAGGTAAACCACGAGTTTCAGGCCCCATCAACAAAGCAACTGGACGATTAAGATCGACGGTATGCGGTGTCGCTGTACCTTTCGTGGTCAGTGGAAAAACATGCTCAACACCTTTGTTTTTTAAATCGGCAAGACAGAGTTCGATATTGTCCCAAATTTGCATTCTTGCCCATTCGTGGTAATCCAAACCTGCTCGCTTCAATTTCTTATCGTCTAGTTCAAAACCTAAAGGTCTCACTAAATGCAATTGAGCACCTGTATTGGCACACAAACGAATAATATTACCTGTGTTTGCAGGTATTTCTGGTTCGTATAGGACAACATGAATCACAAATTTTCTCTACTATTCAAATTCTCCAGATCTATTTATTCAATAGATCTGGAATGACGACAACGCCATAAAGGAAATTTTATTGCCATTTTAACTGTTCACGCAGACTGACTACTTCACCAATAATGGTTAAAGTCGGTGCTACGATATGATGCTCAGATACTTTGGTCGCTATATCCGCTAAAGTTCCAACCACCACATTTTGATCTGGCGTAGTACCTTTGGAAATAAGCGCAACTGGCATATTTGGACGCTGGCCATGAGCAATCAGTTGCTCACAAATGCGTTCTAAACCGACTAAGCCCATATATAACACCAAAGTTTGGTTTTCATAGACTAGCTCTTTCCAAGGAAGTTCTGGTGATCCTTCTTTAAGGTGTCCTGTTAAAAAACGTACACTTTGTGCGTAATCACGATGTGTGAGTGGAATACCTGCATAAGCAGAACACCCTGACGCCGCTGTAATACCCGGCACAACTTGAAATGTAACATCAGCTTCAACTAATTCTTGAATCTCTTCACCACCACGCCCAAAAATAAATGGATCACCACCTTTTAAGCGGCAAACACGCTTACCTTTTTGTGCATATTCAACCAACAAAGCATTAATACCATCTTGTGGGACTGAATGATTAGAACGTGCTTTACCGACATAAATCTTTTCAGCATCACGGCGGCACAATTCTAAGATCGGTGCAGAGACCAAACGATCATAAATCACCACATCAGCTTGTTGCATCAAGCGTAATGCTTTTAAAGTCAGCAACTCTGGATCACCAGGACCCGCACCCACTAAATAGACTTCACCTTTCGGTGCAGTCCATTCTGTTAAGGCTTGTTCAATTAAATTATTTGCCACCTCAAGATTGTCATTAAAGACTTGTTCTTTTAGTGGGCTTGCATATAAGTTTTCCCAAAAGATACGACGCTCATCTGGATTCGCAATTTTTTCTTTCACCTGTTTACGCCATTGACCAGAAAACTCAGCTAATTTACCCATACCATGAGGAATAGAACTTTCTAACTGTGTACGAATTTGACGTGATAAAACAGGCGAAGCTCCATTTGAAGCCACAGAAATAACGAGTGGTGACCGATCAATAATTGCAGGCACCATAAAACGACAATTTGGAATATCATCCACGCTATTGACGAGAAGATTACGTATCTCACATTGCTCAAAGACAGCTTTATTCACATCAGGCTGATCTGTCGCTGCAATCACTAGGCGATAAGGCGTTGCTAAAATATTTACAGAAAAAGGGGCTTGAATATATTGACCCTGTGACTTCTCAACTAATTGTTGCAAATCAGGCTCAATCTCTGGTGCAATCACATCAATAATCGCACCAGCTTTGACTAACAAGTTTGCTTTGCGGTAGGCAATATGCCCACCACCCACAATCAGGCAACGTTGCTGCTGCAACTTTAAAGAGATTGGGAAAATTTCCACGATACGCCTCTATATTTTTAGATCTGATTGAGCTAAAGCAAAAACTATGCACAAATTCGATGCATTTTAGTCGATATAACTAATACCGCCCATATATGGACGTAAAACTTCAGGAATCTCAATCGAACCATCCGCACGTTGATAGTTTTCCATCACTGCAAGCAAAGTACGACCTACAGCTAAACCTGAACCATTCAACGTATGCACCAATTCGATCTTCTTCTGATCTACGCGGTAGCGTGCTTTCATTCGTCGTGCTTGGAAATCGCCCATGTTTGAGCAACTTGAGATTTCACGATAGGTATTTTGGCTTGGCACCCATACTTCTAAGTCATAAGTTTTGGTTGCACCAAAACCCATATCACCACCACAGAGCAAAATTTTACGATATGGTAAGCCTAATGCCTGCAAAATGCCCTCTGCATGTGCAGTTAGTTCTTCAAGCGCCTGCATTGAGTGCTCTGGTTTTGAAATTTGCACCATTTCGACCTTATCGAACTGATGTTGACGAATCAAACCACGGGTATCACGACCATAAGAACCTGCTTCGCTACGGAAACATGGTGTATGTGCTGCGTATTTAAGTGGTAAACGATCTGCATCTAAGATTTCGTCACGCACAAAGTTTGTTACTGGCACTTCTGCGGTCGGGATCAAGTAATATTCTTTTTCACCTTGCAACTTGAATAAGTCTTCTTCAAATTTAGGCAGCTGACCTGTACCACGTAAACTATCTGCATTAACTAAGTAAGGAACATAAGCCTCGGTATAACCATTTTTGAGCGTATGCGTATCTAACATAAACTGCGTCAAAGCGCGTTGTAGACGTGCCAAAGGACCTTTGAGTACGCTAAAACGTGAACCTGTTAATTTGGTTGCTGTTTCAAACTCAAGCCCACCCATCCACTCACCAAGATCGGTATGATCTTTGATCTCAAAATCAAATTGGCGTGGTGTGCCCCACTTTAAGATTTCAACATTATCGCTTTCATCTTTCCCTTCAGGCACAGACTCATCTGGCAAATTTGGAATGGCTAGTGACTTCTGCTCTAGTTCAGTTTGCAACTCAGCAAGCGCAACTTCAGCAGCTTTGATTTCATCTCCAATGGCAGCCATACGTGCCATAATTTCAGATGCATCTCCGCCCGATTTTTTGATTTGACCAACTTGTTTTGCACCAGCATTACGTTCAGCCTGTAAATTTTCAGCTTTGGATTGTAAATCTTTACGGCGAACTTCTAAGTCAGCCCATTCTTGTACATTAAGCTGAATACCACGTTTTGCTAAAGCAGCATTCACTGCTTCAATATTATTTCTGAGTAATTTTGGGTCGATCATAATCAATCATGAATAGAGAAAAAACTGGCTATAGTGTAAGGCTTTAACCTAAAAAAATACAGCGATTGGCAATAAACTATCAGCATCTATAAACAATGTTTAGATGCTGACTAACAACTAATTTGGCTCTTTCGGTAAGCTTGGTAAATATTCAGACTTGATAAATTTTTTGGCTGAATAATACGGTAAAGTTAATTCGCTCATCCCTTCTGCATATGAAGCCAACTCATACAATGGATAGACGAACACGATCCCATTGACTCCATAATAAAAATTATCACTGACTTGCAATTGATCTTTCTTAATTTGGTGATCATCTAACCAGTTTTGATTAGCAGCATATAACTCATCACGAAGTTTTTGATTCATTTCGGGTTTCAACAACTCTGCAACAGTAATATGTTTCTTATTCGACAAATCAAAATTCACAAATTCTTGATGTGACATACCATGCGCAGCACCAGCTGAATATGAATAAGTCTGAATTGCGAAAGTCGCCAAATTATAATTTTGCCCTACAAAACGTACATAGGTACTACTTTCACTGAGTGATGGTTCATCGGCTGGCAGCTTGACTTTCTGGTCGGCAATATTGGCAAAGGCATTCGGCTCTGCTTTTTTCATACGATTAAGAAAATATTCATCAATCCATTTTTGATTGGTTTCAACATTTTGTAAATCATACTTGGTACAACCATCTTCTAAACAGACTTTTTGTTTGGGTATTTTGACTGCAATAACTTTCGCTTGAATGAGTGGAATATCTACTTTGTCCTTTTCATTAGTTGTATCTTTTTTAGGTTGGCAACCTGTTAATGCAATAACTGTCAGGATAGGAAGAAGCGGAATAATTTTTGATAATTGTGTAAAGTTCATCGTCATGCAAGCCTCTGATGTTTTTCTTCACTATACAAAGCCTTGCCTATAGATGAAATTAAGAAATGTATCTACATTTCACCTCAAAGAGCCACAGTAATTGCAGCTCTTTGAGTATTTAGAATATTACTGATCAATAATATCCGTACCTTTCGGTGGCGTGAAATTAAATACTGATGCAGGAATAGTTGGATTAACTTTTACATTAGTAAATCGAACATTCGTTGTTTGACCTAAAGAATCTTGTAAGACCATCAAGTTAGGTGCCTTATTTGCACCAAAACTAATCGTTAAACTTTGAAATGCTCCATCCTCTTGTTTTGGATACAAAGTATAATAAAGCTTACTACGATTAGGCTGCGTTACTCTGTAAGATTGCATAATCTGATTGGTATTCCCTGACAGTAAAAGCGCTGGGGTATTCGCAATTTGATCATCCAAACTTTGACGTACTGCCTGTTGAAGATCAGGATCATAAATCCAGACGACTTTACCTGTAGTCACAATCGTTTGTTTAGCAGGACTTGTGGTTTCCCAATAAAACTTTCCAGGTCGTTCAACTTTCATTGAACCTTTAAAAGTCTGGTTCATATGTTGTGCAGTTAAACCTTTTTTCTGAACTGCTTTATTACTCGCAGCTACTTTGGTACTTTGTTCAAAATCTGCTGTGAATCTTTGTAAGCCAGAGAGTTGTTGAACCAAACTATTCGTCGCCTGCTGAGTCGATGCAGCCACAGGTGCAGCAAATACCTGACTACTCACAACAGGAGCAAGTGTAGCTACACTTAAAGTTGTTGCATAAGCGATTTTTTTTACGAAATTCATAAAATGAACCTTCTATCAGATTTTTACTGTTATGACGACATCTTACTGTTTTTGATCATTTAAAAAATGAAGAAAAGCATTGGTTTTGTGTAATTCGTGTCGCAAAGGTCTGCATTATGTATGAAGTTACAGCGTTTATGTAGAGATTGTAAATATAAAAAAACCCGCTAAAAGCGGGTTTTTCTGAACCATTAAAGCTTAAGCTTCAACAGTTACATAGCGACGGCCAAATTGACCTTTCACTTCAAATTTTACTACGCCGTCAGCAGTAGCAAATAAAGTATGGTCACGACCCATACCAACATTTGCACCAGCGTGGAATTCTGTACCACGTTGACGAACGATGATGTTACCAGCAGTTACAGTTTGACCACCGTAAACTTTAACACCTAACATCTTAGGATTCGAATCACGACCGTTCTTCGTCGATCCACCGGCTTTTTTAGTTGCCATGTCTATTTACTCCTGAGTTAGCCTGCGATACCAGTAATTTTCAACTCGGTAAACCATTGACGGTGACCTTGTTGCTTACGGTAGTGTTTACGACGACGCATTTTGATGATGCGGATTTTGTCGTGACGACCATGGCCAACTACTTCTGCAGTTACTTTTGCGCCAGCTACTACTGGAGCACCGATTTGAATGCTGTCACCGTTAACAACCATTAATACGTCATCAAACGTAATAGTTGAACCAGTTTCTGCTTTCAACAATTCTACTTTAAGGGTTTCACCCTCAACAACACGGTGCTGTTTACCACCGCTTTGGATTACTGCGTACATAATGTACTCCAACATACCCGTGTCGTCGTGTCGATAAAGGGATATACCGAGCTTAAAACGAACGCCACTGGGGTTATACAAGGGGACAAATTTTAAGTGAAAATTGATCAAACAACAAGTCATTTTGCACAAATGCAGAGATATTGATAAGTTGCTTGGATTTTTTAATGAAATCAATTAGATTGATGTCGGCTTGTTTTGATTGATTCTGATCAAAATTTGAAATACATTTTTAAAAACAAATTGCGACAATAACAAACTGTGTTTTTATCAAGTCATAAGTAGAGTGATATCGGTTTATAGAGAATTGCCTTTATTTGGCTAAATTAAGACCAAAAAACTCACCGTCTTGTTGTAAATCACAGATTACATGACTTGTATAACTGTTTAGCAATAAATTAATTGATACACTTGGCAACATTATCCACCTATACGAGGTTTTCCTTCATATGGTTATCGATTTCAAGCAAGACATTCTCTCCCCTGTTGCGACAGATTTTGCTGCGATGGATCACCTGATCAATGAAGGTATAAGTTCTAAAGTTGGTCTTGTTATGTCGGTGAGTAAACATGTTGTTGAAGCTGGCGGTAAACGTATGCGCCCAATCATGTGTTTACTTGCTGCTCGTGCTTGCGGCGTCGCAAACATGCAACATGCCCAACATTTAGCGGCAATTATCGAAATGCTACACACTGCAACATTGGTGCATGATGATGTCGTTGATGAATCCAACTTACGCCGTGGTCGTCCAACCGCAAATGCAACATGGAACAATCAGACCGCCGTTCTGGTGGGTGACTTCCTGATAGCACGGGCCTTTGATTTGCTGGTGGATTTAAACAACATCACTTTGCTCAAGGACTTCTCAACAGGAACCTGTGAGATTGCGGAAGGCGAGGTTTTACAGCTTCAGGCCCAGCACCAGCCAGACACCACTGAAGAAACCTATCTCAGAATTATTCATGGTAAAACCTCACGCCTGTTTGAACTGGCAACTGAAGGCGCGGCAATTCTGGCGGGCAGAGAAGAATATCGTGAGCCACTACGCCGTTTTGCTGGCCATTTTGGCAATGCCTTTCAGATTATTGATGATATTTTGGACTACACCTCTGATGCCGACACATTAGGTAAAAATATTGGTGATGATTTAATGGAAGGTAAACCAACTTTACCGTTAATTTCAGCATTAGCTCATTCAACTGGAGATGATCATGCGATTATTCGTCGCAGTATCGCGACAGGTGGTATCGAGCATTTGGACAAAGTCATTGAAATTGTTCACAACTCAGGCGGCTTAGACTACTGTCAAAAACGTGCCAAACAAGAAACGGATGCAGCTTTAGAAGCGCTTAAAGCGCTACCAGATAATGAATATCGCCAAGCACTGATTAATTTGACCTTAATGGCCTTACATCGACTTCAATAACTTTATGAGTGCCTATGCATTTAACTTTATCTGATTTATTTTTAAAAATGCAGGAACAGCTTGATCAAAACCAAGCTGTTTTAGATGAAAATATTATCATTGAATTAATTAACCGCTTACGGCCAAAAAATCCAAAGGACGCGGACGAAGTTAAACAACAGATTCAGGGCTTCATCAAAATATTATTATTGACGCCGACGTCTGCGCTCCTATTACAAAACTTCTTACTCAAACTGATTAGCCAGTACAAACAGATTAGCTTATATGCTGATAGTGGTATTCTTTCATTAGATGGTTTTTGGAATCAACTGAGTCAACGCCTTGGTGCGCACTTTCTTCCATTGGTTGAAGATGGTCAGCAGTTAAAGACTCTTATTGGAAAAGTATTTTACCAAGAAACAGATAGCCAATGGCTTGATCTGATTGAGAATCAAGACTGGATCACTTTATTTAATCTGTTAGCCGAAAGCCAAAGTAATACGGTTGAAAAACAAATTTCTAAAAATGAGCTCATCAAGGCGATTACCGTTTTGTCTTATCGCATCAGTGGTATAGGTTTATATCCTGAATTTATTAATGCTCAGCCAGATATTATTGAATATGAATCTCCCTTCTTAGTTCAAAATCGAGAAATTGTTGAATTCATCGAGAAATATAAAAAACAAATTGATGATCAAGATGCAGTTGTTGTAATGCCACCACCTGATGCTTCTCAGGCATTTGTAATGCTAGATCAATGCCGTGAAGTCGTACTCAAAATTCGCCGTGCAACTAAACGTATTGGTGTGAGTGTTAGCTTAACCTATTTATTGTCTCTACTTGAGCAAGCAATTGATCGTATTGAACTTTTATTGAGCTTATTGGCAAGTAAAAATGAGATACGCCATCTTGCATTAGGTGAATTACTTACTGACTTCACCAAGGCACATTATGATGAAAAAAGTGTTCGTCATTTACTCAGTTCAACCAGCGAACTGGTTGCATTACAGGTCACTGAAAATGCGAGTAAAACAGGTGAACATTATGTAAGCACTGATAGAGCTGGATTTTTGGGTATGTATAAAGCAGCAGCAGGTGCTGGTGCAATTATCGCAATGATGGCCACTTTAAAGATTTTAACTGCTCGTTTAGTGCTCGCACCTTTTACACATGCTTTTTTATATAGTATGAATTATGCATTAGGCTTCATGCTTATCCATGTCTTACACTTTACCGTTGCGACTAAACAACCCGCGATGACAGCGGCAGCACTTGCCGCAACAGTACAACACCAAAAAGGCAGTAAAACAGCCCAAATTGCTGAATTAGCTGCTCTGATTATCAACATTATTCGAACTCAATTTATTGCAATCCTCGGTAACATTTCGATTGCTATACCAGTAGCAGCTTTAATTACTTTTTTATGGCAATACAATCTACATGAACCTTTGCTTTCATCAACAAAAGCAACCAAAACCTTACATGATCTAAATCCATTTACTTCGTTAGCTGTACCCCATGCTGCAATTGCTGGAATATGCTTATTTTTCTCAGGACTACTTGCAGGCTACTTCGATAATTTGGCCATCTACCGAAAGGTTGGTCCTCGTTTAAAACAACACCATCGTTTGAAACGCTGGATGGGACAACAGCGTTTAGATAAATTTGCCAATTATATTGAAACCAATCTTGGGGCTTTGGCTGGTAATTTTCTTTTTGGCATCATGCTTGGCAGTATGGGAACCATTGGTTTTATTCTTGGTTTACCTTTAGATATTCGACATATTGCCTTTGCCTCTGCCAATTTTATTCAAGGTCTTATGACCATCGGTAGCCCTGATATTGGTTTAATCATCGTGTCTTTTTTAGGGGTTATGCTAATTGGTCTGACTAACTTATTTGTCAGCTTTACGTTGACAATTATTGTTGCACTTCGTGCCCGTCGCGTCCGCTTCGCTCAATGGAAACCACTCGCAAAATTAGTGATGACTCATTTCTTAACTCGACCAAGTGACTTTTTTTGGCCCCCTAGCCAACCTCTACAGTTAGAAGAACAAAATAAAACTGAGCAAAAAGTGAGACATTAATCGAATTTTGTTATGTTTTTTTAATGAATCTTATAAAAATATAAAAATGAAATTATCATAAAATTTCAAGACTTGACCAAAAGTGTACTCACGAGTACACTTCAAAACACTCGACAACCCTGAACAATGGTTAAGCAAAAAATGAGGTTCGCATGCCGTACCTACTGCTTTGTATTGGTTGCTTTTTTTTAGGATTGGGTGTGATTGGGTTCATTTTTCCAAACACATCAAATTTAGACCTTTTGAGTGTTCAAGCTTTTTTTGAACACCGTTCATTGACGCTTAACCACGTGACAATTATACTTTCTCTGTTAGGTGGGATGCCATTTTTATTATTTTTAACCACTTTTTTGTGTCTTTATCAAACTTGGATTAAAAACTATAAGAATGTGATTTTTATCACTTTGAGTATGGGTGGAAGTATTGTGATTGGTTGGCTTCTGAAATGGAGTATTAATCGACCAAGACCCTTGGAGTTTTATCACTTGGTTAAAAGCTATGGCGCATCATTCCCAAGTGCCCATAGCCTTTATGCAGCAACCCTTGCGAGTTTAATGATGTTATTGCTTCAGCAACATAAAAATCGCCTTAGTGTCATTTTAGTATCTACGTTATGGTTTATTTTCATGGGGATATCTAGAGTTTACGCAGGGGTTCACTTTCCGACTGACGTACTCACGGGTTGGGGAATTGGGTTGATTTGGACTTCATTGCTTTGGTTTTGGCTGTATCAAAGCAATTTCAGCAACAATTTGTTTTTAGATAAGAAATCTAAATTGAGGTGGAATAATGATGTCGGCTAAGCTTTGGGCGCCTGCCCTGACTGCTTGCGCATTAGCAACAAGCATTGCGCTTGTTGGTTGTAGCAAAGATCCTAAAAATGCACAGCAAACTGCTGCTGCACAAAAAATGCCACCTCCAGAAGTCGGTGTCATCGTTGCACAACCACAAAGCGTTGAACAAAACGTAGAACTTTCGGGTCGAACGTCTGCATATCAAATTTCAGAAGTTCGTCCACAAACAGGCGGCGTCATTTTAAAGCGTTTATTTGCTGAAGGCAGTTATGTACAAGCAGGTCAAGCACTCTATGAAATTGATGCGAATACAAATCGTGCAACTGCTGATAGTGCTCGTGCAACCTTATTGCGTCAGCAAGCAAATCTAAATGCGCTACGCGTGAAAGAAGGTCGTTATCGTCAATTGGTTGGAACTAATGCTGTTTCTAAACAAGAATATGATGATATCAATGCTCAAGTTCAACTCGCTGAAGCAGATGTCGCAGCATCAAAAGCAGCACTTAAAAATGCTGAAATTAATTTAGGTTATTCAACTGTTCGAGCGCCTATTTCAGGACAATCGAGTCGTTCATCAGTAACATCTGGTGCTTTAGTTACAGCAAATCAAGCTGATCCATTAGTGACGATTCAACAACTTGACCCAATCTATGTTGATATCAATCAGTCAAGTGCTGAATTATTACGTCTGCGTCAGCAACTCAGCAAAGGTAGTTTAGACAATAGCAACAATACTCGAGTCAAAATTACACTTGAAGATGGTTCTGATTATCCGTTAGAAGGACAACTTGCATTCTCTGGCGCTAGCGTTAACCCAGAAACTGGTACAGTGACTTTACGTGCGGTATTCCCAAACCCAAATCATCTGTTATTACCGGGTATGTACGCAACTGCAAAAATTTCTCAAGCAGTTCTACCGAACGCTTACTTGATTCCTCAAGCGGCTGTTACACGCTTACCAACAGGTCAAGCAATCGCACTGATCGTAAATGCGAAAGGTGCAATTGAAACTCGCCCTATCACAACAGTCGGCGTAAAAGGTCAAGATTGGATTGTGACTGAAGGCTTAAAAGTCGGTGATAAAGTTGTAGTCGATGGTGTTGCTAAGGTCAAAGAAGGGCAAGAAGTTTCTGCTAAGCCTTATCAACCACAAGTGAAAGCACCTCAAGGTCAGAATGCTGCTCCTCAGGCAAGCGAACAAAAGCAAGTCAATTCACCAAAAGCTGAACAAAAAGCTACTTCACAAGCTTAAGGGGTAGATTGCATGGCTCAATTTTTTATCCATCGCCCAATTTTTGCATGGGTGATTGCGTTGGTGATTATGCTGGCGGGTATTCTCACCCTCACCAAAATGCCAGTTGCGCAATACCCAACAATTGCACCGCCCACGGTGACAATTTCTGCAACATATCCAGGTGCTTCAGCTCAGACTGTTGAGAATACGGTTACTCAAATCATTGAACAGCAAATGAATGGTTTGGATGGTTTGCGTTATATCTCTTCAAACAGTGCGGGTAATGGTCAAGCATCGATCAACTTAAACTTCGAACAAGGCATTGATCCTGATATCGCCCAAGTACAAGTTCAAAACAAACTGCAATCAGCAACAGCACTGTTACCTGCTGACGTACAACGTCAAGGTGTCCGAGTGACTAAGTCTGGTGCAAGTTTTATGCAAGTTGTTGCATTTTACTCGCCAGATGGCAGCTTATCTGCATCAGATATTAAAGACTATGTAAACTCAAATATCTCTGAACCACTTAGTCGTGTTGCAGGTGTCGGCGAGGTCACTGTATTTGGTGGTTCTTATGCAATGCGTATCTGGTTAGATCCAGCGAAACTTACCAGCTTTAATCTCACACCTTCAGATGTTGCTGCGGCTATACGTTCACAAAACGCTCAAGTTGCAGTAGGTCAATTAGGTGGTGCTCCAGCAGTTCAGGGTCAAATTTTAAATGCGACTGTAAATGCACAAAGTATGTTGCAAACACCTGAGCAATTTAGAAATATTTTCCTTAAAAACACTGCGGATGGCGCACAAGTTCGTTTGAGCGATGTTGCACGTGTTGAATTAGGCTCTGATAACTATCAATTTGATTCTAAATTCAATGGTAATCCTGCAGGTGGTGTTGCAATTAAACTTGCAACGGGTGCGAATGCACTTGATACCGCTGCTGCCGTTGAAAAGCGCTTATCTGAACTACGCAATAACTACCCAAGTGGTTTAAAAGACAAACTTGCGTATGACACTACGCCATTTATTAAGCTGTCTATTGAAAGTGTAGTTCATACACTGATTGAAGCTGTGGTGTTAGTATTTATCGTGATGTTCCTGTTCTTACAAAACTGGCGCGCAACAATCATTCCGACCCTTGCGGTTCCTGTTGTTGTATTGGGAACATTTGCTGTCATTAATATTTTTGGCTTTTCGATCAATACGCTGACGATGTTCGCAATGGTACTAGCGATTGGTCTGTTGGTCGATGATGCGATCGTTGTAGTAGAAAACGTCGAACGTGTGATGCAAGAAGAGCACTTGGAGCCTGTAGCAGCGACTGAAAAGTCAATGAGTCAAATTTCTGGTGCTTTAATTGGTATTACCAGTGTATTAACAGCGGTATTCGTACCAATGGCATTTTTTGGTGGTACAACTGGGGTTATTTATCGCCAGTTCTCAATCACTTTAGTCACTGCAATGATTTTATCTTTAATCGTTGCACTAACGTTTACCCCTGCCCTATGTGCGACTTTGTTAAAGCAACATGATCCGAACAAGCAAGAAAGCAACAATATTTTTGCACGCTTCTTCCGTTGGTTTAACCGTGGCTTCGATAAACTATCAGTAAAATATCAAGGTGGTGTCAATCGTATGACCCATCATAAGATTTTCTCTGGGATCATTTATATCGTAGTGATTGCTGGTTTGGTTGGTCTATACAAAGTGTTGCCATCTTCTTTCTTACCTGAAGAAGACCAAGGCGTAGTTATGACTTTAGTTCAGTTGCCGCCAAGCGCTAGCTTAGAACGTACTGATAAAGTTATTACCACAATGACCGATTACTTCCTGCATAAGGAAAAAGATCATGTTGATTCGATCTTTACCGTTTCTGGTTTCTCGTTCACTGGAGTCGGTCAAAATGCGGGTCTCGCTTTCATTAAATTGAAAGACTGGGGCGAACGTACAACACCCGAATCACAAATTGGTGCGATTATTCAGCGTGGTATGGCACTGAATATGATTGTAAAAGATGCTTCTTACATCATGCCATTACAATTGCCTGCTATGCCAGAATTAGGCGTATCATCAGGATTTAATATCCAGCTGAAAGATGTCAGTGGTCAAGGCCATGAAAAACTGATTGCGGCAAGAAATGCAATTTTAGGTATGGCATCACAAGACAAACGTCTCGCAGGTGTTCGTCCGAACGGTCAAGAAGATACACCTCAATACAAAATCACTGTTGATCAAGCGCAAGCTGGTGCGATGGGTGTCAGTATTAGTGATATTAACAGCACCATGAGCATGGCTTGGGGTGGCTCTTATATCAATGATTTCGTTGACCGTGGTCGTGTCAAAAAAGTTTATGTCCAAGGTGAAGCGGATACTCGCATGATGCCAGAAGACCTCAACAAATGGTATGTACGCAATAACAAAGGTCAAATGGTTCCATTCTCAGCATTTGCTAAAGGCGAATGGACGTATGGTTCACCACGTTTAGAACGTTATAACGGCGTATCATCTGTCAACATTCAAGGTACTCCTGCACCGGGTGTTAGCTCTGGTGATGCGATGTTGGCAATGGAAGAAATCATTGGTAAGTTACCGTCTATGGGCTTACAAGGCTTCGACTATGAATGGACTGGATTATCTTTAGAAGAACGTGATTCTGGTAATCAGACCCTGCCTTTACTCATTCTTTCGTTATTGATTGTATTCCTATGTCTATCGGCATTATATGAAAGCTGGGCAATTCCGATTTCTGTATTATTGGTTGTACCTTTAGGTATTATCGGTGCCTTTACATTGACATGGTTGGGTATGGTCATTAAAGGCGATCCAAACCTGTCCTTTAATATTTACTTCCAAGTCGCGATCGTAGCAGTCATAGGTCTTTCTGCCAAAAATGCAATTTTAATTGTAGAATTTGCTAAAGAATTGCAGGAGCAAGGTGAAGATTTATTTGATGCAACCTTACATGCTGCAAAAATGCGTTTACGTCCAATTATCATGACTACACTTGCTTTTGGTTTTGGTGTTTTACCATTAGCCCTAGCAAGCGGTGCAGGTGCTGGTAGTCAGCACTCAGTCGGTTATGGTGTACTTGGTGGTGTAATTTCTTCAACACTTTTAGGTATCTTCTTCATCCCTGTATTCTTCGTGTGGATTCGTAGTATCTTTAAGTACAAACCTAAAACTTTAAATACTCAGGAGCATTGATCGTGATGCAAACTGTTTGGTCTATTTCCAGTCGTGGCATTGCAATCTCTGCACTCGCGCTCTCTTTGGCTGCCTGCCAAAGTATGCGCGGGCCAGAGCCTGTTGTGAGCACAAATACTCCTGAAAGCTACGCGTCTTATGGTAATGCTTCTGGAAAATCAATTGCTGAACAAGGTTATAAAGACTTTTTTGCTGACCAACGTTTATTACAGGTCATTGATTTGGCTCTTGCTAATAACCGCGATTTACGTACTGCTGCATTGAATATCCAAAAAGCTCAACAGCAATATCAAATCTCAGAAAACAATCAATTGCCAACAATCGGAGCAAGCGGTAGTGCTGTGCGCCAAGTCAGCCCTTCTCGTGATCCGAATAATCCTTATTCAACTTATCAAGTTGGTTTAGGTCTCACCTCTTATGAGCTTGATTTCTGGGGGCGCGTACGCAGCTTAAAAGATGCTGCATTAGACAGTTATCTAGCAACTCAAAGTTCACGTGATGCAACGCAAATCAGTTTAATCAGCCAAGTCACTCAAGCTTGGTTGAATTATTCATTTGCTAGTGCACAACTCAAACTTGCAGAGCAAACACTCAAAGCACAGCAAGAGTCATTTAACTTGAATAAAAAGCGTTTCGATGTCGGAATTGATAGTGAAATTCCTGTGCGTCAAGCGCAAATTTCAGTTGAAACTGCACGTAATGACGTTGCTAACTACAAAACACAAATTGCTCAAGCGCAGAACTTGTTAAACTTGCTTGTTGGTCAGCCTGTTCCTCAGAACTTGCTGCCTCAACAACAAGTAACTCGCATTACCCAGCAAAATGCGTTAAGTGCAGGCTTACCAAGTGATTTGTTAAATAACCGTCCAGACGTGAAAGCTGCCGAATATCAACTGAGTGCTGCTGGTGCAAATATTGGTGCAGCAAAAGCACAATTATTCCCAACCATTAGTTTGACTGGTTCGGCAGGTTATGCATCAACTGACTTGAGTGATTTATTCAAGTCTGGAAATGCGTTATGGTCTATTGGACCAAGTATTAACATGCCAATCTTCGATTGGGGTACACGCAAAGCGAATGTGAAGATTTCTGAAACGGATCAAAAAATTGCACTTGCTAACTATGAAAAGTCAGTACAGTCGGCTTTCCGTGAAGTGAATGATGCACTTGCAACGCGTGCCAATATTGGTGATCGTTTAACAGCTCAACGTCGTTTAGTTGAAGCAACAAATACGACTTATAAACTTTCTAATGCTCGCTTCCGTGCAGGTATTGATAGTTACTTAACTGTATTAGATGCGCAACGTTCAGCATATTCGGCTGAGCAAGGTTTATTGTTGTTACAACAAGCGAACTTAAATAGCCAAGTGGAACTCTATAAAACGCTTGGTGGTGGTTTAAAAGCCAATACAAGTGAAACTGTAAATCCACAACCATCTAGCGCACAAATTCACGCCGCTCAATAATTTTGATTATTTTCGGTTTAAAAGCTCACTTCGGTGAGCTTTTTTATTGCAACACATGCAAATTTTTCTTATCTTCAAAGATAGCATATCAATGATTTAGACAAATACTATGTTATTAAGCAGTTTAGAATCTATGCCTGGGCACACTATTTTACGTCAGTTAGATGTTGTTTATGGCAGCACCGTTCGTAGTAAACACGTTGGTCGTGACCTAATGGCTGGTTTGAAAAACATCGTGGGTGGTGAACTGACAGGTTATACAGAATTACTTGAAGAATCTCGTCAAGAAGCAACTCAACGTATGATTGATAAAGCGCGAAGTTTGGGTGCGAATGCTGTTGTTGGAATCCGCTTCTCGACTTCAAATATCGCTCAAGGTGCATCTGAACTCTTTGTCTATGGAACAGCTGTCGTAGTCCAACCGATCACACCAAAACTTCCTGATCCATTTAGTGCTTAGGTATGTCTATGAGTGGATTAATTTTTCAGGTTATTCTTTTCTTGATTCTGTTTTCAGTCGGATGGGGATTTGGTCGTCATATCGAACAAAAACATTTACGTGAATTATATGAAAAAGAAAAACAATTTGCCCATATTCGAATTGATACCAATCGATTTATTGAAACATCAGCAAAGGGGCAATTGGTGAGTAGCAATGTCGTCATCTCACATGATTACTTTAAATACGTACTTGCCAATATTCAAAACTTTTTCGGCGGTCGCCTGACCAGTTATGAAAGTGTGGTTGAACGTGCACGTCGTGAAGCCATGCTCCGCCTCAAGCAAGAAGCAGATCGAATAGGCGCAAACCATATTATGGGGGTTCGTCTCAGCACCACAGAATTAGGTATGCAAGGTGGTATGGTTGAAGTATTTGCTTATGGTACGGCTATTTTAAATGAGTAAAAGGGAGCAAAAACTCCTTTTACTTCACTTTGGTTTTACGAATCATTTTATACAACAGGCTTGGCGACAAACGGGACACCAATACACCCAGTTGCTCTTTCTTCCCACCGACAACCACATATTCCTCACCTGCCATCAAAGCCTCAACCACACGCTGGGCGAATACATCGGCATCCAAACCATTTTCAATGGCTTCATCTTGATGCCCTTGTGGTTTGCCCTCACCATTTAAAGCATTAAATGAAACATTGGTTTTAACAAAACCAGGAAAAACCACTGAAACTGCTATTCCCTCTTTGGCGACTTCCGCACGTAAGCTATTGGCCCACATGTGAATTGCAGCCTTAGCCGCAGAATAAGTCGCGCGATATTGGGTTCCTAAAAGACCCGCCACACTCGAAACAAACACCACCCGACCTGATTTTTGTTTGCGCAAAGTGGGTAATACGGTTTTGGTAAAGAACACTTGGGAGAAATAATCCACTTCCATGATGGCACGTTCAGTTTGCATGGTGGTGTCCTGAATCAGGGCACGCTGGCTCAGACCTGCATTGTTGATCAGCCAGTCAATTCGCCCTTTGCAGGCCAAGACCTGTTCATGGGCGTGGCGTACCTGTGCTTCATCAGTAATATCGGCAGCGATTGAAAGATGCTGTTCAGGCTTAAGTAAACCCACTCGAACCGATTCCAACTCATCATAACGACGTGAAGTCAGTACAACTTGAGCACCTTGTAAAGCGCACTCTCGTGCCAAAGCTTTACCTAAGCCCGAAGATGCACCTGTAATCCATAGGACTTTATTTTCAAGACTTTTAAGTTTCGCCATGTCATATATCTCCTTTATTTATGCAGGGTGACGCATAAATTTAAGAAAGTGATCTACATAAGTTGCCGCAACTTGTTGATCAAGTTGAGTACCTAATTTTTCTAAACGCTTATACCCTAAATGTGTGGTCATATTAATGACGCCATTTAAGGTTTTATCGACTACAAAATTAAATTTTAGGCTCTTTTTCGGCTCACGAATTAAATGGGTGACACCTACATCAATCACTTCTGTGAGCAACTTCAGTGAATTGGCAATTTCCCGACTTTCCCCTTCAGCTAATTTTTGACTCGAAGCTTTAACCTGTTGAGTCAACTCTTGCTCAATCGGATAAGTCATATATACCGACTCATCTTCAACTCGAATTGTTTTAGATAAATGTTCAATCAATGGAACTAGACGATCATTCCCAAAGAATGACACTGACCATGGCATATATTTTCGGATTGCTTCTAAAATCTGCTGAATCACTTTTTCAGATTCACCTGTGAGTGAATGATGTTGATTGTCTTGCAATAGCACCATAAAAACTTGTTCTATCACTTCACATGCAATTTCAGATAAAACTGCCCCCAATGCATTTGCTTGGCTTTCTTTACTACCCTGTAAGAGCTGCGTACGGATATGAGCAAATCGCGCGTATGTATCGGCATGAATATTTAAAAAAACGGCAGTGTTCATTCTAATCACCCTATTCTAGATTCCATAAAATAAGGGCTTATTCAATAAGCCCTTATTCATCCTTAGATTCTGTTTTTCTTTCATTTTTGGCTTTTCAAATGCTGAATTTACCACATTCTATTCACGATCAACATGCATAAATGCCAAAAATGGTTGACCGTGTGTTACTTCATTAATTTTTAATAGAATTGAATAACTCATCGTAACCGTCCTTTTTTAAGTTTTAATATTTTGATATCGTTGTTTTATGCTTAAACATTTTTTAATTGTGTGATGTAACACACATAAATCTAACTTTTTCAAGAAAAAAACCAACTGTTTTCATCGACTTTTTTTGATGAAAATATTCATCATTTTTTTGCTACAATAGATCTAATTTTTTATTCAATTTTAATCTTCTGTACTATGACTGACGCTCAATCTGCTCAAAATATTGCAACTACTTACGATCCAACTGAGATCGAAAAGAAATGGTATCAAATCTGGGAACAACAAGGTTATTTCAAACCCTCAGGTCAAGGTGAATCATTCTGTATCATGATTCCACCACCAAACGTCACGGGCAGCTTGCACATGGGTCATGGTTTTAACAATGCCATTATGGATGCCTTGACCCGCTACAACCGTATGTCTGGTAAAAATACCTTATGGCAACCGGGTACTGACCATGCAGGTATTGCAACACAAATGGTGGTAGAACGTCAGCTTGGCGCACAAAACATCAGCCGTCATGACTTAGGTCGTGAAAAGTTCATTGAAAAGATTTGGGAATGGAAAGAACAATCTGGTGGTACGATTACTCGTCAGATCCGCCGTTTAGGTTCTTCAGTGGACTGGTCACGTGAACGCTTCACCATGGATGAAGGTTTATCCAATGCAGTCAAAGAAGTTTTCGTAAAACTTCATGAAGATGGCTTGATCTATCGCGGTAAACGCCTCGTAAACTGGGACCCTAAATTACAAACTGCCCTTTCTGATCTTGAAGTTGAGTCAGACAAAGAAGAAGCAGGCTCATTGTGGCACTTCAAATACTTCTTTGAAGACAAATCGCTTCGTACACACGATGGTAAAGATCACATTGTGGTTGCAACGACTCGTCCTGAAACATTGTTAGGTGATACTGCCGTTGCTGTTGCACTTGATGATGAGCGTTATTCGCACCTTGTTGGTCAGAACATTATCCTGCCAATTACGGGTCGTGCTGTTCCAATCGTTAAAGATGAATATGTAGATAAAGAATTCGGTACAGGCTGTGTGAAAATCACCCCTGCACATGACTTTAACGACTATGAAGTCGGTAAGCGTTGTGAATTGCCGATTATCAACATCTTTAACAAAAATGCGGAAGTATTGGCTGAGTTTGAATACATCGCAAAAGCTGGTGAGCAAATTTCTAAAACCATCGCTGCACCAACAGACTACATTGGTTTAGAGCGTTTTGCTGCACGTAAAAAACTGGTTGAACAAGCTGAAGCGGAAGGCTGGTTAGATCAAATTCAACCTTATACGCTTAAACCACCACGCGGTGACCGTTCAGGCGTGATCGTTGAGCCATTATTGACTGACCAATGGTATGTCAAAATTGCACCGCTTGCTGAGCCAGCGATTAAAGCGGTGAAAGATGGTGACATCAAATTTGTACCTGAGCAGTACAGCAACATGTACATGGCGTGGATGAACAACATTCAAGATTGGTGTATTTCACGTCAGCTTTGGTGGGGTCATCGTATTCCAGCTTGGTACGATGCTGAAGGTAATGTATTCGTTGGTCGTGACGAAGCAGAAGTTCGTGCCAATAACAACATCCCTGCTAATGTTGTATTGAGTCAAGATGAAGATGTATTGGATACATGGTTCTCTTCTGCACTTTGGACATTCTCAACTTTAGGTTGGACTGGCGACAAAGCAAAAGATGCGGAAAATTATTTCCTCAATACCTTCCACCCGACTGATGTATTAGTGACTGGTTTTGACATTATCTTCTTCTGGGTTGCACGCATGATCATGATGACCATGCACTTCATGAAAAATGAAGATGGTACGTCACAAGTTCCGTTCAAAACTGTGTATGTCCATGGTTTAGTCCGTGATGGCGAAGGTCAGAAGATGTCTAAGTCGAAAGGTAACGTACTTGACCCACTCGACTTGATTGACGGTGTAGACCTTGAAACTTTAGTACAAAAACGTACGACGGGTTTGATGAACCCGAAACAAGCAGCGAAGATTGAAAAATCGACCCGTAAAGAGTTCCCAGAAGGCATTCAGGCTTACGGTACAGACGCCGTTCGTTTCACATTCTGCGCACTTGCCAACACAGGTCGTGACATCAAGTTCGACATGAAGCGTGTTGAAGGTTACCGTAACTTCTGTAACAAAATCTGGAACGCCACCCGTTTCGTATTGATGAATGTTGAAGGTCAAACCGTGGGGCAAACTGCTCGCCCTGATCTTTGGGAGTTACCTGAGCAATGGATTATCAGCCGTTTGCAAAAAGCGGAAGCTGCGGTTCAACAAGCTTTCGCAACCTATCGTTTAGATTTAGCTGCACAAGCGATCTACGACTTTATTTGGAATGAATACTGCGACTGGTATGTAGAACTCACCAAGCCAGTATTGAACGATGCTGAAGTATCTGAAGAGCGTAAAGCGGAAGTTCGTCGTGTGTTATTGGCGGTGATGGAAGCGTCTTTACGTTTAGCTCACCCAATTATGCCGTACTTGACTGAAGAAATTTGGCAAACCCTTGCGCCAATGCTGGGTATTGAAGGCAAAACCATTATGACTGCGGCATATCCTGTGCCTGCTCAAGAGAAAATCAATGAGCAAGCTGAAGCGGACATGCAGTGGTTACAAGGTTTGATTGGTGCGGTGCGTAACATCCGTGGTGAAATGGGCTTAGGTAATGCACGTTTATTACCAGTGTTGCTTCAAAACACAACGGAAGCTGAAAAAGCACAGATCACACGTATTGAAGCGCTATTTAAAGCTCTAGCAAAAGTAGAAAGCATTACGTTCTTGGCTGATGCTGAGCAACCACCATTGTCATCTTCATCGGTTGTGGGTCACGTGTCTGTATTTGTTCCAATGAAAGGTTTAATTGACCCGAAAGCGGAACTTGGTCGCCTACAAAAAGACTTAGACAAAGTACAAAAGCAGCATGACCAAATTGCAGGAAAATTGGCAAATGAAGGTTTTGTGGCAAAAGCACCTGCAGCTGTGGTTGAAGGTGAAAAAGCGAAATTGGCTGAGTTTGCTGATCAGTTAGGGAAAATTAAAGCGAATATGGAGCAAATTGCAGCGCTTTAAGCAGTAGCTTGATTCAAAAAATCCCCTCAGTTGAGGGGATTTTTTATGACAGACTAGTTATTAAAGGCATGCCTAACAGCTTTCTAACAGGAATTACTTCTTGATTATTTGTCTCAAATATATGAGGTTTATTAGGTAATATATTCTTTGTAATTTCGACTTGATATTCAGGTAAAGTCTCTCTTTTGTTATTTTTACAATGAAAAATAAAATACCTATAGTTCCACTTAACAGAACTAGCTATGCCTTCAAACTCTGATAATAATTCAAGAATATATTTACTTCCCAATAACCCTGAACGCAATTGAAAAATATGACTTTCATCAGAAGGTGTGCTTGATTTCATATCAAAAATTAAAGCATAAGGTACATCATCAACGATACCAAATGCCAAAGCATCACAAGCTTTTCTACCTACATGTCCATTTTTTAATATGGAGTCAGATAATTTAAGTTTATCTAACTTAAAAGAACATAAATCACTGAAACCAGATATCGAAACTTTTTTTAAGACTGCTGAAGCATCTGATTCATTGCATTCTAATGTAACTATCCCATTAATATCTTTAACTTGATGAAACATTAATGGATTACAAATAATTTTTAATTTATTGATTACACTTCTAGGCATTTTACAATCCATAAATCAAATTATCTTGAATTTTATTCATTTGATCTATCTCATCATCAAAACTCTTAATTTTTATTCCAAAATTTTCTTCAATATCCCACTTATCTAAAAAAAGAACTTTATTTCTCTTACCTGTAACTGAATCTTTTTTAATTCCTTCATTTGTTGAATAAACATTGATATGCTTACAACTTATTTTTTCATTCTCGCCATAACCGTATTTTTTTTGAACATTTTTTATATGATCATAATTACTATTCATTAAAACCAATGTATTTAACTCACGAATAATATAATCACTATGAGTAGTCATAAATACTTTAACCCCTGAATTTACTAATGCAACTACAAAGCGTGCAAATTTTCTTTGATTTTCAGGATGTAAATTTAATTCAGGTTCGTCAATCATAATCAGACTATTTTCTTTAGCTACATGGCATAACCAAAACCAAATAATCATCAATGACCTAACTGCACTTGATGCCTCTCCTAAACCTAGTTTAATTTTTTTTGCACTTTTTGGCTGAAAGTACAATCCCATATCTTTATTAAATTTATATTCACCACCAGCTAAATCTTGTAGTTTCTTCAAAAGATCTATATTTTCAACAATAAAGTCACTTCTACCTTTTTTAACTAATTCTTCAATTCTATAACTAATAAAGTCAACATTATCATCCACAGAAATTGCGTAACTTCTTTTAAATCTATCTACAATATCGTATGGATTAATTTTTTTAGCTCCATTTTTTTCGAATTCTGTCAACAAACTTACAATTTGATTTTTATTAAAATTCAACTCATTTTTAAAAATTGAAGCGCCTGTTCGTTCAGCACTTGCAATAAATATTTCTGGCATAAAATTATTTAAACAGCAATTTAATAAATGCTTTTTAATAAAGCTTTCAAGTACAAAAAAAGGAATATTCCCCTCACTTTCAAACCATACAATATCCATATATTGGGATTTCTTTTGTTTTATTAAACTAATAATAACTTTACCATTTTTATTTTTTATTTCACCCTCATACTCCACATCAAGCCATGAATCATTAATTTCCAACTCAAAATAAATTCTAGAGTTTTCAAATATTACAGAAGAGGTTGCAAAGTAATCTGGTATATTTTCCTTAAACTTACCCATGCTTTCTGACATATATCCATTAATTTTATTTATAATTTCATTTTTCAAGTCAACCTGAGCTACTCCTTTATTAATCAGGTTATCCTCAACTTCTTTTGATAGTTCCCAATCAATTACTGTTTTCCAATCCTTTAAAAAAGCATAAATAGTATTGGTTATATATGTTTTCCCTGTATTATTTTTCCCACACACTACAGTCAACTTATTTAAAACTATTTCAGCCTGATCAAGGGGTCCTAATTTTTCAAAATTAAATTTCATTTTATTAGGACTTACGCATTGACGGATTCAAAAAAGTATTAAAATAGTTTATAAAGTATCTGTGATCAGACGAACTAAACATGCTTCTACAGCAACTTGTACATTACCCATTTATATGGGCTTTCTCATGACAGAACCGAACTCTATTAGCTGCACACAACTTGCCGAGACTTATAATATCTCGCATGATAGTGTAAATCGCTTTCTGGAGCGTGAAGACTACACACCTCACGACCTATATCAAGAAGCAATTCAACATATTGATAATAATAAACTTATAGTCAGTATTGATGATACTGTTTTAGATAAACCATATAGTCAACATATGGACTTGGTTAGCTATTTTTGGTCAGGCAAACACCACCGATCCGTCAAGGGGATTAATCTCATTACCCTGTATGCGACAGATCAGAATGGTCAAAATATTCCAATTAATTTCCGAATTTATGACAAATCTGAGGGTAAAACCAAGAATGATTACTTTATGGATATGTTAAGTGAAGTACTTAGTTGGGGTGCAAAGATTCAATTTATTACAGGTGATAGTTGGTATTCATCGACTGGAAATCTAAAAACCATAAGAAAATATGGTATTCGATTTATGTTTGGTATCGACTGTAACCGTAAGGTTTCCCCAGAAAAAGGACAATGGTTTCAACTGCGTTTATTGCCAGATTTCCATCAGGGTCAAGTGGTCTGGCTCAAAGATTTTGGCTTTGTACAATTATTTAAGACTCAGTTAAAAGAACAGCAGAGGTTTTATATTGTGCATCAAGATGAAGATGATTTATTGTCCTTTGAGGGTTTTCATGAATTACATTCAAGTCATTGGAAAATAGAGCAATATCACCGAGTGATTAAACAGGTTTGTCATATTGAAAAGTTTCAAGTAAGACGATCTAAACTGATTTTGAATCATATTTTTGCAGCCTTGATGGCCTACGTCGAGATACAAAAGAACCAGTTTGAGCGGATCTTTGAAAATGTATATCGTTGGCAGAAGAAATTATTTAGACCAATCATCAAAGACTTCATTGATGACTTTATTCTCGATAAAAATCATCTCCTACCACAGAGAATCTATAAATAATAGTGCGTAAGTCCTATTTATTTCAAAATATAAACTCTAATTACTGATATTTATATCATATAACTTAAATCTATACAGCATAATATTTCTGCTTCAACTGTCTTGTACCTAAACCAATTCATGGCAATAAAAATCCACAATATACGGCGCAATCACATGTTGTCTGCGAAATTTAAGATTCATAAATCGTTTAGCACGGAGTAGTTACCACATCAGGTGTTCTGCATCGGTGGCATTGCTTCGCATAGTTTTGGCAAATTCTAATAATTGTGGGTCTATTTTCATTTTATATTATCACCTCTCCCTAGCCCTCTCCTAAAAGGAGAGGGAACGTTCATTATAAATATTATGCAGGTATATAATCACTTGCAGCTCCCTCTCCCTATGGGAGAGGGTTGGGGTGAGGGAAACTTACAAAACCCCATGCCCCAATAACATCTCTACCCCACTCACCTTCTTCATATGCTTTAAGCGTTCCTTTTCCCACTTCAATTGCTGCTTTAACTCAACACAGTCCGCATCTATCGCTTTATACACATCACTGATATGCAGATGCTCAGCTTTGACTTTCTTCGCCAACTGAAACGAATCTAAAATCTCATCAATTTCACTTTCAAGCTGCTGACTTTGTGCATCCAAAGCGAATTTATAAAACTTCACTTGTTCGGCAGATAACTCTTTCGCCCCTACACCTTTATTCTGTTCAAGCTGTAATTGAAGCTTGAGTAAATAAAACAAATCCTGCTGTTCATAGGCCTGACTTGCCTGTTGGAACAACTCGGTTTTTTCCTCTTTCTTGGTCTCGTCTTGCTCACGGTCAGGGTGAATCATCGCAGCAATCTTTAAATATACGGTTTTCAACGACTGCGCTGCCAGTTGCTCAGCTTGTTCACGTTTTTGTTGTTGTCTGAGTTGCTTGGCTTGTTCCCGTGCTTGCTGTTGTTCGACAGCATACTGCTCAAAGTCATCTTGTTCTAATTCTATATTTTGATCAAAGTTTTCATTAAGTTCGAACTTAACTGACTGTACTTTTTTATTCTTTTTAGTCGATTGCTGGACATGTTGCTGATAAAAAGTATCGATCTGCTTGACCAGTGTTAACTGTTCATCATTCAACATTTTGGAGCGTTTTAACATGTGCGCAAGCTGAGCAATTTTTTCATCTAGTTGTTGTATATTCGCTTTGGAAAACTCATGACTGTGTAATATATTCCAAAGTTGCTCTAACTGCTGAAATAATATTTCATAGAGTTCGCTATACACGGGCAAAAGTTTTTGCCGTGTATGTTGCTGAATTTCAGCTTGGGCATTTTGCCACATGCTAAGACTAATTTTTTGATGTTCAATTTTATCAATCAGGCGGTTCAGCTTTTTCTGCTGCGCAGACGGCTCAGCCCTTTGTTGTAAACTAACTTTGAGATCAAAGGACATGCTCATTCACCTAAAAATTTTAAAAACACTAGCAATTATCAAATATTAAAAGCAGTGCTTTGCCAAAGCTATTTACATGAACTTTGAATCCACTATAGCAATCAAGAAATCACTCGATTACGTCCTTGCTGTTTCGCCATATACAAATTTTTATCTGCACGACGAATCGCATCATTCATATCAGTATCATCTAACAGGACTACACTTACTCCAATACTTAAACTGATGGCGTGATTAACAATAATTTGTTCTTCCTCAATCGTAGATCGGATTTTCTCTGCCAATATCGCAGCTCCGTCCAATGAAGTGACAGGCAACAAGGCAATAAACTCTTCCCCACCTAAACGTGCGACGAAATCAGTAATCCGTAAAGCGGTTGGAAGAATTTCTGCAACACGCTGCAATACCTGATCGCCTATTTCATGCCCAAAGGTATCATTCACCTTTTTAAAGAAATCGATATCCATTAATAGCACTGCATAAGTCTGTTGTGTACGTGACATTTGAGTAAATAGATAGGATAAATAATCATTGAAAGCACGGCGATTATGTAAGCCCGTAAGCGCATCATAACGTGCAATATGAGCTAACTCGACATTGGCAACTTGTAGTTCGTGCGTACGTTCTGCAACTTTTTGCTCAAGTGTGGCATTGGCATCTTGAAGTTGATGCTTCTGAGTAAGCAAGGTATCGGTCATGTTTTGCAACGATTGAGATAAACCTTGAATTTCACGAATACTGGTCTGTGCTTCAAATTGAATATCTTCTTGCCCTTTTTCCACGGCATGCGCTGAATCTGCTAATAATTCAATCGGACGACTGAACTTATTCGCCAATTTATAAGTAAGTAGCAACAGCAATAATGACAAAATAAAGCCGAGGGCTAATATTTTATGTTGCAGTGATTTCACCTCTGCTAAAGCAATCGAAATGGGCTGACGAATAATCACGTGCCAACCTAAATTACTCTTAGTTTGAGAAAGCACGGGAACATCTGTAGTTAAATACTGTTGTTTTTCATTCCAATTATGCAAAAAATAATGTCCACGATTTGCCTGAAATGCAGGAGGCTGAACTTGTCCAATGCTTTTAAAGGGATATAGAATTTCACCATGCTGATTGATAATAAATACCTCAATACCTCGTTGTGCAGCATTTTCCGATAATGAACTACTTAATACATGACTCGCCCAACTCCAATCTGCATGTGCAGCCAAAACGCCTTTAATTTTCTTTGTCGATGGATCATAAATTGGCGTAGCGAAATCAATAAATCGTAATGGTTCATTAGGATTAATCGCTTTAATTTTCTTAGCCAGTAAAACAGCTTTATGTACATCGCCTAGATAGACTTGATTTACACCATGAATAAACCACGGGCGTTCTGAAACATCTGCCCCTTCTAGTAAATGATTAGCTGCAACGACGACTTGCCCCTGAGTATTGGCAATCCCTAACCAAGCATAATATTTATAAGACTTTTTGACTTGCTCAAGTTGTTGCTGAACTCGCGGGTTATGAAAGTCTGCCTCAGCAAAAAATGGAGATTGGCTTAATAACACCATTTCTCGCTCACGTTCTGTAAGCGAGTTTGCCAAGGTATTACTGATACTTTTCGCTGCAATATATAAGGTCTGACCGCTGGTTTGACTCATTTGCGCCGAAGCAGTCTTACCAATATATAAAGTAATACATAGTCCAAACATAAAAGACATCCCTGCGAACAGGACCAGTAGTCGATTACGAAAGGAATCTATGCGAAATATATTCATTTGCATCCTAATAGCAAATCACTTTTTAAACTCAGCAATATATCAAAGATCTTTTATGAATTATTAAGTCAAAGTAACGAATGTAGTTGGAAAAATACTGAATCCGATAAAAATAGACTCAAGTTCTATTACTCAAGCTTAAGCTGTAATTTTCGGTTGCAATAACGCATTCACATTTAAGAATTTAATTCTCAAAGTATAATAAATGGTGCTATTTTTAAGAAAAATGCACCACTTTTCACCAAAATTACAATTTACTTTCTAAATTGGTGCGTTTTTTGCTTTATATTTTTTATCAAATTGAGTTGTTCAACGACAGCTTAAGTTTTTAGATTTACTAAATCTATTTTGGTGCAAAAAACGAATCAAATGTTTGCATCGAAATTAAATTTAGCACTTTTTTTGAGCACCACTATGCAAAACGTAGATCTATTTTTCTTACTGCTCGGTGCAGTACTCGTATTGGCAATGCATGCAGGTTTTGCATTTCTTGAGCTTGGTACAGTCCGCCACAAAAACCAAGTCAATGCGCTCAGTAAAATTCTGACCGATTTTGCGATTTCAGCAATCGCTTATTTCTTTGTCGGTTACTGGATTGCATACGGACAAAACTTTTTCCATGCAGGAAGCACTTTAGCGGCTGACCATGGGTATAACCTAATGCGTTGCTTTTTCTTACTCACCTTCGCAGCAGCGATTCCAGCAATTATTTCTGGCGGCATCGCAGAACGTGCCAAAATGCGTTCACAAGCAATCGCCACTTTAATTCTGATTGCTTTAATCTATCCTTTCTTCGAAGGCATGATTTGGAATGGTAACTACGGCTTTCAAAAATGGTTAGAAAGCTCTTTTGGTGCGAGCTTTCATGACTTTGCAGGTTCAGTCGTTGTGCATGCAATGGGTGGCTGGATTGCATTAGCCGCAGTGATCTTACTTGGCGCGCGTCATGGTCGTTATAAGCATGATGGTCGTGTGAGTGCACATCCACCTTCATCGATTCCATTCCTTGCTTTAGGTTCTTGGATTTTAATTGTTGGTTGGTTTGGCTTTAATGTCATGAGTGCACAACGCGTTGATGCTATTTCAGGATTAGTTGCGATTAACTCTCTTATGGCAATGGTTGGTGGTACATTGTCAGCAAACTTCATGGGTAAAGATGACCCTGGTTTCTTACATAATGGCCCTCTCGCAGGTTTGGTCGCAATCTGTGCAGGCTCCGATATTGTGCACCCAATTGGTGCACTTGTAATTGGTGGGGCTGCGGGTGCTTTGTTTGTGTATTTATTCACTTATACACAAAATAAACTTAAAGTAGATGATGTTTTGGGTGTATGGCCTTTACATGGTGTATGTGGTGCATTTGGTGGGATTGCGGCAGGCATATTCGGTCTACAAGCATTAGGTGGTTTAGGAGGTGTCTCTATCATTTCTCAAATCATTGGAACAGTTTTAGGCATTGTGATTGCGCTTGCTGGTGGTTTCACCGTTTATGGCATATTGAAAGTTACGATGGGGATTCGCCTTTCTCAAGAAGATGAATATCGTGGTGCGGATCTTTCAATTCATAAAATTTCAGCAAATTCAGAAGAATCAATGTTCTAAAAATAATTTTTTAAAGCGGCTATTCAGCCGCTTTTTTTATGAACATTTTAAGAGACAATTAAGTTTCAAATTATTAAATAACAAAACTATCATTCTGCCGAATTGCATGCTCTATGATTTTAAAAACACGTTTTTTCTTAATCGCAAGTTTCTTATTATTTGTGAGTTTTTTTATCCTCTTATGCGTGTTTCCAGTCGGCGGTGCAATAGATCTATATTTGATTCAACCATGGGTAGGAACTTTTGGCGATTTTGCTTTGAAAGGCGATTGGTATCTTGCAAAGCTCAATCATACTTATGTCAAAAAAGTTTTAACTATTGTCTATGTAAGCTTTTTCTTACTGTGGATCGCTTCTTTTAAAATAGAAAAATTCAAAGCGAAACGTTGGCAGTATGGCTATATGTTTTGGGTCAGTATGTTATGTACATGCATTATTGGTCTAATGAAAGCACAAGCTGCTCATGCTTGCCCATGGGATATGACCAATAAGACTGTCACAGGTTTTATTTGGGATTTTTCAGCAACCGCTGGACATTGTTTTCCAGGTGGTCATGCAAGTACAGGTTTTGGCTTAGTTACAGGCTATTTTCTTTATCGCCTCGATCAGCGTAAAAGAGCTTGGTTTTATTTATTTGCAGGTGTATTACTTGGCTTCGCAATGGGCTGGGCACAAATGATGCGTGGTGCACATTTCCTCAGTCATAATTTATGGACAGCTTGGATTTGCTTTGCTATCAATGTTGTGATTTATATGATCACGTATAAACGTCATTTAGCTCATGCAGCGGCTAATTCTGTAACGCAAATGAGTTCTGATATGATAAAGTGATGCCCTACTCGCATGGCTTCATGCATGATCATGATATTCACTTAGGTACTGTTTGCTGCTGATGGATGACTTTCAAAATTTCTTAGAAACTACTTTAACTAAGCAACAATCTTCCATTCAAGCCTATGATCTAGGTTCTCATAAAGTATGGTTAAAGAAAGCATCTGAACGTCACGGTTTATGGCTTTACACTCCATTGAAGTGGTTAGCAAAAATATTTAATTTAGGTGCAATTACTCCTGTTCCTAATCAAGGTGGTTCTGCTGCAATTCAATGTGAATACCATCGGATTCAAACACTCAAATCTTTAGGTGTTTCTACATCGAATGTCCTTGCAGTTTCAAAAAAAGGAATTTTGCTTGAAGACATCGGATCACAACATCAAAGTAGCGTCTCACAACTAGATCAAGCATTGGCTTGTCAAAAAGATATTCATTCAAAATCATTATTATTTAGCCAAGCAATTCAAGCTATTCAGTATATTCATTCTAAACAAGGCTATTTAAGCGAAGCATTCGCTCGCAACATTCTCGTCGATCAAAATAACCGATTTAGTTTTATTGATTTTGAAACTGACCCGCATGAAGTCCTGAGTCTACATGATTGTTTTGTTCGTGACTGGTTGCTATTTATTTTTTCTACAGCCTATCATTTCGAATTTGAACAATTATCCGATGCTAGTCAAATTCTTTATCAAGCTCTCCTTGCTGAACCGCAAGTTTATAGTGATATATGCAAAGTTGGGAAACGCTTAAAATGGGTTCTGAATTTTAAGATTAGCAAAGTGGGTAATGATGGCAAACGTATTCAGAAATGTGTTTTGTTTTTACGTTACTTAAAAGAGCATTCTGAAACAATCACTTAACTCATTTGATAATTCAAATAGTCAAATCAACGATAGCTAAACTTAAAGCTTTTTAGGTAAGCGAACCAGAACTGATAAACCACCTAAATCAAGACTTCGAGATAAAACTAGGCTTCCACCCAGTCGCTGCGTGGCTTTATCGACAATTGAAAGTCCTAGACCACTGCCCACTTCTAAATGATGGTGCACTCGATAAAAACGTTTTAGAACTTTATCATATTGTTCAGCATCAATACCGACACCGCTATCTTCGATTTGAATACAAGCAAAATCGTCACTGTCACTATAAACCGAAATATTAATAATACCTTGATCTGGCGTGTACTTAATCGCGTTATCAATCAGATTAAAAATAATTGAATGAACAGTTGATTCAAGACTTTGCATTTCAATCAAATCGTTACGTTCAAAACCTAAGTCAATTTCTTTTTGCATTGCAAGATTAACAAGCTGTTCGACACAATTGAGTGCGACATCATTCAAACGAAAGTGAGTATTTGGTTCGATTAAACTTAATCCAACATCTTGTTTTGCTAAAGCTAAAAGCTGCGTCACCAAATGCTGAATACGTGCCAAGCCTTTACTCAAATTTTGCAATGCTTCATGTTCAGGAAATTGACTAATCAGAATCTTGGTCTGTAAATTGAGTGCAGTGACGGGTGTTCGTAATTCATGTGCAGCATCTGCTATAAACTGCTTTTGTTCGGTTTGAGCATGTTGAATTCGTTCAAATAAATGATTCATCTCCTCAATAGTTGGGATCAACTCTTGAGGATAATCATTGCTATCAATGGGCGCTAAACCATCTGAATCACGTCGCCTTAATTCTGTTTTGAAATCGTCGAGAGGTTTTAAACTCAAACGAATGATAAAAGCTAAAACCAAAATCGCAAAAGGCAATAAAATAATATAGGGAACAAACATACTCCCTGCCAATTCCCAAGCAAATGATTGGCGAACATCTTCCTGCTGACTAACTTGTATTTGATAGTCTTTTAAAGGAATGACATAGACACGCCATTTGCCTTGTGGCGTGTCTTGGCTATAAAAACCCGCTTGTTTTACAGGGGGAATGAGTAAGTGTGTTTGATGCCATAAATGACTTTGATCTTTATAAGCCCAAATATCAACCAGCAAATCTTCTTCGTGATATGTGCGATGCAATTCAACTTTACTCACAACAGTTGTTAATGGCTGAGCAGTCGAACGCTCAGCCATATATTGCATTTGTGTATCAAGAATCTCATCAACTTCATGTAAAGCTGTTTTATAAGCTGTAAAAATTAATAAACATCCAAGCAGCAAACTAAAGACCGAGGTTCCCCAAATCAGTCTTTTTTTCAGTGAGTATTGCTTAGATATTTTCATAAATATTTATGATTGTCCTAGTCGGTAACCCAAACCACGGATAGTTCGAATAAAATCTTTACCTAGTTTTGCACGTAAGTGATGTACATAAACCTCTATGGTATTACTGGTCACCTCACTATCAAAATCATAAAGCTTATCTTCAAGATTTGCTTTGGAGAAGATTTTATTTGGATGGCTTACAAGCGGAATTAAAATTGCCCATTCACGGTTTGATAACTCAATCTGTTGTCCTTTGAAGGTCGCTAAATGCTGCTCGACATCAAGAACCAAATCACCATTTTTCAATAACTGCGATTGATTTTTAAGTTGTGCTGTTTCTGCATGACCTCGACGTAATAGTGCATTAATTCGTGCCAATAATTCATCGAACTCATAAGGTTTAATTAGGTAATCATCCGCACCTTGATTCAATCCATCGACACGGTTTTGCAGTTGATCTCTGGCTGAAATGATTAATACTGGAAGTGCACTACGCTGACGGATTTGTCTCAATACCTGCATACCATCCATCATAGGCAAACCCAAATCAAGCAAAACCAAATCAAAATTATGCTTTGCTAATAAGGATAGCCCATCTACGCCATTATTGACCCACCCTACCTCGAATTGATGGTAGCGCAACAGAGTCAATGTTGACTCTGCAATCATAAAATCATCTTCGATCATCAAGATTTTGGTCATGACTTTATCTCACCTTATGGGTTAGAACATGTCGCTAACATGTCATTTTTAGGGTCAATCACCTTGGTTTTGACATCAAGTAAACTCAACATCGTTGGAAACAAATTGTCTTGACTCAATTCACTCTTATTTTGCTTCGCTAAACATTTCATTTGTTCTGGAGCTTGTTTTTTCCAAAGATCAGAGAACCACATAAACATTGGAACATGGGTTTGTTGAGACGGGGCAATTGCATATGGCGCTCCGTGTAAATACATGCCACTTTCACCTGTTGATTCACCGTGATCCGATAAATACCACAAACCTGCTTCGTGCTGTGTTTGACCTTTTAACGTTTCAATCAATGAGTCCAAAACATAATCCGTATAAAGCAAGGTATTATCATAACTATTCACAAGCGCATCACGCGAACAACCTTGAATCGCATTGGTATCACAGGTTGGTTTAAAAACTTTAAATTCTGCTGGAATACGTTTGTAATAGGCTGGACCATGGCTACCCATTTGATGTAGTACCACTAAGCGTGGACGCGTATCATCTTTAGGAATTGTTGCAAGATAAGCTTTCAGGCTATCAATTAAAATATCATCAAAACACTCTTCATCTTTACACCATTTCTTTTGAATTGGCTCTGGAATCTTAAATTGTTCAACTCGATCACAAGCACCCTTACAACCAGAGTTATTATCAATCCAAGTGACTTTATAGCCAGCACGTTGTGCGATATCAAGTAAACCTTCTCGATGACGGGCAAGCCCTTCATCATAATCTTTACGAGGCATACCAGAGAACATACATGGCAATGAAACAGCCGTTGCTGTACCACATGAACTTACTTGAGAGAAGTTAATAATGTCTTGCTTTGATAATTTCGGGTTAGTATTTTTCGCATAACCATTTAAAGAAAAGTTTTCAGCACGAGCTGTCTCACCTACCACCAAAACCATCAATTTCGGACGAGCAGAATTTTCTTTTACAAGTTTTGCATCAGTCCCATAAGTGACCAATGGTAAATTTTCTTTAGGCGCTTTCTTTTTATAATAAGACACAAAAGAAGCAATCATATTTTGTGGAGAGATCATTCCTTTTAAATCACGGTTTTCACGGAAGATTGCCGCAAAATCCACGTAAAACACGAACAATAACCCACCCACCATCGCTAGTGATACAATCGTCGCCATGACCTTTTTCAACAACTGCTTCAAGATCGGTTCAGATTTCAGTTTTACGATCAATATAGCAATAATCGGTAATACGGTCATGCCCAGTGTCCAAGTGACCAAATGTATCGACCACGTATCTCTTGCTTCAGCGATATCTGTTTGCATCAAATTCTGAATCTGATCTGAAGTGATTAACACCCCTAATGTGCTGACAGCATATGAAGCAAATCCACCAATAAATACCATGGCGATTGCAACAGGCTTCGCTGTCCATTTCCAGTTCAAAAATTGAAAAAGAAAGAAATATGCTGAGATAACGACTACAGCTGAAGCGGCTACGAATAACCCTGCTTTAATACCTGTATAAGGTGTAAGCGACTGAAGCTTTTCATAAAAGGCAAAATTTAAGAAAAGTCCTAACCAAATTGAAAGCAATAGGTTAAACGTGAGTAGCGAAATAGGCTTTGCCCTTAGTTTTTTCAGCAGCATAGTCATCGTCACAATAGATAGAAATGATAATTTTGGGTGACATTAAAATAGGAGCTGAAACTTAAAAATGACTTAAATGATTAATTTTTCAGCAACCAATTTTAATAAATTAGGACTTACGCACTATTATTTATAGATTCTCTGTGGTAGGAGATGATTTTTATCGAGAATAAAGTCATCAATGAAGTCTTTGATGATTGGTCTAAATAATTTCTTCTGCCAACGATATACATTTTCAAAGATCCGCTCAAACTGGTTCTTTTGTATCTCGACGTAGGCCATCAAGGCTGCAAAAATATGATTCAAAATCAGTTTAGATCGTCTTACTTGAAACTTTTCAATATGACAAACCTGTTTAATCACTCGGTGATATTGCTCTATTTTCCAATGACTTGAATGTAATTCATGAAAACCCTCAAAGGACAATAAATCATCTTCATCTTGATGCACAATATAAAACCTCTGCTGTTCTTTTAACTGAGTCTTAAATAATTGTACAAAGCCAAAATCTTTGAGCCAGACCACTTGACCCTGATGAAAATCTGGCAATAAACGCAGTTGAAACCATTGTCCTTTTTCTGGGGAAACCTTACGGTTACAGTCGATACCAAACATAAATCGAATACCATATTTTCTTATGGTTTTTAGATTTCCAGTCGATGAATACCAACTATCACCTGTAATAAATTGAATCTTTGCACCCCAACTAAGTACTTCACTTAACATATCCATAAAGTAATCATTCTTGGTTTTACCCTCAGATTTGTCATAAATTCGGAAATTAATTGGAATATTTTGACCATTCTGATCTGTCGCATACAGGGTAATGAGATTAATCCCCTTGACGGATCGGTGGTGTTTGCCTGACCAAAAATAGCTAACCAAGTCCATATGTTGACTATATGGTTTATCTAAAACAGTATCATCAATACTGACTATAAGTTTATTATTATCAATATGTTGAATTGCTTCTTGATATAGGTCGTGAGGTGTGTAGTCTTCACGCTCCAGAAAGCGATTTACACTATCATGCGAGATATTATAAGTCTCGGCAAGTTGTGTGCAGCTAATAGAGTTCGGTTCTGTCATGAGAAAGCCCATATAAATGGGTAATGTACAAGTTGCTGTAGAAGCATGTTTAGTTCGTCTGATCACAGATACTTTATAAACTATTTTAATACTTTTTTGAATCCGTCAATGCGTAAGTCCTATAAATTTTATCTATATTATTATTTTTTTCAAAAAATTTAAAACAATAATTGAGTTAACAATAATCATTTTCAATATTCATATATTATTTAAATCTTAATAATTCATTCAAATAATAAAAAAGCACTCAAAACAAATAACTTTTGAGTGCTTTGGGAAAGATAAGATTAGAATTTGAATTCTAATCCTAGGCCACCTACAGGTTGCTTGTCTTTTTTATCCGCTTGCTCAAGCGTTAAATAGCCAGCATAACCATAGGTTTTTACTTGCTTACTAAATGCATAATCCGCACCTGCGATGACTTGTTTAGCTTTGAAGTCTGCACTGTTGTCTTTGAAACTGGTATCGTTTTGGCTGTATTGAGCTTTCACTGTCCAGTTTTTAGACTGTGGAATGTTATATTCAGCACCAACTAACCAACCTTGTGCATCATCAATATTTTTAGCTTTTGCAGCCCATTTAGTAGCATCACCCGCATCAGCATAAGAAGTTTCTTCAACTTCTGAACTTTGATAAAGTGCTTTAAGCGCTAAACCTTCAATTGGATTTAATCGGCCAATCGCACGAACTGTATTTGCCGCAGCAAACACTGATCCGCCTGCAATTTCAGGATCAGATGCATTTAAAATACCTTTACCTAAGAACGTACTTGGGATCGCTTTGTCATAACCAAGACCCGCAACAAAAAGTGGATTTTCATAAGTTACCGAAGCTGACCAAGCATCACCTAAGCCCTGACCTTCAACTTTAGCACCACCACTGCTTTGCTTAATCCCAGTCGCCTCACCTGTTGCCAGTAAAGCATTAAATTTAAATGCACCATCAAGAACTTTGACTGCAGGTGACTCATAGATCACTACATTATCAATACGGTTTTCGCCAGTAAAAATCCCTGTTACATCTGCTTTGTTAGCAACATAGTTGTTGAAGGTATCTACAACACTTGAGAGTTGCTTGACTGGTGTGTCATGTTTACCAATTTTAACTGTACCTAACTGAGCGTCTTTCAAACCAACAAAGCGGTTACGTTGGCTCCAATCAGTGGTATCGCCATCAGCACTTAAACCCCATTCTGCAGCATATACAGCGCTTAAACGATCAGTGAGTTTTTCATCGCCTTTAATCCCAATGAACGAAATATTTGAGCTAATTTCCCAAACATCCTTATTTCCAATCGTTGCATTTTTTTCTGGTAAATAATCAACACTGGCATCAATCTCACCATAGATTGTTGGTGTTGCAAATGTTGATGTTGCGAGTAAACCAAGCACTGCTGCTGTTACAATTTTGATTTTCATTGTTTACGTCCTAGCTAAATTTGTAACAAATCCTACACATTAACTTTATATGACAAAACGATTAAAATATTATTTATTTATTCTATTTTCGACTAAAGTTTAATTTTTACACACATCAATTACATTTTATGAATTTTATAAAAAATTGTTTTTTATTAATAAATTTCAATGAATTAAATAATATTATTAAAAACACTATTCCATGAAAAATACTTATACGCAATCACGAGACTTTGAGTTAAAACAATAAGCTTTGCGAATGAAGCAATATAAAAATTATCCTTTATATTTCAAAATTAAAAAATATTAAAAGAAATTTGTAATAAAAATTTGTTTTCATCTTGTATTTTCTTTCCAATAGAACATCGGGAATAGACACAAAATAGCAAACATACAAATCAAGCATAAGTAACGATAATACCCAATTGCATCAGCCAAAATTCCACTTCCTAAATAGAGTAAACCACTCATGGTAGCCATAATCGATACCTGAAAAGTAAAATCTGTACCTGCAAATGCTTTGCGACTGTACTGCATAATCAAAGTTAAGATGACCACCAATAACATTGCTGAACATGCATCTTCAAATGCATTGACGATATATAACCAAAATGGCGTAATCTGCTGATTAGTTTCATAGCCATAAGCAATGCCCGTATAAGCAACTAAACTGATGATCTTCAGGATTGAGAAAGTAATTAAGCATTGTATTCTGGAAAAATGTTTCAATAAAAGCCCTGCAACACCTGCTCCCACCAGCGCTGCCATAGCACCAAATATGGTGATAAAAACACCTATTTGGGTGTAATTTAGACCCATATCTACCATCAAAGGTTTTAATACTGGTCCTGCCAAACCATCAGCAACTTTAAAACTCAATAAGACCATCAACCACGTTTTTAACTCTTGAGAAGATGTAAAATACGTAAGATATTTTTTAATTGATTGGCTAAATGAAATCAAAGAAGTTGTCTGTGCGCTATTTGTAAAATCATGCCTAGGCTCTCGATAAAACAAAATAGGTAGGGTATTCAAAAAGACCAACATGGCTAAAATAAGAAATGTCTTTTGCCAATTTAACCAATCTAAACACCAAAGCACTGCTCCACCACCAACAATAAATCCTAAGCGTGAACCAATCACTTGAAAAGTATTACCCCAATGCTGTTGATCCTGTTTGAGTAAATTGACAGCTAAAGCATCTGTGGCAATATCTTGTGTCGCACCAGTAAAATTCATCAAAAAAAGTAAGACAAAGAAAATAAATAAATAACTCGGTTGATCAAGTGCTTGAATAGGGAAAAATGACAAAATAACCAAAATAAAAACACTGGATAATTGCGTCGGAATAATCCAGCTACGGTAATGCCCTAAACGAGAAAGTGCAAAACGATCAACATACGTCGCCCAAAAGATTTTGATCGACCAAGGTAGCATCAGTAAACCAAAACCACCGATATGTGCTAAAGAGACACCTTGTGCCCTTAAAATTACGGGTAAGGCATGGGTCATGAAACCTACAGGTAATCCCTGTGCCCAATATAAAGAAAACAATAAAATGTAAATCTGTCGAAGATTAAGCATTTACAGTTTTCCAGAGTAACAAAAGAGAGAACTCAAGTATCCAATCCTTTCATTGATCTGGCAATAAAATCTTAGTTTTTGCCAATGCTAGACCATTCATGAGCGTTTAACATAAGTTGTAGTTGTCATCGTATTTACAGATTTATGCCACAATATTTTCCTGACTTACCTCCGTTAGTTCCGCAGCGTGGAACGGCTTTCAGTCGTACTTTGTGTAGAAAACTATTTTTAGGACAAGGTTGGACTGTGGTTGGAGAAATTCCAAACTTACCCAAAGCAGTTGCGATTATTTCTCCACACACTTCAAATATTGATGGTTGGTATGGTTTCTTGGCAATTGGTGGGCTCGGTTTAAAAATTACAGTTTTGGGAAAAGATACTTTATTTAAACCACCTTTTAAGTCAATTTTAGATTGGGCAGGACTCATTCCTGTTCACCGTGATAGTACCAATGGTCTCACTGAACAAGTGGTCGCGACTATTCACAAATATGACAAAATTTGGGTTGGTATGGCGCCCGAAGGAACGCGAAAAAAAGCTGAAAAAATAAAAAGTGGCTTTTATCATATAGCTCATGCAGCAGCAATACCTATTGTGATGTTTACTTTCGATTATGATCACAAAACCATTTACAGCTTAGGAGCATTTACACCAACAGGTCACTATCAAAATGACCTTGAACAGATTATGCAGCGTTATGTTGGTCATTTTTCTCCAAAGAATCCTGCTTGGCTGGCAGAACCATTACAAAAACTAGTGAAAAAGGACTAGAAAATTAGGGGTAAATCTGCTCTGATGTGCCCATCTTTTTGTCTATTTTATCTCCACTTCATATGAAAATTGCTCGACTGTCTTGCTTGGCTTTATTCAGCTTAGCTTTATTTGGTTGTGATCAAACTGTAAAAAATGCTCCCCCTACGACTTCGATTAAAGCTCGTGAACCTGTTATCGCTTTGGCTTTAGGTGGAGGTGGTGCAAAAGGTTTTGCGCATATTGGCGTCATTAAAGTTTTAGAATCTCATGGTATTAAAGCTAAGATTGTCACTGGAACAAGTGCAGGTAGCTTTGTTGGAAGTATTTATGCAAGTGGGCAAACCCCTTATCAAATGCAAAATCTCGCATTAAAACTTCAAGAATCTGATTTGCGTGATCTTACCATCAATAGCCAAGGCATTATCCTTGGGCAAAAACTGCAAAACTATGTCAATACGCAAGTTGGTAACAAACCAATTGAAAAATTTCCAATTCGCTTTGCGGCGGTTGCCACTCGTTTAGACAATGGTAAAAAAGCTGATTTTATTAAAGGAAATGCAGGTCAAGCCGTACGAGCCTCTTGCAGTATTCCCAACGTCTTTGTTCCAGCTGTGATTGGTAATACCAAATATGTAGATGGTGGTTTAGTCAGTCCTATTCCTGTGAAAACTGCGAAAGATATGGGTGCTGATATTGTGATTGCAGTCGATATATCTGCGCGTCCAACAGGTGATAAACCATTAAGTATGTGGGGTTTATTGGATCAGACCATTAATATTATGGGGCAACAAAGTATTAATGAAGAATTGAACCAAGCAAATGTTGTAATTCAACCGAAAGTCGGTCATTTGGGTGTACTTGATCTGAAATCGAGTAATCAAGCAATTTTAGAAGGTGAAAAATCGGCTCAAGCGAAAATTACATCAATCCAAAATGCAATTGCAACATTTAAGAAATCTCCTGCTGCATTTAAACCTGCACCAAAAGCTAAATTCTAATCATTATCTTCAGGGGCTGCTGCTATTTTATAATAATCATCAGCCCCAATATCTAAAAAAACAATCTTTTTATATTCATAAACATAATGATCTGCTACAGTGCCAAAGTGAATGTTTTTTCACCTAACTCAGTTTAATGATGCGAGCAAATCTATGGAGTTTGTAGTTGAACCTTGGCACTGGTTTGTATTAGGAATTTTGCTGATCCTTTCAGAGTTGATTTTGACCGCTTTTGCTGCGTTATGGTTTGGCGTAGCCGCAATTATGGTCTGCATTTTACTATGGCTTTTCCCCATGATGGGCTTTACCACCCAAGTGGTCACATGGGGAATTTTATCCATTTTATGTACGATTCTTTGGTTCAAGTTTATCAAACCACTTTCAATTGATAAAACTAAAGCAGGTCTAGCACGTGAATCAACAATAGGGCAAGTGGGTATGGTGATTAAAACTGGACTTGATCATGGACAAATCGTCGTACGCTTTCCCATGCCCCTTTTAGGTTCTGATGAATGGAATTGCCGTTCTACAGCTCCAGTACAAGTTGGTGATCGTGTCCGAGTAATTGATATTTTAGGTAATGATTTAGTCGTTCAACCACACAGCAACTCATAAACATAAAGAGGGTTTCCAATGTCTGTCGGTAATATTGTTGTCTTAGCACTTTTAGCTTTTATTGGCATAACTATTTTTAAAGGGGTGCGTATTGTTCCGCAAGGGTATAAATGGATTATACAACGTCTAGGTAAATACCATACCACCCTAAACCCGGGTCTGAACTTTGTTATTCCTTATATCGATGAAGTGGCATATAAAATTACAACTAAAGATATTGTGTTAGATATTCCATCACAAGAAGTGATTACTCGAGACAATGCTGTTTTAGTGATGAATGCAGTCGCTTATATCAATCTAACAACTCCAGAAAAAGCTGTGTATGGAATTGAAAATTATACGTGGGCGATTCAAAATCTAGTGCAAACTTCATTACGTTCGATTGTCGGCGAAATGGATTTAGATGATGCTTTATCATCTCGTGATCACATTAAGGCAAAATTAAAAGCTGCCATTTCTGATGATATTTCAGATTGGGGCATTACCCTTAAAACAGTTGAAATTCAAGATATCCAACCATCACATACCATGCAAGCTGCGATGGAAGCACAAGCAGCTGCTGAGCGTCAACGTCGTGCAACGGTGACGAAAGCAGATGGTGAAAAACAAGCTGCTATTTTAGAGGCGGATGGTCGTTTAGAAGCTTCCCGTCGTGATGCAGAAGCACAAGTGGTACTTGCTGAATCTTCACAACGCGCAATTGAAATGATCACCACTGCTGTAGGTGATAAAGAAATTCCTGTTGCTTATTTATTGGGTGAGCAATATGTGAAAGCAATGCAGGATCTATCTAAATCAAGCAATGCAAAAACTGTGGTACTCCCATCGGATGTGCTTAATGCTATCCGTGGAATTATGGGTAAACATTAATTTTAATAACTCAAATGTGTTACTGTTTGTAGTAGCACATTTAATCACATAAAAATTTTAAGCTCATGATTTATATTATAGGTTTAATCCTAAGTTTCATTTATTGTGGGCAACTTTTATCCTCAGAAATACAGTCTCGTAATACTTTTCATATGAAAAATGGTGACAAACCAAATGCATTTGTTACCATTTTTCCAGCTATTCCCTTTTTCCAAATTATATTTTTAATAATCTGTTGGCTATTAAATTATTTTTTCCATCCAATTGCGATCAAAGTTTTATGCACCTTATTTATCTTCCAATTTATTTTTTGGGTTATCAATTTTAAAAGAAATCAAAAGAAAGAATAAAGAGTTGAGTATAACTGTACTTAAACTCATGATTTAAAAAATTTATTGATTAATTAATTTACGGGTCTTAACTAGCAATTTTCCTGCCACCAAATCATAAGAATCTTTAATTAGGTCTTGCAGCAAATCTGCTGTAATTTCATCACCGCTGGCAATTGATATCCAATGTTTATTATTCAAATGTTAACCTGCCGAAATTGAAGGATATAGCTCTTGATATTCCAAGCTTTTCTCAGGCTTACATTTGATGGTTACAAGCAACTTTCCAGAATATGCACCAATCAACATAAACATTTTGTCAAAAATTTTAAACACCTCACAATCTGGTCCAAAGGGTTGGGACTGGATTCAAAAAGCAAGTTCTTGTCCATACTCGAGTGCAATTTGTTGTAATTATCGTCCTTCATAAAACCGTATCCTATTTTATTTCTTATCGTTTATGGTCTTGGCTTAGATCAACTTTGGCGTGCTAACAAGAATTGAGAAATTTCAACAAGTTCTTTAGCATCATCCCCGAAATATGCTAATGCTTCAAAAGCTTGATCATGTAAAGTTTGAGCATAAGCCTGAGCTTGAGCCAATCCCATCAATGCAGGATAAGTAGATTTTTGCACTTGCTCGTCTTTACCCGCAGTTTTACCTAAAATTTCAGTGCTTGCTGTAATATCTAAAATATCATCTTGAACCTGAAAAGCTAAACCAATGGTTTGCCCAAATTGACGCAATTTAGGAATTGCTTGATCTGTCCCAGTAAAGATAGTCACTGCACCCATCATGATCGCGGCTTGAATCAACGCACCCGTTTTATTACGGTGAATATTTTCTAATTCAGTTTGATCAACTTGTTTACCTTCAGCTTGTAAATCAAGCACCTGTCCGCAAACCATTTTAGAGCTTGCTGTCGCCAAAATTTGCATTTGCTTCAAGACAATAGCTGCATCTGTACCTTGACCTTGTTCATCAAACAAACGGCTGCCCAATATCTCAAATGCCATGGACTGTAAAATATCACCAGCCAATAGTGCAGTATCTTCGCCAAATGCCACATGACAAGTTGGTTGACCTCGACGTAACAAATCATTATCCATACACGGCAAATCATCATGTGCCAAGGAATAACAATGTATTAACTCAATCGCAACGGCAGCACGACGGGCCGCTGCAAAATTATGATTTGGCAATAAAGCTGCTGTTGCATAACATAATGCAGGACGAACACGCTTGCCGCCCAACATTACCGCATGATGAACGGCTGACTTTAAAGGTTCAGGAATAGAAAATGCAGCCAATGCTGTCAATAAATCTTGTTGAATACGTTGTTGAGATTGTTGTAGAACATCCGCATTAACTTGAGAAATAGATGACACGATTGCCTCGGGAAATTTTAATGAAAGGATCAACCGACAAAAACTTGCCAGAATGACAACATCATAACATTATTTATTTAGAGAAATTGTTTTTGTGTTTTTAATAACTTTAAAATAATAAAGCCTTCAAACGAAGGCTTTATTCATAAAATCAAATCAGCATTTAGAAAGTATCACCCGGCACACGTACCCAACCTTCCATCAATACACGTGCACTACGACTCATAATCGCTTTTTTGACAGCCCACTTCCCATCAATTAAATCGGCTTGAGCACCGACACGTAAAGTGCCTGATGGATGACCAAAACGAACTGCTTCACGCTCGCCACCACCTGCTGCTAAATTCACTAAAGTACCCGGAATTGCGGCTGCCGTTCCAATCGCCACGGCTGCTGTCCCCATCATGGCATGATGTAGCTTACCCATAGACAATGCACGTACTAATAAATCAACATCTGATACTTCAACAGTTTTGCCACTTGAAGAAGTATAACTTTTAGGTTCTGAAACAAAAGCGATTTTAGGTGTATGCTGACGTGCTGCTGCTTCTGAAATATCTTTGATCAAGCCCATCTGAACTGCACCATATGCGCGAATTTTTTCAAAACGTGCTAAGGCTGCGGCATCCCCATTAATATGATTTTGTAATTCTGTTCCTTGATAGCCAATATCTTCAGCATTCAAGAAAATAGTTGGAATACCTGCGTTAATAAATGTCGCTTGGAATGTTCCAACATCAGGCACAACCAATTGATCAACAACATTTCCTGTAGGGAACATATCCCCCCCCTCTTCACCATCATCAGCAGGGTCTAAAAATTCAATTTGAACCTCTGCTGCAGGGAAAGTCACTCCATCTAATTCAAAATCACCTGTTTCCTGAACCTGACCATTGGTTACTGGGACATGTGCAATAATGGTTTTTTGAATATTCTTTTGCCAAATGCGTACCGTACAAATCCCATTTTCAGGAATACGATCTGCATCGACCAAACCATTAGAAATCGCAAATGAACCGACTGCTGCTGTCAAGTTGCCACAGTTACCACTCCAATCTACAAAAGCTTGATCAATTGAAACTTGTCCAAATAAATAGTCGACATCGTGCTCTGGCTCGGCACTTTTTGCCAAGATCACAGTTTTACTGGTACTTGAAGTTGCACCGCCCATACCATCAATCTGTTTACCATAAGGATCTGGACTTCCTATAACTCGTAGCAAGAGCAAGTCACGTGCCTTTCCTGCAACTTGTGCGGCTTCAGGTAAATCATTGAGATTGAAAAAGACACCTTTACTCGTGCCACCACGCATGTAGGTTGCAGGGACTTTAATTTGTGGTACTGAACTCATGTCAATTTCATCCTTTTATCATGTTCTTGGTGCAAGTGAATGTGAGCTTAAATTATCGTAGAGTCATCTGAAATGCCATACGACTATACGATTAAAGCAAAACGGAATAGATAAAGCACATCGTATATATTGAGTAAAGTTGAATAACTCAACAATGGTACGAAAATAAACAACTGCTGCTTAAAAAACAAAATTTTGATTTAAATGTCTAAAATACCACCACAACTTAGTTTACCATTCGTTCAAATATATGATTTTAAATAACTTTTAAAAACTACTTTCCAGTCATAGCCAAACTGTACTTTTACTAGGCTAAAACTTTGCAATCTATTAGAATATTCCACTTATTCCTCGTCGAGCTCAGTCCTTTGAACAACGATTTTTCTCAACTTCAGCGTGGACTAAAAAACCGCCATATCCAGCTCATTGCTATGGGTGGAGCTATTGGTACGGGCTTATTTTTAGGTTCTGCGCAAGTCATCCAGTCTGCTGGACCATCAATTATTTTGGGTTACGCAATCGGTGGTTTGATTGCATTTCTCATCATGCGCCAATTAGGTGAAATGATTGTCGAAGAACCTGTCGCTGGTTCATTTAGTCATTTTGCTTATCAATATTGGGGGAAGTTTCCAGGATTCTTATCAGGTTGGAATTATTGGGTACTATATATCCTTGTTGCGATGAGTGAACTGACTGCGGTTGCAAAATACATTAACTACTGGTGGCCTCATATTGCGGCTTGGCAATCAGTGTTATTTTTCTTTGTCATTATTACGGCAATTAATCTAACTAACGTTAAATTATATGGTGAATCAGAGTTTTGGTTAGCTATCATTAAAGTCACAGCTGTTGTCGCTATGATTTTATTTGGTTTGTTTTTACTTTTCACAGCAGATGCGAATTCAACAGCCTCATTTAGTAACCTTTGGTCACATGGTGGATTCTTTCCAAACGGTTTTGATGGTTTGTTTTACATGCTTGCCTTTATTATGTTTGCTTTCGGTGGAATCGAACTGATTGGTATGGCTGCGGCAGAAGCGAATGATCCAAAGAAAACCATTCCAAAAGCAATTAATCAAGTTGTTGTGCGTATTTTGGTTTTCTATGTTGGCTCATTAGCGATTCTCCTTTCACTTGTGCCTTGGAACCAACTGGATTTAGGTGGTTTAGACAAAAGTCCATTTGTGATGATTTTTAGTCAAATGGGAATTGGTTGGGCGGCTCATTTACTTAACTTCATTATCTTAACAGCAGCTTTATCTGTATATAACAGCGGTATGTTTGCCAATAGCCGTATGCTTTTCGGTTTAGCACAACAAGGGAATGCGCCTAAAGTTTTCGCTAAAGTAAATAAACAAGGTGTACCGATTCCTGCTGTTTTATTATCTGCTTTATTGATTTTTGGTTGCGTACTGTTAAACTATTTTGTTCCAGAAGATGCCTTAGGTCATTTGATGTATGTGGTGGTTGGCGCTCTAGTGCTTAACTGGGCGATGATCAGCTTAACTCATTTAAAATTCAAAGCGATGGTCAAGGAAAAGAATTTAAAAACGAGTTTCCCTGCGTTATGGTCACCAATCAGTAACTACTTAGTCTTAGTTTTCATTGCAGTCGTACTGTACATCATGTGGCAACAAGGTTTCAAAGAATCTGTGCTGATGATCCCAATCTGGATTGTATTGATGTTTATGCTATATAAAGCTTTAAATCTTAAAGCGAAAGACTAAATATCTGATCAAATTCATCAAAAAGTGATTGCTTAGGCAATCACTTTTTTGTTTATAATCATAAAATTATGCGCTTATAGCTTAACTGGATAGAGCAGTTGCCTCCTAAGCGACCGACGTGGGTTCGAGTCCCGCTGAGCGCACCATTTAGATAATTGAGATATAAACACTCGCATCCTTGAATAAAGTAAAAATCGATAAATAATTAATTTTTAAAAATAAATTCAACTATTTAATTAGCTAATAATCCTTTCAATTCGGTGAGTAAATCTTGCTGGTCTATCTCAGACGGATGAAAACTAGCTTTATAGAATGCTAAATAATCAGGCAGTAAACGCCATGTCATTTGAGTCAGCTCTAAAAGCGTTTGAGCATTTTTTAAAAGTTGTGTTGGGGAGTACAAGGTATTTTTGCGGTCTTGCCAGGCAAGATGACTGGTCATCACAATCGTACTAGTTATAAATCCCACTGTGGAAAGCTTATCGATAGTGCTGTGAGAAAATGTGACATTAGCGTAGATTCAGTATAGTGCGCTTTAATTTTCTCAGGTTTAAACTGCGTTTGGCGCACCGTACTTGTATTATGTAACATTATGGCTTTCCTTCCCCTAAAACTAAAACGCAAACAGCTTGAACTACATTAACAAGACCACCAAGAAATCATATATTCAACAGCAAACCGACAAGAGCAACATCATCCCTTGAACAAGCTTAGATATAAATTCAATCATAGTTCCAAATTAGAACTATGATTGAATTATAGTCTACTATTCATGCTGTCAATTTGTTTTTCATGTATTTTCTCAATTTGTCCTATAAAGATATTTTGTGACCTTAAAGCAGTTATTTGCTAAATCAAGGCTAGATAAAACAATAGATGCGCCTAAATATCCCAAGACTTTTCAATTGATGTGATTTGACGATAAACGCTTTGATATTCTGCTTGTTTTACTGTGCACCATAATTCCATAAATTCTTTACCTAAATATTCTGTAAGTATCTTGTTATTTTTAAACAATTTTAAAGCTTCAATTTGCTCAATTGGCAATAAATAATGTTTAGATTTAAACGTAAGTTGATTGATTTGTTTCGGCACTTCTAACTGGTGTGTTAAACCATAAAGTGTGCCAATCAAAATCATGGCAATGCTAAGATAAGGATTACAATCTGCTCCTGCCACACGGTATTCCAATCTTTGATTTTCTTGATCAGAGCACGGTATTCGAATAGCGACATTACGGTTATTCAGCCCCCAACTCGCCTCTAAGGGAACATGATGACCTGTTTTAAAGCGTCTAAAAGAGTTTAAATTGGGTGCCAAAATTGCCATCGAACTTGGCATTAACCATAACAAACCACTGATGACTTTTAAGAGATCTTGAGATAACTCATCTTTCCGAGGACTAAAAATATTGTTTTGATCGTGATCACACAAACTCATATGAAAATGCATGCCACTGCCCGCTTTTAACAAATCTGGCTTTGCTAGAAAATTTGCACGAAATCCGTGTTTATGTGCAATTTGTTTAATGGTTCGTTTTAACAACATAATCTGATCACATAACTTTAAAAGATCACATGTGTGTTGCAGATTAAGCTCATATTGCCCCAAAGATGCTTCAGAAATAATTCCTGTAATTATAATATTCTGTAGTTTAGCGATAGCTTCAATCTCATCTAAAATTTGTTGATGTGTATCAGAGAGATGAATATCAAAACATTGAGTTATTAATTCTTGAACTTCCTGTTCCCCATTCAAGGGCTGCAAATAAAATTCTATTTCTGCAGCAATACAAGGGTGATAATTTTTTTCATGTAATTGTTGGAGTATTCTTTTTAAAATATTACGAGGTTCAATTAAACATTCTTGATGGCGATCATCTTTCATCGTCAATAACAATTGAGCATTAGTTTCAGGCTCAATGGCGCAAGGTTGCAATGAACCTAGGATAGGCTGACACAAATGATCTGGTTCACCAATAAATTTACCCAATCCTGTTTCTTCTATCACATTTCCATTTAGACTCATCGCATAAATAGAAATAGGTAAATAACATGCTTTCACCAATTGTGTTAAGCATTTGACATCAATTCTTTTACCTCGTAGATGTCCATTCAAATCATACAAATAAATATCAATATGTTGTGTATTCGGATACTTTTCTAAATAATGATCTACTTCCTGTAAAAATAATCCCTTATCGAGCAGAATACTTTCAGATTTTTGCTCATTTGATTAATTAATCACATTATTAGAATTTAATAGCTGATTCAATTCTACAAAGACAGCATTCATAAATTAAACCAAGTTCATATTGTTACGAATAGAATAATTTATGCTTATAAATATGTAACGTTAAGATAATATAAACTTATCTCAGCTCAGTATAAATTTATCGTAAAATTCAAATAACCATTTAGCATTTTGTTAGACATCATAAGCACTGACCGATGTAATTTTACGAATTCTAACAGTCAATTCCTTCACGATATAATTGACAGATACAACCAACATCAAACCAATCATAAAAGATCCAATGATATCAAATGGAAAATGAACCCCAACATAAATCCTTGATAAACCAACGACCATACCAGCAAAAATACCGAATATACCAATCTTCTTAAAGCCTGCTAACCAATATGAAAAAGCAATAATTGCAATGGTTAAGGTATGCTGACTGGGAAATGATGAACTTGGACCATGCCCAATAAGTTGATGACCTAGTCCTATTTCAAACGGACGTGGATGATGGTAGAAAACTTCAGCCAAATCACTCAGGATCAAAGAAAGCAATACAATTAAAAGTGTTTTAGCGAATAAATAGTTATAGATTTTCCATTTGTAAATCAATAAAAATAAGAGAAAACATATAAAAACTGTATTTAAATCATGTGCCGTGAATATGGCAATTCTATCTAAAACAGGACTTTGAGTTGCAATCGAGTTGATACAATCAAACAAATACATGTTTAAGCTTTCGAAGATCATTGCATCTTTATTAAATTAACTCGTCGCAATATATAAGCTGATCATGAAAGAATTATTAATGTAGTAGTCAAAATTCTTTTTTTGAAATCATATGCCGCACTTTACACCAAACTAAGCAAACTTTTTACGATATTGATTAGGCGAAATTCCTGTCCAATGGCGATAAGCTTTCCTAAAGTTTGAAGTATCTGAAAAACCAAGTCTTTCGGCAATTTCGTCCATACTCAGTGTTGTCGCGGCTAGATACTCATCGGCAAGACGTGTTCGCGTACTATCCAATATTTCCTGGTAACTCACGTTCAGATCGGCTAAACGGCGATATAAAGTTCTTTTAGATACATTTAATTGATCTGCCATCTGTTGAGCAGTTGGAAAATTCCCAACACTGTCCAAAAAAATAAGACGAATCGTTTTGATCAGTTCAGATTCCTCATCATTTTCATCTCCCAACATCCGTTCACAAAAAGATTGGCACATATCCGCAGTAATCGGGTTTGCATTTGGACAAGGCGCATCTAACCATGCTAAATCGAAATGCCATTGCATCACCTCTGCATCGAATTCCACAACACAACCAAACACCTTTTGGTATTCATATGCATATTCAGGGGCAGGATAAGGCAGCAATAACCTTTTAGCTTGAAATGGCACTTCGAGTACACACTGAATTAAGGTCTGCATTGAACTAAACCAAAACTCGCAAATTAATGGTAATAAATGTCCTAAAGCAATAATTTCTTTAGCTTCAAAAATTGCAGTATCATTTTGTATATAAAATGATTTTTGCAGTACAGGACTGGCTAGTTTGATATGTCGAATACCAAGTTCGACGGCTTGTTGAAAGTTACGAGAGGAGTACAGTGCATAACCGTACACCCCAAAATCTGATAATTTTTGTTTTTGCCCTGCCCTAAGCCCGATCAATGGATCTTTAGACAAAGATTGGATATTTTGAAATAGCTTCAACTTTTGATATTGAGATATTGTTGTGGTCGCACTTGTCAGCGCATCATGCGCAATACCCGTACCGTCCAACATCTGAGCGATGGAATATCCTTGTTTTTGCATTTCATCAAACAAACTGCTTAAACCAAGTATAGGCGTGCCTTGACCGAATAGCGTATGATCATAACGAGCTTCAATATAAATATTTTGCTCAATATTTTGTTTAGGCATTTTTACTTTATCCATTCGATCAGTAGATAATGGCACTAAATTACTTTTTGTTGTCTCAATTTAACATCGACTAAAAATTCAATCAATCATAAAGTCTATTTCTATCAATAAGCATGGAAGGAGCAACAATGACACTTTCTCATTCGCAGGAATTTAGCGACTCGGCAACTAAACATATGCGCTTGGTATTCGCCCAACAACGTGCTGCTTTTGATGCGCATCCATATCCTGATCTCGATGCTCGACGTACAAAATTATTCAAACTTAAAAAACAAATTATTCGTTACCAAGATGTTATCGCTGCTGCCATCAATAGCGACTTTAGTTCCCGATCGGTAGATGAATCAAAGCTATTGGATTTATTAGGCTCTGTTTTGGAAGCAGAACATGCCATTCGACATTTACGTAAATGGATGCGACCGAGTAAACGAAGTACTGAATTACTGTTTTTATCAAACCGTCTGGCTGTCCAATATCAACCGAAAGGTGTGGTCGGTGTGATTGTGCCGTGGAACTTCCCCGTTTATTTGGCGCTTGGTCCATTGGTTGCGGCAATCGCTGCGGGCAATCGAGTCATGATTAAACTGCCCGAAATTACACCTGCAACTAATGCAGTGCTGAGACGTATGCTGGCTGAAGTTTTTTCTGAAGATGAAGTTTGTATTTTCGGTGAAGAAATTCTTAATCCTGCACAATTCACATCACTCCCTTTTAACCATATTGTATTTACTGGTTCACCTGCAATTGGTCGAGTGGTAATGCGTGCAGCAGCAGAAAACCTAACGCCTGTCACATTAGAATTAGGCGGTAAATCCCCTGCGCTTGTCAGCCGTCATTATCCATTAGCCGATGCAGCTAAACGGGTATTGCATGGTAAGGCAACCAATTGTGGGCAAATCTGTGTTGCACCTGACTATGCACTTGTACCCAAAGAACAAGTGAATCAGTTTGCAGAAGAATGTAAAAAGAATTTTACGGCGATGTATGGCAGTAACATCAGCAATAATTCTAACTATACCTCTATCGTCAATGATCGCCATTTCAAACGCCTATTAGAAATCCTAGACGATGCCAAAGCCAAAGGCGCTCAAATTATTGCCTGTGCCGAATATGATCGTGACAAAGATGCGCGTCGTATGCCTGTACATATTGTACTGAATTGCACACCCGATATGCGTATTCTAAAAGAAGAGCTGTTTGGCCCAGTATTGCCCGTAGTGGCTTACGATAGCCTTGATGATGCAATTGCCTATATCAAAGCAGGTGAACGACCTTTAGCACTCTATTGTTTCACCCATGATTCAACCGAACGTGACTACATCTTAAAACAAACTCATTCAGGCGGTGTCACGATTAATGATTGGGGCTGGCATGTGGTCAACCATGATGCACCATTTGGTGGTATTGGTAACTCGGGTATGGGGACTTATCACGGTGAAGAAGGTTTCCGTGAGCTTTCACATGCGAAAACGGTTTTTGCTCGCCATCGCTTCTTCCCAACGCAATTATTCTATCCACCTTATGGCACTTGGGTACAAAAACTGGCATTAAGTTTCTTCTTGAAAAAAGGCGATCCAAACTTAAAATAAACGGTTTATTCGTCAGAAAGAGAGTTTTGCAAACTCTCTTTTTATTTTTCAATTTAGGATTGTCCTTGGAAACGTAACCCCACGCCTGCAATGGTAAAAATATATTTTGGAGTGACCGCAGAATCTCCAATTTTGCTGCGGAGTTTTTTCACCAAGATTCGAAGATAATGGGTATCTTCTTCATGACTAATGCCCCATAACTCGGTCATAATTTGCTTTTGCGTAACAATCTTCCCCTGATGACGAATCAATAGTGCTAACAGTTGAAATTCCTTTTTTGTGAGAACAATTTCTTCATTCGCGAACGTCACCGCATGTTCAGCCACGTCCACAGATAATTGACCATCATCAAATACAATATTCTGTTCAGACTGTTGTGGTTTATTGCGAAACATTACCCGAATACGGGCACATAATTCCTGAATGCTAAACGGTTTAGTGACATAGTCGTTTGCACCTGCATCGAGCAATTTAATTTTTTGATTTTCATCAGGACGGGCAGATAGCACAATTACAGGAATATCTGACCATTGCCTCATCTCAGTCAATACTTCCTGTCCTTCCATATCTGGCAAACCCAAATCTAAAATCAGTAAATCCGCACCTCGTGTTGCCAAAATTTCTAAGCCTTTCATGCCATTTTCAGCAACATGCACCTGATAACCTTGCGCACGCAAAGCAATGTCTAAAAATTTTCGAATTTGAGGTTCATCATCAATAATTAAAATTGATGCATTCGGATGGGTTGTTTGCGGCATAAATAATAATTTTAATCCTGATATAACGGTAATCGTATGCGAATTAAGGTGCCTTGACCACCTGTTCCAGCAAAAGCTTCAATACTGCCCATATGTGCGCCAATAATTGCTTTGACAATCGCAAGCCCTAAACCTGTCCCCGTTTTACCGCGATCGCCACGCTGCATGGTATAGAACATATCAAAGATTTGCTCGCGTTCATCTTCGGGAATGCCAATCCCTTGATCGATAATGTCAATTTGCAGAAATTGTTCCTCTTGCTGAATCTTTATTTCAATCGGAACATTCTCTGGTGAGAATTTTGCAGCATTTTCCAAGACATTAAAAATGGCTTGTTCAATCAAAGCAGGATGCACATACAATTGCGGAAGTTCTTCCGCCAAAGCAACTTCGATTTTCACCTCAGGCTGATAGCGTTTCAGCCGTTGAGTTGCCGAGCCAATCAGCTCATCTGCACCGATCCAAGCACGAGTTAAAGTCAAACCCTGATGACCTAGTCGAGTCATATCCAATAGGTTTTGAATATAACGATCCAGTCGTTCCCCTTCAATGTGAATGGTGTCTAATAATTCATGTCGATCGCTTTCAGGCATCTGTTCGCCATAATATTTAAGCGTATCTGCTGAACCAATCATCGCGGCTAAGGGTGAACGTAAATCATGCGAGACCGAAGAAAGTAAAGCTGAACGCAACTTTTCCGTTTCAGCCACCACACGAGAATTTTCTAACTGTAAAGACAGTTGTACCCGAGCAACAGTTTGGGCAATATCCTCAATCATCAACTCAGTTAAACGTTGTAATTCAAAACTGATGGTTTGAGCATTTTGATTAAACCGAATTGCAATCACGCCATATTCTTTCACTAAATTTAGTGGAATAAACCACCATTCAGAATTGGTCAGTGTGTTGGTAAAGCGTCCACAGGGTTTCGCATTCTTCTGCGTCCAATCTGCGGCTATTTGATCTTTTTCATTTAAAGCAGAAACATCACCCAAAGACTGATTTTCAACTTTTAACCAGACCGTGGCATTTAATGAGGTTTCCAAATGTTGTTTGGCCACGGTTAATACCTGTTCAATATCTACACAGGTCGATAGCTTGCGCTCTAGTTCCTGTAACTGTAACGAGACTGAATTTGCAGCACGTAAACTCAACACCTGAGCACGTAATTGGTTGGCTAAACGCCCGACCAGTAAGGCTGAAATAATGAACGTGATAATGGTAATCACGCCGCGTTCAGCACTGATCATAAAGGTAAAGCGAGGCTCGATAAAAAAGTAGTTGTAGAGTAGAAAACAAATGAATACGCTGATAATTGTAATCAACATGCGTGCGCGTATCGCAACCAGTAATACGGTCACAATAAAAATTAAGGCTAAATCATTATACCCAATAAAATGATCACTGATTGCAGCCACAATCAATCCTAGCAATACAATGATAATACTTTCAAAAACTTCACGTTGATTAAACGCCAAGCCTTGTTCCAGCCAAGATGAATGCGCCACATCTTTCTGCAAATGCTTTTCATTATTTTTGGCTTTTAAAGGCTGAACAAAGGTGATTTCAAAAGGATGCTGTTTCTCTAACAGTTGATCGGCAATATGATCTGAAAATAAGCGTTGCCATAGCGATTTTTGAGGACTTTTGCCAAGCAAAATATTAGATGCACCATAATCATAAGCAGCTTGTAAAATGGTCGATGCAATATGATTGCTATACAGCAAATAGGTATCTGCACCGAGCTTACGTGCTAGATTAAAAGCCTTCGTCACTGCAAAGGCTTGGGTCGTTTCAACCTTACTTTTTTGAATCGAAATGACGCTCCACGTTGCATTGCGCCTTTCCGCAATCCGATGGGCACGGCGTACCAAATCTTCTGAAAACTCAGAACCATCTATAGCCAACATCACATGATTTTGAATCGGAATAATCTGCCCTTGCGCAACAAATTTTTCTCGATAATCAATATCGACCTGCCCTGCAACAGTTTGAATTGCCAGATCACGTAACGCTGTCAAATTTGCAGCTTTAAAAAAACCTTGTAATGCATGAGGGGCAACATCAGCGAAATAAATCTTGCCATGATTCATCCGTTCTAATAATTCTGGAACAGGTAAATCAACCAGTCGAATATCTTTCAAACGTTTCAGTAATGCATCGGGGACGGTTTCAGTTACCCGAATCCCCGTAATTTGAAAAACCACATCATTCAGACTTTCCAAATGCTGAATATTTAAGGTGCTATAGACATCAATGCATGCATCCAACAACTCATTGACATCTTGCCAACGATATTCATGCCGACTATTGGGTACATTGCGATGGGCAAGCTCATCAACAAGCACAATTTGAGGCTTTAATTTAAGAATTTGGTCGAGATCCATCTCGCCTAACATTCGCCCTTGATACTCCACAGACTTTCTTGGAATAACATTCAGTCCTTGAATCAAAGCTTCGGTGTCAGATCGACCGTGGGTTTCCACCACCCCAACCACCACATGCTGCCCTTGTTGCATCAGTTCATGCGCTCGGGTCAGCATGGCATAGGTTTTCCCTACCCCAGGTGCTGCACCCAAGAAAATGGTCAAACGTCCAGATTGTTCACGTTGACTATGTGCCAACCATGCATCTGCTTTGTTATTACGGTCGATCTGCATAAGGTCTGCTCTATCAACGTATGGTCGATGACAATTGATCTAAGGCTAAATTTAACTGCAACACATTCACTCGCGCTTGCCCATAGATACCGAACTGTGCAGGCTGAATTTGTTGTTGTACCAAATCACGCACTCGCTGCTCAGGTAAATGATGTTGCTGTGCCACACGTTTCACCTGTAATAAAGCACTTTCAGGTGAAATATCAAGATCAATCCCACTGCCCGATGCAGTTACCATCTCGTTCGGCACGTGTTGCTTAGTAATATGATTATTTTGTGCAAATTGTACTGTTCGCTCTTTAATTTGTTTTTGCAAATCAGGATTAGAGATTGCCAAATTACTGCCTGCCATACCATCGACATTGTAACTTACTGCACTTGGTCGTCCATGGAAATATTGTCCACCGACAAAATTCTGCCCTACCAAACTTGACCCCACTACTTTACCATTCAGTTCAAGGACACTGCCATTGGCTTGTTTGGGAAAGATCAACTGTGCAATGGAGACACTTGCAGTAGCGTACAACATGCCTGCAATCAAGAAACCAACTGCAACCAAACCGAGGCTTGGACGTAAAACTGAATGGACAGGATTCGATAATTGGAGATTCTGTTGATTCAATTGTTCATGCTTCAATAAAGTATTCATCGCTCGCTCCTAAATCCACAATGACACAACAAGGTCAATGAGCTTGATCACAATAAACGGAAAGATCACACCACCTACCCCATAGATCAACATATTACGGCGTAACAATTGCAGCGCACTGGCAGGTTTGAATTGAACACCTTTCAGTGCCAATGGAATCAGCATTGGAATAATCAAGGCATTAAAGATCAAAGCAGAAATCACGGCACTGCTTGGACTACTAAGTTGCAAAATATTCAATACCCCAAGTTGTGGAATTGCCACCGCAAACAATGCAGGTAAAATGACAAAGTACTTAGATACATCATTTGCCAACGAAAAAGTGGTTAATGCTCCACGAGTGATCAATTGCTGCTTACCAATTTCGACCACATCCAGCAATTTGGTTGGATCAGAATCTAAATCCACCATATTGCCCGCTTCTTTGGCTGCTTGAGTACATGAGTTCATAGCTAAACCAATATCTGCCTGTGCCAAGGCTGGTGCATCGTTGGTGCCATCACCCACCATTGCGACTAATTTTCCTGCTGCTTGTTCGTTACGAATACAAGCCAATTTATCCTCAGGTCTCGCTTCTGCAATATAGTCATCCACCCCTGCTTCGGCCGCAATTGCAGCCGCAGTCAATGGATTGTCTCCTGTGACCATAATGGTTTTGATGCCCATCTCACGTAACAGTGCAAAACGTTCTTTAATGCCTTGTTTGATCACATCCGACAGTTCAATCACACCTAAAATATTGTGATTCGAAGCCACTACGAGTGGTGTTGCACCTTTAGAAGCCACTTGCTCTACACGAGTTTTAAGCTCAATGTTGTCTTGAATATTTTGATGGGTAAAGTTAAGAATGGCATCGACAGCACCTTTACGAATCGTTTGTCCAGTTGCTAGATTTACTCCTGAAAGACGAGTTGAGGCACTAAACTGAATGAATTCGGCATCTTTCGGCTCTTGGATACTTTCACCTAATTCTTTCCCAAGGCTGATGACCGACTTCCCTTCAGGCGTTGGATCGGCAAAAGAAGTCAGCATCGCTGCTTGGCGTAACTCACTGGGTGTCACACCTGCCAATGGATAAAAAGCAGTAGCTTGGCGATCTCCATAGGTGATCGTGCCTGTTTTATCCAAGAGCAACACATCAATATCACCCGCAACTTCAACCGCTTTACCTGATTTGGCTAAGACATTGGCTTTTAAAGCACGGTTCATTCCCGCAATCCCAATTGCAGGCAGCAAGCCACCAATCGTGGTTGGAATTAAACACACCAACAGTGCAATCAGCAAAACCATACTGATTTTGATTCCAACCATTGAACCAATAAAAGGTAAGGTTGCCACCACTACAATAAAGGTGATGGTCATAATATTGAGTAAGATACTCAGTGCGATCTCATTCGGTGTTTTTTGACGGTTGGCACCTTCCACCAAGGCAATCATACGGTCCAAGAAGCTATGCCCTGCCTCATTACTGACTCGAATAATAATTTCATCTGACAAAACCTTAGTTCCACCAATCACACCTGAACGGTCAGTATTGGCTTCACGCAGTACGGGCGCAGATTCACCTGTAACGGCTGATTCATTGATGGTCGCAAAACCCTGAATAATCTCACCATCGGCAGGGACAATTTCACCTGCTTTGACGATGACGAGATCATCCTTTTTCAGTAAATTTGCAGAAATCACTGTCGGTACGGCATTCAGGTCGGCAATTCGATTAGCCGTTAAGTTTTCACGCGCCTGACGTAAAGATGCAGCTTGTCCACGACCTTTGGCTTCTGCGACCGCTTCGGCATAATTGGCAAATAAGACCGTGACCAATAAAATCAAGCTTAGGACTAAACCAAAACCTAAACTGGTATTTCCCATCAAAGTGGCAACAAGGGTTAAAACCGTTCCTACCCACACACATGCCATCACTGGATTTTTAAACGCGTGTTGAGGCAGCAATTTATGGAAAGTTTGCTGAATAATTTCTTTATTCAAGATATCCATCTGTTGTGTCGCATTTGAATGTTTCATTGTGCTTGCTCCATGCTTAAACTTTTATCGATAAATAGTCAGCAATTGGCCCAATCACCAACACTGGCATGAATTGCAACAAGGTCAGAATCAACACGATCCCGATTAAAGTCAGGGCAAAGGTTGGAGATTCGATCTGTAAAGAACCTTTGCTTTCGGCTGCTTGCGGTTTGGTTGCTAAACTCACTGCAATCAAAACAGGAATAATCAATACGCTATAACGCCCTGCCAATAACGCCACACTGGCACTTAGGTTCCACCAAAGCGTGCTATCACCTAAACCTTCAAAGCCCGAACCATTATTGGCATAGGCAGAAACATACTCATAAAACACTTGGCTAATGCCATGAAAAGCTGGATTTGAACTCCCTGTCATGGATGGAAAGGCAATCGCGATGGCCGTCAAACTCAGAATCACTACAGGCTGTAATAGAATCACCAACGCTAATAACTTAATTTCAGTGACTTCAATTTTTCGACCAAATAGTTCAGGAGTACGCCCTGTCATCAAACCTGCGATAAATACGGCAAGAAACAGGTAAATAAAGAACTGTAATAGCCCACAACCAATCCCGCCCCAAATGGCATTGATCAGCATATTGCACAGTTCAACCAATCCCGTGAGTGGTGAAGCCGAGTCATGCATCATATTGACTGAGCCGTTATTGACTTGTGTAGTCAAGCTTCCCCACAGTGCGGATGCCTCAGCACCAAAACGGGTTTCCTTGCCTTCCATCCATGCCATATTGGGAATTAATGAGGATTTTTCTGTCCACAGAGTGAATACTGTTGAAGACAGTGACATCAACAACATGCTGCCAAAAATCATCCACATCATTTTTTTGCGTTGAATAAAACGCCCAACCATAAACACCGCAGAAAGTGGAATCAGTAAAATCGCTATCATCTCAATCACATTGGACAATGGTGTTGGATTTTCTAAAGGCACAGTACTGTTTGGTCCATACCAACCGCCACCATTACTACCCAGTTGTTTAATCGCCACCATCGGTGCAACGGGACCCAGTGGGATATGCTGAGTTTTAATTTCTGTGCTTTGCTCTAAAACTTGTGCTGTTGGACCCGCAGATAATGTTGCTGGGACGCCTTGAAAAGTGAGCAGCAAAGAAAAAATCAAACCAAGTGGAATGAAGAATCGAAATAAGGGGCGGATGATATCCATCCAATAATTGCCCAGATTGATACGATTCCATTTGTTTTGCTCTGAGTTTTCTGCTTGAGCTGATTGTAAAAATAAAGCTCTTAACATCGCGACCAGTAAGGCAAGTCCCATGATTGGCGACAAATATTGCAATCCTACAATCACGGTCATTTGTGATAGATAAGACAATTGTGCCTGCCCAGAATAATGCTGTTGGTTGGTATTGGTCAGGAAGGAAATAGTAGTGTGTAAAGCCAAGTCCCAATTCATATTGGGAATATGGTCTGGGTTCAATGGTAACCAGGCTTGAGTCATTAAAATAGCGACACTTGCCCCCAGCAATAAAATATTGCTCAGAACAAAAGCACCCAAATATTGTCGCCAGTTCATCCCGCTGCGCTTGACGCCGAGTACCGCATAAATCGGTTGCTCAATCCATTTAAAAAAATGGTCACTTTTCATTGGCTTGGCTTGCATCACGTCCGCAAGATAGTGTCCGAGCGGATAAGCCAACAACAATGAAAAGACAAATACAGAAATAAATTCCCACATAGCAAATGCCATTTAAAATAGGTCAGCTTTAGTATGGAAATTGAGAGCGTAAATTCTCTATATTGAAAAAACCAGTAGACGTAAATTTTGCGTAAAATTATTCCTAAACTATTCTCTGTAATGCCAAAAAATGCTTTAAAAAAAATTATGGAGAAAAATTTCTTAATTTTTACAAAAAATCTTTGACCTTATTAAAAAAAAATTAAAAAGAAATGCAAAAACAAAACACCTTAAATTATTAGTAATACTTTATATTTATCAATATATTACCAACAAAACACAAATGCATACAAATTTAAATAGCATTTTTTTGTGCATTTTCATGTAATCAATCGTACTGAGTAGTTCATTTAGAACATTTACTCTTATTTTAATTATGGTATTTTTGTTACATGGAGTTATAGCAAATCATGTGTCGTAAATGATTTGGCTTATCAATGATAGCTTCTCTACCTAAAAAATCTTGAAGTTCAAGGAAAGATTTAAAATGAAATTAAAACATCTTAGCACTGCCATGATTTTAGCGACGCTGCCTGCAACTGGAGTATTTGCAGCAGCATTGGATCGTTCAGGTCAGTCTATATCTGCCTTTTTACAACCAGGTAATTATTTTGAAGCTGGTCTTTCGGTTCTAGATCCAACTGTAGAAGGTAAATCAACTACTGCAACAGGTAGCCAAAGCATCAGCGATATGGGCGATGATTACACGTTCTATAATGCTGCACTCAAATTGCAATTAACTGATTACTTATCATTTGGTTTGATTTATGATAAACCATTTGGTGCAGATGCTGAATATCAAGATTCAACATTATTTACTAATACTGCAGGTAATACAAAAGTTGAAGTTGACACACAAAACATCTCTATGCTTTTTGGTGTTCAACCGATTAAGAACGTTAATCTTTATGCAGGTGGCGTATACCAAACTGTAAAAGGTGGTGTGCAATTACGTGGTGCTGGTTATGGTGGGATAAATGCTTTTGGTGGCTATAATGCCGATATTCCAGAAGATTCTGCTGCTGGTTGGTTAGCTGGCGCTGCATATCAAATTCCTGAAATTGCTTTAAAAGCTTCTGTTACATATCGCTCTGAAATTAAACATAAAGTAAATGTTGATGAATCATCTGTTGGTGCCATCGCACCTGGCTCATTAGCACCTATTTTAAACAACCCTGCTGTCATTGGAAAACCCGCTACAGGTTCTACAGATATCACAACACCACAATCTGTAAATCTAGACCTTCAAACAGGTATTATGGCGAACACTGTTGCATTCGCAAATGTTCGTTGGGTAAATTGGAAAGATTTTGCAATCCGCCCTTATGCATTTGGTATCGCATCTAATATTGCGGGTGCTAGCCCTACCATTAATAAACCTAATGGTTTTGATTTAGTTGCCTACACTGATGATCAGTGGTCTGTAAATGCAGGTGTTGGACGTAAGCTTAATGAACAATGGGCTGGTAATGTTTCTGTAGGTTGGGATTCTGGTGCAGGTAACCCTGTAACAACACTTGGTCCAACAGAAGGTTATTGGAATCTTGGTGTAGGCGTTCAATTTAGTCCAGCAGCTAACTACTTTATCTCTGGTGGTGTGAAATACTTCTGGCTGGGTGATGCTAAAGCTCAATCTGGTGCTCAATTTAACACCGATAACTATCTTGCGGACTTCACCGATAATCATGCAATCGCATATGGTATGAAAATCGGTTACCGTTTCTAATCAACACATCCAATAAAAAAAGACCATCATTTGATGGTCTTTTTTATTGCTATGCTAAAAATAAATACTGTTCAAAATTTATTATGGATTATTCTTAAAATATAGAAAAACATGATTAATCAAAGTCTTAACAAGAATTTACAAATAAACCGAATAGTATATAACACTACACTTCTCAAGAAATTTTCATGACTTTATCAGTTCATTTATGGACATTTGTAAAATATTTTGAGCCATAAAAATTATGTTACTTTTCGCAACATTCTTGTTACAGAGTGATATGAGAGAAAATACCAATGAAGATTAATGCGATTCAGCACGCTCTTTTACTTAGCTTACTCCCAACCACTTCAGCTTTTGCAGCAGCTTTAGACCGTTCAGGTCAATCTATTGCCCCTTTTTTACAAGCAGGCAACTATTTTGAAGCAGGTATTTCAGTTCTTGATCCAAATGTATCAGGAAAAGATACATCGAAAAATGAGACAGGTAATATGGCAGGTAACTATTACTCGCCAAATGCTGCTTTAAAACTTCAGGCAACCGAAAAATTCTCTATTGGTCTTATTTATGACCAACCTTATGGAGCTGATGCAGAATACAAAGGCAAAAATAACTTTATTGAAAGTCGCCCTCTTCCATTTCAAGGTGGCACCTCAGTTACAGTTGATACTGAAGATTTAAATTTAATTCTAGGTTATCAACCAACCCTAAACTGGAACCTCTATGCGGGAGCTGTTTATCAAACACTAGATGCAACGGTATTATTACGTGGTGCAAGTTACAGTGCTTATAGTGGTTATGATTTTAAAACAGGTCGTGATGAAGCTGTTGGTTGGTTAGCTGGTGTCGCTTATCAAATTCCAGAAATTGCACTCAAAGCATCTTTAACATATCGTGCAAAAATCAAGCATGAAATGAATGCATATGAGAATCATGGTATTGCAGGAATGACGTCGTCAGCAGATCTAAATGCGGGTTTAATTCAAATTAATAAATCTGAAGGACAAACAGAAATCACCACCCCTCAATCCATCAATCTTGATTTTCAAACTGGAATCATGGAGAACACGATTGCATTTGCAAACTTACGTTGGGTGAATTGGAAAGACTTTGCAATCCGCCCTTATAAATTTGGCGAAGCTTCACTTTTATCAGATATTGTAAAAAATACTGGTAAAAAAGATGGTTTTGATTTGGTTGCCTATACAGATGACCAATATTCTGTAACTGCTGGCGTAGGCCGTAAACTTAATGATCATTGGGCTGGTAATGTATCTGTAGGTTGGGATTCTGGTGCAGGTAACCCAGTTACAACACTCGGACCAACAGAAGGTTATTGGAATGTAGGCCTAGGAGTTCAATATAGCCCTGCCCCGAATTACTTTATTGCTGGTGGTGTAAAGTATTTCTGGTTAGGAGATGCTAAAGCTCAATCAGGTTCTCAATTTAATACGCCGAACTACGTAGCTGAGTTTGAAAATAATGATGCGATCGCTTATGGTTTGAAAATTGGTTATAAATTCTAATAAATAGTAAAAAATAAAAGGCGCTTAGAAGCGCCTTTTATTTTTAAATTTCCTTTATTTTTCATAAAAAGCTTAGAAATTTTAATTATTCTGGAATATCGCGTTGTGATACAGAGCGTATTGCTTGTTTCAATGCTTCATAGCCATGCAATGGTGGAAACTGTGGGAATTCAGCAATTACATTTGCTGGTGCATCAAATAAGAAACCATGATCTGCTTCACCTAACATAGTCGTATCATTATAAGAGTCACCTGCAGCAATCACACGGAAATTTAAACCATGTAATGCTTTCACTGCCTGACGCTTTTGATCAGGCTGGCGTAATTTATACGCCGTAATCATACCATTTTCATCAGTTTCAAGTTTATGACAGAAAATCGTTGGCCAACCTAGTTGTTTCATCAATGGATGTGCAAACTCATAAAAAGTATCAGATAAAATAATCAGTTGAAAATGTGTACGTACCCATTCAACAAATTCTTTTGCACCTTCAAATGGTCCCATATCAGCAATCACAGCTTGAATATCATTTAAACCCAAACCATGCTCTTTTAAAATGTTTAAACGTTGAGTCATTAAAACATCATAATCTGGAATATCGCGCGTCGTCGCTTCTAATTCTTTAATTCCTGTTTTCTTGGCAAAGTTAATCCAGATTTCTGGTACAAGTACCCCTTCAAGGTCTAGGCATACGATTTCCATGAATGCATCCAATGTTGATTAAAAATTGCTGTATCATACCATTAAGATTTTCATTTTTTGCGCTGTTGTTAAATAAAACGATTTTATTCTGCAAGATTAAAATCGAAGACAAGCAAATGGCTTTGCTTAGAATGATTTACAATTGTGCCCAAGCCTTTCGCCAGGAACACCTATGACTGTTATTCCGACTATTGACCTTGTAGATGCGCTCGCAGCTGAATATTCAGATAAATCACCACGAGAAATTTTAGAGCTTGCTTTAAGCCAAGAAGGCGAAATTGCAATTTCATTTTCTGGTGCCGAAGATGTTGTATTAATTGATATTGCCTCACGTCTAGGCAAACCCTTTCGTGTGTTTAGTCTGGATACAGGTCGTTTGCATACGGAAACCTATCAATTTATTGAAACGGTCCGTAAGCACTATAATATCAATATTGAAATCTGCTTCCCTGAATCCGCAGCAGTACAACAACTGGTTAATGAAAAAGGGTTGTTTAGCTTTTTTGAAGATGGGCATCAGGAATGCTGTGGCGTTCGTAAAGTACAACCTTTACGTAAAAAATTAGCGACTTTGGATGGTTGGATTACAGGTCAACGTAAAGATCAAAGTCCAGGCACACGTAATGAGATTCCCGTGGTTCAAGCGGATGTTGGATTTTCAGGTGAAGGCAAGCAATTGATTAAATATAATCCGCTTGCAAATTGGAGCAGTGCAGATGTATGGAGTTATATTCGAATGATGGAAATTCCATATAACCCGCTGCACGAACGTGGTTTTATTTCAATTGGTTGTGAACCATGTACTCGTGCTGTATTACCAAACCAACATGAACGTGAAGGTCGTTGGTGGTGGGAAGAAGCAACTCACAAAGAGTGCGGATTACACTCGGGCAATCTCAAAAAATAATTCCTAGCAGATTTGGTATATAAAAACCACTGATTCATCAGTGGTTTTATTTTTTCTGACTACCTTGTACAAAGTCATATTTTAACCAGAGCAAACCGTATATACTTTACACGACGGTTCAATAATTCTAATAAGAGCTCAAAGAGTATCTTATAAAAAATGCAATGAGAGGCTATATCTGCTATGCGCCCATTACACCCTATTGATTTTATTTTTCTTTCATTAGAGAAAAGACAGCAACCTATGCATGTAGGCGGATTATTTTTATTTGAAATCCCAGAAAATGCATCTCCGACATTCGTGCATGATCTTGTTCAAGATATCCGTCAATCGAAGAGTATTCCGGTTCCTCCATTTAACAACCAGCTCAATGGGCTGTTTTGGGGAGAGGATGAAGAGTTCGATATTGACCACCATTTCCGCCATATTGCCTTGCCAAACCCAGGCCGTATCCGTGAATTACTGGTTTATATTTCACAACAGCATAGCTCACTGATTGACCGTGCTAAACCACTATGGACATGTGACATTATTGAAGGCATTGAAGGCAATCGTTTTGCAATGTATTTCAAAATTCACCATGCGATGGTAGATGGTGTTGCAGGAATGCGATTGATCGAAAAATCACTCTCCAAAGACCCAAATGAAAAGCATGTCGTACCATTATGGTGTGTCGAAGGAAAGCGTACTAAACGCTTAAAGGCACCTAAAGCCCCTGCTGTCAGTAAAATCAAGGGCGTTCTGGATACAATTAAGTCCCAGTGTGAAGTTGCACCTAAAGTGATGCAGGAACTTTCACAAACCTTATTTAAGGAAATCGGGAAAAATCCTGATTATGTCTCAACTTTTCAAGCACCACCATCGATTTTAAACCAACGTGTGAGTTCTTCTCGCCGTTTTGCTGCACAATCTTTTGAGTTGGAACGTTTCCGCCTTATCGCTAAAACACTTGGTGTAACACTCAATGACGTGGTACTAGCAGTTTGCTCTGGTGCATTACGTGAATATTTGATTAATCAAAATAGTTTGCCAAAAAAACCTTTGATTGCGATGGTTCCTGCTTCATTGCGTACCGATGATTCTGATTTCAGCAATCGTATTACCATGATTTTGGCAAACCTAGCCACTCATATTGCAGACCCAATTGAACGTTTAGAAATTATTCGCCGTAGCGTACAGAATTCAAAGCAGCGTTTTAACCGCATGACTGCAAATGAAATCCTGAACTATAGTGCATTAGTCTATGGACCAGCAGGTTTAAACATCGCTTCAGGAATGTTACCGAAACGTCAGGCATTTAATCTAGTGATTTCGAATGTACCAGGTCCACGTGAACCATTATATTGGAATGGCGCAAAATTGGATGCGCTCTATCCTGCTTCAATCGTCATGGATGGCCAAGCACTAAATATTACAATGACAAGTTATTTAGATAAGTTAGAAGTAGGTTTGATTGCATGTCGTAATACAGTGCCAAAAATGCAAACTCTTCTCGCTCATCTAGAAGATGAAATTCAACGCTATGAGCAAGTGATTCAAGATCAGCCACAACAGAAAGTTGTAAATTAAGCATCGTACTGAAAAGAATTAAGGGGCTTTAAATCGCCCCTTATTTTTTAATTGTACGACAACGCTGTAATAGTTGATGGCAGGCTAAACGGATCATTGCCGTAGTAATTTGGATCTCTTTACCTTGGCTATCAACCATATAACATGTATTGACTGGATTACTGTCTAAAACATGCTTAAAACCATGATTCACTAATCTTTCGCTCACATTCATAATTATATACCTCATATTATTTGCTAAGGTACTCAAGATACCTATGGCTCATTCTATGGTTCTAGTATTTAAAATTCATGATAGAAAGTAAAATTTCAGTTGTAACAAGGATTAAGCGAAATTTTGTTACAACTTTAGCTCAGAATGATATCGTATTGCTCTTGCGTATACAGATTTTCGACCTGAAATTTAATCACGCGATTAATGAAATGTTCCAAATCGGCCACGGCTGGGGCTTCTGCTGTGAGTAGCCGATCAATGACTGCTGGATGTGCAACGACAGTAAAGCCACTCTTGGAATCAAATGCACGGGCATAACGCAAAATTTCTCGAAATATCTCGTAACATACTGTCTCTGCGGTCTTCACATATCCACGTCCCTGACAAGTTGGGCATGACTCACATAATAAATGTTCTAAAGACTCACGTGTACGTTTACGTGTCATTTCAACCAAGCCTAACTCTGAAACTTGGGTGATTTTTGTTTTGGCATGATCACGTTCAAGCATACGTTCAAACTGACGCATGACCTCTTGTCGATGCTCAAGCTCTTGCATGTCAATAAAATCAATAATGATAATGCCACCCAAATTACGTAGACGAAGTTGTCTCGCAATGACTTGTGTCGCTTCCATATTGGTTTTAAATACCGTGTCTTCTAAACTACGGCCACCCACATAAGAGCCTGTATTCACATCAATGGTGGTCATGGCTTCAGTCTGATCTATCATCAGATAGCCGCCTGACTTAAGTGCGACACGGGTCTGCAACGCTTTTTGAATATCTTCTTCGACGTTATACAAATCGAAAAGTGGCTTTTCGCCGGGATAGTGAATCAGACGATTTTCAATCGTTGGCACAAACTCCTGCACAAACTCACTTAACTTGGCATGAATCTCACGAGAATCGACATAAATTTTTGCCGTTTCATCACTGGCTAAATCACGGACAATTCGTTGCGGTAAAGGTAATTCTTCAAAAATAAGTTCAGGTGTCGCAACTTCTTTTTGCTTACGTTGAATATATTCCCAAAGCTTACTCAAATAACACATATCTTGTGCAATCGCAGCTTCATCTACACCTTCCGCTGCGGTGCGAACGATCACACTACCCGGTAAGCTGTGTTCGGTCTGAATGCGTTCAATCATGCTACGAAGTCGATCACGCTCTTCTTCTGATTCAATGCGTTGTGATACACCGATATGATTACCATAAGGCATTAATACAAGATAACGCGATGGGATAGAAATATCTGTGCTTAGACGTGCACCTTTAGTTCCCAACATGTCTTTCATCACTTGAACCGTCAACATCTGTCCCGGATGCAGAAGCTCAAAAACATTTGGGGTAGGTTGCGAACGTGACCAGACCATATCATTGATATGTAAAAAAGCAGTCCGAGACAAGCCAATATCAACAAAAGCAGCTTGCATACCCGGCAGTACACGTACCACTTTACCTTTATAAATATTACCCACTAAACCACGTTTTACAGTACGCTCAACAAATAATTCATTGACCGTACCATTTTCAATTAAAGCCACACGACACTCCATCGGTGTGACGTTAATTAGCAATTCTTCTGCCATAATCCACTCAAAATTTTATAAAAATTCTTATATCCGAAAGTGTCTACTTTAAATTTTAACGCTTTCTAATAACAGTGCTGTTTCGTACAACGGTAAACCGACCACATTACTATAACTCCCCCGAATTTGGGGAATATATTGAGCTGCGATCCCTTGGATTGCATACGCCCCTGCTTTTCCAACAGGTTCACCCGTTGCCCAATATTTTTCCATTTCGGTATGACTTAACTGTTGCAACTCGACTTGAGTTCTAACCACTTTACTTAAGCATTGGACAGAGCTTGCCACACAAATTCCAGAGTACACATCATGCCATTGCCCAGAAATTGTTGACCAGATTTCAAATGCATGTTGCTTTGATTGTGGTTTTCCAATGATCTTACCTGCAAAACTTAAACTGGTATCCGCAGCAATCACAATTGCATCAGGAAATAAACCTAGAACAGCATGTGCCTTTGCTCTCGCCAATCGTTCAACATAGTGTTCAACAATTTCACTTTCTCGGACACTTTCATCGATATCTGGACTATATATTTCAAAGTCCAGACCTAACTGTTGTAGCAGTTCTTTACGACGAGGTGAACTCGAAGCTAAAATTATATGCGCCATTTTTGTAAGCAGTAATAAACCATCGGCCATCCTATCACGCTACTAACAAGCGGTTGCCAATGTCGCGCTATTGAAAAATGTGTACTCGATATTGTTTGACTCATCCACAAAAAGGTTAAGTGTGCAATAATTGCAAGTACAGCGATTACCCATGAGTTCGTGAAAGTTAAAATTCGGCGTTCACGAATAAAATAACGCGTACCAAACGTAATCAAAACAAAACTTAGTGCATTTAAACCCAAAGGCGCATCTAACAATAAATCAGTGAAAATCCCCACTCCAAAGGCGAACCAAACCCCGCACCAACTAGGTTGATAAAGAATCCAGAACAGCATGGTCATCAGCATAATGGATGGTCGCCATCCTGAAGCTTCGTAAGCAATGGGATAAACTAAAAGAATAGACCCGATAATAATTGAGATGATGATCATCCAAAGTGGGTCTTTGCGTTTTTCAAAACTCAATCTAGCGATCGGCATAAGGTTGCTCCTGCGCTAAAGATTCTGAAAATAACACCACCACATGATGACCACTGGCAAGCTGTGCCGCAGGAATAACATCAATTTCTGCAAACTCACCTGAAGTATGACGGCTAACCTTAGAAACAGTACCCACCAAATAGCCCGCAGGAAAATGTTCGCCCAAACCCGAACTAAATACTTTATCGCCCACTTGGATGTTGGCGCTCGTCGGAACATATTCCATTTTTAGGCGACCTAAATCACCTGTTCCAGATACAATCGCACGCATTCCTGTCCGTTCTAAACGCACAGACAGCGAATGTTCTTTATCTGATAACAACATGATACGAGAACTATGCGGGTACACATTAATTAGTTGTCCCATAATCCCTTTATCATCGAGAACAGTTTGTCCAACTTTTAAGTGATCCACAGAGCCACGGTTAATGATAATAATATGGCGTAATGGGTCGGCATCGGTTCCAATCACTTCTGCAATTTGCATACGACCATCAATAATCAATGGCGTATCCAAAAGCCCCCTTAAACGGTTATTTTCCGCGGAGAGTTCTGAAAGTTTTTGGAGTCGAACTTGAGCTTGAAGGAGTTCAGCCTGCATTGCGGTATTTTCACGGCGCAATTGAGTTTCAGATTTGGTTTGTTGGTTCAGCCATTCTCGCGACAATACAGGATAACTTGCCAGCGCATAAATTGGATTATACGCTGCATACAAGACATCTCTTGCAGGTTGAATCACATAAGGCATGCGCCAATCAAAGAAAAGCACCACCAAACATGAAATAACCGCAATAATAAATGAGCGAAAAGATGGCGGTTGTCTTGAAAAAAGATTCGGTTGCACCGCCTAGTCCTTATGATTTAGCCAACAAAAAGCATGTCATGGTTCGGATTATCAAAGAACTCTAAGACTTTACCGCCACCACGCGTGACGCAAGTTAAAGGGTCATCCGCAACAATCACAGGTAGACCTGTTTCTTGCGCCAGCAGTTTATCAAGATTACGCAATAATGCGCCGCCACCAGTCAACACAATACCGCGCTCTGCAATATCCGAAGAAAGTTCAGGTGGAGTTTGTTCTAAAGCAGATTTTACTGCGCTCACGATGCTTTGTAATGGGTCAGCAATCGCTTGTGAGATTTCATCAGAAGTGACGGTAATCGCACGTGGCACACCTTCTGCCAAATTACGACCACGAACTTCGATTTGAAGGGTTTTGCCATCAGTCACAGCCATACCCACTTCTTTCTTAATGGTTTCTGCTGTGGTTTCCCCAATCACGCAACCATGCGCTTTACGCACATAATTGATAATTTGCTCATCAAATACATCGCCACCGATACGTAATGAATCGGCATAAACACAGCCTTGTAATGAGATGATTGCAATCTCGGTCGTACCACCACCTACATCCACCACCATCGAACCACATGCTTGTTCGACTGGCATACCTGCACCAATCGCTGCCGCCATTGGCTCTTCAATTAAACGGACATCACGTGCGCCTGCATTAAATACAGCCTCACGAATGGCACGGCGTTCAACTAAAGTCGATTTACATGGGACACACACCACAACACGCGGTGCTGGTGGAAATAAACGCTTTTCATGTACTTTACCGATAAACTGATTCAACATGGTCTCAGTGACTTCAAAATCGGCAATCACACCGTCTTTCATCGGACGAATCGCTGAAATATTCGCTGGTGTACGACCTAACATTTGTTTAGCATCAAGACCAACAGCAGCAACAATTTTTTGCGAACCGCTATGACGAATCGCCACAACAGTCGGTTCATTTAATATAATGCCACGGCCTGGTGCATAAATCAGTGTATTTGCCGTACCTAAATCAATGGCTAAATCCGGCGAAAACAAGCCAATTAGTCGTTTTAGAATCACGGGGGCGTTCTCAATTAAACTTTGTATGGATGCAAGGTGGCAACTTTAACGAAATGTGATGCTTTGAACAAGTCAATCGCTTATTATAACGCACGATATTTTGCAATTTTTTGATACTGAATTAGGTAAAGTTATGTCTACATCATCAGATGCTCAGCAGACAACGGACTTAAATGCACAGACCGTTTCAGCGATTGCACATCTTGCTCGCTTGTCTCTAAATGACACGCAATCTACTGAATATGCTCAAAGTTTAAATAAAATTCTTGGCATGATGGAAAGCCTAAAAGGCATTAATACCGATAACGTTGAGCCTTTGAAAAGTCCTTTTGATAATCCGCAACCTTTACGTGCTGATATTGTAAGTGAAAGCAACCATCGTGATGAATATCAAGCGGTCGCTCCTGCAACAGAAGCAGGCTTGTACCTTGTACCTCGCGTAATTGAATAATTTCTATTCGATTAATCAATATTTTATATTTAGAATGTAAAGAAATTTTTCATATGACAGATTTACATCGCTTATCAATCCGTGAACTCTCTGAAGGGCTAAAACAAGCTCAATTTTCATCACGCGAATTGACCGAACATTATTTAAAACGTATTGCCAAAATTGACCCGAAAGTAAAAAGTTATGTAACGGTGACAGCAGAACAAGCACTTATTGAAGCTGATGCTGCTGATGCTGCACTTAAGTCAGGTCATGCACATGCGTTGGCAGGTATTCCTCTTGCACACAAAGACATTTTTTGTACCCAAGGCATTAAAACCACTGCCGGTTCAAAAATGTTGGATAACTTCATTTCACCTTACGATGCGACCGTCGTTGCCAAAGCCAAAGCTGCAGGTCTTGTGACTTTAGGTAAGGTGAATATGGATGAATTCGCAATGGGTTCAACCTCTGAAAGTTCATATTTTGGCGCAACAGGTAACCCGTGGGCATTAGATCATGTCCCAGGTGGTTCATCAGGTGGTTCCGCTGCGGCTGTTGCTGCGGACTTAGCTCCGATTGCAACAGGTACGGATACTGGTGGTTCAATTCGCCAACCAGCTTCATTCTGCGGCTTAACAGGCTTAAAACCGACCTATGGTCGTGTATCACGCTTCGGTATGATTGCGTATGCATCCTCACTGGATCAAGGCGGTCCAATGGCACGTTCTGCGGAAGACTGTGCTTACTTGATGAATGTGATTGCAGGTCATGATGCCAAAGACTCAACTTCAGTGAATAAAGAGGTTGACGATTACGTTGCTAACTTGAATGGCACAGCAGTCAAAGGCTTACGCATTGGTATTCCAAAGCAATACTTTAATGTGGCAGGTTTAGACGCCGATGTAAAAGCACGTGTTGAAGAATCATTGAAAAAACTTGAAGAGATGGGTGCAATCTTGGTTGAGATTGATCTCAACATGACTGAAGCCTATGTACCGACTTACTACCTGATCGCCCCTGCGGAAGCTTCTTCGAACCTGTCACGTTTTGATGGTGTACGCTATGGCTACCGTTGTGAAAATCCAGTGGATTTAATGGACTTGTACAAACGCTCACGTTCAGAAGGGTTTGGTGCTGAAGTACAACGTCGTATCCTGATCGGGACGTATGCCCTGTCTGCGGGTTACTACGATGCCTACTATGTCAAAGCACAAAAAGTACGTCGTTTGATTCAGCAAGATTTCCTGAAAGCATTTGAAAATGTTGACGTGATTGCTGCACCATCTGCACCAACCACAGCATATAAAATCGGTGCAAACCTCAGTCCGACTGAAATGTATTTAGGTGATATCTATACCCTTGCAGTGAACTTGGCAGGTCTGCCTGCGATCAACGCACCTATTGGTTTCGATAAAGACAGCTTGCCTGTGGGCTTACAGTTGATCGGTAACTACTGGTCAGAATCACAATTGCTTTCGATTGTGCATCAATATCAACAAAATACAGACTGGCATACCAAACGTGCGGCAATTGCTGAGGAGAATGCATAATGACTGAAGCTCAAAAGTTAAAGTTAATTGACGGTTGGGAAGTCGTTATCGGGATCGAAATCCATACTCAGCTTGCCACAAAGTCTAAAATCTTCTCAGGTTCATCGACTGAATTTGGTCAAGATCCAAATACACAAGCCAGCCTTGTTGATTTAGCGATGCCGGGCGTATTGCCTGTATTGAATGCTGAAGTGGTTGATCTTGCAATTCGCTTTGGTTTGGGTATTGATGCCTATATCGATCAAGCATCTGTGTTTGCACGTAAGAACTACTTCTACCCAGATTCGCCAAAAGGCTATCAAATCAGCCAAATGGACAATCCGATTGTCGGCTTGGGTCATATCGACATTCAACTGGAAGATGGTACGACCAAACGCATTGGCGTGACCCGTGCCCATCTTGAAGAAGATGCAGGTAAATCGATTCATGACCAATTCGAAGGTATGTCGGGTATCGACTTAAACCGTGCTGGTACGCCATTGCTTGAAATCGTATCTGAGCCAGATATGCGTTCGGTTGAAGAAGCGGTTGCTTATATCAAGTCGATTCACACGCTTGTACGCTGGTTAGGTATTTCTGACGGCAACATGGCAGAAGGCTCATTCCGTGCCGACTGTAACGTGTCATTACGTCGTCCGGGTCAACCTTTTGGTACACGCTGCGAGTTGAAAAACCTCAACTCATTCCGTTTCATTGAGCAAGCGATCAATGTTGAAATTGAACGTCAAATGGAAATCTTGGAATACGGCGGCGAAATTGATCAAGAGACTCGTTTGTTCGATCCAAACAAGATGGAAACTCGCTCAATGCGTTCAAAAGAAGAAGCGAACGACTATCGCTACTTCCCTGACCCTGACTTGTTACCAGTGATCATTTCAAATGAGCAAATCGAAGCGGCACGCGCTGCCCTGCCAGAATTGCCTGCTGCACGTCGTGAGCGCTTTATTGCTGACTTCGGCGTGACTGAATACGATGCACATGTATTGACGCTGTCACGCGAAATGGCGGACTTCTACGAAGCGGTTGTGGCTGCCGCAGGTGGTGCGAAGCAAGGTAAAGTTTCTGCAAACTGGGTGATGGGTGAATTCTCAGGTGCTTTGAACAAAGCAGGCCTGGAATTGGCAGACTCCCCTGTTTCTGCTGAGCAGTTGGGTGGCATGATCGCGCGTATTGTGGACAATACCATTAACGGCAAAATCGCGAAGCAAGTGTTTGGCTTTATGTGGGAAGCAGAGGGTAAATCTGCAGATGACATTATTGCTGAAAAAGGTTTGAAGCAAGAAACCGATACAGGTGCGATTGAGGCGATTATCAAAGATGTGCTTGCAGCCAATGAAAAAATGGTTGAAGAATACAAGTCTGGTAAAGAAAAAGCCTTTAACGGTCTTGTTGGTCAAGTCATGAAAGCTGCAAAAGGTAAAGCCAACCCTGCGCAAGTCAATGAATTGATGAAGAAATTGATTGGTTAACTTATTAGCCAATTTATTGATTTCATGTTATAAAACCTCGTATTGATACGGGGTTTTATTTTTTAAATAAGGTTTTATCGTCATGCCAATTTTCGATATAAATAATAATTTACAATTACGCACTGTGCAAAAAACCAACTTCCCTTTAGAAAAAGATTTGCAAACTTTAATTGAAAACAACCTAATCACTGTTTTTAACTGCCGTTTTATCGCAAGTGAATTTTCAACGGGTGCAATTCATGCTGGTCGAATTGATACTCTAGCTCTATCTGAAGATAATAATCCTGTCATTATTGAATATAAAAAAGTAGAGTCCTCAGAACTCATAACACAAAGCCTATTTTATCTTCATTGGATTCAAGATCATAAAGGTGATTTTGAAATAGCAGCTCAAAAAGTACTAGGAAACAATATAGAAATTGACTGGTCAGATATTCGGGTCATTTGTATTGCACCAAATTATAAAAAATACGATCTACATGCAGTACAAGTTATGGGAGCAAATATTGAATTATGGCGTTATCAACTTTTTTCAAACCAAAGTTTGTATCTTGAGGAAGTTTTTCATAACACAACATCAAATACGCCAGTAACTCTCAATCAAACAGCGAAAAACCCTGTCATGGTTGCAGCGGGAAAAAAGGCTGCTATTACACGAAATATTGGACAATACACCATAGAGAGCCATCTACAAAATAAATCTAAAGAAGTTATTGAGCTCATGGAAGCATTACAAGATATGATTATGGGTTTTGATGACTCGATTGAGGAAATTCCTAAAAAATACTATATAGCCTATAAAAGCACACAAAATATTTTAACTGTGGAAGTTCGCTTACGAAATTTAAAAATTTATTTAAAATTAAAACCTGAGGATATTCCTGTAAATACTCCAAATTATCGTGATGTTTCCAATATAGGGCATCATGGTATTGGCGATGTCGAGTTTACGATAACCAACCTCAATGAACTGATAGATACCAAACCATTTATAGAGTTAGCTTATAATAAAATTGGCGGTTAATTGTACTCAATCAATGAAAATTCTCGGTAAAACAATTTACAATTCAGCAAATTTATAATCCTGAATATTGTGAGTGGTTATTGTCATACAGCTAAAAATTAAAGCAGCGAAATGCTGAGTTATTTTTAGCAATTTATTTTAGTTAATGAATAAAAATGAAATAATCACTGCCCCCTTAACACACCCGAAAATCTTATTTTAAGTTGAGATTGGCGTATATATTCAAAATGCTATTTTACAACGGCTTCAATTTTATCGAGCTCCCAAACCCCACCTGCCGCCAAGCCCTTGCACATACCCGTCCACATATCTTTGCTATGTACAAATTTCTGCCCATCCCAAACCCATTCATCACTTGACCAGCAGTCTCCAATTCCCCGTCCTTTTTGTGAGCTACTGATTATCCCCTCCCCAAAATCGGAGGCATGTTCAGTCACAAAGATTGCTTTTCCTGCTAAAGATTCATCCAGCACCCAGGCTCCATATCCCTCGTTATATGCTCCTCGCCAGCACAGAGTCGTTGCCAATACTTTTTTATTGCTTAATTTGTAGAGTTCAATCGACTGAGGTTTTACGCCATCACTGCTATAAACTCCCTCACAAAAACCATCTTGTTTTGGTGTAGGTTGTGCTGCCATCAATGATTTATACACTGACTGATACTGCTTATTATTAGGCTGTAGAGTTAAATAAGGTTTGCTGGCTGTTTTAACCTGTTTCACCAGCAATTTCGGTTGAGCCGCTAAAACTTTTGCTTCGTTTATTTTTCCTTTCCTGACCAATGCCCCTATTGTTCCAACACGTTTCTGAAAATCATCCATTTTTAATAAGCTTGCGGTCATGCCTGCATCCGAAATATTCCATTGCAGTCGGTTATTTTTAAATACTATGTCTGCTTTTCCACTGGCCTGTTGCAACAATCCATTCACCTGTGCTGTGGTCAATCTACCTATAAGAGGGAATTTAGTGCCATCCACCAAGACAGGCCCTAAATCCTTGCCATTGATATAAAAATGAATATTTTTAAGCTGATTTTTAGCAATTTGAGGTTCGGTAAACCCATCACCCAAAGCAAACTCACCTGTGACTTGCTGAGCTTTGCCCGCCTGACGTGTTAATAGGATAGATGCTGGATAATCATCACTGGATTCATTGTGATAGCCTGCTACTCGACATGTTCCTGTATTACTACAGTATATTTCCCAATCTTGATGTGAAAATGAAATCCCTTTGATTTCTTGTGCGAAGCTAGTAGAACTGAGTGCCATAAAGCAGCAAACTGAAAGTATATTCTTCACTGGTATCATTCTGTATTACTCATATTTATTATCAAACTTGAAAACAGTTTAAAGGGCTGATCTACACTTGTCATATGTCATTTTATTGCAGAAGATATGAGCTTAAAGCAAACTGAGTTTGGTGAAACTTAAAATCATTTTGTGTAGGTTGCGGCATGCCAAATGCGACGCTTTATTTTCCGCATCTTTTAAAACAAAGTGTGGAATATGAATACGGCGGTTATCAAGATCCACTTAAATTACTAAAGATCGTACACCCTTCAAAACAAATCGCTTTCTTTAGTTATCAGATTCCTAAGCTGAAGAACAGAACACATGGCGTAGCCAAATATCAAGATGAAGACACGTTTAACTTTAGAGAAATCAAAGTCACCATTGATCAATCACAACAGCATTTGGTTGGAACTATTCTAAATTTTTACAACGCAACTCACTAATCAAATCATAGGCACAAAAAAACCTGCTAAGTTGCAGGTTTTTTTAATCACACTTATTTTTTTAAAATTGACTCGAAAGCTTTTAAACGTTTATAAATTGAGAGTAATTCAATAATGGTTTTCCATGAACTGATGAGATATTGAAATGATTCACGCACTTTATCAAAGATGTTACTGATTTGATTGATCAAGCCTAAAGTCATTTTACCTGATGCAATCGCTGGAAATAGGACAACTAAGCTGTATAAAACATCGAGTTGCTTATACCAAATCGCGACTAGATTAAAATAAGCATAGTGAAAATAAAGTCTAAAATAATTTAAACGAACTTTACTGAATAACTCTTTCAATGTAAGCGGATCAGCACGATTTTCATGGTCTTCCCCATAAACCAGTTCCTTACGATAAGCTGCTTCAACTTTTTGATTGTTAAATTGCAAGCCTGGTAGTTTTTGCCCGACAAACATTAAAATAATCGTACCCACGATAGCCCAAACCACAGCAGCCCACACCAATGAGTGTTTGATTTCACCAACGACAGGTAAGACAGGTACTTTTTCTGAAATTTTGAACAATAGCGGTAAAAAGGCAATGAGAACCATCACAGATTTAATCAACTCAACACCTAAATCCTCGACGATAGTTGCGAAGCGCATCGTATCTTCCTGAATACGCTGCGAAGCACCTTCAACGTGGCGTAATTGCTCCCAATTTTCTGTGTAGTATTCATTCATTGCTGTCCGCCAACGGAATACATAATGACTGGTGAAAAAGGCATTAATCACGGCAAATGTAACAGCAACCATCGCAATATAAAGGAATGTTAGCGTACCTTTATATAGATCATTAATATTACCGCCACCTTCACTTAGCATCTTTTGGATCATATCCCAAAATGGACCATACCAAGCATTGATCGCAACACTTACCTGCACGCCAAACCAGATATTAAACAAAATAAATGCAGAACCCCAAACTGACCATTTCTGCCATTTATTATCAGAAAAAAATCGCCAGAACCCTGCAAAAAGTGCTGTTGAAGCCAAAAACCAAATATAAAACCAAATGAATGATGCTGATAAAAATCGACTCACACCAACAGGTAGCTCTGCTTCAGCATACCCTTTGGTAAAACCGAGATATTCACCCCACCCATGACCACCTGTATACCAAAGCAGCATATTCAGGGCTAACCACACAACGACTGAAATAAAGAACAAGCGTGGATTAGGAAAAAAAGATTTAAACATCGCGTTTAACAATCCTTGTAGTGTTGCTATTGACGTTGGAACGTCATCCTATAATTTCAAACTTAAATTTGTCTGATAAAAACGTTTAATGAATGGTAGTTATTTACAGGTTTTCTCAATTTTTTGATAGCTTTTTGTAGCGTATTTACAATTTGTTTAATAAACATCAACTGGATAGACAAACTTAAACATTATAGCTGTCTACCCTTAATTCAATATTTTGCAGAAACTATGGCTCAAGGCTACTCATTTTTAAAGCTAAATCCTGTTGATTTAAATCAACTTGCTTTGTTTTGCTTTTAATTACCCATTGAATATTGGCCAATTTTTCTTTTGCAGCATCAATACCCGCTTGCATAGTCATTTCACGGCCTTTGATATCAAAGATATGCGCTTTTTCACGTAGATCGGGCTGAATGACAATATCTGCATTTTTCAATTCTTCTTCAGCCAAACGTCCTTGCATAATGTTGATATTTTGGTTGAATAGCCCCCAAACATTACTGGTTTCAGTATGAATAGGTTGTGCCAAAATATCCACTGCAATCACCACATCTGCGCCTAAATCCCGTGCAACCTGTACAGGCACAGGACTGACTAGGCCACCATCAACATATTCCACATTACGGATCTTGGTTGGTATAAACATACTCGGAATCGAAGCAGATGCACGTACTGCTTGGCCTGTATTACCATAATTGAATACAGTTTTGGTGCCGTCTTTTAATTCCGTTGCAACCACATACATCGGGATTTTTAACTTCTGTAAAGGAATGTTTTGGACTTGCTCATTCACATAGTCCTCAACTTTTTTACCATCAAAAAAACCTTTTAAACTGATATTCACTTCTCTTACATCGGTAGCCTTAAGCTTAAGCGCAATATCTCTCAACTCTGCAGCGGATTTACCACTTGCATAAATTGAACCTACAATACTGCCTGCACTTGTACCTACAATAAAATCAGGGCGAATACCTTGCTGTTCCAACACTTCAAGTACGCCGATATGAGCATATCCACGTGCCCCACCACTGCCGAGTACTAAGGCAACAACGGGTCTTTTTTCTTGTTGATTAATATGTGCAAAGGGCTGAACAACTGCTTGTACTTGGGCATCTTCAACTAAAGGTTTTAAATGCGAAGTCGTTTGACAACCCGCCAAAATCACCATTGAAAGTCCAAGCGTCAATAATTTAAGCTGTTTCATATGCTGTCTTGCCATATCTACGTGGTTCTATCTTTTAATTTTAACGCCATTATTGGTGAAATGCTGTATCAATTTTTATGTATATATACAATATATATTGATAAAAAGCCCCTCGAAAGGGGCTTTAATTTAGTGAAGTAAGCCTTTATAAATCCAATAACTTACCAGATATCAGAATCTACTTTTTTCTTCAGCTCAGGATATTGATCAATCTTGAACTCTGGTTCCTTGATCCCTTTTTTAAGCTGAGAGGTATAATCTTTCAACAATATGCGTGCCATTGGTGTTAACAGCAGGATTGCCACAAGGTTAATGGTGGCCATCAAGCCCATTGAAAGGTCGGCCATTGACCAGATTAAAGGTACACTTGTGATCGCCCCGAAATAGACCATTGCCAATACCAGCAGGCGGAAAATGAACATGACCTTTGGGTTGTCATTAATGAACTGTACATTGCTTTCAGCATAGGCATAGTTACCAATAATTGAGGTAAAGGCAAACAGGAACAGAATAATGGCAAGGAAGCCTCCACCCCAGCCACCAATTTGGCTCTCCAATGCTTTTTGGGTCAATGTCACGCCCTCAAAGCCAGCTTCATGATACAGGCCAGACACCATGATGATGATCGCAGTACATGAACACACCACGAAAGTATCAACAAATACACCCAGCATTTGTACCAGCCCCTGATTCACAGGATGCTTCACATCAGAGGCAGCAGCAGCGTTTGGCGCTGAACCCATGCCTGCCTCGTTGGAGAACAAGCCACGCTTGATGCCCATCATCATTGCCATAGAAATCATCGCACCAAAGAAACCACCTGCTGCCGCATTAAACTGGAATGCTTCGGTGAAGATCAGTTTAAAAATCTCAGGCAACATCGGCAAGTTGGTTATCGCGATGTACAAGGCGACCATGATATAAAGCAATGCCATGAAAGGAACAATACCTTCGGCAACCTTGGCGATACGCTTGATCCCACCAAAAATGATCAATGCCGTCATAACCACCAATGCAATACCAACCCATGACACTTCAAAATTAAGACTACCGAGACCCAATACAAAATTGGCTTTATCCCACCCCATGCATGTGAGGTTGCCCCAATAATCGCATTTGCCTGCACGGCATTAAATACAAAGCCATAAGCCAGAATGAGTGACAGTGCAAAAACAATCCCCAGCCATTTTTGTTTTAAACCCTGAGTAATATAGTACGCAGGTCCACCTCGGAATTGCTTGTTTTGATGGTCTCTCACCTTAAACAACTGGGCAAGCGATGATTCAACAAATGCAGAACTCATGCCAAGAAAGGCAGTGAACCACATCCAGAACACGGCCCCAGGACCACCAATGGCGATTGCTATGGCAACACCAGCAACGTTACCAACACCGACACGGCTTGCAAGACCCGTGACGAAAGCCTGAAATGGTGTAATGCCATGTTCATCTTGCGTCTCTTTACGGCTTCCTTTCATCACAAGAATGCTGTGCAGGAACAAGCGAAGCTGTACCGCACCCGTAACGAATGTGTAAAACACCCCAACCGCAACCAATAAGACGACCAGAAAATTCCAGAGTGGATCATTCAGGAATTGTACCCACGACATCAGCGTGGCATTTAATTGTTCATTCATCACTTATTCGCTTTAAAATATTTTATGTACGGCCGTACATATACGATAACAATCGATGAACCAAAAAAGCCCCACATGGGGCTTTTGATCCGACTTAGGCAAAGAATTTCAAAATTAATTGAATTACTGTTGCATTAATTAAATCAACAAAGAACGCACCACAAAGCGGAACAATTAAAAATGCTTTATGTGATGGTCCATACATGTTGGTAATTGCTTGCATGTTTGCAACCGCAGTAGGTGTTGCGCCCATACCGAAACCACAGTGACCAGCAGCAAGAACTGCTGCATCATAATTTTTGCCCATGACACGGAAAGTAATAAATGCTGCATACAACGCCATGGTAATGGTTTGTGCACCCAAAATTACAACCAGCGGGCCAGCCAAATCGGCTAATTGCCACAACTTTAATGACAACAATGCCATTGCCAAATAAAGTGATAACGACGCATTACCAAATACATCAATTGCACGATCAAAAATATCAACTTTTAATACGCTTTCTAAAATATTACGCAGGATGACACCACCACCTAATGCCCATACAAAGGTTGGTAACTCAAACCATGTGCCTTTACTATAACCTGTCATAAACTCAGCAAATGCTAAACATGCAGCAAACATGCCGAGCGTTGTAATCGCATTATCAGCAGTAATTAAACGAACTTGATGAGGATTTTCAAATGGTGCGAGTTCATCAGGGTGTTGATCTAAATGGGTATCACGATCCTTAATCGCAGTGGATGATTGCTCTTGAGCAAGGCTATAACGATTGATTAATAGTTTTGCAAGTGGCCCACCAATGATGCCACCGATAATCAAACCAAAAGTTGCACTTGCCATGCCTAGCGCTAATGCACCCTGAATTCCATGTTGGCTTTCAAGAATTTCACCCCATGCCCCTGCTGTACCGTGTCCACCTGTTAAAGTAATTGAACCTGCAATCAACCCGACCAAAGGATCAATACCTAAAAGCGTTGCGAGGCTCATGCCGACAGCATTTTGAACCACGATAAACGAAGCGACACAGACCAGAAAAATAACCAGCCCAAGCCCACCTTCTTTTAACTTCATAAAATTGGCACTCAAACCAATTGAAGCAAAGAAAATCAGCATAAAACTCGTTTGTAATTGGCTACTAAAAACAATGCTATAACCCCACATTGAATGTACCAATAACGAAACAATAGCTGCAACCAAGCCACCAGCTACAGGTTCAGGAATATTGTAACGACGCAAGAAATCAATTTGATTGACAAGAAAACGCCCTAACAGCAGCACAATGACGGCTGAAATCAGGGTGTAAAAACCATTAAAAGTAAATTCCATATCTTCTTCCGTTTATTTTATTAGTCTTTTAGACGGTTTTTCCATCGTGTAGCTAATAAAATAGTAACTCTCAAATTGAGTGAAAACTCAATCAACTTAATAAAAAGCATACAGTTCTTTGTAAGAACTCAACCAAATAAAGTGATTGGTTTCCACGGATGATTAGGTTTATAGGATTAGGCTAGAAGTTGTAGCGAGCCATTGCGCCTACACGGTTATCCTTACCTTTTAGACCATTAAAGGTTTTACGTTCGCCATAGATATATTCCAAACCAAACGTAATCGGAGTAACTGGTGAATACATGATGTTCCACCAACCTTGTTGTAAGGTTTTGTTCTGCGTTGTATCCGGAAAGGCTTGTTGTGCAAACTGATTATTATCTTTTGCAAACATTGCACCATACGCTAAAGTGCTACGCAATTTAGGGCTAACTTGATAAGTTGTACCAATGGTGAGTGCATCAAACTCATTCAGATTCAACTCAAAATTATTGGGATTTACATTAAAAGCACTATTGGTATAGAGCAAAAACTTACTATCACCTTTTACATGCGAATAATCGATCATCGCTTGTAAAGAATCAGTAAATTTATACTTAGTTCCTACCGCAATACCCCACCCGAGATCAGCATCATCAGCTGTTAATTGATTATTATTCTTGTCGTAACTCGCTCTGCTGCGCGCTTCTGTTACTAAAACACGGGCTGAAGCCGTACCTTTGCCATCATCAAAATCATATTTTAACTTAGAGGTTAAAGCTGGCGCTCGGTTGTCGTCATTGCCTTTTTCTAAAGCAAGCATATAACGGGTGTCTGGATTAAATTTTCCGCTATAGCGAACCATCGGAGTACGATAAGTACCGATCCCTAAAGGAGAATTGAAATCAATCATTTCTGGCTGTAAATCTGTCGCCAAGAACGTAGATGTGGTTTGACCAAATAACCAATTGTTTAAAGTCATATACGCATGACGGATACGAATCGTATCGTTATTACTACCACCACGAAAATCAATTTCTAATTTCCCACCAACATCTGCTTCTTGAATGGGTGCTTTAAAATCAAGACCTAATCGCGTAACTGTTGCCGTACTATAAAAACGATCACTATTTTTTTCATTGCCTTCGAGATCAACTTTATTGATTCGGTTAAATATAGCATCGCCGCCTTTTGCCTGATACGAGGCATCGCCACGTAAAAAACCGTATAGCTGTACTTGCGCACCCGAAGCAGAATTAAAACCCAAAGGCGATTTTTGAGCAGCGATCTGAGTATTAGATGAAATATTTTGAGTAGATACTGAAGCAACAGTAGTAGATCGCTGGGTATCGTACTGCGGTACATTATTTTTTTGTTTTGACTGAGGAACATATTGTTCCAATAAAGCTCTTAATTCTTTTACTTCCTCTCGAAGTTGTTGAATTTGTTCTTGTTCGCTAGCAGCCTGCGCATCGTTCATCATGAAGACAGCAATGGTAAACGCCAATCCCTGAACTATGAACGGCTTACGGATGAGAGGTAAACTCATGAGAAGCTCCTGTATTCGTGTATATTTCAACATTTTTCATAAGCATAAAATTGGGTAAATAAATATGCTTATCATAGAAAACTTCCCTCACCTTCTTGGTTAGAAAAGCCTAATCGATTTTTGAAAAGGGCGTATTATGCATAAATTTAGATTATTGTGTGTATTTTTTTATTCCAATCATCATAACGATTTCAGCGTGTATCAATAAATACTATTTCTATTTCATTGCGTTACAAATACATTTCTTTTTCACATAAAGATAACAAATTAAAAAATTTTATGGATAATCTCATCTCGTTAATCTTTACTCGACTATTTTTTATTCAAATCTCAATCTACGACTAAAAATCCATCCTCAAATCTATCTTATTACTTTATAGTCTCATTAAATGAGAAAGAGCCATAAGCTTAGGAACCTTAAGATGAACATGGAACAAATCCGTTACGTGGATGATGCGATTACAGCCCGTCATTCTGTACGTGCATTTTTAGATACACCTGTTGCAACAGAGACAATCAAGGATATTTTAAATGTTGCCGCTCGTGCGCCATCAGGTACAAACACTCAACCATGGAAAGTTTATGTGGTGACAGGCCAAAAACGCGCCGAGATGATTGAGCGAGTTTGTGCTGCTCAACAAGCACTTTTTCAACAACCAGAACTCGCTGAACAATATCAAGAAACTTTCGCCTACTACCCTGAAACATGGATTTCACCATTTATTGATCGTCGTCGTGAAAATGGTTGGGGACTGTATGGTTTGCTAGGTATTCAAAAAGGCGAAAAAGAAAAAATGGCGGCGCAACAATTGCGTAACTATCAATTGTTTGATGCGCCTGTCGCACTTTATTTTACAGTCAATAAAGCAATGGGAATTGGTTCAAAAATGGATATTTCCATGATGATCCAAAATGTAATGATTGCGGCCAAAGCACGTGGCTTAGATACCTGCCCACAAGCCGCATGGAATCATTTTCATCCCATCGTTTTAGAGGTATTAGATGCCCCAGAAGATGAAGAATTAGTATGTACCGTTGCCTTAGGTTATGCTGATCCTGATCATATCGTAAACACCTTCATTACTCCCCGCGAACCCGTTGAAAACTTTACAGTATTTTTAGACCAGTAAATTATTTAAATAACAGTATCTCTATGCAGAGGTACTGTTTTGTAGCTGTTTTCCAACTTTTAAAATTGCAAACAAACCTGCGCTAGTAAACATCAACATCATAATGCCCATATTGAGGCTCGCTTTCCATAACAAGAAATTTAAAATCACACCACCTAACAAACCACATGCAAACTGCATACTTCCCATAATCGCACTCGCAGTCCCAGCACGCGCACCCTGCTTAGACATCGCCAAAGCCATTGCATTAGGACCAGTTAATCCAATACCAGACACAACTAAAAAAAGACCAGACATTAATAACCACAATGGTGCATTCGCCATCAGCCCCGCACTGATGACAACAACTGCTCCAAAGCATTGAATCGACCCACCCAATCGTAACCGCTGAAAAATACCCATTCGAGTATTTAAGTGCTTATTGATTGAGGACATCAACGTAATTCCAGCTGCATTAAATGCAAATGCATAAGAAAACTGTTGCTGAGACAGTCCGTACTGCCCCATAAAAACGGCTGAAGCAGAGCTGATATAACAAAATAATGCTGCGCCAGTTAAACAACCTGCAAACATTGGCAATCTGAAGCTGTCATCTTTTAGAATTGCAGCATAAAGTGTAGTGACTTGATAAGTTGATAATTTTAAACGGCGTTCAATAGCTAATGATTCTTTAAAGAAGAAATGTATACACAACCAGCAGATCACACCAATCATTGCTAGCGTCAGAAAAATAGCCTGCCATGGGAAAAAAGTCAGAATCCATGCACCAAACATTGGGGCTAGAATAGGCGCAAGCCCCATTACGATCATCATGCTTGAAAAGGCTTGAGCTGAACCTTGCATGTCTAAGCGATCACGTATAGCTGCTCTCGCAATCACAACACCAACACAACCACCTAAAGCCTGAAAAATTCGTGCAGCAATCAAAGCCCATTCATTTGTCGTAAACGCACAAGCCAAACTTGCAATCACATAAAGGCTAAGCCCAAAATATAAGGGAGGCTTGCGCCCAATACGATCACTCACAGGTCCATAAATTAATTGACCTATGGCTAAACCCAAAAAGTAAGCAGGTAATGTATTTGCAATCATTTGGGTACTTACCCCAAACTCATTTGCCATTTGGGGCAATGCGGGTAAATACATATCAATAGACAATGGACCGAGTGCTGTCAACAAAGCAAGTAACAAAATCCATGCTGTTGAATACTGACGCTGATTCGATTGTTCTACCTGCATAATCCTCTACTTTTCAAGTTTATTTATTTTTCTAAGCTTAGCATCCTCACCATATTTGTGCATAATATTAGAGTCTGCTGATACCTGAAAAATGTTAACAGGCATGATCATAAATTGATTGCCGAATATAAAAGGACAACCATTGAATCCTTGGCTCGCACGTTTAAAACAAACCACCTATAACACCACGTTAATGTATAACGTACGTATGCTGATTGCTTTCGCAGGAACAGCATTCGTTCCTTATCTTTTAAATTTTCAACTTGCGACGATTCCACTGACTTTAGGCGTTGTTGCGGCAGCAATTAGTGATATTGATGATCGCTTTTCTGTCCGTATTCAGAATCAGATTTATACCTATATTGGATTTTTTATCACAGCTGCATCGGTTCAATTGTTATTCCCCTACCCAATTATTTTTGCAGTTGGATTAATTGTTTCCTGTATTGGATGGATTTTATTAGGTTCTTTGGGGCGGCGTTATGCGACTATCGCTTACGGATGTTTAGTGATTTCTGTCTATACCATGCTCGGTGTACACTTATTTGAACAATGGTATTTACAACCAGCATTCTTAGTTTTGGGAGCCGCTTGGTATGGATTACTTTCAACAATCAGTTTCTTGCTTTTCCCTGTACGAAAAGTACAAGACCAACTTTATGCATCCTATAATGCTTTAGGTAGTTTTTTATTTGCTAAATCAAACTTATTTGATGTGGACATGACTCCATCCAGTTATCAACAAAGTATGATTGATATTGCATTAGAAAATGGCAAATTGGTGGCGATTTTTAATGATATGCGAATGTCACTGTTAACTCGCTTAAAAGGTGACCGCGGCCAGAAAGATACACGTCGCAGTCTACAATACTATTTCGTCGCACAAGATATTCATGAACGTGCAGACTCCGCACATATTGATTATCAAAAGCTAGCGAAAGTATTTCAACACAGTGATATCTTATTCCGTTTTCAACGCATTCTCACGATTCAGGGTAAAGCCTGTCAGGATTTAGCCCAATCAATTTTAAGCCGTACCCCTTACGTGCATAATAAACGCTTTAAACACAGCTTTGAAAATTTAAGAGTTTCCTTAGACAAATTAAGAGAAGATGGACTTTACGATCAAGTTCGCATCAATGCATTATTTGCACTCTATCAAAATCTTAAATCGATTGATGCACAATTACAGAATTTAGAAACGGAAAGAAATCTGAAATTAATCAATGCACAACAAGCAGAAAATCAACTAAAAGATGATGATTTAAAAGGTTGGAATGATATTCTAGTCCGTGTTAAACAACATTTAACCCCTGAGTCTGTGTTATTTCGCCATGCGGTTAGACTTTCAATCGTGTTGTTTATTGGTTATGTCTTTATTCAAGTAACCCATATTGCTTACGGTTACTGGATTTTGCTCACAGCATTGTTTGTTTGCCAACCTAACTTTAATGCTACTAAACGCCGCTTATATTTGCGAATTGTGGGAACCCTAATCGGTATTATCGTGGGGCTAACCATCATCTATTTTATTCCTTCGGTTGAAGGGCAACTGGTGATGTTAGTTCTTAGTGGCGTATTATTTTTAGAACTTCGAAGTAAACAGTATGCTCAAGCAACAGCTTTTATTACGATCCTCGCTTTAATTAACTTTAATCTAGATGGTTCTGCATTTGCAGCAGGATTCCCACGCTTTATTGATACCTTGATTGGCTGTGCCTTGGCATGGTTTGGGGTCAGTTTCATTTGGCCAGATTGGAAATTCCGCAGGCTACCACGCTCGATCCAACGTTCTTTACAAGCCCAATGTACCTACTTAGCAGAAGTAATTGAGCAATATCACCAAGGTCGTAATAATGCATTAAATTATCGTGTAGTTCGGCGTGCTGCGCACAATACTGATGCAGAAGTTGCTTCTCTTATTTCCACGCTTGCCACAGAACCCAATATTGAATCTACTCAGAAAACTTTGGCTTTTGAGTTTCTATGCTTAAGTCATACTTTTTTAAGTTATATCGCTGCACTTGGAGCTCATCGCGAACAAATTCAAGATCAAGAGGTTCTAGCCCTGCTCGATCAAGCATTAGATGATATTCAAGGTGCTCTGCTTAGAGATGAAGTCCCTGATTTATCTGCACAAAATATGATGCAAACCATACGTGAGCATTTAAATCGCAATGATGAAAACAATCAAAAATCTCTGATTATTTTACAGCAGCTTTCACTTATGCTTAGCATATTAACCCGTTTAAGTATGCTCAAACAAAGTCTCAGTCACGAACCGAACGAAGATGGCACTGAGTTTGCTTCTCTTTAATTTATCCGCCATTGGCATAATATCTTTGAGTGCCAATTGGTGTTAAACTTAACTTAGTTCTAAACTCATTTTTTAAACTATGACCGCCAAAACGCTATACGCTTATACGCTACAACCTGTTCCTTACGAAGTCTCTGAAGCTGAACAACGTCAAGCTCAACTGATGATTTGGCGTAGTACCAATAAATTCAGTAAAAAAGCATGGATGATTATGATTGCACTTGTGGTGCTTTCATTAGTTTCAGCAGGACTGATTAAGTATTATTCAACCTACTCAACTGTATTGTGTTGGGTTGTGATCATTGCTGTGATCCTTTTTTATCTTGTGAAAAAATTTGGTCTTGAGTGGTACGTTAAACGCAAAATGACAGAGTTTCCAGTTCAAGAGATTAAAGGTCTTCGTTTAGGCGTACAACCCCATGGTATCGTGATGCGCCAGAAAGTTGGATTACAAGAAGGTACTGCGACCATTGGCTGGAAAGACATTTACGAATGGTACAACTCTCCAGAGTTTATTTTAGTCAATTTTAAAGTAAAAACACCAAAAGGCGAACAACAACAAGGTGCTTACATCCTACCTAAGCGTATGGATTCTAAGAATTTCCCTTTTAACACGGTACGTAAACATTTAAATGAAGTTGTAGGCGCACCAAAATCAATTTAACGCCTATGATTCTAAAAACCTCTCGAAATGAGAGGTTTTTTCAACCCCAAAAAAACAAATGAGAATCAAAATCAATATTGCCTACAAAATCCATATTATGTTCGTATTCTTGAGTTATAATTTTTGATATAAATTTCATTATCTTTTCATTTTTGACCATGTCTAAAAAAGTCTTCTTCCAAATCCATTGGTTTTTAGGGATTACTGCAGGGCTTATACTTTCTTTAATGGGAGTAACCGGTGCAATTTATTCTTATGAACAGCAAATTTTAAAATGGCTCAACCAAGATAGCTATGTCGTTGAGGCTGCTCAAACACCAAAACTTAGCCCTGCCCAGTTATACCAACATTTCAATCAGCAACAACCCGAAATTGAAATTAACAGCATTACTATTGCTGCCGACCCAACAGCATCTTCTACCGTCAATATTAAAAAAGAAGGTGCACGTCGTGGTTATAACATGATGGTCAATCCATATACAGCCGAAGTCTTACCTGACATTAAAGGTCGTGATACCTTACAATTTATTCAGCGTTTACATCGCAATTTAACCGTTGGAGAATTTGGAGCGCAAATCACAGGTGCTTCTACGCTGATGCTGATTTTCTTTGTATTGAGTGGCATCTATCTACGCTTTCCAAAGAAACATAGTATTAAACAATGGTTGTTTATTAAGCCAAAACTAAAAGGTCGTAATTTTATTTGGGACCTACATGCAGTGGTGGGAACTTGGGTCATTGTGTTTTATCTACTGTTTGCTTGCACTGGCTTATATTGGTCTTATGACTGGTGGCGTGCAGGTATGTTCAAGGTCATGGGCGTTGAACAGCCACAACGTAATCAACAAAATAATGAACATGGCAAAGATAAACAACCTAAGCTGACAAACGCACAGCTTAATACTATCTTGACGCAAACATGGACTGGGGTAAATGCCCAGATTGGTCGTGAATACTCAAGTTTAACCCTGAATATTCCCAAAAATGCGGATGCCAAAGTTGAACTCTCTTTTGTCGATGCCATTCCTCAACATGAACGTGCACGTAACCAAGCGATTTATAACTATCAAGACAATAAATTTGAAAAATTTGAACTGTATGAAGACAAGAAGCTCAATGAAAAAATCATGAGCAGCATGCTGCCTGTGCATCGCGGCAGCTTCTTTGGTTCGACTTATCAATTTATTGCCATGCTGGCATCATTGGCTATGCCTCTGTTCTTTGTAACGGGTTGGATGTTGTATCTAAAACGTCGCAAGCAGAAAAAGCTGACCCAAGCGGCACGTCAATCACTCAACGCACAGCAGGTTGATCCAAATGCCAAGCCTTGGCTGATCACTTATGCGACGCAAACAGGTGTAGCTGAACAACTAGCATGGCGTACTGCGACCAGCTTGCAGGAAGCGCAACAACCAACGATGGTTAAACCGGTTCAGCAACTGACTGAACAAGACCTACAACAAGCATCACAGGTTTTATTTGTAATCAGCACATATGGCACAGGTGAAGCACCTGATCTTGCAACAAGTTTTAGCAAAAAACTGATGCAACAAAAGCTAGAGTTAGCTCATATGCAATACGCAGTGCTTGCACTAGGATCAAGAGAATATCCTGACAGCTATTGCAGCTTTGGTTATGCCGTTGATGCATGGTTAAAACAATGCAAGGCACAACCATTATTTGACTTGATCGAAGTAGATAATGCCAATAGCAATGATATTCAACGCTGGAATCAAGCGCTTTCGGTGGTGACTAAGCATGAACTACATGCCATGAATATAGAGAAAGTGTTTGACCAGTGGACTCTCGCTGAACGCACATTGCTCAACCCTAATAGCTTAGGACAGGCAGCCTATAATATTGAACTTCGTTCCGTTTCTGATATAACTTGGCATGCTGGCGATATTGCAGAAATTCAGCCTGCCAATTGCTTAACCGACATTCAGGATTTCTTAATCAAGTATCAGATTCCAACACACAGTGTCGTTGAATCATTGAACCAAGAGATTGAACAGCTCTTGTGGAATAGAAACCTACGGGTTGAAATCAAGCCTTTCAGTACACTTGAAGATTTACTCGAACAACTACCCACCCTACCTACACGTGAATATTCGATTGCCAGTATTCCTTCGCAACAATTCCTGAGACTGGTGGTTCGTCAAAAATATGATGAACAGAATCAACTTGGTCTTGGTTCAGGTTGGCTCACTGAATTTTCACCATTGCAACATAGCATTGCCCTGCGTATTCGGACCAATGAGTCCTTCCATCTGATTGACGATAACCGTCCAATTATCTGTATCGGTAACGGCACAGGCATTGCAGGCTTGATGAGTTTATTACAGCAACGTAATCGACAAAACTATACTGCCAACTGGCTAATCTTTGGTGAACGTCAACGCGAACATGATTTCTTTTATCAAGAAACCATTCAAGCATGGTTGAATATGGGAAGCTTGCAACGTTTGGACCTCGCCTTCTCTCGTGATCAGGAACAACGCATCTATGTACAAGATATTTTGCGAAGCAATTCTGATGAACTGATCACATGGATTGATCAAGGTGCGGTGATTTATGTCTGCGGCAGCATCGAAGGCATGGCTTCAGGAGTCGATCAAGCTTTAACAGATATTCTCAGCGAAGAAAAACTAGATGAATTAAGACAAGCTGGACGTTATCGTCGAGACGTTTATTAAACCCTTTTGATATTTAAAAAGTAAGCCTCCAGTGAATCACCACTATTTTTAGTGGATCAATCCCCCGATAGTGTCCACTAACCAATAAGTGGACACCTATTTATGGATTTAAAGACAGTTATAGACAGTGCACCAACGCAAAAAAAGCCTCGCCGAACTTTCACAGCCGAATTCAAACATCAGCTTATTCAACAATGCCAGCAGCCAGACACATCAGTGGCTAACGTGGCAATGCAACATCAGATCAATGCTAATCTACTGCATAAATGGATTCGCCAGTCCGAATCAATGCCCCCTCCATTAAAAAACCTGCCTATCCCACAGACCGACTTTCTTCCTGTCATTGTTCACTCGATGCCAGTCAAACAAGAGACATCTCCATCACCTGTGCCTGAGAAGAAAGCTCCTGCTCATATCAGGATTCCACTGCATGAGGGACCAGGTTCCGAAAGAGATCAAATGATTGAAATCGAATGGCCTGTGGAATCAACAACTGAATTACTATTTCTGCTGCAAGGTTTGATCAAATGATCCGCATTGATGAAATCTGGCTCTCTACCCAACCCATGGATATGCGAGCAGGTACAGATACTGCACTTGCTCAAGTCCTGAAAGCCTTTGGTGGTGTTAAACCCCATTGCGCCTATCTGTTCTGTAATAAACGAGGCCATCGTATGAAAGTGTTGGTACATGATGGTCTAGGGATTTGGCTGTGTGCCCGACGATTGGAACAAGGGAAGTTCCACTGGGCGCAGGTTCATCAGGGTGAAACAATGAGTATCAATGCGGAACAATTACAGGCATTAATTCAAGGTTTAGCTTGGCAGAGAATTGGGCAACAGCACGTGGTCACAATGATCTAAACCAGATACCTTTATTTTACCATCCTCCAAACGACCTATTTCATCCCTAACCTGATCTCAGGCATACTGCGGTCATGAATATGCTGCCTCATTTAAGCCAACTGACCCATGAACAATTGCTGGAATTTACCCAGCAGTTGGCAATGCAGAATCAGCAACTTGTAGAAGATAAACAACAACTCGAACAATCCAATCAACACCTCGATGCCAAAGTTCAGCACCTATCTGTACTCACACAAAAATACGAGCATGAACTTGCGCTGTTTAAACGGCATAAATTTGCTCAGAAGAATGAACACCTCACTGCCAAACAAATCAGCTTGTTAGATGAAGCAGTTGAAGAAGATATCGCAGCCGTTGATTTAGAACTGGAACGACTGAATGCGGATCAACCCAAATCGGCTGAAACCAAAGCAATAAAACCGAAACGCCGACCGCTGCCAGATCATCTAGCCATCATTCGTATAGAGCATGAGCCTGCATCGACACAATGCAGTTGTGGCTGCACGCTTCGTCGTATTGGTGAAGACCTGAGCGAGAAACTCAATTTCAGACCAGCACAGTTCTACAAGGAACAGCATATCCGTGGCAAATGGGTCTGTGATCAGTGTGATACCTTGATTCAAGAACCGATGCCTGCTTATGTGATTGATAAAGGCATTGCTACACCTGAATTGCTCAGCCATGTGCTGGTTTCAAAATATGCGGATCATTTACCTTTATATCGTCAACGTCTGATCTATCAGCGTGTCGGGGTTGATCTTGCTTGCTCAACCTTATCGGAATGGGTTGGTCAATGTGGTGTACAGTTAGAACCACTAGCAGAAGCCTTAAAACAGATCATATTACAACAACAGGTGATTCATGCAGATGAAACACCAGTGACCGTGATGCAGATTGCCGAGAAGAAACCCAAGAAAGGTTATGTCTGGGCCTATGCCACCACACAGTACAACTCTATTCAGGCGGTGATCTATGACTTTCAACCGAGTCGATCAGGTCAACATGCCGAAGATTTCCTAAAAGGCTGGCAAGGTCAACTGATCTGTGATGATTATAGTGGTTATAAGGCACGTTTTGCCTCAGGTCAGATGATTGAAGTGGGTTGTATGGCCCATGCCCGTCGTAAATTCCATGAGCTGCATGTGACGGGTAAAAGTCTCATTGCCGAACAAGCTCTGCAATTGATTCAACAGCTTTACCAAATTGAGGCAGAATTACGAGAGATACCAGACTGTAGTGCCGAACAACGCCACCAGCGAAGGCAGCAGGACAGTCAACCGATCATGCGTCAACTGTATGTCTGGCTGAAAGAATATCAAGATAAAGTACCAAAGAGTTCGCCTACAGCGAAAGCAATCAATTACAGCCTAAAACGCTGGTCTGCCTTAAGCCGTTATCTGGATGATGGCAATTTGCCAATAGACAATAATTGGATAGAAAACCAGATGCGTCCGTGGGCATTAGGCAGAAAAAACTGGCTATTTGCAGGATCACTGCGTAGTGGTCAACGGGCAGCGAACATCATGACTTTAATCCAGTCAGCCAAGCTGAATGGTCTTGATCCGTATGCCTATCTCAGTGATGTGTTGAAAAGGCTGCCAACACATAAAATGAAAGATATCGAAGCGCTGCTGCCGCATAATTGGAAGCCTGCTTGAGTTCAAGTGGGCTTCACTGGATGCTTACTTTAAAAACGAGTGCCAGCCACTCGTTTTTTTCATCAAAACATAAGAGAATTTGCCTTTCTTAGAATTTTGCATACACTGAGCACGATTCAAATTGACTACAATTAAGATTATGCAAATAAGTTCATGGGTTCGTCTTGTTTTAGCCCTTATCGGTTCAATTCTGTTCTTAGATGGCGCTATTCTAATCGCCTTTAAAAAGATTCATATTGGAACAGTACTACCGCTACTACTTGGGCTATTTTTTTGTCTCTATGCTTATTTCTATTATCATATCGAACGTTTCTTCTTCTATCATTTTCGTCTGCATTCAATTTGGCGCTTCGGCTGGTTGTGCTTTTGGATTTGGGTCGTTAGCTTAGGCTATTTCTTTAATTACATTTCAGACAATAATACCAAAACTCAAAATATCCCTACGGTTAAAGCCATTATTGTGTTAGGCAGTGGCGTTGAAAATGGACAACCTTCTGCCACATTGGCGAAACGCTTAGACCGTGCTGCCCCTGTAGCTTTAGCACAACCTCATGCCAAATTAGTCATGACAGGTGGTATTGATTTTGGTGAAACTGATAGTGAAGCGATTGTCATGTCACGTTATGTACAGCAGCACTATCATATTCCTGCCTCACAGATCATCTTGGAAGATAAAAGCACGAGTACGGAGCTGAATCTTAGAAATAGCCAACACTTATTACAGACACAACAGATTGACATCCATCAACCGATCGCGATTGTAACCAGCGATTTCCACACATTACGCGCCGCCGCGATCGCAAAGAAACAAGGCTATCGTAATATCATTATGCTTGGCGCAACGACACCAGTGACCACACGCTATAATGCATGGTTAAGAGAATACTTTGCTTATGCCAGTGGTTGGCTTCTGAATGAATATTGATTGGGGTTGTCCCCCAATCAATTTATCTCATTTAATTGTGTAGACGAATATCTCTAGGCAAAGGTAACTTTAACTCAGCAAATACATCTGGTCGTTGTAAATAAATTTGGTAAAGGAAATTTTTTACATCCAATAAAAAAGTATCAGGTGAAACCAATAGATTGTTACCCTCTGGGGTAAGGTCTAAAGATAGAATCGTATTATTTTCTTTTAAAAAAGGAATCATCTTTTCAATGAAAACCCACAGTGATACTTCCTGAATCTCGTATTTAGCCCAATTATCTTTAATCAATAATTTTGCCAAACCTTTATTTTGCCAAATCGATAATGCGTGTTGACCAGATGGGGTTGAACATAAGGCCCACCCATCATGATAAAGCGCAATAACTTGCCTTTGTATAATAATATTTTGAATAAATTGACGATAAATATCTTTTGGTGAGGAACTAGAATTTGTTGTTTGTGATTTCGACGCAGCCTTGCGTTGATATGGATTTTTCATAAAATATTCAATATTAGAATCATTATTGACGCTAATAATAAAACAATTCTATATAAATTACAAGGATTTGAACTAGAAGAGAAATTATGGTGGGCGCTGACGGGATCGAACCGCCGACATTCTGCTTGTAAGGCAGACGCTCTACCAACTGAGCTAAGCGCCCTGAGCGAGAGTAAACTCGTATCAGAGATCAAGTATAAGTATACTTGTTAAAACAAACATTCTCAAAAAAGGTATTAAGAGAATGGCGCAGCGGACGGGGCTCGAACCCGCGACCCTCGGCGTGACAGGCCGATATTCTAACCAACTGAACTACCGCTGCACTGCTTACTTCTATTAAGAAGTATATGTCACTAATTATGGTGGGCGCTGACGGGATCGAACCGCCGACATTCTGCTTGTAAGGCAGACGCTCTACCAACTGAGCTAAGCGCCCTGAGCGAGGTAACAAATTTAAAGCAATGCTTTAAATATTGTTTAAGTATCAAAGAATATAAACTCTAATTTACTTAACTCTATCTATTCTTGCAATCTTAAAGTGGCGCAGCGGACGGGGCTCGAACCCGCGACCCTCGGCGTGACAGGCCGATATTCTAACCAACTGAACTACCGCTGCACAATAATCTTGCAATTATAGGGTAAAACGATATTAAAACTTAAGTGGCGCAGCGGACGGGGCTCGAACCCGCGACCCTCGGCGTGACAGGCCGATATTCTAACCAACTGAACTACCGCTGCACTTGAGTTTTAACGTAAAGGCTTGGTGGGCGCTGACGGGATCGAACCGCCGACATTCTGCTTGTAAGGCAGACGCTCTACCAACTGAGCTAAGCGCCCTTAACGTCTTCATCGTTTGTGAGGTGCATTATAGAGAATCTTTACAGCCTGTCAAACGCTTTTGCCATTCTTTTCTGAAAAAAGCGTACGAATGATTAAAAAATAAGTAATTCATTGAAAAAATCAAGATTTTCGTATTTTATTTAAGCACTTATTCATATTTTCATCATTCATTTTCTAAAGTATGTTCTGAAATATAAACCAGCGCCTGCTCAGAAATTAGCTCAAATAACTCAATAATCTCATCATTCTTCATCCGAATACAGCCATGTGACATCGGAATGCCCATCGGTTCTGTATCAGGCGTGCCATGAATATAGATATATCGTTTAAATGTATCGCAACCATTTCCATGATTGAATCCATCTTCTAAACCATCCAACCATAAAATTCGTGACAAAATCCAATCTCTTTGTGGAAATTGTTGTGCGAGTTGTTGGTTATACACTTCCCCTGTCGGCTGACGTGCAATAAAGACCGTATTTTTCTTTAGGTCTGCACCAATCTTTTGTGCGACTTGATGCCAACCTCTTGGCGTCTTACCGCTATTCTCTTGCTCACCAATACCATTCTTGCCAGAAGAGATCACATAAAATTTATTGTGCTTTGGCAAATGTAGAATTTGTTGTGCTAAATCTATGACGATGTCTGCCTGATCAAGGGTATAAGTCATTTTTATCTCAACAGATGATAGAACACAGATATTTCAACATACACCCAAAGCTTTTTCTTGTATTTTTCGGTAGTTTTGATTGTTGATTGATTTTAAATATAAAAAACAAAACAGCATAGTAAGATCAAACATGCTGTTTTAGATCAGCAAAAGTAGTGTTTTAATCAATTCTCAGCGCTAAGGATTGCTTTTCTTAACAACGTAACTCACGGCATATGGGTCATATTTGGTGCGAGGTCTTGCCATTAAGGAAAAACTTTAAGTTTGTTTATCCTCGTCACTCGCGGCATAGCTGCTCGTCTTGCGCTCGGACAAAGCGTTGCTTTTCTTAACTCGCCACTCGCAGCATAGCTGCTCGTCTTGCGCTCGGACAAAGCGTTGCTTTGTTTATCCTCGCTCAGGCTCGGGTCTTAACCACAACCACACAGAAACAATAAACATAGTGAGATCTGTAAAAATTTTGACAATGAATGGTGCGTTGGTAAACAGCATTAAAATACCACTCATTAGCATCATAATACTGGCTATCCATTTTGCTTTACGCGGTACTGTCCCATGTTCACGCCAATTGCGTAAGGTCGGTCCATATTTAGGATGATTCAAGAGCCAAGCATCCATTTCAGGCCATCCTTTCGATGCAGCCCATGCTGCAAGGATTAAAAACACAGTAGTTGGCATGCCTGGTAAAATTGCTCCAATGATTCCTAAAACAATAAAAATCACAACTAAACTACGCCAGAACAATGTTTTCATTGAGTAATTAACCAACACATGTTTACAACCATGCTAGTATAAATTGTTTTTATTGCTCTTTCTTAAACTTAACTTATTATTTCCATGATTGAGTAACAGCATGTCGAGCCTAATGAGTACGACCCTTTTTTTTGAACCTTGGTTGCAGTTTAAGAATCCTATAGTACGTCACTTGGCTTTTTGCATCGCCAGTCCAAATATTTTAGCTCGAATCCCGCCAGATTTAGTGATAAAGCATACTTTTGAGCTCCATTCTGATCAAATCTGGCAAACTCATTATGAACGCTATGAAGAACGCTTAAAGCAACTTGATCAACATCCGCAAGCCCTCATTGATTTTCTTGCTCAACTCAAAAGTACTCGCCTTGGGCTACGATTCGAGAACTTACTTTGGTTTTGGTTATTAGATGATGAGTATCATCCCTATCAACTTTTAGGTCATAGCATTCAAAAAATTGCAGGAGCGATTACGCTAGGTGAACTAGATTTCCTTATTTTAAATCAAGACACACAAGAAATTGAACATTGGGAAGTTGCACTAAAATATTACCTAGGCGAAAGTAACTTAGCCTTAGCGCAATGGTATGGGCTAAATCGAGAAGACACATTACAAAGAAAATTGAAGCATTTCACTCAACGTCAATTTCAGTTTACGGATGCAAATCATCATCAGATTCAACGAAAATTTGCAGTTATGAAAGGGCAATTATATTTGCCAACTGATTTGAATCAGTTGGCACTCCCTAACTGGGTCAACTCGTCCCGACGTTTGGGATTATGGGGAACTAATATTCCCACAACAGATTACTATCGATTACAACGTCATGAATGGTTATGTCCTAATCAGCAAGCATCCTCAAAAAATGCAACATGGTGGACAAATGGTCTTTATTATCATGACACACCTAGTCCCTCTTTTTATATGTTTCGCCAACCCTCTTTATTATTCATTAGATCTTCTTCATCAGATTATTTTTTATAAAGTAACATTTTATAACACTTCTACTATCAAATCATTATGTTTATTTTCTGCTTTTTTTCTTAGCCTCTAAGAACATCATAATTACATTTAAACGGAGAAGATGATGAAAAAAATCTTAGTTGCTTCAATCATGACTGCTTTTGTTTTAACTGGTTGTAATACATTTAAGGGTTTTGGGCAGGATGTATCTAAAGCGGGTGACAAAGTTACTCAAACTGCTGAAAAAACTCAGGATAAAATGTAATTTTAGTGAACACCCTTCGCAAAACCTTATCTAAACATAGATAAGGTTTATTTTTGCATACCTTTCTCTATCATATTCCCCTATTATATCGGTTCAGATTTCACCAGATTTAACCACATCTCGCATGAACCATTCCGACACTCTTGAACTTAGTTTACAGCTCCTACGCCAACCTTCTGTCACCCCTGTTGACCATGATTGTCAAAATATTATGGCCGAGCGTTTAGCAAAAATTGGCTTTAATATCGAAAACATGCGTTTTGAAGATGTTGATAACTTATGGGCACGCAGAGGCACTACAGCACCTGTTTTTTGTTTTGCAGGTCATACAGATGTCGTTCCTACAGGCCATTTAGATGCTTGGAATTCAGATCCATTTTTACCAAGTATTCGTGACGGTAAATTATATGGTCGTGGTTCAGCAGATATGAAAACAGCACTGGCTGCAATGGTGGTTGCATCTGAACGTTTTGTGGCGAAGCATCCGAACCATAAAGGTTCTATTGCATTTTTGATTACATCTGATGAAGAAGGTCCTTCAATCAACGGGACAGTGAAGGTCATTGAAACTTTAGAAGCACGTAACGAAAAAATGAACTGGTGCTTGGTAGGCGAACCATCGAGCACACATCAATTAGGTGATATCGTCAAAAATGGTCGTCGTGGCTCTTTGAATGCGATTTTGACTGTTCATGGCAAACAAGGACATGTGGCCTACCCTCATTTAGCAGAAAATCCTATTCATTTAGCATCGAAGGCTTTAACTGAACTGTGCGATACTGTTTGGGATAATGGCAATGAATATTTCCCTGCGACCTCTTTCCAAATTTCAAATATACAAGCTGGAACAGGTGCAACCAACGTAATCCCAGGCACACTAAAAGTTACTTTTAACTTTCGCTACTCAACTGAAGTGACAGCTGAAATTCTCAAACAACGCGTACTTGAGACTTTGGATAAATATAATTTAACTTACGATATTCAGTGGACACTATCAGGTTTACCTTTCCTCACCCCTGTTGGTGAATTAGTGAATGCTGCAAAAACAGCGATCAAAAATGTGACTGGTGTTGAAACTGTTCTATCGACAAGTGGAGGAACTTCAGATGGCCGCTTTATTGCACCTACGGGCGCTCAAGTTCTAGAATTAGGCGTATTAAATGCAACAATTCACCAAATCAATGAACATGTAAATGTCGATGATTTAGAGCCACTTGCTGAGATTTATGAGCAAATTTTAGTTGAATTACTTGCTTAACATACAAGTTGAGGCAATAAAAAAGGAACTCTTTTGAGTTCCTTTTTTATTTATAACCCTAGTTGGGTTTGAATATTTTGTAGATGAGGGACATAAAACTGTTTTTCCCCAATCTTGACATATTTAAATACGTTATTGTCATCAATGTCTTTTTCTTCATCTACAATTTCAGAAATACGTAAACGAATGGATTCAGGCATTTCATTACAAACCAAAGCAAATCGTTCTGAAACATCATCACCTTCAACCACCAACGCTACCCCATTTTTATTTGCTGGATCATTTACAGCATAAATAGGAAGTTTGAGATCATGCCATTCAACATGATCAATATTGGTTTGTGTATCCATCGCTGATAACACGATATTCTGCGGTAGCAGCATTGGAACTTTTTCATGACATTTAATAATATAAGCATCAATAAACCCTGTTGATACCGTAATTAAATGTTGTAACTCTTGTTGGTCAATTTGCCCCAAACCTGAGTTTGCGCTTTTTTTTACCATTAATTTTTACCTCATGAGCGCACTGTTAGTAAACTTTCAATATTTTCCAAGAGTGTTTCTTCTTGGAATGGTTTACCCATATATTGATTTACACCAAGTGATAAAGCACGTTCACGATGCTTTTCACCCGTACGTGATGTAATCATGATAATTGGTAAATCGCGATGTAATTCATGATGTCGAACAAGGTTTGTTACTTCGAAACCGTCCATACGCGGCATTTCAATATCAAGTAACATCAAGTCTGGCTTAATGGTTTCAAGCTGCTCAATCGCATCCACACCATCTTTCGCAGTCACAACATCATAACCTTGACGCTCTAATAGACGCGAAGTTACCTTTCGTACAGTTACCGAGTCATCGACGATCATAATCAAGCGACGTTCATCATAGCGCTGCTTGGTATAAGTTTCATCAGCCTGTTTACTACGTGCTGTAGACTGTGCTTGTCGAGCAATATTTTGACCGTCTAAGATCAAACATACCTGACCATCACCCATAATCGTCGCACCAGCAATCACCCCGATGCTTGAGAACTGTTGTCCAATAGGTTTTACAACAATTTGTCCACGAGAACCAATTAACTGATCAACAAGTAATGCTGTTGTTTGCCCCTGCGCACCTTTAACCAACAATACAGGCAATGAATGAACAACGCCATTTAAACGAGGAATCGGCTGCCCAGCAACAAATTCAGATAAATAACGTAAACGATAACTTTCTTGATCGATCTTGAAATAATCGTCTTTACTTTCAAAGTATTGTTCTAATGCCGCAGGTGAAATACGAACAATACGGTCAATTTGTGCAAGTGGGAAGGCAAACTGTTGATCGCCTGCTTTTACCATCAAGGCATCACTTACAGCTACTGTAGTCGGTACTCGAATGGTAAATGTTGTTCCTTTACCTAAAACAGAGTTAACGCTCACATGACCGCCAAGCGCTTTAATATCGCTCTGAACAACATCTAGACCAACACCACGCCCAGAAATTTGTGTAACTTGTGCAGCCGTACTAAAACCTGGATGGAAGATAAATTGCAGAATTTCTTCATGGTCAAGTTTCTGCTCTTTAGTCATTAAACCTGTTTGAATCGCTTTATCTTTAATGCGATTCACATCGATACCTTTACCATCGTCACTAAATGTCACAACAATATCAGTACCCTGACGACCAATATCTAAAGCGATATGTCCAGTTTCTGGTTTCTTCGCTTGTAAACGTTGCTCTCTGTCTTCAATACCGTGGTCAATCGCATTACGCAACATATGTTCAAATGGCGCAACCAATTTTTCCAAAATACTACGGTCTAATTCACCCTCAGTATTGTTAACAATTAATTCTGTTGGTCGGTTTAAAGTCGATGCTGTTTGACGAACAATACGTTGTAAACGTGGTAATAATCGAGAGAAAGGTACCAATCGGGTACGCATCAAACTTTCTTGAATTTCTGCTTGAATACGAGATTGTTGTAATAACAAACCTTCCGTATCACGGATCTTCTCAGAAAGTGTGGTCTTAAAGTCAACCAAGTCCGACGCGGATTCCGCAAGAGATTTTGACAACTGATTTAAAGATGAATATTGGTCCATCTCTAATGGGTCGAAATCTGCATAGCGAGAGTTCTCACCACCATGACGTGCGATAATTTGACTTTCTAACTCACCTTCCATTCGGCGTAACTGATCTGCCAAACGTTTGATCGCAAGCTCCATCTCCGTTAATGTACCGCCCAATTGACCAAGGTCCATTTCGATACGCGAACGGTTAATCGCATTCTCACCTGACAAGTCAATCATTTTCTCAATGACGTCAGCGGAGACACGAATCATCTCATTATTTTGTTCAATACGTTCGGTCGTTTCCCACTCACCTAACATTGATGGAGGTTCTGTACCATCACCTTGAACAAACTCCATTGTATATTCTGGAGTGAAAATATCTTTAGCTGAGAGCTTTTGTGGAAGTTGTGCTGAAACATCAACAAACTCCATATTCTCTAAACTTTGCTTTAAGCCGTCAAAGTTTGCATACTGACGTTTGAAAATCGCATCACTCAACCAAGCCAGTGCTGTATTGAGAAGATTATCGTAAACATTTGAATTGAAATGATGTACACCAAACTGTTCAAATGCATTCTCGAGATGATAAGCAACAATCGCAATTGCATCTAACTCAGCCATACGTGCACCACCTTTTAAACTGTGGGCATTACGTTGTAACTGTAAGAGCAAACTACGATTACCACGTTGATCAAACCATTGTCTTAATAGAACTTTGGCTTGTTCAAGTAGTTCTTCTGCTTCTTCTAAGAATGTTTGCTCAACAAGAGAACGAACATCATCATCAAGAGCAACTTCATGAACAATTTCAGCATTTGAAGTATCTTCTAGAACTTCTTCAGCTTCGACCAATGAGAATTCATCAATTGATAAGTCCGTGAGATCATCCGTTTCGATCACAGCGGCAACATGATTTTCGGCTACAGGCTCAAAAGTAACAGATGATGACGAAGTAAAATCAATAGATTGATCTGCTTGCTGAAGCAACTGAAGTACGTGTGTAGCTGGATAATCGACTTGTTTATCACGAATAGTTTGAATTCGATCTGCAATATCATCTTGTACTGCACGAATGATTGCGATTAATTGTGGGTTCGGTTGTAACTGCTGATTGATTAATTTCTCATAAATTGTTTCCAATTCATGTGCAATTAAACCAATATGACCTGCTTGAATCATATTTGAACCACCTTTTAAGGTGTGCAAATATCTCATCAAGTTTTTCAATGCACCTACATTTTGTTGATCAGCTGTCCATGTATTTAGATCAGCATCAATACCAACCAATAACTCATCAGCTTCTTCAAGGAAGATATCTAACAAGTCTGGATCAAAGTCACGATTTGAATCACTTGATTGCAAGCTTTGTTTATCTAAAGCGAATTGTGCAGCTAAATCACTCACATCAACTTTATTACTAGACGGCTCAAATTCAGTAATAGATGCTTCAACCAAACCTGCTTTTTGCTCAGTTACAGGCGCTTCCAAGAACTCAATATTTTGCTGTGTAAATGAACTCAATTCATTTAATATAAGTTCATGTGCCTTTGTCAAAGTCACACGCTGCCCTGCAGCCAAGGTATCAAACAATTGAATGAACTGTTGATGTACCTGATAATACAGCTCAAAAGCATAATCAAGATTCAGTAAATCTGGCTTAAATAACAGATCTTGATAACTAGAACGTAACAAACTTGTATATTGATACATACCAATCGTCGCATGATGATGGGTATGTTCTAATAAAGTTTCAGTTTGCTGACTTAACAGTTGAATATATTGAGGAAATTCAGTACGTGCACGCTTCTCAAAATCAAACTCAACGTCAAGAAGATCATTGATATTCAATTCTAGTAATTGTGAAACTAAACCTTGTGGACGTAAAGATTCGCCTTGTTTTTCTTCTAATTGGAAATCGTAACTATCCCATGCAACATTGAAAGTATTATAAATTTCTTCAAATTTCTGTTGCGAACCTTGGTGTTTCAACGTGTGCAAATAGTCACGAACAAACTGTGCATAGTGTGTCAAAAGTGCCGTTTCATCAGAACTTGAATCAAGCTCTTCTTGCAATAATGTTTTGAATAAATTCTCAACTTTCGAACTTGCTTCAAACACATGCTCAACATGCGCCATAGCAGAACTGCCACGTAGAGTATGAAGCGCTCGAATTAGCGTATTATAATTATCATTTGTCGGACGATCATTTAGTAAAAATTGATCGATCGTAGTCAAATGATCTTCTGCTTCTTCCAAGAAAATCGATAATGTTTCTTTAATTAACGCTTCATCATCTAGCGGATGACCTATAAATACAGATTCTGAATCTGCGACATCAACAGTCTTCTCTTCTACGACAGTATCCACATTTACGGATATCAATTCGAGACCAGTTTCAGCGTTATCATTCAGCATATTCGATAATTGTAATAACTCAGCTAGCGCTGGTTCTATACTAAGTTGCTGCTGTAGTTGCTGACCTAATAAAACCAAAGGTTTTAAATCTATCTGATGTTTTTGAACCAATTTAAAATCATGTACAAGTTTAAAGCGGTAGATATTAAAAACCGCTTTTACATAATGTTGAATATCTGAATTCAACAACACTGTCCCTGCAAGTACTCGATTTAAAGTATCTTCAACCGTCCACGCCAATTCACCTGAAGATTTGGCGCCAACCATCCTTCCAGAACCTTTTAAGGTATGGAAATGTCGACGAATATCTGTGAGCACATCTTGTTGATTTGGCTGTTCAATCCATTGACCGATTAATGGCTCTAATTCAACAAAGATTTCATCTAATTCTTCAATAAAAATTTCAAGAATTTCTGCATCTTGCTCAAGATAACTATCTTCAGGAAGCGTCATCGTTTCAACTAACGTTTTTAATATTTCTTTCATAGCGGCTTCTTTCGTTTTTATCCACTAATTGTGGCTAAAAATTACGTGTATCTATCACACAAGATGTAGCTCCATGTCAGTCATCATCTTGTAGAGATATTCTACATCTCTTCAAAAAAGGGAAAGGACAGATATGCTCTGCCTCCCCTTTGCTGCTTATTCAGGTAGCTTAAAGTCAGTTACAGATTCACGTAATGATTCAGCCATATTTGCCAATTCAGAAACCGAACGAGCTGTATCAAACGTTGCTGTCGTCGTTTGTGACGTAATTTCTTGTACAACATTCATCGTTGTTGCAATGTGACTTGCTGATGCAGACTGAAGTTTTGCTGCATCAGAAATGCTCGCAATTAATTTAGCCAAATCACCAGATACCGTTTGAATCTCATCAAGTGCAATACCCGCATCTTTTGCCAAGTTCGCACCACGAACAACTTCTGACGTCGTTTGTTCCATTGAAATAACGGCTTCGTTCGTATCTGTTTGAATGGTTTTTACTAAGCTTTCAATCTGTTTCGTTGCTGATGCAGAACGTTCTGCAAGACGTTGTACTTCGTCAGCTACGACTGCGAAACCACGACCTGCTTCACCAGCCATAGATGCTTGAATCGCTGCGTTTAATGCCAAGATGTTGGTTTGGTCGGCAATATCGTTAATTAGGGATACGATGTTACCAATCTCTTGAGATGATTCACCTAAACGTTTAATACGCTTTGAAGTTTCTTGAATTTGTTCACGAATGTGATCCATACCTTCGATCGAGCGGTTTACAACTTCTGCCCCATTCGATGCAATTTGTACAGATCGTTGTGCTACTTCAGCAGACTCTGATGCATTCGAAGATACTTGGTCAATCGACAATGCCATTTCGTTCATCGCTGCTGATGCACCTGCAATTTCTTGCGCCTGATGTTCAGAAGCTTCTGCTAATTGGTTGGTAATATCTTGAGTATCTTGAGTATAACGAGCAACTTCTTGAGATGTTTCAGTGATTCGAGATACAAGGTCACGTAATTGATCGATCGCGAAGTTAATCGAGTCAGCAATCGCACCAGTAAAATCTTCTGATACTGTTGCATATGAACGTAAATCACCATCTGCTAAGTCGGCAATTTCATCTAGTAAACGTAAAATTGCATTTTGGTTACGGTCATATTCATCTTGTAGACGAGTTACACGCTCTTTATCTGTATTACTACGTAAAGCAAGTAATTGTAGTGCAGAGAAAATCAATAGACCTAACGCACCAATTAATACAACACCCGCAATAACGTTACCCCAGCCACCCTCTGCTTTATTAGATAAATCGTTTAATGACGTTAATAAGGCATCAGATTGAGAAAAGATTTGCGAAGATGCTTGGCGTACGCGAACAATTTGGTTTGCGTTTTGTAATACTGTTGCTGCCGCTGATTTCAATACTGCATCATAATCAGATTTAATACTATCTACAGACTCACGTAAATCAGGAGACGCAATACGATCTACACCAAGTTCTGTACTACCATTTAACTGTGCATTTAAATAAACACCAAAGGTATCAATATCCGCTCCAAAGTCGTTTGCCGAAACGTTTGAGTTATCGGTACCAACTAAAACAGAGTTAATCGAACGTAAAATACGTTCAGCAATAAACACTTGGTTTTTCGTGATAATTACCTGACTACTTGGCATGTTCTCACGAACCATCTGATCAACCATCAAGTTATATTCAGCCTGAATTTCAGGAATCGTTTCACTGATCGAGATATTTGTATCGTATAATTGATTGATGACTTTTTGTTGTGAAGCAATTAACTCAATGTTCTTCGAAACACTCGTCCAAAGTGCATTTGCTTTTTTATACTCCTCTGAACCAGTACCATATACACTTTCAACCGTCTCTAAATTCTCAGCAAAACGCTTTTTAGATTCAACTAAACTTTTCATTGCTTCAGGTGTACCAGATGCCGTTGCCTCAGTTGCCTGACGAGAAATCATCTGAGATAACAAGCGTAACTCACCCAAACTACGAGTTAACTGGTTATGACGAGGAACACTCACGAATAAATAAATTAAGAGGATAACTGCAAGAGCTAAAGCACCAATCGCACGGTATAGAATTGGTTTCGACTTTTCAGTTTCACCAAATAAGCGAGAAAACTGATCAATTTGCGTTCGAGCATTCTCTAAAAATGCGCCACCACTCTTAAGACCAGTACTATCACCACTACTACCATTTTTCTTTTTAAGTTTAAAGCCCATGTCAGCTTCTCCCCTGAATACGCGTTTATTTTCCGTAGCGTATCAAATTAGTTTATAAATTTTATTGATGCATTCATATATTGAGGATTTTGCAACAACCGACTCAGTAAAAACACATGCCATTGCTGATTATGTTGATGGAAGTATCCCTGACAATAATCTTTCAATTTATCATCTAGATCAGCACTTTGTGAAAAGAAACTCTTTTTATTAAAGTGCTGAATCCCAAGAACTTGGTCGACAACCAAACCCACATAATGGTCTTGATGGCTAATGCATATTACTTTTTGTGTTGGTGAAAACTGACTCCGTTGTCCTGAAATAAAATGTGTTAAATCAGAAACTGAAAGCAATCGACCACGAATATTTGCCAAACCACGTACCCATGCCTGAGTATTAGGAACAGGGGTATATTTTGGAGGATAAATCACCTCCGAAATCTCCCCTAATGGTGCAACGAAATATTGCCCTAACATCTCAAATGCGATACCAGACCAACGGCTGACTTCATTTTGAGTTGAAGCATATTGTTTGTTGCCTCGCTTGGATAAGCGAAGCAATTCGATAAATCCATTTGCTGCCATACCCTATCCCGTATTGAGTAATGAAAAGGCTCGTACGAATTAACTTAATAATTGTTTAATCACATCAATGAGCTGTTGCTCATCAATCGGCTTGGTCAAATAATCACAAGCACCTTGACGCTTACCCCAAACACGATCTGTTGCCTGATCTTTGGTACTTACGATCACAACAGGAATATGCTGCGTGTCTTTACCTTTGCTAATTTGGCGTGTCGCTTGGAAACCGTTCATTCCTGGCATTACCACATCCATTAATACGAGATCTGGTAGTTCTGCTTGCGCCATTGTGACACCGTCAGCGCCATTGGTTGCTTCTAAAACTTCATAACCGTGTTTAGTCAAAATTTCTCTAAAGCGAAATGTTTCAGTAGGTGAATCATCTACAATAAGTATACGAGCCATTTTTTCCTCAATTTAAATTTTATGCGCTAACGTGATTACGAATCGCATTTAACAGCTCATCTTTACTAAATGGCTTAGTTAAATATTCATCCGAACCCACAACACGCCCTTTAGCCTGATCAAACAAACCGTCTTTGCTTGACAACATAATCACTGGGATATTTTGGTAATTTAAAGAATTTTTAATCAGTGCACAGGTTTGATAACCATCTAAACGAGGCATCATGATATCGACGAACACGATATCAGGATTTGCTTCTGCAATTTTTGATAATGCTTCAAAACCATCAACAGCGGTGATCACCTCACAACCTTCTCGTTGTAAAAGCGTTTCAGCTGTACGACGAATCGTTTTTGAATCATCAATCACCATTACTTTCAAATTTTGAAATTTATCTTCCATTTAATTGTCCTGCCCCATTCACTCAATACAAATTATGGTTGGTTTAATTTGTTTTATACACATCAGTTGATATTTTTAACATATCTTTACTTGCATTATCAATGAAGTTTTTTGAACCAACCTATCAGTTTTCACCAACAATAACAAATTTCTCACACTTTTCGTCAAATTCCTAAATTTTTTGTATACTCACTATTTTTAATTATCTAAATAGCTACTAATATACAACTGATTATTATTTAAAAATAAGTGATTTAGTTAACTTTTTCCGGGGAATGTAATGACTGGTTCGTTAAAGTGCGGTTTCGGCATTAGCCACTTTACAACGATTGCTCGTAATTACATTTGCGCGTTTTTTTTATTGATTTTTTGCAGTTCAAGTTTTGCAGCCACAGAGCAACCCAAAGCTGTATGGTATCGTTATTATGATAAAAATGGTGTTGCTAATGTGAGTACATCAGTTACACCTGAACATATTCGTTATGGTTATGAAGCACTTGATCGTAATATGCAAGTGATCAAACGCAACCGTGCTTATAACGCAACAGTAGATGTACAACAATCTTCTCGTCGCGAATTTATTGCACGTCAACGCGAACAAGATATGAGATTAAAACGTGCTTATGGAAATACAAAAATAGCGGCAACAAAAAGAGATCAAATTTTGGCTAGTTTGAAAAAGCAACTTAATTATCAACAACAACAATTACAACAGCTTCAACAAGACAAAATTGGATTTAAGCGACAAGAGATGGAATATCATCGTAAGGGAGAAACGCCCCCCGCTCAACTCAAAAATAATTTAGACAATAATGCCAAGAATATTGAAAATGTAAAAAGAACAGTAGAAAGTTTACGTAATGCATATCATAAAACTGAAACAGATTATGCTGATATTATTAACCGTTTAAAAAATATTGAACAAAAAACACAATAGACTTAGAATTTTTCTTGCATGGTCTCTCAAAAATATTAATCCTAACTTTTCATAGTTTTAATTCATTCAGCTTGCTTTAGATTACACGAAATTCAATGATTCATGTCATAATGCCAATTGCTTAAAACCGAGTAGATAATTTTGCTCGTTTGAGTATTTCTAAATAACACTTAACTTTAGGATAGTTTCCATGCGCGCAAGCCGCTTTTTATTTGCAACGTTAAGAGAAACCCCAAATGATGCTGAAGTCATTTCGCACCAGCTCATGTTACGTGCGGGGATGATTCGTAAATTAGCTTCTGGTTTATACTCTTGGTTGCCCATGGGAACACGTGTTTTAAAGAAAGTAGATGCGATTGTTCGCGAAGAAATGAACCGTTCAGGCGCATTAGAAGTATTTATGCCTGTCACTCAACCTGCTGCGCTTTGGGAAGAATCTGGTCGTTTTGAACAATACGGTCCAGAATTACTTCGTTTCAAAGATCGTCATGATAATCCATTCGTGCTTGGTCCTACTCATGAAGAGGTCATTACAGATTTGGCACGTAATGAGCTGAAAAGTTATAAGCAATTACCAGTAAATTTCTATCAAATCCAAACTAAATTCCGTGATGAAATTCGTCCACGTTTCGGTGTGATGCGATCTCGTGAATTTATCATGAAAGATGCTTACTCGTTCCATGCAAATCAAGCATCACTACAAGAAACTTATGATGTCATGTATGACACCTATAGCCGTATTTTTACACGTCTAGGTCTCGATTTCCGCCCTGTACAAGCAGACACAGGTTCAATCGGTGGCTCTGCATCACATGAATTCCATGTACTTGCTGCAAGTGGCGAAGATGATATCGCATTTTCTACTGAATCTGATTACGCCGCTAACGTTGAAATGGCAGAAGCATTGTTAGTCGGTGAGCGTGCTGCGCCAGCTCAAACAATGACCTTAGTCGATACACCAAATCAGAAAACAATTGCCGATGTTTGCCAATTTTTAAACAGTGATGCAAAACAATCTGTAAAAGCTTTACTTGTACAAGGTCAAACAGATGAAAATGGCAATACACCCGTTGTTGCTCTATTTTTACGTGGCGACCACGAATTGAATGATATTAAAGCTGAAAAGCACCCTTTAATTGCTGCACCTTTGGCATTTGCAACTGAAGCACAATTAGAACAACATGGTTTAACAGCAGGTTTCTGCGGTCCACAAGGTTTAGTTGAAAAAGGCTTAACCGTGATTGTGGATCGTGCTGCATCCGTATTATCTGACTTTGTTGCGGGTGCAAATGAAGTCGATAAACATGCGACAGGTGTGAACTGGGAGCGTGATGCAAAATTCACCGAAGTTTATGATTTACGTAATGTTGTTGAAGGCGACCCTTCTCCAGATGGTAAAGGTACACTTCAAATCAAACGTGGTATTGAAGTCGGTCATATCTTCCAACTCGGTACAAAATACTCAGAAGCTTTAGGGTGTAAAGTACTTGGTGAAGATGGTAAACCATTTACTGTTACAATGGGATGCTATGGAATTGGTGTAACACGTGTGGTTGCAGCAGCAATTGAACAAAACTTTGATGACAAAGGAATTATTTGGCCTCAAGCGATTGCTCCATTCGACATTGCGATTGTGCCAATGAATGCGCATAAATCACCTCGTACCCTTGAAGCAGCTGAAGCGCTTTATGCTGAATTACAAGCTCAAGGCTATGATGTATTGCTTGATGATCGTAATGAACGCCCTGGTGTGAAATTCTCTGATCTTGAATTAATGGGTATTCCTCATCGTATTGTTATTGGTGAGAAAGGTCTTGATGCAGGTACTTTTGAGTACAAAGGTCGTCGCGATCTTGAAGCAAGCAATTTAGGTAAAGAAGAACTCTTAGCTAAACTTATAGGCTAATCTTCATCCTAGCAATAAAAAAGCCGTTTAATAATAAACGGCTTTTTTATTGAAAACTGTTGTTTTGATTGTTATAGCTTTATTTATAGATTATTTTTTATACCAATAGAAAATGATTTATTGTTCACTTTTGGTAAGTTTTTGAATAGCAAAGGGGCACTGACATGCTCCCTTAAATGATTTGGATTAGATCTTTTTTACAAATTCAGATTTCAATTTCATTGCACCAATCCCATCGATTTTACAATCAATATTATGTCCATCATTCGCATCGATTAATAAACGAATACTTTTCACTTTCGTCCCGACTTTAACTACAGATGATGAACCTTTGATTTTTAAATCCTTTATGACAGTGACGCTATCACCATCAACTAAAATATTACCGTTGGCATCTTTAATAATCTCTTGTTGTTCTGAAGCAGATGCCTCACCTTCTTTCCATTCATGTGAACATTCAGGGCAAATCAATAAGTCGCCATCTTGGTAAGTATATTCTGATTGGCATTTTGGGCAGTGTGGAAAAGACATAAAAACATCTCAAAAGCACTATTATGATCGATAGACGCATTTTTTCAAAATTTAAGCTTGAATCGCTTGTCCAATTAAATAATTTTTAAGTACTAGGGCATGACTAAGCTTAATATCTTTAGTTGCGTAAATGAGCGTTACTTACTGTTGCTGTACCATGTCTTTAAGCTGATTTACATAAGGGTTTTCTTTAAGCTCTTCATAATATTCTTCCTGAAAACTCAGCCAATGTTCAACCTTATGACAAAACGCTTTTTCTCAATTCAGTTGAGGGTGCAATATCTTTAAGCCATAAATCTAAATGTGCCTGCTATTTCGATATTCCCCTTGGCCATAACCGATCTACGAGTACATGCTGTCCATCCGTCGGCTCAACAAGATCAATAAATACGTTTAATTTCAATTCTCACATCAGCCTCCCCCATATCTCACAAATTTTTCAGCTTTCCATTGAAATATTAACAACTTGCCCTTTTGAATCAAAACTAACGCAGATAACGTAATTTGTGATCTCATCTGGTAAGGTGAAATCTAAAATTTCATAACTTTCCAGATCCCCCTCATCCCAACGTGAATCTAATACCAGTAACTCTAAAATTTGTAATAAATTAGGTTTTGATGTGTCAAAGTATTTTTCCCAATATTCAGGTTCAACTTCTTCAAGATGATGTTGAATAAATAACTCCACACTATCTTCTGCTTGTTGATTTTCTAAAGCTTCGCGCATGGCAACACGAGCCAATTGTTCTCTGTGTTCAAGAATTTCTTCAGACATAATATTCCCCAATATGATTAAATATTAAAAATTTAGCTAGTTTGAATTAAGCTAAGGAGTTGTTATTCATTTGGAATTTCAGCTTGAATCAGAAATCCCAATAAATACAGAGATTCCTGCCAACCAAAATAACACGCTTCAACAGGAATAACATCAGGTATTCCCTCTTGAGTAATATGCACTTCGGTTCCTACTACCACTGATTTTAATTTTATTTTGACCTGAATTTCACCTAGTAAATTAGGATCATCAAACTTATCGGTATAGCGTAATAATTCATTCGGGATAAGTTCAATATACGTCCCTCCAAATGAATGAATTTGTCCAGTTGAAAAGTTAGTAAATGACATTTTGTATGTTCCACCCTCTTGTGGGTCTAAGTGATGGATTTTGGCAGTAAAACCATGAGGTGGCATCCATTTTACCAAGGCATCTGGATCGAGAAAGGCTTTAAAAACACGAACTGGTGGTGCATTAAATACACGATGTAGTTGTACTGTTCCACTCATTATTATTCTCAGGTTAAGTTATTTTTAATTCGTGCCTCTATCATACCGATTTAGTCATGAAATACTATTCCTTCAATCGCTCAATTGAACCCGAATATCTAGAATCTAAAGCTGCTTTTTTGTAAAAAATGGCGCAAAATAGCACTCCATATTTAGTGATAAGAACGCAGCTTTGGGATTAATCTATGAGTCAGCTTGCTTTTACTGCTTTTAGCTTGAATGGTGTAGATGCGCAAAAATTTCTACAGGGTCAAGTGACTGTTCATGTAGAACGTCTCCCTGAAAATGAAAATCGCTATACCGCTATTTGTGACTTAAAAGGACGTATTCATTTTGGGCTATGGATTAAAAGATTAAATCCAGAAAGTTTTGAACTTGTAATCACCCAAGATCAAGCCGAAGAGTTTTCCAAACATATTAAAAAGTTTGGTGCTTTTTCAAAAATGAAATTAGAAGAAATAGGATCTGTTTTTCCTTCATTAAATGGCATTCAAACTGAGTTTTCTTCTGTGGAGACAGACATCAATGCTTGGCAAATTCAAGCGATTCAGTCAGGTCAAGCATGGATTAGTCAAAGTACAGAACATTTGTTTCAACCACAAGAACTACGTTTGCATCAACGTGATGGTGTACATTTTGACAAAGGTTGTTATTTAGGTCAGGAAATTGTGGCACGTCTATGGTTTAAAGCAAAACCAAAACATTGGTTACATTTAATCCAAGGCAAAGATACTGTGCCTTCTCCTGCTAGCCAGCTAAGTAAAGATGTTGAGGTTGTGAATAGTGCTGCATGTGAAGATGGCTATATCGCACTTGTAATTGCAAAACCAGTTGCTTTAGAAGAACTTGGTGTAAAGGTTTTGGATTTACCAGAAGTATTAAATGGTGATGTAGCACGACCACAATAATCATTTTAAACAAAAGCCCTTTTACTAGGGCTTTTTAATTATAAATAAGATCCTTTAATTAAAATTAAGCATATACTCCTATTTAAAACAAATACTTTTTTTATTTTGTTCAATTTATCGGAATTAGTTGTACTCAAGTCTACATTACTTTTTATGATTACGATGGCTACCGCTTTATTTAATATGCAATCTAGTTTTGCTAACACAGAAAAAATTAATTAAAGAATCCAAAGCCTTCCTAATGAATTAAAAACCAGAATTTATAGATAAAACACCTATTCCAGATCTTTATACTCTTTCAAACATCAGAGGCTCTATATGGATAGATGCTTCTGGTCGATATAGAGATGGATCCCGAACTGATTGAATTACTGCAATTGGCAATGCAGCCTTATTTGAAATAAAGTTTAATGATCATTCTTGTCGAGAATCGAAATGAAGGTTATTGTTCACCTATTCTCAACAATATCTCTCTCAAATGAAAATAACCATGAAAACTTGGCTATCAGCCTTATCACTGAGTCTATTAAGCTTACAAATAGTACATGCTGATAGCAGAACCTTAGAACAAAACTTTAAAAAAAATTATCCAGATATTCCCATTACTTCAGTCACCCCATCTCCACTAAGTGGAATTTATGAAGTCTATGTGTCTGGTAAGATTATCTATACAGATGAAAATGCTAAATATCTTTTTTTTGGCAATTTACTCGATGTAAAAAATCAGAAAAACCTAACAGAAGATAGTATCTCTGAACTGAGTAAAATTGATGTAAAACAACTTCCTCTCAAACAAGCCATTAAGCACATCAAAGGTAAAGGCGAACGTACTCTATATGTCTTTACCGATCCCGATTGCCCATATTGTCAAAAACTTGAACAATATATGACCTCTATCGACAATGTAACGGTCTACATTTTTTTATTCCCACTTAAGAAATTGCATCCACAAGCTGAAACTGCAGCAAATAAAATTTGGTGTGCCAAAAACCAATATGAGGCTTGGGAAGATTACATGCTACATCGTAAGTTAGCCCAAAATTCAGGTACATGTGAAACACCTGTACAGAAAAATATTGCTTTAGGACAAAATCTAGAAATTAGTGGGACACCTACAATCTTCCTTGAAAATGGCACTAGAGTCGCGGGCTTACCACAAAATGCTCAACAAATTGAACAACTTCTATTAGAAGCACAAACTAAAAAATAGTATCTAATTAGGTGGTGGCTTTTCAGTTGACTGGCAAGCCACCACTTACAACATAAGATTCTGATTTATATTAAATAATATAAAAATTAAAATAAATTAATTAAGCAAGATTTATACAAAATCCATATTTACATTTCACAGCAAACTTTTATGATGAAGGCATTCAAAACTGCCATGTAATGGATTAAAGCAGATATCTGTGAAAGGAATAAATAAAATGAAAAAGTTGCTGATTGCCAGCTTAATTCTTGCTACAAGTCATTCAACATTTGCGGCTGATAGTAAAGTAACTGCAAAACCAGATACATTTGCTCAAGCAACTAAACTATACGAAGCAAAAAACTACCCTGCCGCGTTTCAAGAAATGCAGCGTCTCGCAGATACAGGGAATGCCCAAGCAATTTATAACCTAGGTTATATGACTCAAGTTGGTCAAGGCACAGTAAAGGATGAAAAGAAAGCCGCACAGCATTATCAAGATGCTTCAAATAAAGGCTTTGCTCAAGCCAGTTATACATTAGCACAGGCTTATCATAAAGGTGATTTGGGCATCACTAAGAATAATCAAAAATACAAAGAATATTTAGATAAAGCTTCTAAACAAGGCTCTAATGAAGCCATTGTTGAAACTGCAAAAATTTTATTTGAGCAAGGTAAACCTGAATACGATCAGATCGCTGTTCAGAAACTATTACCATTGCTACGGAAAGATTATTATCCAGCAAAACATCTCAAAACAATCTACGATTTGAGTGTTGGTGTTAAAAATAAAAATCCTATTATGCAAGCACAGGCGATTGATAGCCTTAAAGATTTAGCTAAAAAAGGTTATGCACCATCTTTAATGGTTCTCGGCAATATGTTAGCAAATGGAGGTATTGTTGACCAAGATTTAGAGCAGGCAAAAAATATTTTTACTCGCTTAGCAGCAGCTAACTATCCAAATGCGAAGGAATCATTGGCTAAAGTTGAAGAAGCAATTGCTGCAAAAAAAGCAACTTCAGTAAAAACAAAGAACTAATAATCAATTCAGCAGCACTCCACCTCTAAAGAGTGCTGCTTTTTATTTAAAATTGTTTGCTTAACTTAATCCAAGCACTCCAATTGCGCCCATCTGTAGGTTCAAAGAAGCGATTATTTCCTTCGTTCACAATCACTGAACCGATATATTGTTTATTAAATAAATTATCTATAGGGGTAAATCCATTTAAACTCCAATCCGTATAGCAAAATATATATCCTGTATAAGGCGATGCAATTGTTTAAGTTGTCATTAAAAAGTAAACATGTATTTTTTTCAGAATTGGTTTGATACTTTCTGTACTGCTATGATCGCGATAACCATCTGTATCAAAATAGGATGAGTTAATCATATAACTTGGTTCATTTTGATTTTTTAAACCGTCTTGTAAAACTAAACCAGCATGATTTTTGTGATGACTACCGCCCGCATAACTCATCTCTATCGAATCTTTACCCTGTCCTTCCTTTGTTTTTACTAAAATCGTACCTCCTGAAGAATTTCCATATAACGAAGAAAATGGACCTTTTAATACTTCAAGATGACTTAAACTCCTTAAATCAATATTTGAGGTTTGCCCTTGTCCATCTGGCATTGTGGCATTGTGGCATTGTGGCATTGTGGCATTGTGGCATTGTGGCAGGAATAGCATCGCTATATAAAAGAATTCCACGAACTTCAAATGTGGGACGTGCACCAAAACCACGCATAGAAAGTTGCAAATCTTGGGCATAATTCTCTCGATTGCGCAGTTGAACACTCGGTATCCCTTTCACAAGCTCAGTTAAATCAACTTCTAAGCTCTGATCGTTTTTAGGCATATCTACCCTAAAAATTGATGCTGGTGTTTCAATATAAGCTGTGTCAGTAGGAGTTGCTCGGACCTTAATTATCCGGAAGTTGTATGGGCCGATCGACTTCTGATTCAACAGTCCAAGCAAAAGAACCATTCAAACCCATGCTTATTGCAACACTACCATATAAAAATTTTTTTTTACTAAAGATATGAAAATTCCTTGTTTCACAGAATTTAAGGGCAAGCTTTTTAAAGTAAGTATTTCATTATTTTATAATTAGATTAGATCTTTAACCTTAGCTAAAAAACCAAAAATCAATTTTAATGATGATTAGCCAATCAAATTAAATATCGTCATAATTGTAAGTTAAACATTTACCCTCATTGTATTGTTGTTGAAACAACTTGAGCTCACTATGCCCGAACTTCCTGAAGTTGAAACCACAAAAACCAGTTTACTGCCGCTTTTAGAGCAACGTGTACAAGCTGTAAGAGTACACAATCCTAGTTTGCGCTGGCCTATCCCTGATGATCTTGAAAAATTAATTGGTCAACGTTTAACTCAACTCAAACGTCGTTCCAAATATATTTTGGCTGAATTTGAACAAGATCAAATGCTTTGGCACTTAGGTATGTCAGGAAGCTTTCGCCTATGTCAATCCAGTGATGAATTAAAAAAGCATGACCATCTTGTGATCGAATTTGAAGATCAGCAACTCCGCTACCATGACCCACGGCGCTTTGGGTGTATTCTATGGTTAGATGAAACTAATCAAAGTAAATTGATTGATTCGCTAGGGCCAGAACCATTAACTGAAAATTTTAATCCAACCTATTTGCATGAAAAATTAGCTAAAAAAAATGTCGGCATTAAAATTGCTTTAATGGATAACCATATAGTGGTTGGTGTGGGCAATATTTATGCAACTGAAAGTTTATTCAACATTGGGGTTCATCCTGCGCAACCTGCTTCGACGCTGAGCAAAGCACAAGTGGAAAAGTTAGTCATCGAAGTAAAACGCATCTTAAAACAAGCAATTGATTTAGGTGGATCAACTTTGCGTGACTATAGTAATGCCATGGGTGAAAATGGTTACTTTCAGCAGACACTTTTAGCTTATGGTCGCGCAGGTGAAATGTGTGTTAATTGTGAAACTACATTAGAAAACTTAAAGTTAGGTCAACGTGCTAGTGTATTTTGTCCACAATGCCAACCTTTGAAACTAAGCAAAGTATAGACCATTTAAGATGCAATCAAGGAGAATAACCTTATGCAAACCGCAATTGTTCGACATATTCTCGTCAAAGATAAAGACTTAGCCGAACAGCTAAAAAAACGAATTCAGTCTGGTGCTGATTTTAGCAAAATCGCCAAACAATACTCTACTTGCAACTCAGCTAAACGTGGAGGCGAACTCGGTGAAGTGAAAAAGGGGCAATTGGTCCCTGTTATTGATAAATTAGTTTTTACAGCAGCAGAACGAATCTTACACGGCCCGATCAAAAGCCAATTTGGTTTTCACTTAATTGAAGTGAAATTTCGCATGGATGGCTTAAGATAATGGTTTGAGCTTAATTATTTTAAGCTCTCTCCTCTTCTCAGTTATTTTAATTCTTGCGGTTTCATCACATAAGTCCATGCATGTATTTTTTTACCAGATTCCAAGATAACCTCAGCAACAACTCGCTCATATTGGAATCCTTCAAACTCATCTAACATTTGCCAGTTTTGTTCTAATTTTTCCGTGCTGAATAAATATCCCATGATTAATGGATCTTGTTCAGCCAAAACTAAGGCAGGTAAACCTTTGTCTGGTCCCCAATCTAAAATATGAATTGTGCCGTGTACCGATGCTTTTTGCCAATCTCCACCGATTCCACCCAAAATATGCGCATTTTCTCGGTTTGGGCAAAGTGTGCCATAGACAAATAGTTGGTTCATGATTGCTGTTCCATTCAAATATGCAAATATTTTAAAGTCAAATCTTGCAATTTTCCATGTAAAAGCTTGCGTTCCAAATATGGAATTATCTATTTCCAATAAAAAACGGCATTTTTAAATGCCGTTTTTTATGAAAATAATAAGTACTTATTTTTTCAAAGAGTCTCTAATTTCACGTAATAATTGAATATCTTCAGGTGTAGGCGCTGGTGCTGCTGGCGCTGCTTCTTTTTGTTTACGCATACGATTCATTACTTTCACCATAAGAAACACAACCCATGCCAAAATAATGAAATTAATAAAGATGGTTAAGAAATTACCATAGGTTAAAACATTGACACCTGCTTTCGTTAATTGATCTAAAGACTGTAAATTATTTGGATTGTCTCCGAGCACAATAAACTTCTGTGTAAAATCAACACCCCCACCAGTAATAACTGAAATAAGTGGCATGATGATATCTTTCACCAATGAATCAATAATTTTACCAAATGCACCACCAATGATGACACCAATGGCAAGATCCATCATATTGCCTTTGATGGCAAATTCTTTAAATTCTTGAATAATACTCATTTATAACTCTCCAGAGTTGAACTTAATCGCAACCCATTTTGCATTGTTTATTACACAGTTGCGGCTATCCACATAATGCTCATAATTTAATATTTTCATCAAAAAAAGAAAGCTATTTCACACTTTAACAACACTTTTTTATTTTAATAAAAATATATGTTTAAGGATGTCCCTACCCTGAAATTTATGCAATAAAAAACCGCTAAATAAATTTAGCGGTTTTGTCATTTTTCAGTGAAGAAAAATTATTTATCACGGTTACGCTTACGTTCGTTTTCAGTTAAGTAACGTTTACGAATACGGATCGATTTTGGTGTTACTTCAACTAACTCATCATCTTCAATGAATTCAAGTGCTTGTTCAAGCGTATATTCAATTGCAGGCGTTAAAGTTAAAGCATCATCCGTACCAGACGCACGAACGTTGGTTAATTGTTTTGCTTTAGTTGGGTTAACAACCATATCGTCCGAACGTGAGTTAATACCCACGATCATTCCTTCATAAACTTCTAACTGAGGTTTAGCGAATAAACGACCACGGTCTTGTAAGCTGAATAATGCATAGCCCAAGCAAGTACCTTGAACCATAGAAATCAATACACCGTTTTGACGCTTCGCAACAGTACCTTGCTTAACAGGACCGTAGTGCGAGAAGCTTGATGTCATAATCCCTGTACCAGAAGTCATGGTTAAGAACTCAGAACGGAAACCGATTAAACCACGTGAAGGTACAGTTGCTTCAATACGGATACGACCTTTTCCGTCAACTTCCATATTGGTCATTTCGCCTTTACGGTGACCCATTTGTTCCATTACTGAACCTTGATGTTGTTCTTCAACATCAAACGTTACGTTTTCGTATGGCTCTTGTCTTTCGCCATCGACTTCTTTCATGATCACTTGTGGACGTGATACGCCCATTTCAAAGCCTTCACGACGCATATTTTCAATCAATACTGAAAGGTGAAGTTCACCACGACCAGAAACTTTAAAACGGTCTGGACTATCAGTATCTTCAACGCGTAATGCCACGTTGTGAATCAATTCACGATCAAGACGTTCACGAATATTACGTGATGTTACAAATTTACCTTCTTTACCAGCAAACGGTGAGTTGTTTACTTGGAATGTCATCGAAACCGTAGGTTCATCTACAGACAATGGTGGCAAAGCTTCTACATTTTTTTGATCACAAATTGTGTCAGAAATATTGAGTGCATCAATACCAGTGATACAAACGATATCACCTGCTGATGCTTCTTCAACATCAATACGCTCTAAACCGTGGTAACCCATGATTTTTAAGATACGACCGTTACGTGTATTGCCTTCTTTATCAATCACAGTAACAGGAGTATTCGTTTTTACACCACCACGCTGAATACGACCAACACCGATAACACCAACGAAGCTGTTATAGTCAAGTGAAGAAATCTGCATTTGGAATGGACCATCAACATCAACTGCTGGTGGTTCAACGATATCAACGATAGTTTGGAACAATGGTGTCATATCTTCCGCTAATTCTTCAGGAGAAGGACCAGCTACACCACGTAAACCAGAAGCATAAACGATTGGGAAATCTAACTGTTCATCAGTTGCACCCAAGTTATCAAACAAGTCAAATACTTGATCGATTACCCAGTCGCAACGTGCACTTGGCTTATCAACTTTGTTGATAATTACGATTGGCTTCAAACCACGCGCGAACGCTTTTTGCGTTACAAAGCGAGTTTGTGGCATTGGACCTTCTTGAGAGTCAACAAGAAGCAATACACAGTCAACCATCGACATTACACGTTCAACTTCACCGCCGAAGTCCGCATGTCCTGGGGTGTCTACGATATTGATACGGTAAGTTGTGTCAGTACGTTGATCTAACCACGTAATTGACGTATTTTTTGCAAGAATAGTAATACCACGTTCACTTTCAAGCGCATTCGAGTCCATGACACGCTCAATCTCGCCTGCACGGTCACCTAAAGCACCAGATTGTTGAAGTAATTTATCGACAAGCGTGGTTTTACCGTGGTCGACGTGCGCAATAATTGCGATATTGCGGAGATTCTTAATATCAGACATAGAATTCGATACGCTTAAAATTTGAGGGCAGATTATATAGAAAAATCCTAAACTTTAGTAGTGACAGTTTGTTGACATGAAACTTTTTTTCGGACGAACTGTTTCAGAATCGTTGGTAAAGTAGCCTAACTCTATTAGAATATTCCACTATTGCTTATCGCTTTTCTTATACTCCCATGTCAAATTCTCAACCCGAACAGCCACTTGATCTCGTCTACGGACTCAATGATCGTCCAAAACCGTTCATCGCATTTTTAGCGGCTTTACAACATCTTTTAGCAATTTTAGTCCCGATTGTCACTCCAGGATTATTAATTTGCTTAGCACTTGGTGTATCTCGTGAAGACACCAATATGATCCTTTCGATGTCTCTGATCATCTCAGGAATTGCAACCTTTTTACAGTGTAAAAAGGTCGGTCCTTTCGGTGCAGGACTATTGATTGTTCAAGGGACAAGTTTTAACTTTATTGGCCCAATTATTGGTATTGGTAGCGCCATGGTTGCTGCAGGTACGCCTGTTGAGCAAGTGATGGCTGCTATTTTCGGTGTGGTAATTGCAGGTTCATTTATTGAAATGGGCGTGTCTCGGATTCTACCTTGGGTAAAACAATTAATTACCCCTTTAGTTACAGGTATCGTTGTTTTCTTAATTGGTTTGACACTGATTAAAGAAGGTCTGATTAGCATGGGAGGTGGTTATATGGCCATGCAAGATCATACTTTTGCCAATACAGACAATCTGATCATGTCCTGTACAGTACTGGCGGTCATTATTTTATTGAATCGTGTTCAAATTATTTGGGTAAAAAGTTCAGCAATTTTAATCGCATTGGTGATTGGTTACATTCTTGCAGGCTTTATGGGTCATTTAAACTTTTCCGTATTGCAAGATGCACCATTAATTCAGATTCCTACCCCTATGCATTTTGGTCTAAGCTTCTCTTGGAGCTTGTTCATTCCAATGGCATTCATCTATCTCGTTACTTCACTTGAAGCCATTGGCGATGTGACAGCGACAAGCAAAATCTCCAACCAACCTGTAGACGGCCCCATTTGGATGCAACGCATTAAAGGTGGTGTACTTGTGAATGGTGCCAACTCATTTTTAGCAGGTATTTTCAATACCTTCCCAAGTTCAGTGTTTGCACAAAACAATGGCGTGATTCAACTCACTGGTGTGGCAAGTCGCTATGTCGGGATCTGGATTGCGATCTTATTGATCATTTTAGGTCTCTTCCCTGCTGTAGCTGCAGTCATTCAAGCTGTTCCCCAAGCAGTGCTAGGTGGTGCGGTAATGGTAATGTTCGGTGCGGTGGCTGCATCTGGAATTAACATTCTTTCAAGTATTCATCTTGACCGCCGCGCTTTACTGATTATTGCGATTTCTCTTGCATTAGGTTTAGGTGTAGCACAAGTTCCACAAATCCTTGAACATCTTCCTGAATTATTCAAAAATATTTTCAGCTCAGGTGTTGCAACGGGTGGTATTGCAGCGTTGATTTTAAATATTGTTTTACCTGAAACTCAAAAATAGTCTTTTAACCATCGTAATTGTCCAGTTTCACCACTGGGCTTTGTTTTTGATGAGAGATCAAAATGGATCCACGTAGTGAAGTCGTTATACGACAACAAGATTATTTAAATGGGCAAATCTTACTGATTAATGCGCCCAATGATCAACTCGCCAAAAATTTACCTCACCAAGTACAAGCGTCTGTCTGGACTTGGAATTATGCTGATCATCAAGGTTTTCAAAGCACTGGTATAAATTCATATTTCTCAGTTGAGTTTCCACAAGCAAGTTTTGATCAGGTTGTTATTTTCGTTCCAAAATCTAAAGAGTTATTGAATTATATTCTTCATGTCGTGGTGAGCCAGTTAACACTCGGTCAAAGCGTATTTCTAGTGGGTGAAAAAAAAGGCGGTGTTGAACGTGCTGCAAAACAACTCCTGCAATATGGTAAAGCCTTTAAAATTGATAGTGCACGCCACTGTCAATTTTGGCACATGAAAATTGAAAAGAGAGAAATACACAAACCACTTGACCATTGGTTAAAAAACTATATTGTGCAAGTCAATCAAGAACAGCTCGAAATCTGTGCTTTACCGGGTGTATTTAGTCAAGACCATTTAGATATTGGAACAGCCGTATTACTCCCTTACCTGAGCCAAGTAAAATCAGGTAAGATTGCCGACTTTGGTTGCGGTGCTGGAATTATTAGTGCTTATTTAGCCAAAATAAATCCAAACCAGCACATTTTTGCACTTGATGTTGATGCATTTGCATTACGGTCTACTGAGTTCACTTTTCAAAAAAATCATCTGAACTTAGCACAGCTACATCTACAGCCTGTCACAAGTTTTGTTGATGCGCCTAAAGATCTAGATGCCATCGTAAGTAATCCACCTTTTCATCAAGGCATTCATACCAATTACGATGCAAGTGAAGAGCTCTGCCAATTGGCGAAAAAGCATCTGAAAAATTCAGGTGAACTATGGATCGTGGCGAATCGTTTTCTAAACTATCCACCTCTGATAGAGCAGAGCTTTGGTCAATGTCTTGTGAAGGCAGATCAACAGGGATTCAAAGTGTTATATGCCTGTGCGAAATAAACAGTTTAAGGAATTTTTATGAGCGATACATCTGCTCCTCAACACCTTCAGCGTCAGCTCGGAGCACGCCACCTGAATATGATTGCCATTGGCGGATCAATTGGTACAGGCTTATTCCTTGCTTCAGGTTCAACAATCGCAACAGCCGGTCCCGGTGGTGCGTTATTGGCCTATGCTCTCATCGGGATCATGATTTATTTCTTGATGACGAGTCTCGGTGAATTAGCCACGCACAATCCAACTTCAGGTGCATTCTTCACCTATGGCAGTCGTTATGTCGAAGATGGTTTTGGTTTCGCCTTAGGCTGGAACTATTGGTATAACTGGGCAATTACCGTTGCTTTTGAATTGGTCGCAGTTCAGTTCATCATGAAATTCTGGTTCCCAGATATTCCTGGGTTTTATTGGAGTGCAATCTTCCTTACCATTATTTTTGCGATTAATGCATTGACGGTAAAAGGCTTTGGTGAAAGTGAATTCTTATTTTCTTTGATTAAAGTGCTTGCAATCATTGTGTTTATTGTCATCGGTATCTGGATGATTGTTAAAATTATGATGACACCGAATGTATCAACCTTTCAACACTGGCATTATAAAGATGCACCGTTTGTTGGTGGCTTACAAGCCCTGATTGGTGTTGCCATGATCGCTGGATTCTCCTTCCAAGGAACTGAAATGGTTGGTGTTGCCGCAGGTGAATCGAAAGATCCAAAGAAAACGATTCCTTTGGCGATTAAACAAATCTTCTGGCGTATTTTACTGTTTTATATCTTATGTATTTTTATCATTGGTACATTGGTAAGCTATGATGATCCGCTTCTATTAAAAGCTGCACAAAGTGAAGATATTGCACTCTCACCATTTACCTTATTGTATGAAAAAGCAGGCTTTGCCTTTGCTGCAAGTTTGATGAATGCCGTTATTCTCAGCGCGATTTTATCTGCAGGTAACTCTGGGATGTACTCATCTACGCGTATGCTGTTCGATATGGCAAAAGAAGGTCGAGCGCCAAAATGGTTCTCAAAACTTGATGGTCGTGGCGTACCCATGAATGCACTTTATGCAACAACAGCAGTTGCTGCATTATGTTTCTTGACCACCTTTATCGGGGAAAAACAAGTATTTAACTGGTTGTTAAATATGTCTGGGATGTGTGGTTTTATCGTTTGGTTAGGAATTGCAATTTCACATTATCGTTTCCGTAAAGGTTATATTGCTCAAGGTTATAAATTAGAAGATTTGGCTTACCGTGCCAAGTTTTTCCCATTTGCACCATGGTTTGCCTTTATTCTGTGTTCAATCATTATTTTAGGACAAAACTATCAAGCTGTGCTAGGTGGCAAAATTGATTGGTTAGGCTTAGTTTCAACCTATATCAGTATCCCATTATTTTTGGCGATCTGGTTGGGCTATAAATGGAAGCACAAAACTAAGTTGATTGCATATAAAGACATGAACGTGAAAGAAGGCGAATAAAAAGCCAAAAATTCACTTGACCCTTAACTAAATATCAGTAAAATTATTTGCTCATATTTTCAGCTACACTATTATATAGGAGTACGACATCATGCCAGCACTACAAGGAACAACACGCTAAGATTTGGCACTGTCGACTCACGGACAAGTGTACAAATCCAATCATCACTTGTCCGAATGCTCTACTTAACCTAGCATTCGCTAGGTTTTTTTATGTCTATTCGGACACAATATTAAAATAACCGAGCAAACAAAATGGGCATACAAAAAATACTTAATGCTGATGCTGATGCTGATGCTGAATATGGTGTTCCAGTAAAAATATTCACTAATGATATTGATAGCGAAAGCATTGAACAACTAAAGAAAATGGCACAACTGCAATTTGTGTATTCACATATTGCCGTGATGCCTGATGTGCATGTCGGTAAAGGCGCAACTGTTGGCAGCGTCATTCCAACCAAACATGCAATTATTCCTGCTGCTGTCGGTGTCGACATCGGTTGTGGCATGAATGCTATCCGACTCAATCTCAAAGCATCACAGTTGCCAGATAATCTCGCACCTTTACGCCATGCAATTGAACGTAAAGTCCCTGTAGGCTTTGAATTACACAAACAAATTAAGGCGAAAGCCTCAAGTATTATTCCACTGGAAAAACGCTTGCAGCCGATCATTAAAAAGCACCCTGGCTTAGTTCGGATGCTCAGAAAGTTTGATGCGACATGGAAAAAACAACTCGGTACCTTAGGCGGTGGCAATCACTTTATCGAACTCTGTTTAGATGAAAATCAGGACGTTTGGGTCATGCTCCATTCGGGTAGCCGTGGTTTAGGTAATGTGATTGGAACTTATTTTATCGAGCTAGCAAAGAAAGAAGCTCAACATCGATTTGGGCATGTCCCAGATCAGGACTTGAGTTATTTTGCAGAAGGCTCAAATAGTTTTAATGACTATGTTGAAGCCGTGCAATGGGCACAAGAATATGCATTTGAAAACCGACGTGAAATGATGCGTCTGATTTTAGAGGCAATCCGCCCACTGCTACCACCTTTTCAAATGACCAAAGAAGCGATTAATTGCCACCATAATTACGTCAGTCAAGAAACTCATTTTGGTGAGCATCTCTTAATCACACGTAAGGGGGCAATTCGAGCGGGCCAAGATGAATTAGGCATCATTCCTGGTTCTATGGGGGCTCGCTCTTATATTGTGAAAGGCAAAGCGAATCCTGATTCATTCTGCTCATGTTCACATGGCGCAGGACGAAAAATGAGCCGTAGTAAAGCCAAATTACTTTTTGGTCAAGAGGATTTAATTCAACAGACCCAAGGTATTGAATGTCGTAAAGACGGTGGTGTAATTGACGAAATACCAAGTGCATATAAAGATATCGATCAAGTCATGGCAAACCAATCAGATTTAATCGAAATCGTGCACACCCTTAAACAAGTTCTATGTATAAAAGGTTAAATAGATGAAACTTAAAGCAATGCCTAAAATCAAAGTTCGTAATCCTGTTGCGCTCTCCCCTTTACTACAAAAAGGAGGGATCCATGAAACAGAAAAACCTAGAGCTCAGCACCGTCGAGAAAGACAAAACACCAAACAACAGCTTAGAAAAGAAGTTTGGTAAATTCTAGAAAATATTAATCAAACACATCAGTCAAATTATTTTGTAGGAGTAATTAAAATGTTTATATATTCAAATCACTTGTATGCAAACCCATATAAAAAAGCGACTCATCAGAGTCGCTTTTTTATTCAGTTCAAAAACTCAAATTATTGAGCTTGTTGACCTGGCTGTGCAAGAACAGTACGGCTACCAGTGATCGCAGCGAATACGCGACGGTTCATGGCACGACCTTCTTTAGTCTTGTTGTCAGCAATCGGTTGATCCCAAGCAAAGCCTTGAGTCGTCAAGCGAGATTCGTTAACGTTATATTCGTTAACAAGCGCTGATTTAACAGAGTTAGCACGAGCTAAAGATAAACGTTCGTTTAACTTACGTGGACCAGTGTTATCAGTGTGACCTTCAATACGTGCAGTCGCATTCGGGTATTCAGCTAATTTCTCAGCTACTTTCGCGATTTCAGACTTGTATTGTGGCTTGATGTCAGACTTGTTCGTATCAAAGAATACACGAAGTTCCATGTTAAGGTCTTCAGTCAATTCTTGTGGCTGTGGCTGTGGCTGTGGTTGAACTGGTACTGGTTCAACTGGAGCAACTTCTACTACTGGAGCAGCTGGCTTCAAGTGACCGCCAAGAACTACGTTTAAACCAGCAAGAGCTGTGTAGTTCCAGAAGTCTTCATCGATGTTATAAGTACCACGAGCTTCTGTACGAAGAGATAAAGCATCATTTAAGCGCCAGAAAGCACCAAAACCAGCATTACCTAAAGTACCTTCTTCTTTCAAACCACGACCAACACGACCCAATTGAGCTTCGTTAGCATCAGTGAAAGAATATTTATAATGACCAGCACCTAATAATACGTATGGCTTGATTTTGCTATCGTAGTTTTTAGTGATTAGATCAGAAGTAACATAGAAGTTACCGTTGATTTGTTGTTGCTTGTATTCACCATTCGGTGCTGCACTAGTAACGTCACCTTTAACTTGGTTGTATTCAGTTTCAAAACCCAACCAAGGTGTTAATTCAACACCAAGAGCTGCACCAACGAATAAATCGTCCTGTAACTCACCAGCATTTGTTAAGTTTTCAGTGCTGTTGTTGTGCTTAGAATCTTGGAATGTGTAACCAAGCATTAATGGAGTTACTGTTACACCCGCATTAGCAGCAGCTAAAGGAGCAGCAACAAGCATAGCAAGTGCGATACGACTCAATTTCATGGATATCCTCCAGAGATAACAATTGTTTGTTGTTCAAGCTTAGCCTATGATTTTTGGCCCCATAAACACGGAAGTGTTCACAGTATTATTTTTAAGCTATTCACTTCACTTTGAATCATACAAACACTTGATGAATTTTCCAAGTGCTTGATAACTTTAACCTCGTAAATTATTGACAAAATTTCTTACAATTTCCGTTGTAGTTCAGTAAATTTTCAATTCAACTTTAAAGCTCGAATAGCTTATTGTTCGCTTTCTTCAATTTTAGCAGTATTTGCTTGATTAAGTAATGGTTAGTTTTCTAATACTAAACTTAATTTAATAAATACAGTAATTACTTAACACTTTGTTAATAAAAAAATTACAAAATTATCAAAAGGTAAAAAAATGTTAAAAGTTAGAGGATTCACTCTGAGTGAATTAATGGTCACACTTGCTATTTGTGCGATTCTAGCATGCCTCAGTTTACCTTATTTGAATCAATTATTGATTTCAAATGAAGTAAATCATATGAAAAGAACACTCACAATTTACATACAAAAATCCAAATCTGACGCACAGATTCATCATAAAAATGTGACTTTATGCGCAAGTAAAGACTTAACTAGCTGCGATTCAGATTGGAACAGTGGACTAATCGGATTCCTTGATTTAAATGCTAACCGGCAACGTGATTCAAATGATCCTTTATTGTATTCCACAGCATTTCATTATAAGTATGGGAAATTAGATTGGAGGGGTACATTAAGAATAAATTCACTTACTTTCCAAGGTGATACAGGGCTACCAAGAGGCTCAAATGGAAGTTTCTTTTATTGTATGAATGATTCTAATCATCATACTCAATTAATTCTCAGCAATATGGGGCACATACGTAGTAAAGAAATTACCACGTGTTAAAAACTCTTCAGTCTAGCCTAAACGACGTAAAATACTTTATTCGCATGCTTTTTTTAATATACTGCATAGGTTTTGAACATTCTCTGCAAATTATAAGTCTGGAGACACACAATGACTGACATCGTAATTGTCAATGGCGCTCGTACAGCAATGGGCGGCTTCCAAGGCGCATTATCAAGCGCAACTGCACCCGAATTAGGTGCAATCACCATTAAAGAAGCAATTGCTCGTTCGGGATTACAGCCTACTGATGTAGAAGAAGTAATCATGGGCTGTGTGTTACCAGCAGGTTTAAAACAAGGTCCAGCTCGTCAAGCTATGCGTAAAGCAGGTTTGCCTGATTCTACTGGTGCAGTAACCATTAACAAACTTTGTGGTTCTGGCATGAAAGCTGTGATGCAAGCTGCAGATATGATCAAAGCTGGTAGTGCTGAAATCGTGGTTGCGGGTGGTATGGAGTCAATGACCAATGCTCCTTATGTTTTACCTAAGGCACGCGCAGGTTATCGCATGGGTCATGGTGAAATTAAGGATCATATGTTCCTTGATGGTTTAGAAGATGCAGAAACTGGCCGCTTAATGGGATCATTTGCACAAGATATGGCAAATAAACGTAGCTATACACGTGAACAAATGGATGATTTCGCTATACGTTCTCTACAACGTGCACAGAAAGCAATTACTGAAGGTTATTTCAAAGATGAAATCGTTCCAGTAACAGTGTCTAGCCGTAAAGGTGATGTTGTTGTTGATCAAGATGAACAACCATTAAATGCAAAAATTGACAAAATTCCAAGTTTGAAACCTGCTTTTGCAAAAGACGGTACGATTACTGCGGCAAATGCGAGTTCAATTTCTGATGGCGCTTCTGCTTTAGTGTTAACCTCTAGTGAAGTCGCTACTCAACGTGGTTTACAACCTTTAGCAAAAATTATTGCAACCGCATCAAACTCTCAACATCCTTCTGAATTTACGATTGCTCCTGTAGGGGCGATTGAAAAAGTTTTGAAAAAAGCTGGTTGGGATGCACAAGATGTTGATCTTTGGGAAATCAATGAAGCTTTTGCAATGGTTACAATGTGCCCAATTGATGACTTCAAATTAGATACAGAAAAAGTCAATATTAATGGCGGTGCTTGTGCACTTGGTCATCCAGTTGGTTCTACGGGTTCACGTATCATTTTGACGTTGATTCATGCACTTAAACGCACTGGTGGTAAAAAAGGTGTTGCGGCGCTTTGTATTGGTGGTGGTGAAGCAACAGCAGTTGCAATTGAATTGATCTAATCATTAATTCGATTAACTAAAAATCCTGCCAAGTGCAGGATTTTTTATTTTCATAATTACAAAAAATAATGCACCAATTATCAAAATCCCGATAAGTTATGGGCTGTATAAAAAAACAACAAGGAGTTTCCTCATGCAGCTCAACCATTACCTCAATTTCAAAGGACAAGCTGAACAAGCATTTATTTTTTACCAATCTGTTTTTGGCGGTGAGTTCGCAATGATCAGTCGCTATGGTGATATGCCACCTACAGAAGGGGTTATGTTATCAGAAGCAGATAAATGCTTAATTCTGCATGTTTCCTTACCTATTAATGAATATACCGTACTCATGGGTTCAGACGTTAATGATCAGTTCTGCTCTCCGAATAGTATTTTCACTCAAGGCAACAATCATTATATTTCAATCAATATTGAACACGATGAAATGGAGGCACGACGTTTATTCAACCAGCTTTCTGTACGTGGCCATATTGAAATGCAATTAGAAAAAACCTTTTGGGGCGCACTGTATGGTGCTTTCACTGATCAGTTCGGAATCAAGTGGATGGTCAATTGTCAGCTTGAAGATATATAAGCAGCATATCAGGTACTATCAAAATAATCTTTTCTGATAGTACCCTTAAACATCAATATTAGAATACTGAGCAATAATCATTAATCCGATAGTGATAAATCCAATCCCAACCCACCCTGCTAAATCAATATGCTGCCCCAGAAATACCTTTGCCAACGCGGCTGTCGCGATCACGCCAATTCCTGACCAGAGCACATAGAGAATGCCTGCCTGCATATATTTCAAGGCGATGGCCGCACAAGTAAAAGAAACAATATAGAGAACCAAAGCGATACCCTGATCAAGCTTATTGACCAATCCATTGCCTTTGGCAGAATAAAAAGTGGAAAGCACATCAGTTGCGATGGCGAAAAGCAGCCATATCACGCCAGGATTTATTTTTGCAATAAAGGTCAGCATTGTTTTTCTTCAATTTATTGGATTCAATCATCATCAATAAAAAAGCTGAACCGTAGTTCAGCTTTTTCACTTAAATGAGCTTAAGCACCTGTTTGGTAACTGGCTTGTGGCACTGCGGTTGAAGCCTGATAAGGATGGGTAAAATCCTGAAGTCCAGCAGCCGCTTCGTGAATATCCTTGCCCTCTTTGATAACAAAGCTATCAAAGCCAGAACGTTTTAAATAGTTTAAAACATCTTTAAAGATATCACCGACAGCACGTAACTCGCCTTGATAACCTTGACGGCGTAATAATGCTGCAAATGAATAACCACGTCCATCATTGAAACCTGCGAACTCAATGAAGATCGCATCTAATTCATTTAATGGAAATTGATGAGTTTCAGGTGAATCATTAAAAGTAATGTATAACGCTTTTTTGCCCTGTACATTTGGCAATTGATCAAGTTGTGCTGTTGTTAAAACAACATCACCTGCTGGAACACCACCCTCTTCAGCAATCACTTGATAGCTGTTGTCTGTAATTGTGCCATCTTTAAAAAGCACTTGTAGCGATGTATTAAGCATAAGCACGCTCCTTAAATGGCTGGATACCAACACGGCGATACGTGTCGATGAAACGCTCACCCTCAGTACGTAAGTCAAGGTAGGTATTGAGGATTTCCTCAATCACATCAGGAACGGCATCAGCAGCAAACGATGGTCCTAAGATATCACCGATAGATGCATCATGATTCGCGTTACCGCCTAGCGTGATTTGATAAAATTCTGCACCTTTTTTATCTACACCAAGGATACCAATGTTACCCACATGGTGATGACCACAAGCATTCATACAGCCTGAGATATTCAGATCAAGTTCACCAAGATTATAGATCGTATCTAAATCATCAAAACGACGGCTAATCGCTTCTGAAATTGGAATTGATTTCGCATTTGCCAATGAACAGAAATCACCGCCAGGACAGCAAATAATATCGGTAATAAAACCAATATGTGCACGTGCCATATTGTTCTGTTCTAAGGTTTGCCATAATTCAAATAAATCTTTTTGTGGTACATCCACAAGTGAAATATTTTGTTCATGTGTTGTACGGAACTCACCAAAAGTGTACTTATCTGCTAAATCTGCAATTAAGTTCATTTCTTCACTGGTGACATCACCAGGGGCAACGCCTGCTCGTTTTAGGGAAATCGTCACAATACGATAGCCTTTGACTTTATGCGCATTGGTGTTGACGTTAAACCATTGTTTAAATTTAGGATATTCAGCAAACAATGCTGTGAAATCTTGATCTTCTAACTCTTGATAATCAAACGGAGTGAATTCTTCATCTAATTTTTTCAAGATCTCAGGCTGAATCTTCAATGCTTCACGTGTGTGTTCAAATTCGGCTTCAACTTTTTCGGCAAATACCTGTGGTGTTAATGCTTTCACCAAAATCTTAATACGTGCTTTGTATTTGTTATCACGACGACCATGCAAGTTATAGACACGTAAAGTCGCTTCTAAATAAGCAATCAAATCTTCACGTGGCAAGAACTCACGGATTACGCTACCAATGATTGGGGTACGGCCCAAGCCACCACCAACCATGATTTTATAGCCCATTTCGCCCGCTTCATTGCGAACGATATAAACACCAATATCATGGAAAGCTGTTGCAGCACGATCTGTTTCTTCTAAAGCAGAAACTGCAATCTTGAACTTACGTGGCAAGAACGCAAATTCAGGATGGAAAGTACTCCACTGACGAATCAATTCACACGTCGGACGTGGGTCTGCAATCTCACCTGCAACCACACCTGCAAACTGATCAGTCGTGGTATTACGAATACAGTTACCTGAGGTTTGTACTGCATGCATTTGTACTGTTGCTAGCTCAGCAAGAATATCAGGTACATTTTCTAAAGCAGGCCAGTTCAACTGAATATTTTGACGAGTTGAAACGTGGGCATAACCACGATCATATTCAGTCGCAATTTCAGCAATTTTTCTGAGTTGTTTAGTATTCATCAAGCCATACGGCACAGCGATACGGAGCATAGGTGCATAACGTTGCACGTACAGACCATTTTGCAAACGTAATGGACGATATTCGTCTTCTGTTAATTTTCCTGCTAAATAGCGTTCTGTTTGATCGCGAAACTGAGCAACACGTTGGTTAATCAGTTGTTGATCGAAATCCGTATATAAATACATGGCGTATGGCTAGTCATTCATTATAAAGGTGACTAGCATAGCGAGCTTTTATTCATCAACAAAATGCTTTTTTTGCATATTTAATAACGATTTTATTGATAAGCCTATCTAATTGCCGCAAATAGAAAAAGCTCAGACAAATCTGAGCTTTTACAATCATTTTCTAAATGAAATTAGTTCTTATCTGGCAATGTGTAAGCGACTAAATAATCACCTTTTTTCGTCCCAAATGAACCATGCCCACCCGCTATAATCACCACATATTGCTTGCCATTGATTTCATAGGTTATTCGAGTCACCTGTCTACCCGCAGGTAAACGTGCTTCCGATAACTTATCGCCATTTGAAACATTGAATGCACGAAGATAATTATCTTGGCTTACTGCAACGAACATCACTGCGCCTCAGTATCTTGTCAACCTAGAATTTTATTGAGATCGAAGTAGATCTATACAACATCTTAACAATCCAGTGATAAATATCACATATTACCTACCACTTACCCTCACCTAGACCCTGACCAATAAAGGCATATTTAATTTGTGAACGTGAGAACTTAATTGGACATGCCAATTGCGCTTCGGTTTGTTCACTATTTTCAGATAATGGTACATCCACGACCCAACCACGTTGTTCAGCAATTGGAGAAACCAATGCTTCGTCAAGGCTCAAGACAGGTTCCACACAAATATCTAAGGTTTTAAAAAGTTGCTGCCATACTACAAAATCTTGGCTCTTAAACTTTTCCTGCAATGCTTGTTTCACCGCTTGGCGGTCTTGAGGATCAAATGATGTGCCTTTGGCAAGAAGTAATGGCAATTCTAAAGCAGCTGCCAAACCTGCCATAAATTGTGGTTCTAAACTTCCGACAGAGAAATAACGTCCATCTTTGGTTTCATAATAATCATAAAAACTCGCACCATTTAACATCCCTTGTTCTGGTGCTTGTGGCGTCTGACCTGCCAAACTTGCAGAAGCAGCCATGCTATTTAAACTTGCCACACAATCTGTCATGGAAATATCAATATATTGTCCAAGACCACTACGTTGACGCTCAACAACCGCAGCTAAGATACCAATCACCGCATGCAAAGAACCACCTGCCACATCCGCAATTTGAATTCCAAGTGGTGGTGGGCCACTATCTTGACGGCCACTATGCCCAGAAATCCCTGCAAGGGCCAGATAGTTAATATCATGCCCTGCCCGATCTTTATAACTTCCCGTTTGGCCATATCCCGTAATCGAGCAATAGATTAAACGTGGATTAATCTCTGCCAAAGTCTCATAGTCCAAACCTAAACGGCGCATGACATCAGGACGGAACTGTTCCAAGACAATATCAAACTCAGAAATTTTATTTTTGATCAGTTCAATATTGTTTGGCTCTTTTAGATCAAGCGCAATCGACTGTTTATTTCGATTCAGATAACTGTGTGCTGTGGCTTGCCCATTGGCATAGGGTGGCATAATTCTCACGAGATCTGGACGCGTTGGAGATTCCACATGGATCACTTCTGCACCCATATCCGCAAGATACATACTTGCAAATGGACCAGGCAATAAAGTAGAAAAATCGAGGACTTTCAATCCTTTTAAAGCAGATGGCATAATAATTTTTACTCGATTTGTTCAAATTTTCTTTTATACTAGGTTCGGATAAACACAAAAACAATGTCATGTTCAGCCATTTACCTTGATCGTTTCGGCAATTTAACATGTACTTAGTGAGCAATATTTTTTTCTTGTCAATTGCTCAATTAGATATTTTAGACGGTTATTTAGGTCAATTATCGTGAATAGTAAAGAAACTGAAGGATTCAATATGAGCCGTGATACGATCAGCATCCACTTCGTGAATGCGGCTTTAACAGGTGTTAAACGCCTTGGCATGGACGTTGAAACATTACTTTCACATGTTGGAATTGAGGCAGAACTGCTGCGTCAACCCAAAGCGCGAATCTCCCCTGAGCAATATACTCGTTTTGTCAAAATGTTATGGATGGTCACTCAAGATGAACACGTAGGTTTTGATGTACAGCCTCGTCGTTTAGGTACATTTGCCATTATGTGCCAATTAATCATACATTCGAAAACACTTGGACAGGCACTGGAACTCTCCTCCCAGTTCTATAAATTGTTTGGAGATGAATGGTCGGTAAGCTTGGAACGTGACAAGCATGAAGCACGTTTAGTGCCTCACATTCCTAAAGCGCTTGACCCTGATCATTTTATTACTGAAAGCATGCTGATGATTTGGCATGGACTTGCATCATGGTTAATCGAACGCCGCCTGCCACTGGAACGTGTTCATTTTGGCTATGAACGCCCTAACCACGCCGATGAATATGATGCGCTGTTCTTTGCGCCTGTGATGCAATTCGATGCACAACGTACGGAAATCACATTTGCTGCTGATTATCTAGATTTACCAATACGCCAAGATGACAAAACCTTGGAAGAGTTTTTGAAAGCGGCACCTGCACAATTACTGGTAAAATTCAAGAATACCAACTCACTCACTTCACGTATCCGAGATGTATTGAAGAGCCAAATTGGTGAAGAAATGCCAACCCTCAATGATGTTGCATCAATGTTGTATTTATCACCTCAAACATTGCGTCGTCGTTTGGCTGCGGAAGGTAAAAGCTATCAAGGGGTCAAAGATGCCTTACGTCGTGATGCTGCAATTCATTTATTATTAACACCAAACCTTACCCTTGAAGATGTTGCTCAACAAGTTGGCTTTAGCGAAACCAGTACCTTCCACCGTGCCTTCAAGAAATGGACAGGTGTTACGCCTGGTTTATATCGCCAACTACACGGACAGCATTTATAAATCACTGCATATAGATAGTCTGAAAGCTCAGGCTATCTATTCCGCTGACTTTGAGAATACGGACCGATCTCTTTATTATTCAACAATCTCTTTCAATAAAATAAAACTGAGAGTGATAAATTTTGCCATCACTCGCAGTATGTTCCAAAATGGAACATACTGAACTTTGTTCAAGTTCACCAACTTTAAAGATGTTTCCCAAATGTTTGGTAATTGCAGGGCGTTTTGTGCCAAACAACTCTGCCATCTATGCCTGACTTAACCAAACAGTTTCCTGTCCTAGATTAACCTCTAACTGTATTTCCCGATCCTGACTGCTAAAAAACTGGATTTGACTCATGGTGTTTTCCTTATTTTATTTATGCATGCCATTTTAACGATTAAAATTGGCGAAAAACATCAAGCTTGCCAATGTTTATCATCATTGCACTGCCACTTAAATTGAGTACACTCGAAGCACAATGATTTTAATTTAAGGCAATACAAGGAACAGCTATGAGCGAGGCCTATATTATTGATGCCATTCGCACACCACGCGGAAAAGGAAAAAAAGACGGCTCATTACATGAAGTAAAACCAATTACTTTACTCACAACATTATTGAATGAATTACAACAACGCCATCAACTCGACACATCTAAAGTCGATGATATCGTTCTCGGTTGTGTGACACCGATTGGTGATCAAGGTGGGGATATTGCCAAAACTGCTGCGATTGCTGCAGGTTGGAATGATGATGTCGCAGGCGTACAAATCAACCGTTTCTGTGCTTCTGGTTTAGAAGCGGTGAACTTGGCAGCACAAAAAGTTCGTTCAGGTTGGGAAGATGTTGTGGTTGCTGGCGGTGTGGAGTCAATGTCACGCATTCCAATGGGTTCTGATGGTGGTCCATGGGCGCTTGATCCAGAAACCAATTTGAAATCGTCTTTTGTTCCACAAGGTGTAGGTGCAGACTTAATCGCAACTTTAGATGGTTATAGCCGCGCAGATGTAGATGCATTTGCGGTCGGTTCGCAACAAAAGGCTGCTGCCGCTCAGGCAAATGGTTATTTCGATAAATCAGTTGTACCTGTGAAAGATCATGCAGGTGTAACAATCTTAGAAAAAGATGAATTTATCAAAGGAAATACCACAGTTGAAGGTTTAGCAAAACTGAATGCTAGCTTTGAAATGATGGGTCAAATGGGCTTCGATGCTGTTGCTTTACAGAAGTACCCTGAAGCGCAAAAAATTAATCACGTTCATCATGCAGGTAACTCCTCAGGGATCGTTGATGGTGCTGCGGTGGTGTTATTGGCTTCTGAGAAAGCAGTTAAAGAGCAAGGCTTAAAACCTCGTGCCAAAGTACTTGCAACCGCATTGGTCGGCACAGACCCAACTATTATGCTGACAGGTCCTGCCCCTGCGGCACGTAAGGCATTGCAAAAGGCTGGCTTGAGTATCGACGATATTGATTTATTTGAAGTGAATGAAGCTTTTGCAGCTGTGGTGATGCGTTTTATTACAGAACTGAAAGTTCCTGCTGAGAAAGTCAACGTCAATGGTGGTGCGATTGCGATGGGACATCCATTAGGGGCAACTGGTGCCATGATTCTAGGAACTTTGTTAGATGAATTAGAGCGTCAAGGTAAAAAACGTGGTCTAGCAACATTATGTGTCGGTGGTGGAATGGGGATTGCCACCATCATTGAGTTGGTATAAAAACTGGCTGCATTGATCTTGCCACGTTGGAAACACTTTCAAAAATGCTCATTTACACCTCGTAAACTGCGTTTTTTTCAAATATTTCCGCCTCGCAAGCGCTGCTTCGCCAGCGTTTTTAAGAAATAAATTTAGGACGATGATGTATGAGCGCTATTAAATACGAAAAAAACGCTGACAATATTGTAATTCTTACCCTTGATTCATCGGGTCAATCTGCAAATACCATGAATGCAGAGTTCCGTGATGCTTTAGATGAAGTCAGTCAAAAACTGAAAGCTGAAACTGATCTGAAAGGTATTATTTTCCGTTCAGCTAAGAAAACCTTCTTTGCTGGTGGTGACTTAGATGAGCTGATTCAGGTACAACCTGAACATGCCACTGAATTTTTCAAGATGATTGAAAAACTCAAAGGTGACTTACGTACAATCGAAACTTTAGGTGTGCCTGTTGTTGCCGCATTAAATGGTACGGCGCTTGGCGGTGGCTGGGAAATCGCTTTAGGTTGTCATTATCGTATTGCGATCAATGATCCAAAAACTAAATTTGGTTTACCTGAAGTGACTTTAGGTCTACTTCCTGGTGGCGGTGGTATCGTGCGTATGGTGCGTCTGCTCGGCTTACAAAATGCATTTCCTTTTCTTATGGAAGGTAAGCAATTTGGTGTCGATAAAGCAAAATCTCTCGGCTTGGTACATGACACCGCCGAGAATGAACAAGAGCTGTTGGAAAAAGCGATTGCTTGGGTGAAAGCTAATCCAAAATCACAGCAACCATTTGATGTGAAAGGCTACAAAATCCCTGGTGGTGATCCTAAAACGCCTGCGGTTGCACAAGTGCTTGCAATTGCCCCTGCCATGCTACGTGACAAAACCAAAGGTTGCTACCCTGCACCTGAAGCAATCATGGCTGCCGCAGTTGAAGGTGCGCAAGTCGATGTAGATACCGCGCTTCGTATTGAATCACGTTACTTTACACAACTGACAGTAGGTCAGATTTCCAAGAACATGATCGGTACATTCTGGCATGGTCTAAATGCAATTAAATCAGGTGCGAGTCGTCCTGCTGAAATTGCTAAATGGCAAGCGAAGAAAGTCGGTGTTTTAGGTGCAGGTATGATGGGTGCAGGGATTGCCTACTCAACCGCAATCAAAGGCATTCCTGTCGTACTCAAAGACGTATCTGTAGAAAATGCTGAGAAAGGCAAAGCTTACTCGCAAAAGCTACTTGATAAACGTGTTTCACAGGGTCGTATGTCAGCGGAAAAACGCGATCAAGTGTTAGCACTGATTACAGCAACAGCCGATGCGGCAGACTTGCAGGGCTGTGATTTAATCATCGAAGCTGTGTTTGAAAATCAGGAACTCAAAGCTAAGGTGACTCAAGAAGCTGAACAGTATTTAGCTGAAGGTGGAATCTTTGCATCGAATACGTCTACCTTACCAATCACAGGTCTAGCAACAGCAAGTAAAGATGCCAAAAACTTTATTGGCTTACATTTCTTTAGCCCTGTCGACAAAATGCAATTGGTCGAAATCATCAAAGGCAAAGAAACTTCTGCTGAAACATTGGCGAAGGCTTATGACTTTGTACAACAAATTGCTAAAACGCCAATTGTGGTGAATGATAGCCGTGGTTTCTTTACCAGTCGTGTCTTTGGTACATTCATTCAGGAAGGTATGCGCCTACTTGCTGAGGGCGTGCATCCAGCGAAAATCGAAATGGCAGCGCTCAAAGCAGGTATGCCTGTGGGGCCTCTTGCGATTCAGGATGAGGTTTCTTTGACTCTGACTGAACATGTTGCGAGTGAAACCCGTAAAGCCTTACAGGCTGAGGGTAAGGAATTACCAAAAACTCCTGTAGATGAAGTGGTTCACACCATGATTCACGAGCTGAATCGTAAAGGTAAGGCAGCGGGTGCAGGCTTCTATGAATATCCCGAAAATGGCAAAAAACATTTGTGGGATGGACTCAGCCGCTGGACGAAAGCCAATGATATTTCCGAACAAGATATGATTGATCGTTTCTTGTTTGTTCAGGCACTCGATACTTTACGCTGCTATGAGGAAGGCGTTCTAGAATCAGTCATTGATGCCAATGTCGGCTCGATTTTTGGAATCGGTTTCGCACCGTGGACAGGAGGAGCGATTCAATTCCTCAATCAAAACGGCGTTAAGCAATCTCTACAGCGCTCAGAAAAATTAGCTTCTAAATATGGCGAACGCTTTATAGCACCTGCATTACTTAGAAAACATGCTGAATCAGGTGAAGTATTTAAATAGTATGACGCTTCTAAACTAAGCTGTTTGTATGTCCTCCCTCTTTGATCAAAGGGGGAGGAATATTTATTTTAGATCTTTAAAAAGTAAGGTTTAACCTAAGAACCAAACTCTTTGAGGCACAGGTCGTTCCACAACTTGCTCAGGTTGTTCTACCACAACTGGCACTTTCACGAGATTAAAAGATCGTGTGAGATGATTCACATGGCTTTGCAACTCAGTATCATCTATTGTTTTAGCATAATCAATGAGATGCTGTGCATATTCTTGATTTTCCACCATATAAAGCACATCAACCACACGCCCCGTTACCCGTCTTAAACGTACATAAAACTGCGTAACAGCTGCAAAAATATCCGTATCCGTTGAATCCAAAATCATTCTTTTCTCCATCACATTTTGTTTTTCATCAATATTATTATGATCTTCAAAATAGATAATTAGCCTTTAAAAAGGCTCAATTTCTTATCTACCTTGAAAGAATCTGTGTTCATTGTATTGAATACTATGACTATTTTAACAATCCGATCCTGTAATCCATATTGGACAAAAGTCGATTTTTGATTTGCTTATTAACATCTGCACACGGAGTGAATTATACTTTTATGCTATAAGGCTATTTATTTTCTCTCTTTAGGAAAAATCCTATGTCTGAAAAACTCTGTCCAGAAACCTCACCTTGGGGTTGGAAAGCACTCATTATCACCTGTATTTTAAGTTTTCTTTTTATGGTGATTTTTTACTTGGCGATGAACAACGAACCAGACTATATGCCAATGAATCAGAAGAAAGCAGCAGCTCAATCTGAAATGTCAGAGTCATCGATGACAACAGAAACAATGCATGCGGAGCATGAACATCATCACTAAAATATTATTGTCGATCATGATGAATCCGTGTTAAACAGGGATTTATCATGTTATTCGAGATTTTCAATGCTTCACCAAAATCGTCAGGCACTGGTTGTTGAAGGTGGTGGAATGCGTGGTGCATTTACCAGCGGTGTCTTAGATGCATTTTTACAGCAACAATTTAATCCTTTTGACCTATGTGTTGGTGTTTCTTCTGGTTCAACCAATGTCGCAAATTACTTGGCTGCTCAGCAAGGCCGTACTCTACAAATCTATTTAGATCATTCCCTTCGCTCTGAATTTATCCATTACGGTCGCTTCTTTAAAGGCGGTGATTTATTGGATTTAAAATGGATGTGGGATGTAGTTGAAAAAGAATATCCTTTAAATCAGACACATCTATTTGAAAATCACCCTGAATTTTATATGGTGCTCACCCATGCGATTTCAGGTGAAGCCACTTATATCAGAGCATCTAAAGACAATATTTTAGATGGATTAAGAGCATCTAGTTCTATCCCTGTCCTCACACGTCAAGCCGTTGACGTATTTGGTGAGCCATACTTTGATGGCGGCGTTGCGGATGCCCTCCCAATACATTGGGCTGCTCAGCAACATGATGTTTCGAAACTTATGGTATTGCGAACACGACCAAAGAATTATTATAAAGCTAGCAGCAAAGGTGATCAGTTGCTTGCTAAATATGTGTTTAAACAAAAACGTGGTTTTGCACAAAGCTTGCTCAACAGAACTCAACGTTACAATGATTCGGTGCAATTTGTTCGCTCAGCGTCAAAACAACAAATTCTTGAAGTTTGCCCCCCTGATCTAAAAAACATGGCAGGTCGACTTTCTAAAAATAAAGCAAAAATCCGCTATAGCTACGATGTCGGGATCGAAACAGGCTTAAAAGCGATTGAGGATTGGAAGCGCCTCTGAGGCTGCACGGTCAAATCTTGAATGAATCATGATTGAATAATTTGGTTATTTCTATCCCCAATTATTCAATCATTTATGCTTTTTTCTATTTTTAATATCTACAATGCGATTTTTTTAACTGACTTTTGCAGACCTCTTACGCATTGAATCCAATACAAAATATAAATAAATTCCCCAAAGTAATTTTAAAACCATATAATATTTAAGGCTTTATTAGTTTTATTGATTAATGCTGCAACCTTAAAATTTTAATTTTTGGAATTTATTATGAGCAATCAACCATCACCACAAAAAAACTCAAATGAAGAAACGGTATTAGGATGGAAGTTTGTCATTATTGTGGGCGTATTAAGTACCATATTTCTCAGCTTTTTTTATTTAGCAATGTCTCAAGAACCTGATTACATGCCTAGTGCACAACGTAAAGCCCAACAAGAGAAAGAGCTTGCTCAACATGAACATGCTTCTGCTGCATCAGAAGTTATTGAGCATAACCAACAAAAGTAGCATCAAAATATGAGCTTATATCATCTTGATCACGATCCGTTGAGTAAGGCCTCTCAACACGATTTTCATTTATAAAGTATTTAGATTCATCGTCATTTCAATGTGCGAAATTCCGCACTCATCATATGGATTACCTTGTACAGTAAAACCTAGCTTTTCATAGAATGAGATCGCATGGACTTGAGAGGATAATGTCAATACTGATAGACCTTGCTTTTGAGCATAACTAATAATTTCTAGCATAATCATTTGTCCAAGACCTTACCCCCGATAGACTTTAACAACAGCCACTCGCCCTACACTGTGGTTCTGCAACAAACGCGCTGTGGCAATCGGCTGATCTTGATCATAGATTACAAAATGCTGAGAAATCACATCTTGATCATCCCACTCATCTGCTTCGGTGATGCCTTGTTCACAAATAAAAACCTGCGTTCGGATCAATTTAGCATCTTGCTGTAATTGATCCCAACATCCGTGTTTGACCTGATACATACAATCCCCAGACTCGATTAACATTTGCAGCCAATATTTTCGACTGGCATCTGATCCTGCAATAATAATTCTAGGCTTTGTTTTTCAATGCCATACATGGCTTTTAAGGCTTGGATTTGTTGCATAATTTTTGGATCAGGCTGTTGAAGTGCTTTACGTTTCGTCGCCAAAATCATTTTATTTTTACTGGTATGTTCTAAGGCAACAAACTCGAATACTTTGGTTTCATAACCATATGCTTTCAGTAATAAGGCACGTAGGGTATCCGTCAACATTTCAGCCTGTTGCCCCGCATGAATACCAAATTGCAGCATCGGCTGTAATACTTCTGGGCTATGTAATTGTGGGCGAAGTTCTTTATGACAACATGGCGCACACATAATCATTGAAGCATTCAGACGAATACCCGTATGAATCGCAAAATCGGTGGCAATATCACAGGCATGTAAAGCAATCATCACGTCCAATTTCTCAGGTTGATAACTACGTACATCACCTTCAAAGAAATCAAGATGATTGAAACCTACCTGATCAGCTACATTCTGACAAAACTCGACTAAGTTGGAACGCAATTCCACTCCTGTGATCAATGGTGTTTTTTGTTGCGACTGTAAATAATCATACAATGCAAAAGTTAAATAACCTTTACCTGAACCAAAATCAACGATATTTAATTGCTGTTGCGAAGCGTCAATCTGTTCATAGGCATTTGAAAAGATTTCAATAAATTTATTAATCTGCTTCCACTTACGTGCCATGCTTGGAATGATCTGTCCTTTTTCATCGGTAATACCGAGATGCTTTAAAAACGTGCTTTGCTGTTGTACATAACGTTGTTTTTCACGGTTATGCTGTTCCACCTTCACTGCTGAAGCCTGTTTTTTCTGGATATTCAGCATGGCTTTCTTTTTATTTTTTTTCAGTTGCATATCCTGATCCAGCGTAAAAAGATTTGCCTGTTTAGACTGCGCCAATAAGTCTGCTATTTTCTCCAGCCCCTCAGCAATTGCATAGTTTTTGGTGATGTCCTGAGTGGTGTGGTGATACAGGCAAGACAAGGTTGCCTGCCCCTGCAACTCAATCATGCGAAAAGTCATTTTTTCCAGATCTGCCAGATCACCCTTGTACTGACTGAGAATCAGCCGTTCAAAGTTTTTATTTTCAATAGATTGCTGGATATCCAAGAAAAACTGCTGTTCCTGTTCAAAAGAAAATTTCGGCGCAAACATAGTGAAAACCTGACAAATAGAAACTAAATTCTAAAGCGTCTTACTTTAAAAGGGAAATTGCATTACGATACAGTTGTATTTTTATTCAGATGAGCTATAAATGGCTTCAACCTCTCCACTCGATTATGATCCACAGGAAGAACTGATCAATGCCTATAGTCATGGCCTGGGTGCAGTACTGGCATTGATTGCCGCCATTTTTCTGATTGTGAAAGGCTATGGTTTACCTTTGGGACAATGGATCAGCTTATGGGTCTATGGTCTGAGTCTGGTGTTATTGCTCAGCAGCTCCATGTTGTATCACTTTGCTCAGGACGAACGTAAACGTTATTGGTATAAAAAACTGGATCATACCGCCATTTATTATTTAATTGCTGGAACCTACACGCCTTTCCTTAGTATTGGTATTCCAACGGCGAAAGCACATTACCTACTGATCGCCCTCTGGATCATTGCACTGATTGGAACATTGTTTAAGCTGGTGTTTATTCACCGCTTCCAGAAAGTATCACTGGCAGCCTATCTGATCATGGGTTGGCTGGCCGTTCTGGTGATGGATGACATGCAACGCTATCTTTCCAGAGATGCAATACAACTTCTGATCGCAGGCGGACTGGCGTATACGGTTGGCACATTGTTTTATGCCTTAAAAAAGGTAAGATATAGCCACGCAATTTGGCATGTTTTTGTGCTATTAGGGGCAGGTTTACACTTTTTAGCGATCTATTGCTATGTATTATAAATCCATGCATCGCAGGCAGCTTGCTGGGTAAATTCCGCATTCAAAAGAAATTTCAGGACAGGTTTTACTGTTTCCTGAATAAATCACATTAAGGTTTTGTATGTCGTCAAACGCTACGACTGTCACCACTGAAGTGGCCAGTAATTCAAAGGTACGGGTATTATTTGCCAGTCTGGTGGGTACTACGATTGAGTTTTTCGACTTTTATATCTACGCCACAGCGGCAGTGCTGATTTTCCCCCATTTATTTTTTCCTGAAAGCAGTGATGGCGCTGCGGTACTCAAATCACTGGCAACCTTTGCCATCGCCTTTATTGCCCGCCCGATTGGTGCGGCGATTTTTGGACATCTGGGTGATCGGATCGGGCGTAAAGCCACACTGGTTGCCGCCCTGCTCACTATGGGAATTTCCACTGTCTGTATCGGGCTGCTTCCAACCTATGCCCAGATTGGCATTGTTGCCCCATTGCTACTTGCCTTATGCCGTTTAGGACAAGGCTTAGGCTTGGGCGGTGAATGGAGTGGCGCGGTTCTACTTGCCACTGAAAATGCCCCAGAGGGTAAACGTGCATGGTATGGCATGTTTCCACAGCTTGGCGCACCGATTGGCTTTATTCTGGCAACAGGTTCATTCCTCCTGCTGAATGCCTTTATGTCTGAACAGGCCTTTATGACATGGGGCTGGCGTATTCCATTTATCTCCAGTGCAATTCTGGTGTTGGTCGGTTTGTATATCCGTTTAAAACTGCATGAAACCCCTGCTTTCCAGAAAGTGTTGAATAAGCAGAAAGAGGTCAATGTCCCTTTCAAAGAAGTTATGACCAGACATTTCCCGATGTTGGTATTGGGCACCATTGCCGCAATCTGTACCTTCGTAGTGTTCTATCTCACCACCGTGTTTGCATTGAACTGGGGAACCACTCAACTCGGTTATGCGCGCGGTGATTTTCTTGGCTTACAGTTGATTGCCACGCTATGCTTTGCAGCATTTATTCCACTGTCTGCGATTTTTGCAGAGAAGTTTGGCCGTAAAAATACCTCGATTGCTGTCTGCGTACTTTCAGCACTGTTCGGATTATGCTTTGCGCCATTACTAGGTTCAGGCAACCCAATACTGGTGTTCCTGTTCCTCTGTATTGGCCTTTCCATCATGGGACTGACTTATGGCCCGATTGGCACTGTACTTTCTGAAATTTTCCCAACCTCAGTACGCTACACAGGTTCAGCCTTGACATTCAATTTGGCAGGTATTTTTGGTGCGTCTTTTGCCCCTTATATCGCCACCAAACTGGCAGAAAACTATGGTCTGGGTGCCGTTGGTTTATATCTCAGTTTGGCATCCATTCTCTCTTTAATCGCGTTTTTACTGATTCGTGAAACCAAAAATGATGATGTAAATAACCAAATTTAATCATACCTCTTATTCTCGGATGATTTACTTAATTAATCATCCGATAACCATTCATCGGGCAATTTCAAACCTTTTACACTTGGTCTAACAACAACATTCTGCAAAATATTTTTTGTGCTAAAATACCTACCTCCTATTTTTTAGACGACTGTATATATGTACGCAGTGATTATCGTTGCCGTATTTTTAGTCAGCTTCCTATACACTTATTATCGTGGCAAGGAACGATTAAAAGCATCTCGACAATTATTCGACCATTCTACATTCCTAGCCCCAGTTAACATGTTTATGACGGGTTTTTCAAAACTCCCAAACCAACCGTTCTTTGATGTGGCGCAATTCCCAGAACTGAAACCATTACAAGATAACTGGCAAGTGATTCGAGAAGAAGCGATCCAACTTCAAAATCAAATTAAAGCTTCAGAAAAAAATAATGATGCTGGTTTTAATACTTTTTTTAAACGCGGTTGGAAACGCTTTTATCTGAAATGGTATCAAGATAGCCACCCATCAGCACAACAACTCTGCCCTAAAACAGTCGCTCTGTTGGAAAGTATTCCCTCTGTCAAAGCTGCCATGTTTACTGAATTACCATCTGGTAGTTATCTTGGGAAACATCGTGATCCTTATGCGGGCTCTGTTCGCTACCACTTAGGTTTAGTCACACCGAATAGCGATGACTGTTTCATTGAAGTCGATCAGGAGCGTTATTCTTGGAGAGATGGTGAAGCCACTGTTTTTGATGAAACTTATGTTCATTGGGCACATAATCAAACAGATGAAACACGTATTATCTTATTCTGTGATATTGAACGTCCAATGAAATGGGGTTGGGCACAGAAAGTAAATCATTGGTTCGGACGAAACGTAATGTCTGCTGCAAGTTCACCCAATGATGATCAAGATAAAACTGGTTTCATTAATCGCATCTTCAAATATGGCTATGCTGTACACGCCTATGGTCGTGAATTAAAACAACGTAATCGTCGTTTGTACTATGTGTCTAAATGGTTATTATTCGGCATTATTATTGGTCTAATACTTTTACCTAGCTTTTTATAAAAAAAGAGATGCTGAGCATCTCTTTTTTTGACATTAAATATTTATTTGGGTGGATGAGCACTCGCCGTTTGCACTGCCGCTTCACCGATTAAAGCAACTTTTGCTTTCTCTTGGCTTCTTGCTGATAAAGCAGGATTAGATGCAACAATACGATTAATATTGGCAGAGTTTGCAGGTGCAATTGCCGCAGTTTGCAACACGATTGGACGATTACCTGTATCACCTAGAGTATAACGAATACCAGTACGTGGGCTAATCACAGTGGTAACTTCACGTTTAACCTGTGCATCAGCAGTAGTCGCTCCTTTTGCTGCAAGCACTTTATCGACCGTAGTCGTTTGAGGAACGTTGTCTGCAAGTGCAACGCCAGATAATGCAGCACTCGCTAAAATTAAAAGTTGTAATGGCTTTTTCATTGTCTTCCCGCTTTTAATGCGAATCCAATTAAGGAGGATAATTCTCATAATAAAACTACAAAGTTGCTCTAGACACAAGTTACTTCTCGTAAAAAAGCAGAGCAAATGCTCTGCTTTTCATTTGAATACAAACTAAGTCAAAATTTTAAATTTTACCGTGACATTGTTTATATTTTAAACCTGAACCACATGGGCATGGCGCATTACGGCTTTCTGGCACTGGAAATACTGCATTTCCAGATAAGCTACCACTCTCTTCAGAAATCGTCACTTCACCTGTTAAACCATCAACATCATCATGTTCAAAAGAAAGACGCATAGATTCAGCTTGACGTTGTTGCTGAGCTTCTAATTCAGCCAACTCTTCTGCTGTTGGTACGTGAACGCGGGATAGATCAGTTACAACATCTGATTTAATAATACCCAGCATATTCACGAACAAATTAAACGCTTCTTTCTTATACTCTTGCTCAGGATTTTTCTGAGCATAGCCACGTAAATGGATCCCTTGACGTAAATAATCCATCGCTGCTAAATGATCTTTCCAATGACGATCAAGTGAATTCAACATAAAGTGACGTTCGAGCATTGCGGCTGACTCATCACCCATTTGCTCACGGCGTTGACGATAACGTGCAATTACTTCATCAGAAATACGCGCAATCAAACCTTCCTCATCCAAGCGGCGATCTTGATCTAACCACTGCTGTACAGGAAGCTCGATACCTAGATCCGTGCGTAAAGCAGTTTCTAGACCAGGAATATCCCATTGATCATGGATTGATTCAGGTGGAATGAAGTTCGCAATTACCCCTTTCATCACCTCTTTATGCATCTCTTCGATATAATCTTGTAATGTACTTTCTGCCAAAATCTCATCACGTTGTGAGTAAATAATTTTACGTTGTTCATTATTTACATCGTCGTACTTCAATAGATTTTTACGAATATCAAAGTTACGTGCTTCAACTTTGCGCTGCGCATTTTCAATCGAACGACTCACCATTTTGTGCTCAATGGCTTCATTTTCTTGCAAGCCCATTGCACGCATCATCGCAACGACACGATCGCCCGCAAAGATACGCATCAAATCATCTTCAAGTGATAAATAGAAGCGTGATACACCTGGGTCACCTTGACGACCTGCACGACCACGAAGCTGGTTATCAATACGACGAGATTCATGACGTTCCGAACCGATGATATGTAAACCACCAGAATTTAACACATCTTCGTGATCTTTTTCCCATTGTGCTTGTAAATGAGCTTCGTCTTCAGGGGTAGGATTTTCAATTTTGGCAAGTTTTGCTTTCCAGTTACCACCCAGCAAAATATCCGTACCACGACCCGCCATGTTGGTTGCAATCGTGACGGCATTTGGGCTACCTGCTTGCGCAATAATATCTGCTTCACGCTCATGTTGTTTTGCGTTCAAAACTTCATGATGAATCCCTGCTTGCAGCAGTTTTGAAGATAATATTTCACTTGCTTCAATCGTTGCCGTACCAATCAAAATCGGCGCAACACCTTGTTTACGAATATTGGTAATTTCTTCGATAATTGCGTTGTATTTACCGTTACGATTTAAATAAATTAAGTCGTTATGATCCTTACGCACCATCGGACGGTGAGTTGGGATAATAACAACATCTAAACCATAGATTTCTTTCATTTCAGCAGCTTCAGTATCAGCTGTACCTGTCATACCTGAAAGCTTTTTATATAAACGGAAATAGTTCTGGAACGTTGTGGTTGCCAAAGTTTGGTTTTCTGGTTGAATTTCCATGTTCTCTTTGGCTTCAACTGCTTGGTGCAAACCTTCAGACCAACGACGACCAGGCATCGTACGACCCGTACTTTCATCAACAATAATCACTTCTTCTTTTTGAGTCTGAGGATTAATGCCAATAATGTAGTGAACGTTCTTTTGGTATAGATAATGCGCACGAATCGCAGCAGTGACATGGTGAACCAGATTTAGGTTCGCAGCAGAATAAAGACTTTCACCCTCAGCAAGTAATCCCATACGGATTAACTCTTGCTCAACAGTCTCGTAACCAACCTCAGTCATTTCAACTGAGCGTTGTTTCTCATCAACCCAGAAGTGTCCGCCATCAGCCACTTTTTCTTCTTTCTGAGGTTTTAATGTTGGAGGAATACTATTGATTAGCTGATATAAATGCGATGAATCTTCACTTTGACCTGAAATAATCAATGGTGTACGTGCTTCATCAATCAAGATCGAGTCTACTTCATCGATGATCGCATAACTTAAACCACGTTGTTTTTTCTCTTGTAGAGAAAACACCATATTGTCACGAAGATAATCAAAGCCAAATTCGTTGTTCGTACCGTAAGTAATGTCTGCTAAATAAGCTTGTGCTTTCTCAGCAGGCATTTGCATCGAATAAATCACACCGATGCTTAAACCCAAAAACTCAAATAATGGGCGGTTGAGTTCAGCATCACGTTGTGCAAGATAGTCATTGACGGTGATGACATGCACACCCTGACCACTCAATGCATTGAGGTAACACGCTAAAGTACCCATCAGGGTTTTACCTTCACCTGTACGCATCTCAGCAATTTTGCCTTCGTGCAGTGTGATACCACCAATCAACTGAACATCATAGTGACGCATTCCCATCACGCGTTTTGCAGCTTCACGACAAACTGCAAATGCTTCAGGTAATAATTTATTTAGGCTTTCACCGTTTTTAAATCTTTCTTTGAATTCTTGAGTTTTTGCAGAAAGGTCTGCATCGTTAAGAGCAGATATCGTCGGTTCAAGCGCATTGATTTGTTCAACAATTTTACGCATGCGTTTGAGCTCACGCTCATTTTTAGTACCGAAGATACCTCCGATCAGACTTGCCAACATGAATAAACTCTCTAATCCTGTTTGTTTAAATAGGTAATTTTTTCTTAGCTGTTATTATGGAGTCAGAAATAAGAACTACAAGGGCTTTGCATCCAAACAGGTAAAAAAACTGCGAGGCGATTCTGACATCACACAACTAAAGAGCGTTAATGTAGCAAATTTGGATTTAACTTACATCGCTTTGCGTGTGAATTTATGATCAATTTTTTAGCTTCGCTACATTCAATTATCTTAAATTCTCATAACAAAATGAAAAAACAATAATTTTATTTATAAAGCTATTCCTGCATATTAAATACACACATAAAACATCAATAATGTATTGAGGACTAATTAAATGACATTACGTTTAGGTGATATCGCCCCGAATTTCCAACAAGACTCTAGCGACGGTCATATTGATTTTTATCAATTTTTAGACGACAGCTGGGGCATTTTATTCTCACATCCAGCGGATTTCACCCCAGTTTGTACCACTGAACTTGGCTTCACCGCTAAACTGAAAGATGAATTTACAAAGCGTGGCGTCAAAGCAATTGCGCTTTCAGTCGACGATGTTGAATCGCATAAAAGCTGGATTCAAGATATTAATGAAACACAAAATACTACGGTCAACTTTCCAATTATTGCGGATAAAGATCGTAAAGTTTCTGAACTATATGGTTTTATCCACCCAAATGCGAGTGAGACCCTAACTGTTCGTTCACTGGTCATTATTGATCCGAGTAAAAAAGTCCGCTTGATTATTACTTATCCAGCCTCAACAGGTCGTAACTTTAATGAAGTATTGCGAGTACTGGATTCACTACAGCTAACGGATAAACATAAAGTCGCAACACCTGCAAATTGGCAACATGGTGAAGATGTCGTCATTGTACCATCGTTGAAAGATGAAGAAGAAATTAAACAACGTTTTCCTCAAGGCTATACCGCAGTGAAACCTTATCTACGTTTAACACCACAACCTGAGTGAGGATCAAACGAGCAACGCTCGTTACGAACGCAAGTCGAACAGTAAAAATATTGAATCTGAATAACAAACTCTATTGCCTATCGACCCGATGGGCTTTTTAAATCGCAAAATAAAAACTTGTTGGTATTTTTTAGTCGATACGTTATAAAAATAATTCTCTTCAAAATAGAATAACAATCACGATGATTTATAACATCCATCATCTCCATTGCGGAAGCTTCTGCCCTGTTTGTGCTCCCCTATTTGGACAAAAAGGCTGGAAAGCACATCTGGTTTGTCATTGCCTACTTATTGAAACTGATCGAGGTCTGGTTTTAATTGATACAGGCTTGGGTACACAGGACTATTTGCACACTGAACAACGTCTAGGTTCATTACTGACTCAATTTGGTTCGATTGTGCCCAATCTCAAATTAAGTGCCATCGAACAAATTCAAAAATTAGGTTTACGCCCTGAAGATGTGCAACATATCTTTGTCACACATCTTGATTTTGATCATGCAGGTGGTATCTCAGATTTTCCTAATGCAACCGTGCATATTTTAGCTTCCGAGTTTAATGCAACACAGACATTAACAGCCAAAGGTAAACTTCGTTATAAAACTGAACAATTTAAACAACATCGTCATTGGAATTTTGCTGAACATACCAATGGTGAAGCTTGGTTTAATTTAAAAAGGGTTCAAGGTCTTCCTTTTTTCCAAGATGAAATATTGATGATTCCATTGATTGGTCATACTGCTGGACATTGTGGTATTGCAATTAAAAAAGCTGAAGGCTGGATTTTATTCTGTGGTGATGCGTATTACACCCATTTAGAACTCAATCCAAAAAACAAATTGAGAGCCTTAGATTTTACTGAACGTTTATTGGCAGAAGATAATCGACAAAGGTTACATAACCTTAAACAGTTACAATATCTGGCTCAACATGAACCGAGTATTGAGTTAATTTGTGCGCATGATCCTGTTGAATTTGATCGTTATCAATAATATGAAAAAAGCGCTTATCACTGTTGTTCTTTTATCAACGCTTAATGTTTCTGGGTGTATGCAGCATTCGAGTTTAGAAAAAGACCAACGTCCTCAAAATTGGGGAACTCTTATTTCTAACACTCATAATTTTTATCAAATTAGTTCAGATGTTTTTCGTAGCGAACAGCCGAGTATTGATTTGATCCCAAGCCTTGAAGCTCATCAAATTAATACGATTATCAATTTGAGAGCTAGAAATGAAGATGCCAAAGTTTTAAAAGATCAGCCTTTTAATCTGGTACACATTCCAATCAATACTTGGGCAATCAATCGTAAAGACTTGTTAGAAGCAATGCGTGTTATTCAAACTGCTAAACAACAAAACCAGAAAATCCTAGTGCATTGCTATCATGGCTCAGATCGAACTGGTGCCACAATTGCGATGTATCGAATTATTTTTGAGCATTGGGCAATTGAAGATGCGGTTAAAGAAATGAAACAAGGAGGATACGGCTATCATATTATTTGGAAAAATATTGACCACCTTTTCACCCCTGAAAATATAAAATGGATTCAACAACAACTTTCGAATCCAGCATCTATTTAGATTGCGAGATGAGTTTTAGATTAAATCCAATTTTTAGAGAGATAGAGCTTAGACGTGTAAGATTTGTTTCTTTAATTTTTGGGTTTTATGCATTTTTTATTGGGCTTTTAAAAAACCTAATTTTATAAGTTGAATGGTAAGTTAAGAAATACGGACTAACGTGAAGAATTGGCAAAAACAGAGTTGCTAAGTAATAGTTTAAAAACTTCAGAATCACCACCATCGCTATCCGTGACCAATAAAAATACCTCACCATCCGATGTCGACTCTAACCATGTAATTCCTTCTACTTTAATAGCAAGAGTTTGTCCTTTCGAATCCTGAATCAGATGTGTATATAAAATTTTTCCCTCAGGCGATAACACCAAAATAAAACTGCCTAGCACCGCGCCATCATCATAAGTATTTAATGTTTGCTCAACCGCAGCAGTGGCAACAATTAGATTTTTCTCCACAAAAAAATAAGCATCAGAAATACCACTTGCTGCCCCTTCAAGCTCTGGTAATGTCAGATTGAATGATTTTTTGAGCGCACATTCTAATGATTTTCCATTTTGAATTTTTATTAAATCAAAGACTAAAACACCATGAAAACGATTGATATTGCCACGTTGAAAAATGTATAAATTGTTTTGATCTGAACAAACTGCTTCTATATTGAGATCAGCGCCACCAGTCAACGCCAAACAATGTTCTAGGAAATCATAATCCGAGGTATCAAGTAAAACATGAACCTGATGATCAGCTGGATTATACAATAATGCTTTTTTTCGATTTTCTGTAGAACCTGAACCCATCACTAGTAACTGAGGTTGTCCGTCAAAGCGAATACAGCTAAGCGCTTCAAAGTCTGGTTTAGTTTTTTTACTAAATACCGTTAGTGTCGTATGCTTAGGCTGTTCAAATAATGGAATTTTTTCAAAATTAGTCGCACGATTGATGTTATTTTTTCGATCGGTTTTGAGTAAGAAACCCACATCATCTCCAACCAAGTAGAGATCATCCCCCACACAAGCCGCGCCAGAAAGTGCACTAACACTCGAATCCTCTGAAAATATAAAGTGTTCTAATATCTTAAAGCCGCTACTCATCTTGTACTCACTGCCCGCAGAAATAGAACACTTGTAACAAGGTCAAAACCAGACGCTTTCCAGCTTTGATCTAGTCGTTTATCTTTTGTTATCGCTGATCAAGTGGAACCCAATCAATCACCCACGCTGATTTCATATTTAAACTTTCATCAGAGGTAATTTTTTTACGTGCTGCATCTGCAACATCTCGGTCCTTCGATGGTCCAACCATGATACGAATTCCTTTTGAAGTCGGGCTTGTTGTAACCTTATAACCTTTGGCACGCAATTTAGATACAACTGCATCTGCATTGGCTTGGTTAGCAGCCAATGCCACTTGTACCATCCACTTTTTATCTCCATTTTCCATGAGATCACGAGCCTTTTCAGCTTCGGCTTTTTTCTCAGCATCAGCTTTACGCTTTTTCTCGTCAGCCGATTTTTTCTCAGCTTCAGCTTTACGCTTCTCTTCAGCTGCTTTTTTCTCAGCTTCGGCTTTACGTTTATCTTCGGCAACTTTCTTGTCTGCCTCAACTTTACGCTTTTCTTCTAACGCTTTTTTATCAGCGTCAGCTTTACGCTTATCTTCCTCAGCCTTTTTTTCAGCTTCTGCCTTACGCTTCTCTTCTGCCAACTTTTTTTCGGCTTCAGCCTTGCGCTTGTCTTCCGCTAACTTTTTATCAGTATCATTTTTCTGCTGATCTGTTTTTTGCTGTTCTAATTTTTTCTTTTCATCTAATTTATTTTTTTCTTCGGTTGCTCGTTGTGTCTTAGCTTTATCATCTTCGCCAAGCTCTGGCGGAATGTTATCAGAGCTTTCCTGTTCGGCTGTACGGCGTGCATTAATTGCAGCGTATTCTTCGGCTGCTTTACGCGCAGCAGCAGCTTCAGCTTCTTGTTGCATTTTTAGAAAATCAGCTGCACGTGCTTCTTGTTCAGCAACGGCTTTCTCACGAGAACGGCGTTGTTCTTCAAGCAATCTTTTTTCTGTCTCAACATCTACCGCTAATGGTTGTAATGAAACCATTTCACCTTCTTGGGTCGATTGAGCTGTTTGAGTTTTAGGTTCTGTTTTAGGAATTGGGTGTGTAATTGCCGTTTGCGTTTTGTCATGCCCTATTTCGTCATTACCTTTAAGGAGTAATGCTGCCAATAAAACACCTCCACCCAATAGAACAACGCCTCCCATCCAGCGTTGTTTGTTATTCATTGACATTGTTCTAAATACTCCCAAACCGCTTCTAAGGTATGAAACGATCCACAGACTAAAATCAGCTGATTGTTATTACTTTGCTTCAGCACATCTTCAAAGGCTTGCTGGATATTACCGTACTCATATACCTGTTGACCTTGTAATGCATCATGTAATTGATGCAATGGGGCTGCTCTAGGTACATTTAAACTAGCAATAAACCAATCTTTTACTGTTGTTTTTAGTAAATCGGTGACAGACGAGATATCTTTATCTGCCAACATTGAAAATACTGCGACAACATCTGTGTACTGTTTATTGTATTTTAAGAATTTTCGCAATTGATTCAATAAAAATTCGACGCCATGTGGATTATGTCCAGCATCAAAAATCACTGTTTTGTCTTGAATTTGCCGTATTTCAAAACGACCTTGCAAACGTGCTTGCTGAATACCTGTTGCAATCGCTGCCTGAGAGACCTCAATACCACTCACCAGTACCGCTGCAACAGCAGTCGAAATATTATCGAATGCAAGCTGACCGATTGGCAGTTTTAGCGTTGTGCCAGAGGATGCAAATGACCAAGTTTGACCATCGTCATTAAGTTGATAAAAATAATCTCGATTCAGCGCATATAGATCTGCTTGAGTTTCAGCTACTTTATCTTGAATCGCTTGGGGTAATTGTTGTTGACCCGCAAATACCACTGGAATATTCGGACGAATAATCCCTGCTTTCTCAAAGGCGATTTTTTCTATCGTGTCACCTAACCATTCGACATGATCTAAACCAATATTGGTAATCACGGCAATATCAGGATCAATCACATTCACGACATCCAGACGACCACCTAAGCCAACCTCAAGTACCCATACATCACATTGTTTTAGTTTAAAAATAAGAAAAGCAGCCAAAGTGGTTGCTTCAAAAAAGGACAATGATAAACCACATTCTCGGCGGGCTTGGTCAACCAACACAAAGGCATCAACTAAGTTTTGATCATCAACTTCAATCCCAGCAAGTTTTACCCGCTCATTAAAACGATAAATATGCGGTGATTGATATAAACCAACTTTATAACCTTGTGCATTTAAAATTGCAGCGAGTGTCGTTGTTGTTGAGCCTTTACCATTCGTTCCTGCCACAGTAAAAACTTTTGCTTGAGGTTGCATAACTCCCAGTTTTTCAGCAACGGGAATTACGCGCTCTAAACCTAAATCAATGCCTGTAACATGAACATGGCCCCAATAATCGAGCCATGTTGTTAATGTATCTGTAGAATGTGGTGCGTCCAGTTTCAAGGTAAATTCATCAGTTTAGCTACGAGTCGATATACAGTATCACGTAATGCATGACGATGAACAATTTGATCGACCACACCATGATCAAGCAAATATTCTGCACGTTGGAACGGTTCTTCCAATTTCTCGCGAACTGTTTGTTCAATGACGCGTTTACCTGCAAAACCAATCATCGCTTTCGGTTCGGCAATATGTACATCACCTAACATCGCTAATGAAGCTGTTACACCTCCATAGACGGGATGAGTCAATACAACGAGGTATGGAACACGAGCTTCTTTCATTTTTTGAATCGCAGCCGAAGTGCGTGCCATTTGCATTAAAGACAACATGCCTTCTTGCATACGAGCACCGCCTGAAGCAGCAAAACAAATTAACGGTTGATGTAGTTGAATTGCTCGTTCTGCCGCTTGGATAAAACGATCACCAACAACGGTCCCCATTGAACCACCCATAAAATCGAACTCAAATGCACAAGCCACCAAGTCCAAACCTTTTAATGAACCTTGCATTACAACTAACGCTTCTGTTTCACCAGTTTTATCTTGTGCTTCACGCATACGCTCTGGATAAGGTCTGCTATCCACAAACTTCAATGGATCTTTCGCACTAAATTCTTGACCTAACTCTGCATTGACTTGATCAAAGAACCAATTCAAACGATCACGTGCCCGCATACGCAAATGCTCATCGCATTGTGGGCATACGTAGGCATTAAATGACATTGCCGTACGTGTTACTAAGGCATGACATTCAGGACATTCAATGGTTGGTTCCGTAAATGTTGCTTTGAATGTTTGTTGTTCATTCACAACTTGAATACCAGGCACTTGACGCTCTGTCCAAGGCGTTGATGGGCTCAGAACCTTCCCTGCTGTTAACTCTTGACTCATACTAACTCATCGAGCGCGGCTCGAAGCTCCTTCACTTTATTCAGCGTCTGTTGCACAGCTTCGTCTGCTGGCAATGTCGCAAAAGATTTAACGAAAGCACTTCCTACGATTACGGCATCAGCAACTTGACCCATTGCTTTTGCAGAAGCTGCATCACTAATCCCAAAACCAACTCCAACAGGAACGTTAGTCATGCTCTTAATTTTCGCAATACGAGCTGCTGCTTCAGAGGTATCTAGTGTTGCTGCACCTGTCACACCTTTTAACGACACATAGTAAACAAAGCCACTGGCTTGATTTACAACATGCTGAATACGTTTATCAGTTGATGTTGGTGCGAGTAAGAAAATTTGATCCATCTCATTTTGTTTTAAGACATCGCCAAATTGCTTTGATTCTTCAGGGGGTAAGTCCACCAAAAGTACACCATCAACACCACAATCTTTCGCATAAGCCACAAACTTTTCATAACCAATCACTTCAACAGGATTTAAATACCCCATTAAAACAACGGGTGTCGTTTGATCTTTTTCGCGAAATTCTTTCACCATATTCAAAGCATCGAGTGTGCTCGATCCACCTGCTAAAGCACGTTCAGCAGCTAAGGCAATCACTGGACCATCCGCCATTGGGTCTGAGAATGGCAAACCCAACTCAACTACATCAACGCCTGCTTCAACCATTTGATGAAGCAATGGAACCGTGACTTGTGGATGCGGATCTCCTGCCATAACATAAGAAACAAGCGCTTTACGGTGCTGAGATTTAAGCTGTTCAAAACGAGTGGCAAGACGTGACATAGGATTATGCTTTCCTTGATTTATATAAATTGAGGAGTTGTTTGTAGTCATACAATAACACTGCATTGTAACGCTATTTTTTGTTCATTGAACAGAGTTTGACGTGATTGCAGCAGTGAATGTTGCTACTTACAACTGCCCTGCTACATTTATCTATATTTTCAGCTTTTTCTCAATGATCAAAGCTTCCTAATTTTAGCTTCATCGAGGCTGATTTTAGAAATGAGCTCAGCTCCTTTATACTACTCGCAATTTTTAAGTTTTCTTTTTATTTTTATGTCTTCCCACACTCAGGAAAAAGTACAAAGCAATGCCCTTGCTTTGCTACCACTATTGGTATTTTTGATCATCTTTCTCGGGAGTGGTCTCTATCATTCAATGATCGGGACAGAATTTGCATTCTATCAAGTCAAAGCACCTATTGCCGCGATTCCAGCTGTTATTCTGGCATTACTACTTTATAAACAGAAACTCAATACGGCAATTGAGGAATTCCTACAAGGTGCTAGTCATCCAAATTTAATTTTAATGTTTATGGTATTTATGTTGGCAGGTGCTTTTGCCAGTGTCTCCAGTGCCATAGGCAGTGTCGATGCGACAGTACAATTGGGACTTTCGCTGATTTCGCCTGAATTTGTGTTACCCATGTTATTTATTATTGCGGCATTTATTGCAACAGCCATGGGAACGTCTATGGGCACCATCGCAGCTTGTGCACCAATTGCATTCGGTTTTTCGCAAGCAACAGAGATAGCACCTCTCTATGCCATAGGTGCAGTGGTGGGAGGCGCTATGTTTGGTGATAATTTATCTATGATTTCGGATACAACGATCGCTGCCACACGTAGCCAAAATGTTGAACTTCGAGATAAATTTAGGGTGAATGTCTGGATTGCCTTTCCTGCCGCAATCATTACATTAATGCTTTATGTAATGATGAGTCACCAAACAGATTCCATTCCATCAAAACCTTATGATTTATTGCTTATTTTGCCTTATTTAGCTGTTTTTTTTCTTGCCTTTACACGCTTGCATGTACTTGCTGTATTAATGATTGGTGTTATTTTGTCAGGTGTGATTGGTCTGATTGAAAAACCTGAATTTGATTTATTAAAACTCAATAACTCAATTTACGATGGCTTTGTTGGCATGTTTGAGGTGGCATTACTTTCCATGTTGCTAGGTGGTTTGTCTACCCTGATGCAAAAAGAAGGCGGTTTGCAATGGCTTATTCAACGTATTTATACGATTACACGTCTATTCAAATTTGGCAAACAGCGTGCAGGTGAATTAGGCATGAGTTTTCTGGTCATATTCTCAAATTTATTTGTCGCCAATAATACCGTTGCGATTATTTTATCAGGAGATATGGCACGTGAAGTAGCGAAAGAATATGGTGTTGACCCTAAGCGAAGTGCAGCTTTACTTGATATTTTTTCTTGCGTAATCCAAGGGATTATTCCCTACGGTGCTCAATTACTGCTTGCTTGTTCAATTGCCAAACTCTCGCCAGTTGAACTAATTGGCAATATCTACTATTGCTGGATTCTTGCAGTGTGCGCAATCCTAGCAATTGTTTTTAATTATCCACGTTTAAAAACACGCTAAAAACAATCCATAAATCTCTTTAGCTTGCTTTAAAGTTAAAGAGATTTCAAAAACTGCTTGGGTGTAATTCCTGTCCAACGCTTAAACGCCCGCCCAAACGCACTTTGATCAGCATAATTTAAACGTTCCGCAATTTCTGACAATGATTTGCCCTGTTGCAAATACAGTTTACTTTGTTCCAAACGGTACTGATCTAAAATATTTTGAAAATTAAGCTGATAGGTTTTGAGTTGGCGTTGTAATGTTCGTTCTGAACAATGTAAACGCTTAGCAACATAACTGAGCAGTAGTTCTTCTTGTTGTAAAAGTCGTTGTTCAATATGCGTTTGTATTTTTTGACGGAACTGTTGTTGCTGAATCTCAAAAGAAGCAATGCTATTCAGTGATTGCTGAGCTTGAGTCGAGAGTACATGGTTTAATTGTTGGTCTGCAGCGATGCTTTTTGCTTTTAAAATTTGATTTGAAAAGCAAATTGCATATTGTCCAGCTTGAATTTGGATCGGACAACCATAAAATTTTTCAAAATGATATAAAGCTGTATGTGGTGCGTAACCAAATTGAATCATCTGTGGTGGAATGAGGGCATCTTGTACAATAGACTGAGAAATTTTAAAGATCAGCGCCAGATTTAGCTCATACATTTCCCGATAATCACTATAGGATGCTCCCCAAACAATTTGAATATAATCAGAAAACTGCTGAACATTCAGTTGTTCTAAATTGGTCTGTTTAAAAACCAAAGAATAATAACGTTGTAAAAGCTGTAACGCTTGTTGCAGATCTAAACTGGTTGAAGCCAAATAACCCATTAAACCCAAATCTTGCAAATTGGCATGTTCAGCCAATACTAATGTAATCGGTCGAGGGAAATAAGCTTGTGCAGATTGCAAAAGCAACGCATAACGTTCGACATCAAAATCATGCTCATCTGGATTTTGCAAGCAAGTATGAAAAGCTTGCCAAAGCTCAGGCGCAACAACTTTAGACAAATCAATTTGTTCTTGTTGTAAAACACGATTAAATAATCGCAGGTATCCAATAATAATTTTAACTGACATATGCCGATCTCATCCTGATCTGTCGTTATTTGTATAAAACTTGGCTGTAACTGTCAAAACATTTCATCGGACTTTTTCCATACTGAGTTCATGAAGAAAAGACAAGGAATAGCAAAAAATGAATGCACACGTTTCCTATCAAGTTGAGCCAGTTGTTAGAACAAAACTAGATTTCCATTTAGATCAGGCACCACGTTTTTGGTTTGGTGGTGATCCATTTCGTACTCGTATGTTTGATGCATTAAGCCTAACCTTCCCTGATGGCGAACGCTATTTTATTGAATGTGTGCGTTTATTCCGTGACAAAATTAATGATCCTGACTTGCAAGAACGTGTGGCTGATTTTATCCGTCAGGAAGCGCAGCATGGTATTGCACATGACAAAATGAATCAGATCATGAAAGAGCAAGGCATGCCTGTAGATCAATTCACTGCACGGTTGAAAAAGATTTTTAGATTTGAATTAAAAAACCGTTCAGCTCAATACAACATTGCCATGACCGCAGCTGCAGAGCATTTAACTGCGTTAATGGCAGATACTTTTTATAGTAAAAAAGAGACTTTAGCGGAGGCAGATCCATTTGTTCGTGCGCTATTCGCTTGGCATGCGATTGAAGAAATGGAACATCGTGATGTTGCTTTTGATGTGATGAAGCAAGTCGGTGATGTACCAGAAGCAACTCGACGTTTTGCACTGCTCTTTACCACCGTCATGATGTTTGGTTTTACTTTGTATCGTACGGATGTAATGCTAAAAACTGATGGTTTTAATTTAAGACAACGCTTTGATATGGCACGTAAAGGTTTACCGTGGTTCTTCGGTCGTAACGGTATTTTGACTGCAAAAAGATCTCAATATAGTGACTGGTTTAAAAAGGATTTCCATCCAAATCAACATCCTGTTATTCGTCAGTACGATGTTTGGGTTGATACTTTAGCGAAGACCAATGATCCAATTGCTGCGGGTGAAGCTTTTTGGCAAGCAGGGCTTTAATTCACGTATCAAAAGAATCCCCTTTGAATTTAGGGGATTCTTTCTGTCATTATCACCACTTCGCATAATGCTGTTCTAACAACCCATATTCTTGATTTAACATCACCAGTTCAACATTTTCATGTTCAATCGTACCGCAGACTTTCGCTTGCCACTGATTAAACTGACTACCAATCAGGCGTAGGTTAATATTCTCAAAACGACACCAACCTGTTTCAACGAGCAAATTTAATCGCTCATCCAAAGAACGAATTGACCAACAATTTTCATTTTGTTGCTCAAATAAAATATCAGTGAGTGGATATAAACGACCATCAACCCACAATGCATTTTCATTACCAAAACTTTCATTGACACCTGATGCGAGATTCAAGCCAATGCGGCGATCATTTGCATCACGGAACTGACAAGACAACCAAAACCAAGCGGTTTCAGGTCGTAAAAAACCACAGGTATCATCGAGTGCAGCAAGACTATGCGCATTGAACTCGATCTGCTGTTGATCTGGGCTAATGAAAAAGCCTTCTACTGCCAAAGTGGTTTGTTTTTGCGTATATGTCCAACCATTAATCCCTGTTGGGCTACATAAACTGAGTACATCCGTACCTGCACAAAAAATACGCGCTTTCAGTTGTACTTCACCATGTTTGGTCACTTGGATATAACGCACACCATTGGCGTGTTGCATATCAAATTGATAAGCCGATTTTTTAAAATAGCTTTGACTAAATAAAGGTTGTTCATCGAGTTGGGTTTTCAACGCTAATGGCTGAATCGCATTCCATTCGATTACTTTTTTAGAAAGATGATCATAAACATAGAAAAAGCCATGCCCCGCCCATGATAGATCGACAATCGCAATACCAATGCTGTAATGCTCATGTTGTAAACCACAGAATTTAAATTTTTTATATTTAAGCTGCTTGCGCCAGCCTTTTAGTACTTGGCCATAAGGCGTTTTATAAATATAGTCATCCAAATTGATCTGTGAAGGTATCTGATCAAAACGCCCATAACGAGGCTGACCATTTTTCTGTATCAATTTCACAAGATTTCCCCAACTCAATTATAACGTAAATGCCGTTCTGACCTGATTTTTACCATTCCGTTTGGCTTGGTACATCGCCTTATCTGCTTGCTCAAACAAGCCTGTATAATCAAAACCACTAAAAGCTGTACTACTTACCCCAAAACACGCCTTGATATAAAGCATTTCATTTTCTTTCACTTCAACTGCGGTTTGCTCTAATGCTTTACGACATACCTCTGCCAACAACACTGCATTTTCAATAGAAGTAAATGGTAATAAAATGACAAACTCCTCACCACCATAACGTCCAATCACATCACTGGCTCGTAAATTTTTTCGCAGTATATTTGCGACATGTTTTAAAACCAAATCTCCTTGATGATGTCCATATTGATCATTAATATTTTTAAAATTATCAATATCCACCATAATCAACGATGTTTCTCGATGGGTAATTTGTGCCTGCTGCATCTGTAAATCAATAATCTCATTGACCCCACGGCGATTCAACAGCCCTGTTAACTCATCAGTACAACTGAGTTTTTCTATTTTTGAATTATAGCGCCGCCAACGCTCCACACTAATATCAAACAAGGTGATGGTGAATGCAGCATATAAGGTGGTATAAAACATGGAGTAAATAATCTGGGTATTTTGAACATCCTTATGCAACAAGGTATAAGGTTTATAGGCCAGCGCATAATCCAGATACCCAGTCACCGTCAGCCCAGATAAAAGGTAATATACGACAACATAGACAATCAGGCCAAAATAAACCACAAATCGGGGATATAATAATAATGCAGTCAGTATAATCCCCATGAAGATCACCCCATTAAGGAGATTTAACAGTCCAATACCTATAGGTAAACCCAACAATGAACATGGATAATAAACAGACAAAAACAACACATAATAAATATGTGCTTCTGGTTTATTTTTAATAAAAAAGCCAAATAAAATTAAGAAAGTATTTAGAACAAATATACCGGGATATAACCACTGAAGTTTAAGTAACAACCCTGTATTTGCCAAAGGATGATACATATATTTTATTTGCATAAAATAGATGATAAGGCCGGTAAAACTGGCATACCACAATATGGCCTGAGATTTTTTAACCAAATCCCAGTCCAGCATTGCAAGAAAAATTTTATTGATATATTTGAGTAGAGGGTATTTCATCCTCCGCAGTCCTGTATGATTATTATCGTGTTATACGTCCATGTACAACCAGTCACAACATAAATATCGATGTTGTCTAGGGACACTATTTATACAATACTATCATACAAATATTCGATATTATAAGTCGACCATCGGAATACCATCAATTTTCGCAACGGTCATTAAGTCTTTATCGCCACGACCTGAAACTGTTGCAATAATGATTTGGTCTTTCGACATCGTTGGGGCAAGCTTAGTGACATAAGCCATCGCATGTGAACTTTCAAGCGCAGGAATGATGCCTTCAATCTGTGTTAAATCACGGAAGCCTTGTAAGGCTTCATCATCTTTAATTGGAACATATTCAACACGATGCATATCTTTTAAGAAACTATGCTCTGGACCAACACCTGGATAATCCAAACCTGCTGAAATACTATGTGTTTCAATAATCTGACCTTGCTCATCCGACATGAGGTAAGTACGGTTACCATGTAATACACCCACATGGCCTGCATTCAATGGCGCTGAGTGTTTGCCTGTTTCAATGCCGAAACCTGCCGCTTCAACACCGTACATTTTCACATCCTGATCATTCAGGAATGGATAGAACAAGCCCATTGCATTTGAACCTCCGCCCACACAAGCAACCAAGGCATCAGGTAAACGCCCTGCTTGTGCTTGGATCTGTTGACGTGCTTCACGACCAATGATTGATTGGAAATCACGTACAAGCTGTGGATATGGGTGCGGACCAGCAACCGTACCAATGACATAATAAGTCGTATCAACATTGGTGACCCAATCGCGCATCGCTTCATTCAATGCATCTTTTAAAGTTTTGGATCCGCTTTGCACTGGTACAACTTTTGCGCCAAGCAAACGCATGCGATAGACATTCATCGCCTGACGTTTTACATCTTCAGCACCCATGTACACCACGCACTCCATACCCAAGCGAGCAGCGATGGTTGCGGTCGCAACACCATGTTGACCAGCACCTGTTTCAGCAATGATACGTTTTTTACCCGACAGTTTTGCCAATAAAGCCTGACCAATCGTATTATTTACTTTATGAGAGCCAGTATGGTTTAGGTCTTCACGTTTTAAGTAAATTTGCGCACCGCCGAGGTGCTGAGACCATCGTTCAGCATGATAAAGTGGACTTGGACGACCAACGTAAAACGCAAGATCACGGTCAAACTCTGCTAAAAACTGAGCATCATTTTTCATACGACCATAAAGACTTTCTAAGTCTTCAAGTGCAGCCATAAGCGTTTCTGACACAAAACGCCCACCATGAATACCAAAATGCCCCTGAGCATCTGGAAACTGGGTGTAGTCAATCGCCTGATTTTGTTGACTAAGGTTTTGCTGATCCACGTTGGACTCCTTGCATAAATTTTTCAATGAGTTGTTGGTCTTTTATACCTTTAGCGGACTCTACGCCTCCGCTGACATCCACAGCAAAAGCTGCTGTAGTATCAATAGCGTCACTCACATTTTCAGGGGTTAAGCCCCCTGCCAAGATTAGTGGAATATCAAGTTTTGGAAATTTATTCCAATCGAAACAGTGCCCTGTTCCACCTTTTAAATCAGGATGCCACGCATCAAGTAGAACCGCACTGGCTCCCACAGCTTGATAGCGTTGAATTTCGGTCAAAATGTCTAAATCAGGTCTAACCTGAATGGCTTTGTACCAACGGCGTTTGCAATGCAACGCAATTTGTTGGCATTGTTCAGGTGTTTCATCACCATGTAGTTGTAATACATCCAACGGAACTGAATCAAGCACTGTTTGGATTTCTTCTGCGCTTGCATTTACAAATAAACCGACCAACTGAACATAAGCGGGTACTGAGCTTGCCAAAATTTGCGCTTGTTCAATACTGACATGACGCGGGCTTGGGGGAAAAAATACCAATCCAATCGCATCTGCTCCTGCTTGCACAACAGCATCAATATCTTGAGTCCGCGTGATTCCACAAATCTTGGCGCGAGTTCGGAGTTGGGTTTGACGCATTTGATGTCCAATTTGAGATGACTATTTACTACTCTCACATTGTAAAGCAATTTGACATACTTTGGTCAAAGTTCATTTCCAAATGCAATTGTTTAAAAAACGTGAACACTCTATACTTGCACCATCTTGCAACAAGTCTAAAGCAAATTGCTTTGCTTATAGGGAAGTTGGTGAAACTCCAACACTGTCCTCGCAACGGTAACACTGAAATGCTGATCTTAGCTTAGCAGCCAAACCACTGCATCTGATGATGTGGGAAGGTGATCAGTCTATCATCTTTCAAGATGATTATAGTGAAGTCCGAAGACCTGCTTGTTGTACTTATCCACTTTAAACATTCACGAGGAATGAATGTCTGGAGCGCACATGTCTATTTCTTTCCAGCCAACACGCTTAGTTGGCGCTATCGCTATTGCGATGGGGTTTTCTTCAGTCGCTTTTGCCCAGGATCAGTCAACAGATAAAACTGTCTCGCTTGATACCATTGTGGTGACGGCATCCCGTACTGAACAAAAAATCAAGGATGTGCCTGCACGTCTGACTGTGATTGATCAAAAAACGATTGAAAAGAATCCTGCTCTCAACTTATCAGATTTAATTCAGCGTGATCCTTCTGTTTTTGTCAAACAAAGTGGCGGAATAGGTCAGATCACAGAAATCTCAATTCGTGGAACTCGACCAAATCACACTCTCATATTAAAAGATGGCGCTCGTCTAAATAGCCAAAACCACCTTGCTGCAATTTATCCATCATTTCTTGATTCATCTGATCTTGAACAGATAGAAATTCTTAAAGGTCCAGCCTCTGTACAATATGGAACAGAGGCAATTGGTGGAGTGGCTCAAATGATAACCTCAACTCCAACAAAAAATAGCGGTTTTATTACAGGTATCTATGGGGAAAATAATACCTATAAAGCCATTGCGGGAGCTGACCTTATTCAAGATGGTTTTTATACACAAATTAGAGGACAACGTCTAGAAAGTGATGGAACACGAGTTCTAGATAATCAAAGCAAAGATCAAAAAGCCGCTTATGATCAGAAAGGTTATAGTGCGAAAGTAGGTTACGACAATAAAAAGAATATTAAAACTGACCTGTCAATCAGTCAGAATGAAGGGCTGAGTCAATTCTACAATTACATGATCAGCAAAAATAATGCAGAGCGTATATTTGAGAATCGCCTAATTAATTCAAGCATTCAATATGGTGTTACTGAGAACCTTACATTATCTGCACGTTATTCAAACTTTATTGATAACCAACAAGTAAAAGATAGTGATCCAGACCACTTTGATACAGAAAACAATGAAGGTGATCTAAACTTAAACTGGAATATAGACTCTAAGAATAATCTACTCGCAGGTGTAACTTATCTAAAATCAGATTTTAAAAGTAATGATGTAAAAGATAAAAAACAAAGTATCGATTCTACCGGTTATTATGTTCAACATCAGTATAAGACAGATAAGCTAAATACTCAGGTTGGTGTTCGTACTGAAGATAATGAACTATTCGGTACACATACAATCGGTCAAGGAGCTGTTCGTTATCAAGTATTACCCGAAACAAGTATTTATGCCAGTATCGGATCAGCTTTTAAAGCACCATCCCTGACAGAACTCTATTATTTTTCAGAAAAGTCCTATGGAAATACCTATGGTAATCCTGATCTCAAACCAGAAGAAAGTATTTCCTATGAAATTGGTGTAGATCAAAGAATTGGGCAAAACCTAAATGCCTTTTTATCTACTTACCATACTGAAATAAAAGATTTAATCAGCTATAAATACTCAAGCCCGAACTCAACGTATATCAACATAGATAAAGCTGAAATCAATGGCGGTGAGCTAGGTCTTAAATGGAAAAAAGATGACCTATTCCTAAACACAGAATACGCTTATGTTGATTCAAAAGATAAAAAGACTGATCTGAGAGTTGCATATAAGCCTAAACAGACCCTCACTTTAACGACTGGACTTGAAAATTCAATTTATGGAATAAGCGCCTCAATTATCGCACGCTCAGATATTTATGCAGATAATGCCAATAAAGTTAAAGCTCCTGGTTATGCAACCGTTGATTTAAACATGTACTGGAATATCAACCCTAATATTAAAGTTTTCAGTAATATTGAGAATATGGGTGATGTTGAGTACAGAACTGCTGATAATTTTGGTGATGGTTGGTATGTAAACGGTGGTCGCCAAGCTTCTGTGGGTGTCACTCTTCGTTATTAATCGTGCAATCTAGACAATAAAAATATTTTCTTAACTCCAATTTCGGGGTAATGTTCTGACCGACATTATCCCCTTTTTATTTGTAGGACAGCTTCATGGGACATCGTTTAAGTAAAATCTATACACGTACAGGTGATTCAGGCACAACAGGACTTGGGGATGGCTCACGTGTCGCTAAAGATGACTTACGAATTAATGCGCTAGGTGATGTAGATGAACTTAATGCCACGATTGGTGTATTAAGAGCACAAATCAGCGCATCTCAAATTGAAAATAAACCTGATTGGGATAAAAGTTTAAGCTTGATCCAACATTGGTTATTTGATTTAGGTGGTGAAGTTTGTATTCCAAACTATCATTTACTCCAACCAATTTGTATCGAGTTTCTCGAAAAAGAAATTGATCACATGAATGAATCTCTGCCAATGCTCAAAGAGTTTATCTTGCCTTCAGGTAGCCTAGCATGTAGTTATGCACATCAAGCTCGTGCTGTATGCCGCCGCGCAGAACGCACTTTGATGTCAGTACACAATCGTGATCAAAATATTCAAGCTACTGCATTACAACTCTTGAACCGTTTATCCGACTGGTTATTTGTTGCCTCACGTGCTTTGCAACGTGCAGAAGGCGGTAGTGAAGTGCTTTGGCAAAAAAACATTAATGATAGTATTGATCAAGCATAATTATTTTAAGGTAAATCAAAATGCGAATCATTGGTCATCGTGGCGCACGTGGTGAAGCTCCTGAAAATACGTTAGGAGGCTTCCGTTACTTGCATGATTTAGGTGTACGTGCAGTTGAGTTTGATGTGCGTCAACTCAAAGATGACCAATTGGTGGTGATTCATGATGATGATTTTGTTCGTACCACGGGTAAATCACAGCATGTTGAAAACTGTAATTTGTCTGAAGCTCAGCAATTTGATCATCGCCATCAATGGCAGGCTTGGGGATTTGAAGAATACACACCTAGCCTGCCCCATGTAATGGATTGTTTAACTGATTTTGAACATATTGAAGTTGAAATTAAAGCAGTTGCAGATGAAGTAGCGGCTGAGCGTTTAATTCTAGAATTACACCAAGATTTAGTCGGCTTTGAACAAACTGCCACAATTACGAGTTTTGATGTAAAAATTTTAGCGGCATTACAACAACATCAAAGTCATTTTAAACGTGGTCTGTTGGTTGAAATTCCAATTGGGGAATACGCAATCGAGCTTGCTCAACAATATGAGTGCCACCAAATTGGTTGGAAAGATCAACTGGCAACTGATCAAATTATTCAGTTTACACAGCAAGCCGAACTTGCTGTGAGTGTCTGGACAGTTAATGACGTTGAACGTGCCAAACATCTACAACAATTGGGCATTCAAGGGTTAATCACTGATTTCCCGAGCACCATGTTGCAACATCTAACTTTATAAAAGTATGGAATTTATTCCGACAACTAATTTTATTTTTTAGATTGCGCCTGAATTAAACGCTGCCCTTTCGCATCTAATAAATACAAATTCGTCCCTTCAATTTGGAAACGTTCAATCCGCTGCATCGCATCCATCAGATCTGCTTCTTGTGCTAATGCTTTATCACAACTTAAGTGCTGCGCTCTCACATCAAAACTCATTTTCCTTTGGCTAAGATCATATTGATAACTTCCATAAATGTTATTGCAGCCCGTATGACCTGAAATGGTTTTAGTCACTGAATTCAGTATAAAACTTGGGTATTGATTGAAGAATAAAGCACGTTTATTTTGAATCATGGTTATTTGCCAATTCACCTCTTGAATACCATCGTTGCTTTTACGAACTTGCATAGGAGGCAATTCACTTACACGTTTTGGATGTAAGCTATTTTTAGTGATCTGTGTCGGTTGACTTTGGCATGCAGTAAGTAGCAAAGCACAAGATAATATTAAAGTTTTGTGAAAAAACTTATTCAAAGAATAAATTGTATTTTTCACGCTTATTTGTTCTGACATTGATTTATTTCGCCTTTTAATTTATTGATTAATTCAACAAACGAATTCTGTTACTGTTCTTTCAGTACAACTGTAGAATAATACTAGTGTTATCTAATCTGAGCATGCTAATATCGAGCATAAAATAGCAATATATCGTCATGATTGGTTTTGCTATCTCGTTTGGTTTTTATATCTTGTGTAAACAAGGTTTTTAGGAGCGCTGACGGATATGACTTCCGCCCCACTCAAGAAAGCACCCATTAATTGGATTGCAATTTTCGCACTGGTATTCTTACCAGTTGTTGCGCTCATTTCGATTCCAATTTATACCTATTATCATGACTTTAGTATGGGCGCATGGATTAGCATGTTTGTCTTACTAGGTGTAAGCAGTTTAGGTATCACTGCTGGCTATCATCGCTTATGGGCACACCGTGCTTATGAAGCAACTCTACCTTTAAAAATCATTCTTATGATTATGGGTACTTTTGCAGTTCAAAATAGTATCTTATTTTGGGCTTCAGGTCATCGTACACATCACCGTCATGTTGACGATGTAGACCAAGATCCATACTCGATTAATAATGGATTCTGGTATGCACATATGGGTTGGATGTTACGTAACTACCCTGCTGCCGAACCAAATTATAAAAATGCACCTGATTTGTTAAATGACAAATTAGTCATGTTCCAAGATAAATATTATGTTCCTTTAGTGATTGCTGTGCATGCAGGTATTTTGTTGCCTGTCGGTTGGTTAGTTGGTGATATCTGGGGTGTGTTACTTTTGGGTGGTTTAGTTCGTTTATTCCTTAGCCATCATGTCACCTTCTTCATTAACTCTTTATGTCATATGTGGGGTAAACGCCCTTATACTGACGAAAATACCGCACGTGATAATTTTATCCTAGCGATTCTCACTTGGGGTGAGGGCTATCATAACTATCACCATATTTTCCAATACGATTACCGTAATGGTGTTAAATGGTGGCAATATGACCCTACCAAATGGCTAATTTGGACAAGTTCCAAGTTAGGCTTAGCGAAAAACTTACGTCGTATTCCAAGCTTTAATATCCAAAAAGCAGAGCTTGCGATGAAGTTTAAATATGCTGAACAAGACCTCGCAATTTATGGTCACGATGTGAACACTGATATTGCTCAGATGAAACAACGTATTGCTCAAGAATATGAAGCTTTTACATTGACTCTAAACGATTGGGCCAAGTTGAAAGAGCAAGAGCTACAAGCAAAAAAAGCGGCAATGGCTGAAAAAATCCATCAAATGGATCATAAACTTAAAGTTGATTTCCAACTGCTTGAACATCGCCTTGCACACCATCGTGAATGTCTAGAAACTTTAGTGCGTAATATCAAAAAAGCACCAGTTTCAGAATAAAAAATACTCAATAAAATGGTCTCTTTAGAGGCCATTTTTTATGCCTATTTAAAGACTCAGTTCATAATCACAATTCACTATTTTAGACTTATCTTTGTTATAGTCATCATTCAGCTTCTTGCCATGATATTGACCTATGCATTTCAATCCTCGCTATTCATCTCTCAATTCAAAGCTTTATCACCAGCAACAGCCCAGCCCTTTACGTGGCGCAAAGGCAGGGCACTTTAACGAAGCGTTAGCGGATGAATTGCAATGGAATGAAGAGGATAAAGCCAACTGGGTTGAGATTTGTAGCGGGCAAAAAACCTTTGCCGAATTTCCCCCTTTGGCCATGGTCTATGCAGGACATCAGTTTGGTCAATGGGCAGGACAATTAGGGGATGGGCGTGGTTTATTGATTGGACAAATTCTAAATCAACATGGACAAACCATTGATCTACACCTCAAGGGTGCTGGTTCCACCCCCTACTCTCGTATGGGTGACGGCCGTGCGGTACTGCGCTCAGTGATTCGTGAATATCTAGCAGGTCATGCACTGAATGCGCTTGGCGTGGCTTCAAGTCATGCCGTTGGTTTCACCACATCGACACAAGGTGTACAACGTGAAACTCTTGAACTTGGTGCAATGTTGTTACGCACCTCAGACTGTCATATCCGTTTCGGTCATTTTGAGTGGATCAATCAATATGCACCTGAACTTTTAACTGAATTTACGCAAAAGTGTATCGAATGGCATTATCCAGAATGCCTAGAAGCTGAGAACCCTGTTCTGGGTTTCGCTAAAGCTGTCATTGAACGTACAGCAATCATGATCGCCAAATGGCAATTAGTCGGTTTTGCGCATGGTGTAATGAATACCGATAATTTAAATATTACAGGCTCAACCTTAGATTTTGGTCCTTATGGATTTATGGAACGCTTTCGACCAAACTGGATTAATAACCACTCCGATTACCAAGGTCGTTATATCTATCAAAACCAACCAAGTATTGGACATTGGAATTTGTGGACATGGTTAAACAATCTCATATCGTTAGCCACACCTGAGCATAAAGAACAATTCAAACAAGATTTAGCGACTTGCTTAGAACAATTTGAACCAATCTTTTTACATCATTATGGTCAAGGACTCTGCGAGAAGATGGGACTCCCCCATTTTCATAAAGACAGTTTAGATTGTAGTTTTGCATTCTTGCGAATTTTGCAAACGGAACAACTCGACTATACGCAAAGTTTTATTCGCCTACAGAACAAGGAATATAAAACACTCCGTGATGATTGCTTAGATCTACGTCAGTTTGATGCTTTTCTACATCAATATCAGGAGATTCGCAAAACTCAAGATATAGACGAGTTAGATCGAGTTATGCAAAGCGCTAATCCTCATTATATTTTACGCAACCACATGGCACAAAAAGCGATTGAACTAGCCGAACGTGGTGATTTTAGTGAAGTTGATCGTTTATTTAAGCTACTCAATCAGCCTTATCAAAAACAGCCTGATTTGGAATCTGAACAAGATACTGCACCTTTACCAAGTGATGTGCCTGAGGTGATGGTAAGTTGTTCGTCTTAATGATGAATAATTTTGATGTACTTAGTGCCGCTATCGCGGCTCAGACATGTTGTTAATCTAAAATAGGTTGATAAAGCACATCGCCCTTGCTGAGAATTCATCAGAAATTATCCACAATTTCTGTGGATAATGTTGTGGTTATCCACAGGATAAAGTAAAACTACTTACTCATCAGGATATTCAAAACGATAACCTACGCCATAAACCGCCTGAATCCATTCATGACGATTACCTGTTTCGGCAGCTTCAGTAATTTTCCGACGAAGATTTTTAATATGACTGTCAATTACACGATCTGCCACATCAAAACTATCTGGGTTAATATGATCTAATAATTGGGCACGTGAATAGACTTGACCGAGATGCTCCAAAAATAATTCCAATAAACGGAATTCAGTCGGTGTTAAAGTTAATGCTTTTTGTTGATACCAAATACGTTGCTGTGCTTTATCGATACGAAATAAATCATTTTGATCAGGTTCTGCCTTACGCTCTAAACGACGCAAAACAGCTTGTACACGTGCAACCAACTCTTTCGGACTAAATGGTTTACAAATATAGTCATCTGCTCCCATATTTAAGCCTAAAACACGATCAATTTCTTCAGTACGCGCAGTTACCATAATAATCGGTAAATCAGATTGTTCACGTACTTTACGGCAAATGGTTAAACCATCCATACGCGGAACCATCAAATCCAAAATCATTAAGCTTGGTTTACGTTGCTGAAACTGGGTATAAGCATCCTGACCATCATGAAACATACTGACTTCAAAACCAGCCGCCTCTAAATAATCACGAACCAACTGCGCTAGTTCAACCTCATCTTCAACCAACATAATATGCTTCATGGTTTTCATCCTATCCATCGTCCTCAAGCAAAGAGGATCAAAAAAGTTATTTAATTAATTTTGGGAAAGTCAGCACACAACGCAATCCACCTAAAGGTGAATGATTAAAAGTAAGTGAACCACCTAAAGCCTGCGCAAGTTTACAAGACAAAGCCAAACCTAAACCCGTTCCGCCAGTGCTACGTGTGCGTGAATCATCCACACGATAGAAACGCTCGCCTAAACGCGCCAACTGCTCATCACTTACCCCAAATGGGCTATCATCCACATACAATATCCATTCATGCTCATTTTGTTGAGTATGAATCTGTATTTTTCCACCTTGTTCTGTGTAACGTACACAATTTCCAAGCAAGTTAACAATGATCTGTTTAAAACGATCTCGATCTAAAGATAGGCTTATTCCTTCGCCTGAGAGTGAAACATCAAACTGCTTTTGTTCAAATGTAGGTTTAAAATTCTCAACTTCTTGCAGTACGACATCCCATGGATTGACTTCAGCAAAATAGCATTTTAACTGCTGCGCATCTGCCTGTGCTAAATCCGCCAAATCTTGTGTTAGCTTCTTTAAACTACTCACTTGACGCATCATTGCATCAAGATGCTCGGGTGTTGCTTTACGAATTCCATCCTGCATCGCTTCAATCTGTGCTTGTAACACAGCCAAAGGCGTTTTTAATTCGTGAGAAGTATCTGCGACCCATTGACGGCGAGACTCTTCATGCTGATGCAAAATATCAGCCAAATGATTCAGTTGATTCGATAAATCTCCCAATTCATCATTTCGCTTAATCACAACCTGATGTTGGTAATTTCCACGCGTTAATTCCAACGTCGCATTGAGCAAACGTTGAATTGGCTTTTTAAAATAAGTTGCCATCAATAATGCCGCCACCAGACTAGAAAGCACGGTTAAGGCATAAACTAAAAGTAAATAACGCTTTTGATTACTAAAGAAATTGATACTTGATGCATCATCCTGATCCAATACGGGTTTTAAGCCGAGATAACCAACAACTTTTTGATCGACCATAATTGGACGGTAGGCTATTTGATCAGTTGCAGGTTCGCCCACAATAAATTGGTGTTTTTCATCATATAAAGACAGTCTTGAACTTAAACCTAAACGATCTGGAATTGACACAAAACGCTTTTTAACATGTTCAGATGATGAACTAGATTTAGTCTCTTGCTTGTCATCTTTCGCATCTTTCTTTAACCGAAATTGGCTCGGGCTCAAAGGAAAACGTAAGCCTTCAAAGGGTTGATATTCTGATGGTAAATTTTGTTTAAGAATCTTTAATTCTTCATCATTAAAAATCTGACGATTTTTTAATTCGGTGTTGTTTTGAGCTAAAGTGGGGGAAAGCGTTAATAAGGTATGGTCATTAAAATAACGTTGTTGTAAGGCAATATCATACTGACGGCGCAACCACCACTGAGACAAGCGATCATAATCATCAGGTGCTGCGTTCCCTTCAATTTGTAAAATCTGCGCCTGAATGGCATTCCCCCAGTCATGATAAACCGTATAAACATTACCTAAATTCGCAATCAAACGATCTAATTTTTGCATTTCCACATCAGCAACATAACGTGCGAAGTTCTTTTGCATGGTCCAATGCAATACCCCTAAACTGATTGTTGCAATCACTAAGGTAGTCAGTAATACCGTTAAAAATAAACGTATGGCTAAAGGCATGCGACGAACATTCAAAAGCGAAATCTCAATAGTGTTCTATTTATGGATTGTAACCAACATGGTTCAAAAAAACTCTCCATTCTTTCTTCATCTTTATTATCTAATCTTTAACAATCGAATCTTAACTGACTACGCAGGATAAAATAATGAACAAGACAAAAATTGTATTAATGACAACTCTTCTCGGTTCTGTTTTAGGTTTGGCTGCCTGCCAAGTAACACCTTCAGAACAAGCAATGAATCATGACCGCCACCGCCACGAAATGCAACGTCAACCACTAACCCCAGAACAACGTGCAGAATGGCAAGCTAAGCGCGAACATCGTGAAGAACGACGAGAACAAATGCGTGAAGAACATCGATTACAGAGAGCACAGATCGAGAAAGCCTGTCAGGGTAAACGCATCGGTGAGCGTGTGAATGTTCAGTGGAATAATCGTGTAATTAAAGGTACTTGTGACGTTCGCTTTACGCCTGAGAAATCGCAATTCAAACGTTAAGCCTATGTAAGAACATAATATTATTTCGTTATCAAGGCGCCTCAAGCGCCTTTTAATTTATTTGCAGAGTCAATTATTTTTAATTACACAGCTGCTTACGATTTTTTGCATATTATTACGAGCGAATTCAACGCAAACTGCCTACAATCAATACGCTTTAAAATAATTTAAGCATTATCTTTGACTTTACAGTCACTAAGAAATGCCCTGTTAAAGCTTGTACCGAACGATGACTTGCTGCACGATTAGCGGTACAAAATGCTGCCATTAGGCACATTTATCATTGACTAAGATTATAACTCTGGTTTAACCAGTATTGAGGAAAATGCTATGCCACAATACAAAGCACCCTTACGTGATATGCAGTTCGTATTGCACGAATTATTAAATGCTGAAGCACATTACGCAAAACTTCCTGCATTTCAAGGCACCGTAAGCCGCGAATTGGTTGATCAATATTTAGAAGCAGCAGCTGATTTCTGTGAGAATGAACTTTCTCCTATCAACCAATCAGGCGATCGTGAAGGTTGTACTTGGAATGACGGTGTTGTTACAACACCTACAGGCTTTAAAGAAGCGTATCAAAAATATATCGAACTTGGTTTCCCATCTCTTTCTGCTGAAGAGCAATATGGCGGTCAAGGTCTACCTGTTTCTCTAGGAAACGTGATTTCTGAAATGGTAGGTACTGCCAACTGGTCTTGGGGTATGTACCCTGGTCTTTCTCATGGTGCGGTACGTACTTTAGAACATCACGGTTCAGATGAACAAAAAGCAACTTATTTACCCAACCTAGTATCTGGTGTTTGGACAGGTACCATGTGTCTTACTGAATCACATGCAGGTTCTGACTTGGGTATTATCCGCACCAAAGCTGAACCACAAGCAGACGGCAGCTATGCAATCTCTGGCGAGAAAATCTTTATCTCTGCTGGTGAACATGACATGGCAGAGAACATTGTCCATATTGTTCTTGCACGTTTACCAGGAGCACCTAAAGGCACTAAAGGTATCTCGCTGTTTATCGTACCTAAGTTCCATGTCAATGCTGACGGTTCAGTTGGCGAGCGCAATGCTGTACGTTGTGGTTCGATCGAACACAAAATGGGTATCCATGGTAACGCAACTTGTGTGATCAACTTTGATAAAGCAAAAGGTTACTTGATCGGACCAGAAAACCGCGGCCTAAACTGCATGTTCACATTCATGAACACTGCACGTATTGGTACAGCCGTTCAAGGTCTTGCTGCATCTGAAGGTTCTTTCCAAGGTGCTTTAGCATATGCGAAAGATCGTTTAGCAATGCGTTCACTTTCTGGTCCTAAAGCGCCTGAAAAAGAAGCAGATCCAATCATTGTGCATCCTGCGGTACGTAACATGCTGTTGACCCAGAAAGCATTTGCAGAAGGTGGTCGCGCACTAGTGTATCTGTTGTCTCTACACGCAGATATCGTTGAACAAGGTGCAACTGAAGAAGATCGTAAATTCTCTGACAACATCTTGTCTTTATTGACGCCAATTGCAAAAGCATTCTTAACTGAAACTGGTTACGAATCTGCAAATCATGGGGTTCAAATCTTTGGTGGCCATGGCTTTATTTCTGAGCACGGTATGGAGCAAATCGTACGTGATACACGTATTGCTTGCTTATACGAAGGTACTACTGAAATCCAAGCACTTGACTTGTTAGGTCGTAAAGTATTGCAAACTCAAGGTGCAATGTTAAAAGACTTCACTAAGATCATCCATAAATTTGTTGAAGCAAACAAAGACAACGCAGCAATGCAAGAATTCCTTGCACCATTGGCTGCTGCAAACAAAGAATGGGGCGATATCACGATGCAAATCGGTATGCGCGCAATGCAAAACCCTGATGAAGTTGGTGCAGCTGCAGTTGATTACATGTATTTCTCTGGCTATGTAACGCTTGCTTACCTATGGGCTCGTATGGCATTGGTTGCTCAGGAGAAACTAGCTGAAGGCACCACTGACGTTGACTTCTACAATGCAAAAGTAACGACTGCTCGCTTCTACTTCAAGAAGATCCTGCCACGTGTTCGCTCACATGTAGATGTACTTTCAACTGGTGTTGCGCCATTGTTTGAACTTGATGCGGAACACTTCGCGTTCTAATCATAGATTAGAGTGAGATGCAACGTTCATCACAGAAAAAGGACTGGTCAGTTTTGACCGTCCTTTTTTTGTTTAATCAATGCTAAATTTACATTATTCAATTTATTTGTTCGTTTTATTTGATCACTTTGCACATGACATGTGCGTAAAAAGGAATGATTATGCCAATTTACAATGCACCTTTAGCAGACATGAAATTCATCTTAAATGATGTATTTAAAGCAGAACAATTCTGGCAGTCTAATGAGAATCTTGCTCATGTAGATGCTGCAACCGCCGAAGCAATTTTAGAAGAAATGGCAAAGTTTGCCCAAAACGTGACGCATCCATTAAACCGTACTGGTGATGAAGAAGGTGCACGTTGGGTTAACGGTGAAGTATTCACACCAGAAGGATTTAAAGAAGCATTCCGTCAATACGCTGAAGGTGGTTGGATTGGCCTAGGTGCTGATGAGGAATGGGGCGGTCAAGGCATGCCAAAAATGCTGACAGTATTGTCAGATGAAATGCTCTTTGCCACCAACCCATCATTCTTGTTGTATCCACTACTGTCTGTGGGTGCAGGCATGGCGTTAAGCAGTTATGCATCACAAGAACAGAAAGAAACGTATTTACCTAAAATCTACTCTGGCGAATGGTCAGGCACCATGTGCTTAACTGAACCGCATGCAGGTACAGATTTAGGGATCATTAAAACTAAAGCTGAACGCAACGAAGATGGTACGTATAACATTACAGGTACTAAGATCTTCATCACAGGTGGTGATCACGACCTCGCTGAAAACATCATTCACTTAGTTCTTGCAAAAACACCTGATGCACCAGCGGGTTCACGTGGTATTTCTTTATTCATCGTACCGAAATACATTGTAAATGCAGATGGTTCTTTAGGTGAGCGTAACCCTGTTGGTCCTGGCTCAATAGAACATAAAATGGGGATCAAGGCATCTGCAACTTGCGTGATGAATTTTGATGCTGCAAAAGGTTATCTCGTTGGTAAAGAAAACGAAGGTCTTGCAGCAATGTTCGTGATGATGAACTATGAACGTTTATCAATGGGTATCCAAGGTCTTGGTGCTTCTGAATTTGCTTACCAAAATGCAGCTCAATATGCGACTGATCGTTTACAAGGTCGTAGTGCTTCTGGTGTTAAATCTCCAAGTAAACCTGCGGATAGCATCTTAGTTCACGGTGATGTTCGTCGTATGTTATTGAATGTACGTGCAAATAATGAAGCATCTCGTGCATTTGCAGTATATGTAGGTCAACAGCTTGATATCACTAAATTCTCTACTGATGCAGAAGCAGTGAAGAAAGCCAATGACCGTGTTGCGCTGTTAACACCAATTGCAAAAGCTTACCTCACAGATACTGCATTCCAAGCAACTTTAGATGCGCAAATGGTATTTGGTGGCCACGGTTATATTCGTGAATGGGGTATGGAACAGTGCATCCGTGATCTTCGTATTTCTCAAATTTACGAAGGAACAAACGGCGTTCAATCTCAAGACTTGATTGGTCGTAAAACTATTAAGTGTGGCGGTGCGTTCATTGCTGAATATATTGCTGAAATCCGTGATTTTGCTAATTCATTAGACACTGACTTAAACTTCATTAAAGATGCAACTTTAGATGCTGCAACTGAAATTGAAGCAATCACTCAATTCATCATTGAGCAAGCTGCTGAAAATGTAGACTTCCCGAATGCTGCTGCAGTAGATTACTTAAGCGCAGTTGGTCTACTTAGCTTTGCTTATATGTTTGCTAAGATTGCTGCTGCTGCAAAAGATAAGTCTGGTGATTTCTACCAAAACAAACTTGCTTTGGCACAGTACTTTGTTGACCGTATTTTGCCAGAACTTGATTCTCGCCTTGCGAAGATCAAAGCAGGTTCTGACTTAATCATGAACTTCAGCGAAGATTACTTCACAAACCAAGCTTAATTCTAGTTCGGTTTTAAAAACTGCCTAAAACATTTGGTTTAGGCAGTTTTTTTATGGCTATAATAAAATCAGCATAAAAATTGCACCCATTTTCATGATCATGTTGAGTACATTAAATTTCCATGTCTAGTTCAAAAGAGAAACTTGAAGACCTGCAACGTCTATTCGACCGTTTAGGTCACTATGCAGTTGAAGCATTTCATTATCTGGCGCTGTTTATTATCGGCTGTATGATCGCATGGTCAGCCGTGCACACGGTGATTGAAATTTTGACCGTTAAGCAATACGCAAGCATTGACGATATTCTGCTGTTATTTATCTATCTTGAACTGGGCGCGATGGTTGGGATTTATTTCAAGACCAATCACATGCCCGTGCGTTTTTTGATTTATGTGGCAATCACTGCACTTACTCGCCTCTTGATTGCAGATATTCAACATAATCATAAAGCCTCAATGGATCAGGTGATTATTACGGGTTCTATTTTAATCCTCGCCCTAGCCATTTTAGTGGTGCGTTTTGCTTCGTGGAACTATCCATCGGTGATTCGTGGTAAAGATCATGAACAACAACTTCCTGCAAATAAGACACCACGACCACAAGATGACGAACTTGCATAAATAAAAAAAGCAGGCATTTCGCCTGCTTTTTCTTAGGTATTTTATGCAACTCGGAACACACGATATTTCGAATCAACCAATACATATTTGCCCTGTACCTGCATCCAGTGATAACCACGTGGTGGTTCATATAAACGGTGCATACGATAGTTGGAAATCATATATCGGTTGCTACGGAACTCTGAAGGTAAACGTTCACCACGTTTAAGATTTATGCGTTGACCATAGTGGTTACCACGATCACCATTTGACCAGCGGGCTTCACGATGATCATGGCGGTCATAGCGATGATCGTAACGATCTTTATGATCGTGATGATTGTTCCAACGATTGGAATCTGCCATCGCAGATGCAGAAACACCAAGCATTAAGGTTGATACAAGTAATATTGCTGTCTTTTTCATTGTTTGATCCTCTGTTTGACCTGAATCCAGATTAAGAGAAACTCAAGGAGAAACCATGAACAAATCCAGCGACATTGCAAAACTTTGTAATGAAAACCAAGAAATTATGGAGATTTAAATTTTGAATAAAATTCAAAAAAACATTTAAAATCAGCGAATAATTTCAATGGTGAAATTATCATCAGTCACCAAAAGATAACGACCATCGACCATCACCCAGTGCCTACCTCTTGGTGGTTCACGCAATGAATATGAATCCCAATCTCGAACCACATAACGCTCACTACGGAACGCATCAGGCAGCTCATTCCCCACCACGAAAGACTCACGGCGATAACTACCCTCATATTGTGTTTCTGGATAGTATTCAATCCGAACGCTTGGTCGATGGTTGGGGTAAGAGTGGTTATTATTTTGATAGGGCTGATAATAATAGCCTTTTGGTGGCGCAGTGGGGGTATAGCGCTGATTTGAAAAGGCAAATGGGTCTTGTGCAGGCTGCTGATAAGATGGCGAAGCCTGATGCGAGGAACGGCGCTCCACCCCACTATAGCCGCTCCAGGCATTATCGGCGTAGACCATTACGGGGAGACAGCTCAACACAGTGATAAAAGCATAAACATCGTATTTAGATCGCAACATTACCCTCTCCCATCATCAAATCCTAATTTCTATTTTAGAGTAAAAAACCAGCAATGACTGTTACCATTCGATACCATTCAGGGCAAATCAAGGATGAAATAAGGAGGGATTTTCTTGCTCAGATTAAGAATATGCTAGAATCCATTTTTCAGTTTTGGGGCAATGTCAGTGTCTGAAATGAATTTTGATCGTCTCTATCAATTTTTCTGTAAAGTTCCAAGTGTGCAGGAAGCTCGCATCGTTGCACATGGCACAGATGGTCAACATGCATGGTGGTTTAAGTTCAATATTGATGTTGAGCATCCTTTGGCATGGCAAACCGTTCAGGAACTTGGGCATGTACTGAATTATTTATCCACCAATGAACGCCTGCCAACCCAGTTCTTTCCTGTTTCACCGCCACCCTACATGAATGGTGAAGCCAAAGATTTTCTGGCTTGGGTAATCCAGTGTAATCATGCTGAGTTTAGTCCTGATGTAGTGTGTGACTGGCTGGAAGCACGACTTCCAACGCCTGTGGAAGATGAAAGCCAGTGGAAAATCAAAATGGATTTAAGTGAATTAGATCAATTGGCTGATAAGGACCTAGATCAATTAATTCCACCCAATCCGCAATAAAAAAAGAGGCTTAAAGCCTCTTTCTTTTAGAAAGTCGATAAGCCCGACCACTCCATAAAACGATAGAGCCAGTATTTCACTTTTGATTCATCAGCATATTTTGCATAATCAACCGTGATCTGACGACCATTCGCATTACTCCAAGCAGCATCAAAATACTGTCCTGCATCTTTAAAGACCTGTGCTTGTGCTGAACCTAAAACGCGCATGTCTGTCTCAAGATTATAGTTTTTAAGATTTCGTGCCGTGAAGTTCGCTGAACCTAAAATAATCTCAGCTTGCTGAGCGTTATATTTGAGTAGCATTTTACTATGGCATTGTTCACCATGGGTATCACACCAACGAATTGGAATGCCTACAGCATTCAGTTCTGAAGCCACTGGGCGATTTGGAATACCATTCTTTTGACGACCAAATGCATCTTTATTTGGATCAAGCATGATACGGATATTTACACCACGCTGTTTAGCCTGTTTTAACGCCTCAATAATATTTCGCTCAGACAGATAGAATATAGCCATGTCCAAATGCTCTTCACTTTTTGCAGATTGAATCATCTTCAACACCGCATCATAAATGGCTTTTTCAGTCAGTAGCTGCACCTGTGGCAAGCGCTTATCTTCCACCAGCCCACCCATAATCACAAAAGGGCTTGAACCTTGTGACATATTCGCGACGGTTTGCTCAGTTTGTAATACATCAATCGCGGTTGGGCCATCCACGACCAGTGCGACATTACTATGATGTGAGCTGCCATCATGTGGATTGGCTGAGGTCACTAAACTCTTCCAGCCTTGAGCCGTATCGACCACTAAGGTTTTACGGTGATTGGCTTTAAAATTTAACAATTCTAAATAACTACGTAAGGTCACTTTATCCTTCCCAAAGGGATTACTTAACCAACCACCTTCAGGATTATTGCCTAAATTTTGACAACAGATATACCAAAAACCCGACCACAATGGATTTGAAGCACGCAAAGGTTTTAAATCTGTTTCTATCACATCTACGCCTGCTTGACGAAGCTGACGATAGTGTTGAGGCGTTATTCCACCATAAACCGAGTTAATTGGATCTGTAATCACAACGATTTGAATTGCGGGGTAAAGTTTACGTTTCAGAATTAACGCATCAGTGAGTTGTTGCATCAATGAAAATTGCTTTACCTTTGATTCACCAACTTCCTGATTAAATAGAAACATATCTAGCACGATCGTGGTTTGTGCTTGATCAATCAGTTGGAATACTTCTTTGAAAATATGCTGATCAACTTGTTGCTGACCTTGTATATCAATATAAGTTTGATCCGCTAAAAATTTCACATTGGCATGACGAAGTTGTCCCGTAAAATCCAGTCCTTTTGGGAGTGGTTTTACAGTGTGATAAATTGCCGAAGCAATATACCCAATCGCAAAAATACTCAATATGACTGCCATGTAACGTCGACCTGACCAGTTTAATTTTTGATGAATTCTTTGGAAGATGCGCATATAAACAGAAAAAGCCCTAGCCTAATGGACTAAGGCTAGAGCTTATACTTTGATTTTTCAATAAGATTTGAGTGACAAATTAGAAACTAAAGTTCACACCAACGCTAAAATTACGTCCAACTTGTGGAATGGTTGATAAGAATGATGCATGTTGATAAACCTGATTATCCAACAAATTATTAGCATTTAGGAATACACGGTAATCACCGACATTGCCATAATTACCTGAATACGCCACACCCAAATTTAACATATTATAACTTTGTGTATCGGTTTCATAAGCTGCGATCTTATCTTGTTGGAATACATGATAATACTCAACTGAACCGCTAAAACCATCACCAAAGTCTGCATTCACTTTTGTACCCAAACGACCTGCGGGTACACGTGGTGCATTTTCATTATCGATCTTGCCACGAACATAATCACCAAATGCACTGAGTTTATAAATTGAAGAGAGTTGATAAACCACTTCCACTTCAGCACCGTAGAACTTGGCTTTATCTTGCGCATACTGAACCAAACGGAAATCTTTATAACGACCTAAAGTTTGGGCATAGATGTAGTCGTCAAACCAGTTATGGTAGACATGTACATGGTAATCGAACTTGTTATCATCGTAATGAAAACCAAGTTCGACATTATTTGACTGCTCTTTTTTAAGCTGATCATTCCCTAGTTCATAGGTATTGGTGGCGAAATGCCCACCATTAGCATATAACTCTTGTGCTAAAGGTAAACGTTCTTGATGCGAAGTAACAAACGAGAGTTTGTAGTTTGGTGCAAACTCCCAATTGGCGGCACCAGAAACAGAAAAAGCCGAACCGTCGAAATCTTTTTTCGTTGCATCATCAATATTAATTTTTTGCTGTTCTGCGCGAGCAGCTAATTCAACATGAACATCATTAAGTTGTGCATGTTCTAATGCGAACACACTCCATTTTTTAGTGGTATTTGGCGCTAAAAAGGCTTCTTCACCTGTAAGTTTTAATTTTTGTTGCCCATATTGTGTACCAATGACCCCTTCCCATGCACCCAGCGGGTTATGTACTAACTCTAAGCGTCCATCATAACCTTTATTTTTAAAACGAGTCGCGATGGTCTCTTCTTCGATCTCATCTTGTTGATAATCTGTATAACTCGCTTGTGCGCGTAATTTTTTAAAGCCTGCAAATGGATCATCCAGTTCGGTACGCAAGTCATAACGTTCAGATTTCAGGTCAACCCACGGGCCTGCATCGTGTGCATGTTCTTCATGGTCATGATCATGCCCATCAGTTGGATCGTGATCACCACAATGTAAACTCAGACCATGTAAATGGCAGCTTTCATATTCATGGCTATGTCCTGGCAAGCCGTATTGATCCTGACGATTGCTATATGAAATACCCGTAAAGCCACGATCATAAATCCATGACAAACCGACATTTACGGTCTGGCCTTTGGCAAAAGTATTATCGACTCGACGTTCTTTTTCGCCTTCATGGAAATAATCAGGTGCAATATAATCATTGGCTTCACGCTTTAAGCCCTCAACACGTAATGCAACTTGATCACCTAAACCAACGGTAACACCCGCGCTTGCTAATTTTTCATCACTACCCGTGTTATAACGGAGTCCAACATTCCCCTCATAACCATTTTCTGGCATCTGTGTCGGAATTTTGCTGTCTGTGACATTGACCAAACCACCTACAGTACCAGCACCGTACAGTAAAGTAGATGGTCCTTGAATAACTTCTATTTTCTTTGCTAATAATGGATCAACCGTGACCGCATGGTCAGGCGATAAGGTTGAAACATCAATATTTTCAGAGGCATTTTGCAACACTTTGACTCGAGCACCATCTTGTCCTCGAATCACTGGACGACTTGAACCTGCGCCAAACTGATTGGTATGTATCCCCATCTCACCAGCTAAGGCATCACCTAATGTTACACTTTTTTCAGTTAACTCTTTTTGCTCAACCACATGATCTGCGACAGCAAAATCGGCTGCATTTCGCTCTAAAGGGTGCGCTTTAATTTCAATCGTAGCAAGTTGTTGAACCTTTGCTTCCTCTTCTGCAAAGGTGGTAGTACTGGCTATTGCTAAAATAGATAAAGTCAAAATATTTTTAGAAAATGACATGCCGTGTCTCAGATCAGCTTAAATATATTTTGTTATATTATAACATTTCATTTATTTTGCAATAAAAAACATAACCACAAAAAACATTTGCTACACTGCGGATCCATTATTCAATGTTTATAACGCTCCAAGAATATGCCATTTACTCTTTCTCACGCTGTTCTTGCACCACCTCTATCAAAATTGAGTAAAGGTCATTTGCCTGTCGCAGCGCTTGCAATCGGCTGTATGACCCCAGACCTGCATCGTTTATTTACTCAAGAAACAATTGCATTAACACATCAGTGGTCTGGCATATTACTCCCCAATCTTCCGATTGGATTATTCTTTTGTCTCTTGTGGTATCTCATTTATCGACCTGTCAGTTATCGCTTTCTGGGTATAAAAGACCCCATAAAGATCAGCAATTTTGATGATGCTGTGGGCTTTATTCTTATGAATTGCTTTGCGATTATTTTGGGTACAGCGACACATTTAATCTGGGATGGATTAACCCATCTGGACTTTCGAACCTTCGCTTTTAAAGATTTACTCGCACAAGATATTTCTCTCTTTGGTTTGCATTATCCATTACATTTTATTTTGCAGATTGCTTCATCTATTCTCGCCTTACCTTTTATCTTATGGATGTGCAAACGCTATTACATCAAACATAAACTAGCTCAACCTGTACCGATTAAGATTAAAGGATTTATCACGACAAGCTTAATCATTTCAACAGTTGCTGGATTTTTGTCGATTTGGGACTATAGTCGTCATATTTCATCAGAACTCTGGTACACCGAACGGTATTTTTTTATTGGTAAATCAATTAACGAATTTACTCAAACAGCACTTTGTGTTTTTACAGCGGCATGTCTGTTGCTACTATTATTTGATCGAAAAGGTCAAACAAGATCATTTTTTTAAAAAAGCGTCGCTTTAAAATTCTGTTGAAATGATTAAGACTTGAGACAATATGTTCAACAAGGCATAATCTCCCCTTCATTGGTGATGCGCTGTTTACGCATTCACCTTCTAGCCAATATAGTTTGGATAAATAATTCAATATGATGCGCACTCATTACTGTGGCTCTTTAACTGAAGCCCAAATCGATCAAACAGTGACTTTATGCGGATGGGTTCATCGTCGCCGTGACCATGGTGGTGTAATTTTCCTTGATATGCGTGACCGTGATGGTTTAGTTCAAGTCGTCATTGATCCTGATACACCAGAAGCTTTCTCAACTGCGGATAAAGCACGCTCTGAATTTGTGTTAAAAATTACAGGTCGTGTACGTCGTCGCTATGAAGGTACTGAAAATGCCAACATGGTGAGTGGTCAAATCGAAGTTTTGGCAAAAGAAATCGAAGTTTTAGCTGCTTCTGAAACACCTCCATTCCCATTGAATGACGAAAACACCAATATTTCTGAAGAAATTCGTTTGAAATACCGTTTCTTGGACATTCGTCGTCCAGAAATGTTAGATCGCTTACGCTTCCGTTCTAAAGTTACAAACTTGATTCGTAACTACTTTGAAGATCACGGTTTCCTCGATGTTGAAACACCGATCTTGACTCGTGCAACTCCTGAGGGCGCACGTGACTATTTAGTCCCAAGTCGTGTTTCAAATGGTAGCTTTTACGCGCTTCCACAATCACCACAATTGTTCAAACAGTTGTTGATGGTCGGTGGTATCGATCGTTATTACCAAATCGCGAAATGTTTCCGTGACGAAGATCTACGTGCAGATCGTCAGCCTGAATTTACCCAAATCGACGTTGAAACATCGTTCATGAGTGACGATGACATCATGGATTTAATGGAAGGCTTAACAGTTAAAATGTTCAACGAATTATTGAATGTAAAATTCGATAAATTCGAACGTATGACTTATGCCGACGCAATGCGTGATTATGCTTCTGATAAACCAGATATGCGTATTCCATTGAAATTGGTTGACGTTGCAGACTTAATGCAAGACGTTGAGTTCAAAGTTTTCGCAGGTCCTGCAAAAGATCCTAAAGGTCGTATTGTCGCTTTACGTGTACCAGGTGCTGGTTCATTACCACGTAGTGCGATTGACGAATACACCAAATTCGTAGGCATCTACGGTGCTAAAGGCTTGGCTTACATCAAAGTCAATGAACTTGAGAAAGGCATCGAAGGTCTTCAATCTCCAATCGTTAAATTCATCGAACCAATCGTACTCGATTTATTAAAACGTGTTGGTGCTGAAAATGGCGACATCGTATTCTTCGGTGCGGATAAAGCAAAAGTTGTAAATGATGCGATGGGCGCACTTCGTGTGAAAATCGGTCATGACTTGAATCTTTCAACTTGCGAGTGGGCACCACTTTGGGTTGTTGATTTCCCAATGTTCGAAGAAACAGATGATGGCAAATGGACTTCTGTGCATCACCCATTCACACTACCAAAATCAAGTGTTGAAGAAGTGAAGAGCAATCCAGGTGCAGCGTTGTCTGTTGCATACGATATGGTACTCAATGGTACTGAGATCGGTGGTGGATCACTGCGTATTTATACCTTAGAGATGCAAAAAGCGATTTTTGAAGCTTTAGGTATTGGTGAAGAAGAAGCAGAAGAAAAATTCAGCTTCTTATTGAATGCATTACGTTATGGTGCGCCTCCACACGGTGGTTTGGCATTTGGTCTTGACCGCTTGATCATGCTCATGACAGGTGCTTCTTCTATTCGTGATGTGATTGCATTCCCGAAAACTAAGACTGCTGAATGTCCATTAACTCAAGCACCAGCGCCTGTTGAAGCGAATCAATTACGTGACCTTGGTATTCGTTTACGCGAAAAAGCAAAAGCTGAAGAAAAGTAATTTTTTCAATTGATTGCTGAATAAGACCCTGCTTAATGCAGGGTTTTTTTATATTACATGGTTTTACTTTGCGATCATGCAGCGTAATGGCATAATAAGCTGCTTTTTTATTGAGAGGTCAGTCTTATGGCAATGCGTCCTGATGTACGTCGACACACAATTGTGATTATTGTGTTTTCACTTGCTCAATGGTTTTTTATGCGTTACATCTTGGCAAATGAACTTTTCAATATGACCACCAATCAACGTATTTTATATTTCTGCGTCAGTAGTCTTGTAGGTGCGTTATTGATTTTTGTAGCACTAATTTATATGGTGCTCAAAGGCAATACAGATAAGCAAGATTAATTGCGATGTCATTTTACAGTACTTTACTTCGTATTCTCCCTCTAACATTTTTGCGTAGTATTGCAAAAGTGGCTGCCTACTTTATCAATCAAAACCCTGATAAAAGTATGCTTTGGAAAACACGGGTAAATCTAAGTCTTGCTTATCCAGATATTCCTGAGAGTGAGCGTGAAAAGCTTGCTAAAGAAAGCGTAACGAAGCAATGTTTAAGTTATATCGAATCTGGGAAATGCTGGGCAATGCCTCCCGAATGGAGTATCCAGCAAATAAAGATGGTTCATCATTTAGATGTACTAACAAATGCATTAAATGATCCCCGAGGTGCTTTAATTATTACCCCTCATCTCGGTACATGGGAAATGATGAATGCATGGGTACACCAATATGGTATTCCTACCATTATGTATAAACCCATGAAAGACTCAGGATTTAATGCTTTTGCTTTACATGCTCGTCAACGGTTAAACGCGACACTAGTTCCAACTGATGCTAATGGCGTTAAAGCATTATTCAAAAACCTCAAACAAGGTGGTTTCAGTGTAATTCTGCCAGATCATGTTCCGCAACCCTCTGGTGGTGTCGTGGTTCCTTTTTTTGGAATTCCCTGTTTAACCAGTACACTTGCAAGCAAAATGGCGCAAAAAACTCAATGCCGTCTGGTGGGATTAAGCTGTTTCCGTCGTGAGGACGGTGAAGGATTTGAGGTGTATTGCGATGATCTGAATGATCCTGAGCTTTATGACAAAGATATTGAAGTAGCAACTACAGCACTGAATAAAGCCGTTGAACAGATGATCAACCGCTTTCCTACGGAATATATGTGGGGATATAAACGGTTTAGAGGGGCTGATCATATGATGTTTTATGAGTGACTATTTTTTATTTTATCGATAAACAAGATAAATTTTAGAAATTAACTTTTTAAATAATTTATGAATTTAACCATTTAAATTATTGAAGGAAAATATTTTATGCGGATTATAGTTACAGGTGGGGCTGGGTTTATTGGTTCAAGTGTCATACGTCACATTATTAAAAATACAAATGATGAAGTTCTTAATATAGACAAACTTACATATGCAGGTAATCTAGAATCACTAAAAGAAATTGATCAGAATCCACGCTATCAATTTCAACAAGTTGATATTTGTGATGCTTCAAAACTAGAACAGATTTTTGAACAGTTTCAACCTGATGCAATCATGCACTTAGCTGCCGAGTCACATGTTGACCGTTCTATAGATGGGCCAAGTACATTTATTCAAACCAATATTGTTGGCACATACACCTTATTAGAAGCAGCACGTAAATATTGGCAGCGATTAGACGAAATTAAAAAAGTAAATTTTCGCTTTCACCATATTTCAACAGATGAGGTTTATGGTGATTTGGACGGGACTACGGATTTATTTACTGAAACAACACCATATGCACCAAGCTCACCTTATTCAGCCAGTAAAGCGAGTTCCGACCATTTGGTTCGGGCTTGGCAAAGGACCTATGGTCTACCAACTATTGTAACAAATTGCTCTAATAATTATGGTCCATATCACTTTCCTGAGAAATTAATTCCTTTAGTGATTCTGAATGCCTTAGATAGTAAAGCACTCCCTATCTATGGAGCTGGTAATCAAATCCGTGATTGGTTATTCGTTGAAGATCATGCAAGAGCCTTATATCAAGTTGTCACTCAAGGTACGGTTGGAGAAACTTACAATATCGGTGGGCATAATGAAAAACAGAATATTGAAGTAGTGAAAACCATTTGCAGAATTCTGGATCAATTAAGACCACAAAATAATGCTCAACCTTATGAAAACTTAATTACTTTTGTAAAAGACCGTCCAGGACACGATTTACGTTATGCAATTGATGCCTCAAAAATAGAAAATGAACTTGGCTGGAAACCTCTGGAGACATTTGAAACAGGTATTCGTAAAACAATTGAGTGGTATTTAAATAATTTAGAATGGTGTCGCCACGTTCAGGATGGCAGCTATCAACGTGAAAGACTAGGGGTAAATCTATAATGTCGACGAAAGGTATTATTCTTGCTGGCGGTTCAGGTACTCGACTCTACCCAATTACCAAAGGCGTTTCTAAACAGTTACTCCCAATTTACGATAAACCGATGGTGTACTATCCACTTTCAGTACTAATGTTGGCAGGTATTCGTGAAGTTCTCATTATTAGTACACCTGATGATATTGACGGATTTAAACGCTTACTTGGTGACGGTTCTCAACTAGGGATTGAACTGAGTTATGCTGTTCAACCTAGCCCAGATGGCCTCGCCCAAGCCTTCATTATTGGTGAACAATTTATTGGTCAAAGTAATGTGTGCCTCGTTCTTGGCGATAATATTTTTTATGGTCAGGGCTTTACACCAATGTTACGTCAAGCAGTTGCTCGTCAAAAGGGTGCGACCGTCTTTGGATATCAAGTTAAAGACCCTGAACGTTTTGGTGTGGTTGAGTTCGATGAGCAAAAACGTGCCGTTTCTCTTGAAGAAAAACCGAAACAGCCAAAATCACATTTTGCTGTAACTGGTCTTTATTTCTATGACAATGATGTTGTGGAAATCGCAAAACAAGTTAGACCATCAGAACGCGGTGAATTGGAAATCACGACCGTGAATCAGATGTACCTAGAGCGTGGAGACTTAAATGTTGAATTACTTGGTCGAGGCTTTGCTTGGCTCGACACAGGTACACATGAAAGCTTACTTGAAGCTGCACAATTTGTGGAAACCATTGAAAAACGTCAAGGCTATAAAGTGGCATGCCTAGAAGAAATTGCGTTTAACAATGGCTGGCTAAGCAAAGAGCAAGTTCTAGAAATCGGCCAAAGTATGAATAAAAATGATTATGGTCAATATTTGGTATCATTAGTGAGTGAAATATGAAACTGATTGATTGGATTGACTTACCAAATTTAGGTGACGAGCGTGGCGGCCTTGTTGTTGCCGAGGCCAGCAAAAATATTCCTTTTAAAATAAATCGTATCTACTATATTTTCGATGCAAAACCGGATATTCCCCGCGGTTTTCATGCCCATAAAGAGCTACATCAGGTTGCATTCTGTATAAAGGGAAAATGCAGAATGATCATGGATAATGGTAGTGAAAAACAAGAAGTATGGATGGACCAAGCCAATAAAGGGTTAAGGATTCCACCTCTTGTTTGGCACGAAATGCATGACTTTTCAGAAGATTGTGTATTGTTAGTATTAGCAAGTGAACATTATGATGAAAGCGATTATATCCGTAGTTATGATGAATTTCTCAGCGTTGTAAATCGTCCATTTATCCATCCTTTATCCGATGTACACAGCACCAACATCGGTCAGAATACACGCGTTTGGCAATATAGTGTGATTCTAAAAAATGCAGTGATTGGTGCTGGATGTAATATTTGTGCCCACACCTTAATCGAGAATGATGTCCAAATCGGTGACAATGTCACCATAAAATCAGGTGTCTACATCTGGGATGGCATTACCCTAGAAGATAATGTGTTTATTGGTCCATGCGTCACTTTTACCAACGATAAAAAACCACGATCAAAACAGTATCCTGAAAGCTTCGCGAAAACAGTTGTAGAAAAAGGGGCAAGTATTGGAGCAAATGCTACTATTCTACCTGGTGTTCGTATTGGAGCAAATGCATTAATTGGCGCAGGGGCTGTAGTGACTAAGGATGTTCCAGAAAATGCAATTATGGTCGGTAATCCAGCAAAAATTAAAGGTTATATTGAGCAATGATCCCTTTTCTTGATCTAAAAAACATTAATCAACAATATCGTGAACAATTGATTGAGGCTTGTACTCGAGTAATCGACTCTGGTTGGTATATTGGTGGGAAAGAACTCGAACAATTCGAACTGAATTTTGCAAAATTTTGCGGAACCAAATATGCAATCGGCGTAGCCAATGGTTTAGATGCTCTTATTTTGACATTAAGAGCTTGGAAAGAGTTAGGTAAATTAAAAGCTGGTGATGAAGTTATTGTTCCTTCAAACACTTATATTGCAAGTATTTTAGCCATTAGCGCTAATCAGCTTAAACCTGTCCTTATTGAACCTGATCCAGATACCTTCAATCTTGATCCTACAAAAATTGAAGCGGCTATTACAAAGAAGACAAAAGTTATTTTACCAGTTCACCTATATGGTCAGCTTGCAGCAATGCCTGAAATTATGCAGATTGCAGATCAATATGACTTATTAGTTTTAGAGGATTCCGCTCAAAGCCATGGTGCAGAAGTTAAAGGTAGAAAAGCTGGGAATTGGGGACATGCATCCGGATTTAGTTTTTATCCTGGTAAAAACCTTGGTGCATTAGGTGATGCTGGCGCAATAACAACGAATGATCTAGAGCTTGCCAATATGCTTAGAGCATTACGCAATTATGGTTCACATGAAAAATATAAAAATCTTGTACAAGGTGTAAATAGTCGTTTAGATGAAATTCAAGCCGCTATCTTGGATATTAAACTTAAATTTCTAGATCAAGAGACTTTACACCGTCGTAAGATTGCAGCACTTTATTTAGAAAGTATTAATAATTCTTTAATTCAACTTCCTAAAATGCAAATTAATGCTTTAGATGATAAGCAACATGTTTGGCATTTATTTGTGATTCGAACCGAACATCGTGAAGCTTTACAAAAGCACCTAACTGGACAGGGTATACAAACTTTGATTCATTACCCTATTCCCCCACATAAACAACAAGCTTATGAGGAATGGAACAACTCAAGCTTTCCAATTTCAGAAAAAATTCATTCTGAAGTATTGAGTTTGCCTATGGGACCCACCCTTAGCTTAAAGGATGCTCAATTCATCGTAGATGTCTGTAATGGATTTAAATTATCATGACATCAATGACTACCCCACCTTTAGTAACAATTGCTATTCCTTGTTATAACCATGAGCAATATGTTCAAGATAGTATCCAAAGTGTTATTGATCAATCTTATTCAAACATTGAACTAATTATTATAGATGATGGTTCTAAAGATAACTCTGTATTAAAAATTCAAGAATTAATTTCAATTTGTACAAATAGATTTAGTCGATTTGAATTTAGATATAGAGAGAATAAAGGGTTATGTAATACTCTAAATGAAGCATTAAAATGGGCAAATGGAGAATATTTTTGCACATTAGCTTCTGATGATATGATTCAACCTGAAAAAATTGAATTACAAATTCAGGCCTTGCGTGAATATCCTGAAGCTATTGCTTGCTTTGGCGGTGTAAATATCATAGATAAATATAACAAGATTATAGACCAACGTGTCAGAAGTTTTAAAAAAACTTGCTTTAGTGAGATATTTTTAAATCAGCATGATTTACCTGCTTCGTCGCAAATGATAGATACTGCAACTCTTCAAAAGGTAGGTGGATTTAATCCTCAAACAAAAATTGAAGATTGGGATCTATTATTACGTCTATCGAACTTGGACAAAGAAATTATCTACATCCCTTATCCGCTTGTAAATTATAGATCACATGACGAAAATATGAGTAAAAATCAAGATATGATGTATGAAGAAATGTTAAAAATCGCAATGCAATATCGAGATCATAAATTATATCCGTCCGCTGTTTATACCATACAAAAAATAATAAAAATTAGGCCACTAAGAAAAGAAAGTCCTATCAAATCATTAATGCTTCGTTGTAAATATTATTTGATTTATCTTCAAAATAGATATTTTTCAAAACAAAGTTAATCTACAGGAATATTCTTGACAAATTTTGCAGGTATACCTGCAAAAATTGTCAATGGTGGCACATCTTTCACAACAATTGCACCATTTGCAATGACTGCACCTTGACCAATCTTTACACCCTTCAGTATTTTCACATCAGATCCAATAAAAACATCGTCTCCAATTTCTACTGGTAAGCATTCATAATTTCCATTCGTTCTATTATTAATGGCCAAGCCGTGAAAATCTGAGTCAGTGACGAAAAAATTAGTACCTATTAAGCATCTACGTCCAATGGTAATTCTTGTCCGATCAGCAATCATTACAAAGTTATTATTTATAAAGGTGTTATCTAAAATTTCAATTTTAGCAGTAGTATTTCTAGCTTCTAAATACCCCACTCCATTAGTAAAATATGGAGATGGAAAAACACCTAACTCTACATTCTGAGCAAAAATCTCTCCAGTTCCGATAAATTGTGTAGCTTGTAATATTTTACCCGTAAATTTCAATTTACGAATATTAGAAAAGAATTTCCTATAGAACCATACTCTTAATCTAGTATAGCGATACATAAACTTCATAAGATCACCTTAGTTCAAACTAAATATTATCTTTTAAATAATTATAAAAAGAGTTCTGTGGCGAATTAGCAATATATGTCATTTTATGAATATTAATTAGGCTAAGAATTTTATTAAATTCAGTCTGATCATAAAAATTATTAGCTTTAGATTGTAATAAATGGGGTAAAGTATCATCTACAATCATAGATTGTTGATCTGAAAAATATTTATTGATTAAAACATCAAATAAAATTTGGAAGAAAAAGTAATGAGGAATATTATTTTGCGTTTTCCAAAAATTCAACAATAGATCTAAACATGTGTGTATAACAATATTTCCTTTTTTACCAACAATAAAACTATTTAGAACATTAATACGGTGATTACTATCCCAATCAAAGTAATCAGAATTATACTCAGACCAATAACGTTTGTTTTTAGCTTCTGATGATCTTTGAAACATAAAAAAATCAGAATCAGCAATATTTTCTTTAATTGGAGACGTTAACATAATAGTTGCATCTAACCAAGTACCCCCATAAACATCAAGTAATGCTAATCGAATTAAATCCGCAAAAAAAGCATGTTTAAATTCAGGGTTCTGTTTCTTTAAATATACAAAGTCAGGCAAATCCAAATAATCATTTATATTACTATCATCCAATCGGATAATTTTATAATCAGCACAGTATTTATCTACTGATTTAAAGCATAAATTAACAATTTCAGGTAACTGACCATGATTAACACCTTGCGCCCAATACTGCCAAATTATTTTTTGATCTAAAAATGTCTTCTTTGGTTTCAGTTGAAAATGTTCAATTTTATTATCTTGATATAGATTAATCATTTTCTCCCAAGCATCAGCCACTGATGCTTGTTTAGATCGGTCTGCTATCAGATTATATTTCTTTCTTAATTTTTTGGGGATGAATCCAAAGTACAAAATTCGCCAAGGCTTTGTATGCAGCTTATAAATTAAACGAACAAAATCAGTTTCATAAGAGAAAAGATTTGATAAATTGTTTGAATCTAACTTTGTAGAATTTTGATTGTTTTGTATTTGCATTTTCCCATTCTACCTGACTAATTTTATGCTCACTCTCACCACGTAAATATGCATGTCCACCAAATCGATAATGTGATTTGTCTAAGAATACTACTTTTGATGTTTTTTTCCAGTATTCATACTCACCACGACTAAAAAGAGGTGGTAAAATTTTTACATCATCGCGGTTTAATGCATATTTATTTAAATGGCTTTCATCATGCCATAGCGCAATAACGTCTTTCTCTAAATCAGATTTTATATTCTGATTTAATTTTTCACACATTTCTAAGTATGCTGATGTCTCTCCCCCATTAATCCCACCCATAAAATAATATTGACCTTGACCATTTGGAATATAGGCTGAAGATTCAGGATTTCTATCATATGTAAATTTACGTTTGGATAAATGAAACATATGTGGCTGATGAGCAAATACTAACTTTTGATCTTCTCTTAATGGTAGTAGATCATCTGAAACGATTTCAGATACTATTTCAGAATTCCCATTAAAGAAAAATACATAATCAAATGCTTCTAGCTGATCCTTAATCGATAAAAAAATATCAAAGCGCATTAATGTATCAAAAGGCCAGCCTAATTTATTTTGCTGTATACAAGTAACATTACCCCTACTTTCCCCAGCAATATCCTCTGAATTATCTGTAAAAACAAAATAATGCTTTAAACAGTTATTTAATAAATATTTCTCAGCAGATTCATAGAAATATTTCCAAAAAACAGTGTATCTTCCTGTTGCGATGTATAAGACGGCTACAGTTTTTTGATTAATATCACTCATAATTATATTTCTCATTATTTAAACTTAATAGCTTTATAAGCAATAATGCTAAATAATTGCATATATATCCGATAAATTTCTAATTTTATTTTAGACCAGCCTTTCTTTTTATTATTTTTCATTCTTTGTTGACGCTCATTATATAGATCACTAACCAAAGAGGTTTTACTCTTTTCAGGGTATAAAATCATTTCCTGAATACATAGCGCTGGATTCATTTGATAAATATTATTTTTTTTATTTAAAACATACTGATTAAACATCAATTGATCTAAAGGTATTAATTCAATAGATTGAATGTATTCTAAATATTCTTTTGCACCTTTTATAGAAAGTATATAACCAGCCGTACCTAAATTACAGCTTTTTAATTTAGATATAGACCGATTCCCTTTTTCCAACTGGACATATGGTTTCCCAATCAAAACACGCTCATTAAATGCTTCAATCTTTATTACATTCCAATCTGGATCAATCCAGTCATGACTATTCAAATAAAAATTTGCATCATCACCTAAATAGATATCATCTTCAAAAATTGCCATATAACTAATATTTTCATCGAGCATTTTTTGCCAAAGCGCAACGTGGCTCATAAAACATGCTAATTCAGTTTTCGCTAAAAATTTTTCATTTACATTTAATTTTAATTTATCAGCCATGGTTGCCGCTAAATCTGGCGTTAATGCGTTAAAAAATTGATATTCAACTTGATGATGACTAAATTGATTTTCAATATGCTGTCTTCGATCTGAGGCTGTTTTTAAACTTATGACATAATTTTTCATCGTAAAATAACCTAACAAATCTCCAGCATTATTGTAGATGCAGTGTATTCAATATTATTTGAGTATACAATGAATTCGTCCTACAATCACAAATATCTACAATCATATTGGCTATGAACTGTTCTGGAGAATGATCATTGAAAGCACAAGATATTACACTTTGCCTTACTATTGGCCGACGCCCAGAACTATTACGTCAAACTCTAGAAAGCCTATTCAACCAGATTAGTTTTGAACATATTATTGCAATCAATGATTTTCGTGATGAGGAAACCAATCAAGTTTTTCGAGAACTATGTCCTACAGGAATACTGATTAACCTTTCAGAGCAAGTTGGACATCACAAAGCCGTGGATTTAATGTATGCTCAAGTTAAGACGAACTACATTTTTCATTGTGAAGATGATTGGCTGTTTGATCAACCTATTCAAATTGAAGAATATATAAATATTTTAAAAGATGACTCTTCAGCAACCTCTATTGTATTAAGAAAGTTATCTGACTTTTCTTTTACAGAAGAAGAATTTAATAAGATCCAATTTATTCAAAATAGTAATATAACTACTGCAAAACTTACCAAACTCCATGATCAATGGCACGGTTTCACTTTTAACCCCCATATTTCACCGATTACTATGTGGAAAGCAACACAAGGATTTCAGAACTTTAAAAAAGAACGACATATTTCACGTTGGTTCCGAAAAAGAAACCAATATAATCTTTTCTTAAAAAGTGGTGTGTGTCACCATATTGGCTGGGAAAATAGCTTAGCTAATCCACCTAAAATAACATGGTGGCAAAAAACTAAAGCAAAAATTTTTGGTTAATCAAATCGCTTAGGTTCAACCTTAATTTCTCTTTTAACAGCACCTTTACACATAAATAAAAGGTAATAATAGCCCAAAATAATTTGAGCTATTATTCTTCTATATTTAAATTGAATTTTTTCTATTATAGATAATTCAAAAGAAACTGTATTTTTAACTTGACCGATAATTGAATGCATATCGTCCATCGGCTTGACGCCATACATTTCACATTTATCGCTCTGAAGTAAAACTGCTGGCTCAATTTGATAAGCTTCTAATGATCTACAACTATAAATAAACTCATCAGCTAAACCAATTGCTCTCTTTTCCATGAAATCTAGAAGTTTTTTTGCACCACTGGGGTACAGAATATATCCACCTGTTCCACTTCTATCTTGATATAAACTAAATAATCGAAAATGATCATCAGTTAAATCAAATGTAGCAGATTTTGCAATTAACTTTCTACGTCCATGCACCTCTAAATTTATAAAATCGATATTTTCTAAATTAGTTACCACCTTAATAATTTGTTTAAATTCTCGTACTAAAACAGCATCGTCCTCTAAAACAACACAAGGTTCATTTAATGTAACAACGTACTCCCATGCTTTTTTGTGACTCAAAAAACAAGCTAACTCAGATTGTTTCATTGGTCTTTGACCATTGAAGGCTAATTTTTGATAATCATCTTTGCTAAAATCAGCAATTGAAACTGCAGGTAAACGCTCAAATACAACTTTTAATTTATCAAATTGTTCATTTTGCTGCTGTAAACGATCTTTGGAACCATCTAAATTGATCATTAAAACTTTCATTTTTAATACCCTAATTCATTTCTCTAAAAGTTTTTTACATGCATTCCATTTATTCATCCACATCCGTTTCTGGCGAGGAAAAAAACGATCTGCACGTAAACTCTTTTGCTGATTTATTAAGGTTCCAGCATCAATATCACTTTCTGAACCATTTTGCAGTACTAATGCAGGGTAAACGGATAAGCCTTTACCATTCTTACTAAGCCATGCTTGTAACTCTACATCAATTGGCATAAAAATAGGCCGATCATTAATCTTTTCTAAAAAATCCTGTGCACCTTTTCTTGACCAAATTAACCCTATAGCTAATATTGGAAAATAATAAGCATTTAATAGCTCATAGTTACCGAATTCAGCAATTTTAGATGTTAGTTTTTTCTTTTTTGCACCTAGGTTAATAACATTCCAATCTGTATATTTATTATTTTCCAGCCATTTTATAATTTCTATAACTTTTTGATTAAAATCCTCATTTAATCTTAAATCATCTTCTAAAATGACACCATAATCTGAACCAGACAATAAAAAAGTTTCAACTGCTTTTTTATGACTTAAATAGCAACCTATTTCAGCACCTATTAAATCTCTTCCAGTAAAAATATGAGATCTTTTACTATCATAATTTGAATATGAGGAAAGCTCGAGTTTACGTCCATCAATAGCGGAAATACGAGTATAGTTAATTTTTTGTTTACTCAATTCTGTATCTGCTTTATTTAAACGCTCTACACTTGAATCCAAATTAATTAAATAAAAAGAAATTTTCACGATTTGACCTAATATATTAATAAATGTACAGATTATCTAATTACTGCCAAGCGTCCTTAATCCAATCCGAAGGCAATACATAACGATACCATTTACCACCACCACCATTTACGGCATCGGGCGGATTAATTTCGCCATGGAAAATAATAATTTTTGCACCTTTCGGTTTTACTGGCGGCTTCACATATGCTAATGGAATCTTTTGTAAACAATGATATTTATAACTTTTACACCAATCTTCGTTCCAATAACTCAAAGTTCCATGTGCATCAACGAACCATGATAAATAAGCTTGTTCATTACGAAATTTTTGACGGATTTCATCAAAATGCTCACGGAAATAAGGCAAGATTTCAGGAAATCCGCCTAATTTAAAACGATATACAGAACTATTGCCCGTTATACGCCAAGGTCTTTTCCAATCGTGGATAATTAAAAACTCACCTTTTTCCTGAAAGAAGCAGTCAATATTATCAATAATCACGACATCAAGATCGAGAAAAAGTGCATTGCCCTTTAAACCATATAAATCAGGTTCAAAGGTTGAAAGCTTGTTCCAGCCACGTTCAGGCGCACCTGCTGGCAAATCTAAAGGTGGGATTGGAAAGCATTGTACATTCGGATCAATACCTTCTGTACGATCCGTCAAACAAACCATTTTAAAGGGTAAAGTCAGATGACGTTTGACCATGTTATACAGACGATTAACATATTCTGGACCGTACTTCGTTCCCCATTTCATGCACAAAATAATATTGTCTTCATGAGTTGCTGAATCTTGTTGAATGTCTGCCATCTGATAACCTTAATGCCTTAGATATTATTTTCGCGTTGCGATTTTCGTACCAAGCGTTTTAAAACAATATGCACTGAATATTGGGCTATCTTAGCATAGGCGTTATCAAAAAAATTATTATTAATTCACCAAACTAGGAGGATTGTTTATAGTTTTGTTTAATCATTTAAGCGCTAATTTATCCCAAATAAATCTCGTGTATATATTTTTTCCATCACGTCACTAAACATCGGCACCATACGATTGACAATAATCAAATCAGAGATTGCTTTAAATTTGTGTAGACTCGATACCAAAGGATGACCAAGGTACGCTTTCACACCCAATGTGGGTTCATAGATCACGATTTGGATTCCTGCATCCGCCAAACCACTCAGCACATCATGTACAGCTGACTCTCTAAAATTATCTGAGTCGGCTTTCATGGTTAATCGATAAATACCAACACAAGTGACATTTCGACTCAGTATATCTTCAATAATCACTTGCTTACGAGTCTGGTTAGAGCGAATGATCGCTGAAATCAGTTCTTGAGGAGTATCATCATAATTAGCTAAAAGCTGTTTGGTATCTTTAGGCAAGCAATAACCTCCATAACCAAAAGAAGGATTATTGTAGTGATCACCGATGCGTTGATCTAATCCCACCCCTTTAATTATATCTAAAGCACTCAATTTGTTTTTTAGACAATAGGTATCCAACTCATTAAAAAAACCAACTCGCATCGCCAAATATGTATTTGAAAACAGCTTAATTGCTTCTGCTTCCGTTGAGTCAACACATAACAATACCGCATCTTTTTTTATGGTTGCTTTCAAATAAAGCTTGGCAATTTTCTCAGCTCGCTTTGACTTTTCCCCCACAATAATCCGTGACGGGTATAAATTATCTTGTAAAGCTTTCCCCTCTCTTAGAAATTCAGGAGAAAAAATAAGATTATTTAACGCAAGTTTTTTAGAAAGTTCCTTGGTATAGCCAACTGGAACTGTAGATTTGATCAACATCAACGCTTTAGGATTTATTTTTTGAATACTATGAATAACGTTTTCAATACTCGATGTATCGAAATAGTTTGTTTCAGGATTATAGTTGGTGGGGGTTGCGATAATAATCAGTTTAGCCTGTTGATAAGCCAGCTCTTGGTCACAAGTCGCTTCAATATTAGACTCAGATAAATAGTTTTGAATACAGGTATCACTCATCGGAGATACGCGCTGATTAATGTTCTTTACGCGTGTTTTATCAATATCGTAGACCATCACATCATGTTGTTTTGAAAATAATAAAGCATTGGATAAGCCAACATAACCTGCACCTACAACAGTAATTTTCATTGCTTCTCTATTGTTTTAATTGCACTTAAAGTTTACCGTAATCAAATTAAATGAAAGATTGATGATGATTTAGTTGCAATCTATTGACAGCTCAGCAATAAAAAAAGCGAAGCCTGAGCTTCGCTTAATTGATCTGGTTTGATCTTATTTTACATAAGTCAACCAATGTGCATATTTATCGTTACGACCTTGTACTGCATCAAAGAAAGTTTTTTGAATAACAGTGGTAATCGGGCCACGTGAACCACAACCGATTTCACGGTCATCATATTCACGAATTGGCGTTACTTCCGCAGCAGTACCGGTAAAGAATGCTTCATCAGCGATGTAAAACTCATCACGTGTGATACGACGCTCAACCACTTCATAACCAAGGTCTTTGGCAATGGTAATTACGGTTTGACGGGTAATCCCTTCTAACGCACCACCTGCCAAGTCAGGTGTATGTAAAACACCATCTTTGATTAAGAATACGTTTTCACCTGCACCTTGACAAACAAAGCCTTGAGGATCAAGCAACATTGCTTCGTCATAACCTGAACGTGCAACTTCTTGGTGTGCCAAAATCGATACGGTATAGTTACCACATGCTTTTGCTTTACACATCGTCACGTTTGGATGGTGGTGCGTAAATGATGATGTTTTAACACGAATACCACGTGCCATCGCTTCTTCACCAAGGTATGCACCCCATGACCAAGCTGCTACAGCAGCATGGATGGTATTGTCTGTTGCAGCAATTCCTAGTTTCTCAGAGCCAATCCAAATGAGAGGACGCAAATAAGCTGAAACCAATTTATTTTCACGCACAACATCAATCTGCGCCTGCTCTAAAGTCGCTTGATCAAATGGTACATTCATTTGATAAATTTTTGCTGAATTTAATAAGCGTTTAGTGTGATCTTGCAAACGGAAGATTGCTGTACCATTTGGGGTTTCATAAGCACGGACGCCTTCAAAAACACCCATACTGTAATGTAATGTGTGTGTTAAGACGTGAATTTTTGCATCACGCCAATCAACTAATTTTCCATCTTGCCAAATAAAACCATCACGATCAGCCAAATTCATGGCACATACTCCAAATTTTTACACAATCATTCACTTTCCAATGCTATTGCAGTTGGATCAATTAACCTTTGCCATAACTTGCAAACGATCTCTCGGGTATCGTGCCAATCCGCAGCATTGACTTGCATAGATTGATTTGCAAGCGCTAAACGGTGGCTCTCAGCTCGTTCACGGAGATAAGCATGGATGAGTGCTGTGGCATCTTCACTGGATAAGCAGCCTGCTCGAGCAGCATCTTCAAGAATTCTTACGTTATCAGAATAATGGGCAAGATCTGGATTCGTCCCGCCCCATGCAAGCACTGCATACTGTGCCATAAATTCGATGTCAACGATACCACCTGCATCCTGTTTTAAATGAAAAATGCCATGTTTTTTTTGTTCAGAAGACGATCCCAAATGGTCTTTCATTTTTTGACGCATTTTCAATACTTCTTCACGCACGACATTTTCATCTCGTTTTTGAGTCAAAATCTGACAACGAATCTGCTCAAATAGCTGACACAAATTGAAATCACCCGCAATCGAACGGGCGCGCACTAAAGCTTGATGTTCCCAAAGCCACGCACTTTTTTGTTGATATTGCTCATACGCTTTTAAGCTGGTGACTAACATCCCCGCCTCACCCGATGGACGTAAACGGGTATCAATTTCATAAACACGCCCATCTAAGGTTTGCGTCGTCATTAAAGACATAAACTTTTGTGCCACACGAATTGCAAATTCAGCCCCACTAATATCCTTACGACCATCAGTTTCACTATGTTCTTCAAAAGCATGGATAAAAACCAGATCTAGGTCTGAACCATAACCCAATTCAATTCCACCAAGCTTGCCATATCCAATCACGGCAAAGCCTTTGTTGTCTAAACTACAGCGCTGACCATTATTCCCCAAAGGATAGCCATGTCGCTCGGCAACCGCTTCATAAGCTAAATTAAGCGTCGCTTGGACGCTAACTTCAGCAATATCAGTCAATGCATCGGACACTTTCATTAATGGGCTTTCTGCCAAGACATCACTTGCAGCAACAGTTAAAACATTGCTCTTTTTAAATAGACGTAAGACCCGCATTTGATCTTCAACTTGATCAATCTCAATACGCAATAATTGTTGACGTAGTGAATCTTCTAGATCTTTACGCTGCGGCAAACCAAAATCCATAGAAAGAAATTCATCTAATAGAACGGGGTATTGCGCTAACTCTTCACAAATCCACGGACTGACCGTCGCCATTTTGACCAATCGTTGTAAAGCACCACGACTTTCCATGAGCATGACCAAATACACGGTACGGCGAAGTACAGATTCAACCAAAGGCATTAATCGCAACAAGGCAACCTGTGGTTGCGGTGACTGTAAGATTGCCTCGATCAAATGCGGCCAGAATTTCTTTAAGCGCTCTAAAGCACTCGCGGGAATTTTTTTTAGTGCTTGTCCATGCCAAAAGTTTTGAATTAGATTCTTTGCACCATCATCTAATACAGTATTCAGTTTTTGCTCAAGCTGAACAAAGTCATCTACAGGCTCAACAAATTCTTTTTCCTGAATAAGCTGTTTAAACTGAACTTTAACTTTGTCGCGTTTTTGATTCAAAACCGCTAAGAAAGCAGACCAATCGTTAAATCCTAACGTATCTAACATGCGCTGTCTTAATTCAGGTTCAGTCGGCAGAGATTGGGTTTGCTGGTCATTGAGTGCTTGAATCGCGTGCTCAATCCGTCTTAGAAATAAATAAGCATCTTCGAGATCAATTACAGCCCGTTGATCAAGTAATTCAGCATTTCCCAAATGATGTAGACTTACCAAACATTGACGATCTTGTAATTCACGTTTCGAGCCTCCGTAAATTAACTGAAAAACTTGAACAATAAATTCAATTTCACGGATACCACCTGCGCCCAATTTAATATCATCTTCAATATTACGACGCATGACTTCACGTTCAATCATCGCTTTCATTTCACGCATCGCAGCGAAAGCAGAATAATCGACATAACGGCGAAAAACGAATGGACGCGACATCTCCATGAGTTCTGCGCCAGCTTTCTCACCTGTAATCACACGTGCTTTAATCCAAGCATAGCGTTCCCATTCACGCCCATGCTGACTTAAATATTTTTCTAACCCGCTGTGGCTAATCGCCAAGGCTGAACCATCGCCCCACGGACGTAAGCGCATATCGACACGGAATACAAAACCATCTGCAGTAATATGATCAAGCAGATAAATCAGCTTCTGCCCCCATAGAATGCAGAACTGCTGTACATCAATACATTTACGACCATTGGTTTCTCCCTGTTCATCGAAGGCAAAAATGAGATCAATATCGCTAGAAAGGTTAAGTTCTTGTGCACCAAGTTTCCCCATGCCAATCACGATCAAATCTTGTAAATGACCTGAATAACCAATCGGTTCGCCATGTTTGGCTAAGAGCGGTGGCAATGCAAAAGCTTTTGCAGCACAAATACTGGCATCGGCAAAATCAGAAAGTTCACGGGTCAGGGTAACGACATTGGTGAGTTGATTGGCATCCTGCCAAATCCAGCGAAACATCAGCCTGGCACGTAGAATACGCAAGGCTTTCATCCAGGCCTGCTCATCAGTTAAATCTATGACAGCATGCTGGACTTTCTGATGGATACTTTCAGTTGAAAGCGAATCAAGAAATTGATCTTCCAAGTAGTCTTGTTCTAATTGTGTCTGGTATAAATTTAAAACTTGCTCAGCATATTGGCTTGCAACCAGAGTTTTTTGTCGCTGTTCCACATTCATATCAAAAAGCTCGACTAATGTCATGTCATCTTAGATCATTTATATCAGTTACAAGCTTATCTTTAAAATCTGTTTAGGCTAATTTTGCTTTGGTTTTCGGTTGTTCAACACACTCATCAATGTGCTCACTTGCGGCTGGCAATAGCACCTTAAAGGTGGTTCCCTCACCTTCTTTCGAGCTGACGCTAATTTCGCCATGATTTAAATCCACAAAACGCTTACACAGGGTCAAGCCTAAACCTGCACCCTTTTCACCTGCCGTACCTTTTAAACTGACGGTTAAGCGAGGATGGAACAACTCTGCCATTTGCTCATCTGTCATGCCTAAACCTGTATCCTGAATATAAATGGCAACATGGTGGCCCTGCTTTTCCGCGCGAATCGACACCACGCCTAAACCATCTATATCGGTAAATTTCAAGGCATTCGACACCAGATTCTGAATCAGGGAAGTAACCATATTCATATCAGCATAGGCCTTGATATGTTCTGGCACATCATTGATCAGATTGATATTTTTCTTGACTGCAAGTGTCCTTAAAATATCCGTGACAATGGTGGTCACTTGTCTTAACTTAAATTCAATAGGATAGGCGTTAAAGCGTCCGCCCTCGGCCATTGACCAATTTAATAAACTTTCTAGCAGGTTATAAGTCGACTGGGCAGTATCATAAAGATAGTCAGCAATATTTTGGACACTTGCCTCATCCAGTGTGTCACGCTCTTTTGCCAAAATCTCGGAAAAACCCAGCAAGCCATGAAATGGCGCACGAAGGTCATGGGAAATAATGGAGAAGAACTTGGTTTTACTAAAATTAAGCGCCGCTTCCTGTTGGTATAATTCCTTTAGCTCATCATGGTTAAGCTTCAATTCCAGTTGCTGCATGAAGCTGACGCAATGGGCCTGCAACAATTGTTTTTGTAAGTCAGTAAATTCCTGAGCCACTTCATCGAATAAAATCACATAACCCAAGGCGGTCTGATTGGGATGTCTGAGTTGCAGGGCGATCGCAGTTTGTGCTTTTCGCTTAAGTGAAGCCAAAAAAGCCAGCAATGTTGGATATTGTGGATGTTTACGGTCAATCAGGTCATCATTCACAAATAAGGTATTTAAGCTCTTGGTAATTTTTGAAGAATCAATCACTTTTAATTTTTCAGGGCAACGATGCCAAAGATAAGGTTCCTGATGAAAAATAAGCAATGCGGTATTGGCCTGCATCAGGTTTCGGTTAAACTGCAAAAATTGCTCAAGCAAGTTCTGTTCTGAAGTTACACCTAAAGAAAGAGAAATTTTACAAGCACTTAACTTATCAGCCTGATGTAATTCTAATAGTTGAATCGCCATGCTCGCCTCTCGAATATTATCGTTATGACATGTATGTAGGTTTTATTTAAAAAAAAATGAGAAAATCACCACCCACTATTAACAAATTTTAACATAAAAGGCAATTATTGATTCGATCAATTCGCAACAAAACGTGATTTTTCAACAAAATTTTATTTCTGATTATAAAACAAGAAATTTCGCTGTTTCTGTACATTTTTATAAAAACACATAAAAAAATCTACAAATTGCTCTAAAACTAAACAATTGATCAGCAGGCATGATTGACAACTGTTTTAAAAAGGCTATTATACGCAACACAAAGCATCGCACTCTTCCCGAGGTGGTGAAATTGGTAGACGCGGCGGACTCAAAATCCGCTGTCAGAGATGACGTGTCGGTTCGAGTCCGACCCTCGGGACCAAGATTTCAAAAACCCCAAACTGGCATTAAAAGTTTGGGGTTTTTTATTTTAGGGATAAACCTTAGAAAGATGCTGTTCTGATTCGATGTGGAAAAGAAATCTATGCAACTCTCTGACTTTTCGTTTGACCTTCCTGATGAACTGATTGCCCGTTACCCACTAGAAAGCCGTAGTGCCTCACGCCTACTGCATATTGATGTGCAGGGTCAGTACCATGATCATGTCTTTACCGATATTCTGGATTTACTGGAAGATGGTGATTTACTGGTGCTGAATGACACCAAAGTCATGAAAGCACGTTTAAAAGGAAAACGTGCCACAGGCGGTGCAATTGAAGTGCTGGTTGAACGGATGCTGGATACCCACACCGCCCACTGCCACATTAAGTCAAGCAACTCACCTAAAGCAGGCGCAGAACTCTATATTGGCGAAGATGCTATTCCTGTTACAGTACAGGGTCGTCATGAAAACCTGTTTATTGTTAAGTTTTCACAACCAATTTTGTCAGTACTGGATCAATACGGTCAGTTACCAATCCCTCCTTATTTCAACCGTGAAGCAGAAGAAATTGATACCGAACGTTATCAAACGGTATTTCACGACCCTGAAAAAATAGCCAGCGTGGCTGCCCCAACCGCAAGCCTGCATTTCGATCAAGGCCTATTGGAACAACTAGCAGCCAAAGGCGTGCAAAAAACCTTTGTGACCCTGCATGTCGGTGCAGGTACATTTATGCCTGTGCGGACCACAGACATTACCAACCACATTATGCACAGTGAATGGTGTGACGTACCACAGGCGACCATTGACCTGATTTTGGAAACCAAAGCTCGTGGTAATAAAGTCATTGCTGTTGGAACGACTGCGACTCGTGCCTTAGAGAGTGCAGCACAAGCCAATCAAGGTCAGATTGCCGCTTGGACAGGTGATACGCAAATCTTTATCTATCCAGGTTATCAATTCTGTATCGTGGATCGACTGATCACCAATTTCCATTTACCAGAATCCACCTTGTTGATGCTGGTTTCAGCCTTATCGAATCGAGAGAATATTTTAGCGGCCTATCAACATGCAGTTGAACAGCGCTATCGTTTCTTTAGTTATGGCGATGCGATGCTGGTTGATAAACTAGAAACTTAAAAAATATAAAGATAGGCTAAATCAAGGTTTAGCCTATTGCCTCGTAAAAATAAATTGAATGATAGGTAATTTATTTTGGGATAAAAAATAATTAGATTCACATGCCCCTTCTTAGTTTATGAAAGTTAAAGCATAATTAAACGATCTTAGTCGTATTACAATGAATTGATCCTCTCCATGCCGATCGACACCGTCCAAGAAGCTCTACATATAAGACGTAAAAAAAATGCGCAGGTTTTCCGCAATATTGCTCGGCTTTGGGATATAGGACAAAAAGCACATAGTGATCAAGATTTGCTGGATGCTTTACATCCGTGGCGTGATGATCATAGCTTATGCTTTTTTAATGTATTGCCTTTTATTTTAGGCATTGTGAGCGTCTGCACATTAGTATTTGGCTATTTTTTTCACCCACATATTCAGTATATCTTTAGCCTTCTCGCTGCCTTTTTGACTGGTTTTTTAGCGTATTTACTGTATGAGCCGAAAGAGCCACTCACACAGGTCATTACATATCTTGAACAACGCATGACCGTCTTACGTTATGGTCTGCAATTTCAACAGCTACCCGCTTATTTACCCATTCAAGCACAGCCATTATTGGTGATCAGTAGATTGAAGCAATTTTTCCCATTATTTAATCGTGGCACTGAATCTAACGAAATCACCCAATATGCTTCAACTACATGGCATGATGGTACGACTGAACATCAGGTTTTATTGTTTCAATATCACTATGTCAGTGAACTCCCCATTTTTCAGGAAGAAAATAGCAATCAGAAAATTGCCAAAGAAATTCACAAAGATCTATGGGGCGCTTTTATTTTTCAAATGCCTGTTTCAGGAATAGCGGTCAGCAATAAACGTTCTCGTTTTTTTGAACCATATACAAGTTCATGGCAAAGCAGCGATATTTTAATTAACCAAGAGCTAAATATTTTTGGGGTCGATCAACATCAATTAGCAAAAGAAATTAGTCCAAGTTTGACCTTAAAGCTACATGATTTTTTTCAACATTTTACTGGTGATTTAATTTATCATCATGAAGAGCAAATTTTGTGTTACCTCGGCGAACAAAACCTTTTCCAAACCGCCAGTAAACGTAGTGAAATCCATGATATTTCAGCATTACGTGGACATTTACGTACCATGACCATGCCGCAATATCAAAAGTTTCAACAGCTCATGCTGAATTTAATTAGCTAATCATTTAGCCATAACAATAAGGGGAATGACGATGACTGGTTTACTGATTTTTTTGGGGATTTTTGTGGTGCTGATCGTATGGGGCGTTTCTATTCGCAACAACATCGTACGGTATTTTAATGCCACCAAACGGGCATGGTCAGAAGTTGCCAACTTTGAGCGTCAAAAAGTAAAGACTTTAGAAGCATTGGAAGCAACATTAGATCGATATACTCAGTTTGAAAAATCAACTTTGGAAAAAGTGACTGAATTACGCCAACAAATTCTGAATCTGAATGTCAATGATACCGATATTTCTCAATTACAACAGATTGAGAAAATGAGTAAGGAACTGATTCGTAGTTTGAATGTGGTAGTGGAAAATTATCCTGAACTGAAAGCTGATGCACTTTATAGCAAGATGATGGATGACATTCAGGAACAAAACGAGAATGTAGGTGCGGCAATCACGATATTCAACCGTAACGTAGAGTTGTTTAATAACCAGATCGAGGTGTTCCCCAACAACCTGATCAATCCTCTCACCTTATCCAAGAAAGCCATTCGCCCGTTTAAGGATAATCTTGCAACTGAAAATTTTGACTATAAACCAAATTTTTAAAATTTATTTTTACTTGAATACAAGTCAATCTAAGCTTTATCTTGATTGGCTTTTTTATTTTTTAACTTACGCTACATTTAGTAGTAGAACTACACGCCATAATCAAGGAAAATAGCCGCTTTTGATCAGCGAACTGTTTTTTCGCCTTGCGCTGCGCTCAAAGCAGTGCTTCGATCTTGCTCAGGATGTGTCATGAAATTTGAAAAATTAGGTCAGTCGGGACGTGCCCGTCGTGGTCGACTTACGTTAGAGCATGGTGTGGTTGAAACACCTGTATTTATGCCCGTGGGTACTTACGGTACAGTGAAAGGCATGTTACCTCGTGACATTGAAGAAATTCAGGCACAGATTATTTTAGGTAACACCTTCCATTTATATTTACGTCCAGGCTTGGAAGTGATTAAAGAGCACGGGGGTCTACATGAGTTTATCCAATGGGATAAACCAATTTTGACCGACTCAGGTGGTTTCCAAGTATTTAGCTTAGGCGCAATGCGCAAAATCAAAGAAGAAGGTGTAACTTTCCGTTCTCCTATTGACGGTTCAAAGGTGTTTTTGTCTCCAGAAATTTCAATGGAGATCCAACATGTACTGAATTCAGATATTGTGATGATCTTTGATGAATGTACTCCTTACCCTGCAACACATGAAGAAGCTCAAAAATCTTTGCAACTGTCTTTGCGTTGGGCTAAACGCTGTAAAACCCACCACCATGATGAGCTTAAGAATAAAAATGCCTTATTCGGTATTATTCAAGGCGGTATGTATGAAGATCTTCGTGATGAATCACTTAAAGGTTTATTAGAAGTTGGCTTTGATGGTTATGCAATTGGTGGTTTATCAGTTGGTGAACCAAAAGAAGAAATGATCAAGGTGCTTGATTATTTACCAAACAAAATGCCACAGGACAAACCACGTTATTTGATGGGTGTTGGTAAACCAGAAGACATCGTTGAAGCCGTTCGCCGTGGTGTCGATATGTTCGACTGCGTCATGCCAACCCGTAATGCACGTAATGGTCATTATTTTGTCACTGATGGTCTGGTAAGAATTCGTAATAGTAAATATCGTCATGATAAAGGACCTTTAGATCCGCATTGTGATTGTTACACTTGTAAAAACTTCACCCGTGCCTATTTATATCATTTAGAGAAATGCGGAGAAATGTTGGCATCTATGCTCGGCACCATTCATAACTTGCGTTATTACCAAAGACTGACACAAGGGATGCGTGATGCATTGGATAACGGCACATTTGACGAATATGTTCAGGACTTTTATGCACGTCGTGGTCTAGAAGTTCCCGCTTGTCCTGAAGACTAATGTGAATGAATTGCATCAAGATTTGCGCCTGACCGCAAGACAAGGTACATTGCAAAATGAATTGGAATTTTATTATTAATTTTTGACTTTTTAATTTTAGGAAATCGAAATGAGCTTTTTAATTTCTACTGCTCACGCTGCTCCAGCGGCTGCACAAGGCCCTAGCCTGATGGCAAACTTGTTGATGATTGCTGTATTTATTGGGATCTTCTACTTCCTGATTTGGAGACCTCAAGCAAAACGTGCTAAAGAGCATCGTTCTTTAATCGAAAGCTTAGGTGTGGGTAGTGAAATCGTATTTGCAGGCGGTTTGATGGGAAAAATCACCAAACTTGATGGTGACTTTGCAGTAGTTGAACTCAGCCGTGGTGTCGATGTAAAAATTCAACGTGCGAGTGTCATTTCAGTATTACCTGAAGGCACACTAAATAACCTTTAATCATAAGATAGTCGTGCCTCAGCACGACTTTTTCATTTAAGAAGAAAGCGAATGCGTTACCCTGCATGGAAATATTTACTGATCCTTGTGGTACTTGTGATCAGTACGTTATATGCACTTCCTAGTTTGTATCCAGATGAACCTGCTGTCCAAATTTCAGGCGCTAAAGCAGGCACAAAAATAGATCAAACCATTGTGCAAAAAGCGGAGCAGATTTTAAAAACTGCCAACATTAGCAGTCACGACAATAGCTTCACCAATAATGCGGCATTATTACGATTAAACTCTTCAGAAGCACAGTTAAAAGCCAAAGAAGTGTTGCGCCGTGATTTAGGTGATGACTATGTGGTTGCACTCAACCTTGCACCAACAACACCAGAATGGTTGCGAAAGATTGGGGCTAAACCGATGAAACTCGGTTTGGACTTACGTGGCGGTGTACATTTCTTGCTTGAAGTCGACATGGATAAAGCGATTGGTCAGCGTATGGAAACATCTGCGACTGATTTGCGTCGTCAATTTCGTGACAACAAAATTAAATTTAATAACCTTGCTTTAAGTAATAACACCATTACGATCCAATTTGCTGACAATACAGATCGTGATGCCGCAGCAGATTTTTTACGTCGTAACAGTAATGAGTTTACTCAACAAGCCATTGCAACGACATCTGGCGCGACTCTAAAACTGAATTATACAGATACTCGTCGTCAAGAAATTCAGTCTTATGCAGTCAACCAAAACTTAACTACATTACGTAATCGTATTAACGAACTTGGTGTAGCAGAAGCATTGGTACAAACACAAGGTAGTAACCGTATCGTGGTTGAGCTACCGGGTGTTCAAGATACTGCTGAAGCAAAACGTGTATTAGGTCGTACCGCGAACTTAGAATTCCGTTTAGTTGCTGACAGTAATGATCAATATATTGATCAATACACTGGCAAATATAATGGTCAACCACTTCCACCGGGTACTGAGGTTTTTGCTTATCAATCTCTGGACAGCGGTCGTCAACTTCTTTTACAACGTAATCGTATTTTGACTGGTGAGCGTGTTCAAAATGCAAGCTCTGGTTTTAGTCAAGATTCTGGCGGCGCTGAAGTAAATATCACCCTAGATACCGCTGGTGGTAAGCTCATGGCAGATGCAACACGTAATGCCGTGGGTAAACGTATGGCAGTATTGTTTATTGAAAATAAACAAAAGATCTCTTATGTTGCTGATCCTAAGACGGGTGCTCAAACTGAAGTACGCACACCATATACAGAATCTGTGGTCATCAATGCGGCAACTATTCAAGCGGTATTGGGCTCACAATTCCGTATCACTGGCTTAGATTCACCTCAAGAGGCAGCAGAACTTGCCTTGATGCTTCGAGCAGGTGCTTTAGCTGCACCAATGTACTTTGTAGAAGAGCGTGTTGTTGGTCCAAGTCTTGGTCAAGAGAATATTGATAAGGGTGTGTTATCGACTCAAATCGGTTTCTTATTGGTTGCAATTTGGATGGTTGTTTTCTTCCGTCTGTTTGGCTTAATTGCAAACTTTGCCTTGGTATTCAACCTTGCCATGATTTTAACTTTTATGTCATGGATTGGTGCTTCCCTCACCTTACCAGGTATCGCGGGGATCGTGATTGGTATTGGTATGGCGGTTGATGCCAACGTACTGATCTGCGAACGTATCCGAGAAGAAATGCTTTGGGGCGCCTCCCCTAAACAAGCCATTATCGCGGGTTATGATCGGGCCTATAACACCATTTTCGACTCGAACTTAACCACTTTCATCGTGGCATTTATCTTGTTCGCAATTGGTACAGGCCCAATCAAAGGATTTGCGGTCACCTTGATGATCGGTATCGTATGTTCAATGTTTACTGCGATTACTGTGACCCGTGCTGTCGTCCAGCTCATTTATGGCAAACGCCGTAATTTGACTAAGTTGAGTATTTAAGGAGATTCACATGACTGATCTGACTCAACAAGACTCAAAACAATACGGTCGCCCAGATGATCTAAAAATCATTCCTTTCATGAAGATTGCTAAACCTGCTGCAATCTTCTCGATCTTGATTACCCTTGCGAGCGTTTTCTTTATCGTCACAAAAGGGCTGAATCTCGGTTTGGACTTCACTGGAGGTATCTCTGCTGAACTCAACTACAAAGAAGCTGTTCAACCCGCTCAAGTCGCTCAAGCACTCGATAAAGCAGGCTTTAAAGACGCTGTTGTACAAACATTAGGAAGTAATAAAGACCTGATTGTACGTATGCCAGTGCAAGAAGATCTTAAAGTTGAAGATCTAAACGATACCATCACTAAAGCAGTTCAATTGCCAAATAACCAAGCAGAAGTTCATAAAGTTGACTCTGTTGGCGGTCAAGTAGGTAATGAGCTTTATATCCGCTCTGCAGGTGCACTTGCACTTGCTTTGATCTTAATGCTGATCTACGTCACCATTCGTTTCGAGTTTAAACTTGCAATGGGTGCCGTAATCTCATTATTTCACGATATCGTAATTATCATCGGAACGTTTGCATTGTTCCAATGGCAATTTGATTTAACCGTACTTGCAGCAATACTTGCGGTAATGGGTTTCTCACTCAATGATAACATCGTTGTATCGGATCGTATCCGTGAGAACTTCCGTAAAATTCGTGGAGCAACACCACGTGAAATTGTAGATATCGCATTAACAGAGACCTTGCGCCGTACGATCCATACCTCAATGACGCTATTACTTGTGGTTCTTGCCATGATGTTCTGGGGAGGTGATGGTTTACATTGGTTCTCAATTGCAATGTGTGTGGGTATCTTTATTGGTACGTACTCATCTATTTATATTGGTACCGCATTTGCTTTATGGCGTGGTTTAAATCGTCAAGATTTTATTGTCCAAGTTAAACCTGAATTTGATGAAGAAGAAATTCCTTAAATCTAAATTATCGTAAAATTCAAATCAAAAAAGCCAGCATAATGCTGGCTTTTTTGATTAAGATTAGAGCACGGGGTTGTACGTTCTTCATTTATCAATGTTGAATAATTTGAATCTGCGGAAATTGAAAACCGCGACAAGACTGCTCTGCACCCCATGCGATAGTCAGCACGATCTTCTGATTTAAAACAAAATTTTGATAAGCAAATGTTCCAATCAAAGGATGAGTACACATTCCACCATCATGTGATGGATGAACTTGTGTATTTAGACTATTTAAATCCAGTCTAATTCCAAAACCTGATGCTTTTAGAATTGCTTCCTTAGTCGTCCATACTTTGAGCCAATACTCTGGGTCTTGATCTTGTTGCAACCATGCTTGATATTCTTCAGGATGAAAGGCATGTTGAGCCAAAGCATCAAAACGAACTTTCCGATCCAACTCTTCCACATCAACACCAATCTCTTTCACACGCTCGCTCATCGCCAAAGCATAATATCGTTGACTATGTGAATGATTAAATTCCAAGGTATGAGAGCTTAAAAATGGCTTACCATATTCATGTTTTGAAAATTGTAGATCAGTCGTTAAACACTTTAATTTATTTGCCAGAAGGTGATCCCGATAGGCTTTAATCTGTTGTTTTTGATAATCATTAAACGATCTAAAATCTGAGAAATCCGCTTTATCTCGTTCAAGAAGTGAAGCCAAAGCTTGAATATGTATTTCAATTTTCCGTATCACCATCAGCTTCACTCAACAAAACATCGTTCAATATAAACCTGATTGTATAAAAACTTAGAAGATTATAATCAAGCTTATTTCGTTTAATCACCTAACTTAAGACTTCATTCGCAAGTGCATGAGCAACTTATTTCATGAGTCACATTAAAAAGCATAAAAAAACCCAAAACAATGTTTGGGTTTTAACGGCAAAATCAGCTTAACGCTTAAATTTTTTCTCAGCCTTTTTAAATTTCTGTATATAACGACGTTTACGTGCTGCAACACGCTCATCAACTTGAGATTTGCGACCTTCAAATGGATTTTCTGAGGTTTTAAAATCAATACGTACTGGTGTACCTTCCAGCTTGTACACTTTACGGAACACGTTTTCCAAATAACGACGGTAATCAGCAGGTGTTTTATCTACTTTGTTACCATGAATCACGATTGTAGGTGGATTTTGTCCGCCCATATGCGCATAACGCATTTTAATACGCTTACCACTAATCATTGGTGGTTGATGCGCGTCAGTCGCGTCATTCAAAATCTGCGTTAATTTTGCTGGTGACACTTTCAAATGTGATGAATCATAAGCACGATGAATGGTTGGGTATAAATCACCCACACCAGTTCCATGTAAGGCTGAGATTAAATGTACTTTCGCCCAAGGAATAAAGTCAAAACGGCGATCAACATCAAGCTTACATTGCTTACGATCATATTCAGTCATGTTGTCCCATTTATTAATGGCGATCACCATGGCACGACCAGCTTCTAATGCATAGCCAATTAAATGTAGATCTTGCTCAACGACCCCTTCACGCGCATCAAGCACAACCACGATCACGTGAGCATCTTTGATCGCTTGTAATGTTTTCACGATTGAGAACTTCTCAATCATTTCATCAACTTTACCTTTACGACGCACGCCCGCAGTATCAATCAACGTATATTGACGACCATCACGCTCATAAGGAATATAAATTGAGTCACGTGTAGTACCGGGCTGGTCAAATGCAACTACACGCTCTTCGCCAAGCAAGCGGTTGACTAAAGTTGACTTACCTACGTTTGGACGACCAATAATCGCCAAACGCAAACCTGTATTTTTGTTATGTTCTTCAGGATTTTCATCTTCTGGTACTTCAGCTAATACTTCCTCAAGCATTTGCTGCACACCACGACCATGGCTAGCCGCAACTTGAATAGGTTCTCCCATACCAAGTTTATAGAATTCAACTAGCGCGGCTTCTGCATGAACACCATCAACCTTATTGGCAACTAAATAAACTTTCTTACCTAGTGTACGCAATTCACGGGCAATCTGTTCATCTGATGCCAACAAACCTGCACGTGCATCCACAACAAAAACAATGATATCTGCTTCATGGATGGCAGTTTTTGACTGCTCCGCCATGTATGAGTCAATACCGCCTTCATTCTCACCAATACCGCCAGTATCAACGACGATGAATGATTTATTTTGATACACCGCATCGCCATATTTGCGGTCACGAGTTAAACCAGCGAAGTCAGCAACCAAAGCATCACGACTTTTAGTGATTTGGTTAAATAGCGTTGATTTTCCGACGTTTGGACGACCAATAAGCGCAATAACGGGTTTCATAAATTAACCTTAATTCAGACGAGCCATCATTGATGACATCGTATCAGAAACAGTATGGAAGATTTTGGTGATCAAATAATCACAATAAAAATTCGGGGTTTTGTTCAAACAAATACCCCGATCATTCTTTTATTAGCAATTGCTAATTAAATATTTTACCACAAGCTAAGGCAAAATTAACGATTCTGCCAAATGCTTAATGCACCTTTTCGAGTTGCAACGTAAAGCTGATTATCAATCACACGCAATGAACGGACTTCACCACTGGTTTTCGCACGACCAATCAACTTCCCTGTGTTTGGATCAATCAAATGAATAACTCCATCTAAATCGCCAACCACAAGGTTCTGTCCAAGCATCACAGGATTACTTAATTGACGGTTAAGTAATTCCTCATTCTGCCAAAGAAGTTCGCCTGTCGCTAAATTATAAGCTTTCAATTTTCCATCTGCAGTCGAGACAAAAACTTTATCACCTGAAACTTCAGCGCTATTCGTACTACTTGCATCTTCACTCCACACCACACGCTGTGTCGTAAGATCAGTAGTTGTCACTTGCCCTTGGAAACTGGTTGTTACCAGATATTGACCTGCAACAACTGGGTCACCGACCACATCAATCAAACGTTGAATATCCGAACGACCATCACTTACTGCAACTCGACGTTGGAAACGCGGCACGCCACTGATTACATCCAATGCATAAACATAAGCATTCGCTGATGCAACAACGACTGTACGTTCATCTAAACGAACGGGTGCAGGTTGACCACGTAAACTAAACTGAACGTTTGGTAATTTATATGCCCACACTTGCTGTCCAGTAACAGTATCATGCGCAAATACAGTCCCGTCATTTGCAATCGTAATAACTCGTCCCGATTGAATGAGTGAAGGAGACAAAATCGCACCAGATAATTTGGCAGACCATTTTTGGCTACCAGTAGCCTGATCTAAGGCAAATAACTCACCTTTACGATTACCAATAATGACAATACCCTCACCTGCTTCTACACCAGCGGTAAGTTCTTGCTTAGTAACCTTACTTTTCCAAAGACGCTGCTTAGCTTTATAAGCAGAAATCTGACCATCTGGATCAATCGCAAAAATTACACCGTTATCTGTATCTAACTGCAAGCGTAAAGCTTCTGCTGCATTTGTCGACGAAACACTTTGAGAAAAGACCAGATTTAAGCCTTGCTGTTGCGTAATTTTTGGCAACGGATTCGGTTTCACTTCTTTTACTTTATTGGTTGAACATCCAATTAATAAAGCTGAAGCAATTGCAATTGCCAAAGGTAATTTTAGTTTGTTCTGCATTAAGACTCATCCACTTTGGTATCTAAGATCGGGCGCTCAATTTCAGGATCATCTACTAAAATACCAACGCTTTCGAGTTTAATTTGTAAAAGCTGACGCTCTTGTTTACGTTCAATGAGGCTATCCCAAGCACTTTGATATGCTTTTTGCGCCGATGCAGTATCTTTCTTTGCAACAAAAATATCACCACGTAACTCTTCTGCAGTTGCTTTAAACGCTGGTTCAGTCACGTTTGATAAGGTTTTCAGCGCCTCATCATATTTCTTTTGTGCTAATTGTGAATCCGCTAAACGTATTTTTACAATTTGCAGCAAACCCGCATCTTTAACTTTTGAGTTTTCAACTTTCTTTAATGCTTTTTCAGCTGCAGCATAGTCCTGTTTATCATAAGCAAGCTTCGCCAAGATAAATTGGGTTTGAATCGCCTGAACCGAGTTAGCATCATCTTTCACAATTTTATCTGCTGCTTCAGATACTGTAGCGAAAGCATTTGGTTGACCTGATGCAGCCTTAGCTTCGTCCATCAATTTTTGTACTTTCGCCGTTTGGCTCTGTGCCTCAGCTAAATTTTTCTTTTGCCAATATTCCCATCCGAAAAAGGCAATCAAGGCAATCAGAATCCCGCTAATCATGGCAGAACCATATTTTTTGCCAAAAGACTTTAATTGGTCGAGTTGTTCTTCATCACTTAAACTCATGTGATTGTCCTTTCCCTAAATATTGTGCAATTTATTGTTTAAATTTTTCGATAAAAAAAGATGTCAGCTCAGTTAAAGCGACCTGCGCCTGCTCACCCGTTGCTAGCTCTTTGACCAAAAGCTGTTGTGATTCCCACTCGCGCTCACCCAAAATCACTGCATAGATTGCACCCGATTGATCAGCCTTTTTCATTTGGCTTTTCATACTGCCTTGTGAACCTGTTTTCAGACGAATTGAGCTGTTTGCTGCTTCTAACTGGTCACGGATTTGCTCTGCTAATACTAAAGCTTTAGCTTGAAATGCAGGCTCAGCCAATAAGAAAACTTCACAATCACGTACTTCTTGGGTTTGTTCAACCTGCTCAAGCAACAACAGTAAACGTTCCATACCCATTGCAAAACCAACTGCAGGTACAGATTGATCTGCTTTACCTTTCAGTTGTCCTACCAAGCCATCGTAACGACCGCCTGCACAAACCGTTCCTTGTGAACCCAACATCGTTGTCGTCCATTCAAATACAGTTTTGTTGTAGTAGTCCAAGCCACGTACTAACTTCTGGTTAATTACAAACTCAACGCCTGCAGCAGTGAGGTACTGTTGTAACTGTTGGAAATGATTGATCGAATCTTCTTTTAAGAAATCATGCAACTTTGGTGCATTTTCTAAAATCTTTTGTGTTGATTCAATTTTAGAGTCTAAAATACGTAATGGATTGGTACTTAAACGGCGTTGTGAATCCTCATCTAATGCATCTTTGTGCTGATTTAAAAACTCAACCAAAGCAGCACGATATTCCGCACGCTCATCCGTCTCACCTAAAGTATTGAGTTCTAGACGAACATTTGCTGCTACACCCATACGTTTCCATAGGCGAGCCGTCATTAAAATGATTTCTGCATCAATATCTGGCGTTGCCACACCAAAAGTTTCAACACCAAATTGATGGAACTGGCGATAGCGACCTTTTTGTGGCTTTTCATAGCGGAACATTGGACCCACATACCAAACACGCGGTGTTGCGCCACGCAATAAGTTATGTTCCAACATCGCACGCACACACCCAGCCGTACCTTCTGGACGCAAAGTCAGTGATTCAGGTGGAGTACCTTTATCAAAAAAGGTATACATTTCCTTTTCAACGATATCGGTTGCATCACCAATCGCACGCTTAAACAAACCCGTTTGTTCAACGATCGGTAAACGGATTTGTTGATAGCCATAGGCATCCATTAAAGATGCTAATTGTTGTTCCAGACTTCTCCAAGCAGCAGTTTGTGTTGGAAGGGTGTCATTAAAACCTTTGATCGCGACAATTGAACTCATGATGAACTACGAATAATTTCTTTAGATTTAGCTTCTTCAAGCTCTTGAACACGTTGACGAACCATTGTTTCAATTTCATCAACCAACTGATTTGTGTCAATTAAATGACTTTTTTCACCATTACGATAGACCAGTGAACGCGGTGATGCGCCAACGATACCGATATCCGCCTCTTTAGCTTCACCAGGACCATTCACTTTACATCCAATCACGGATAAATCCATCGGTGTACGGATATCTTCTAGGCGCTCTTCCAAAGCCTGCATCACTTGAATAACATTAAATTCCTGACGTGAGCAGCTTGGGCAAGCAATAAAGTTAATACCATTTGAGCGTAAGCCCAACGATTTTAAAATATCAAAACCGATTTTAATTTCATCCTCAGGTTCAGCCGCGAGCGAAATACGCATAGTATCGCCAATGCCTTCCATCAACAGTCCACCCAAGGCAATTGCTGATTTGACTGTACCCGTACGGTAAATCCCTGCTTCAGTCACACCAAGATGCAGTGGATTATCTATCTGTTGAGACAGCAAACGATAAGCATCCATCGTTAAAAATACATTCGATGCCTTAACGCTGACCTTGAACTCATGGAAATCTAAACGGTCGAGAATATCGATATGACGCATCGCTGACTCAAGTAAGGCCTGCCCTGTCGGCTCACCATATTTCACTTGTAAGTCTTTTTCCAGAGAACCTGCATTCACACCGATACGAATCGAAATACCATGATGTTTTGCTGCAGCAACGACTTCACGCACTTTCTGATCCGAACCAATATTACCCGGATTAATGCGCAAACAATCTGCACCATAGTCCGCAACTGCTAAAGCAATACGATGATCAAAGTGAATATCAGCAACCAATGGTACAGAGACTCGTTTTCGAATCGCCCCAAAAGCTTCTGCTGCTTCCATTGACGGTACGGAAACACGCATGATATCCGCACCTGCATCTGCACAGCGCTGGATTTGCGCTACAGTTGCATCCACATCACAGGTTTCAGTATTGGTCATACTTTGAACACTAATCGGGGCATCACCACCGACATACACTGAACCAACACGAATTTTACGTGTTGGACGGCGTTTAATTGGATTCACAATCATCGTATAGCTCTACTCTTTGGCATTAACGAGACAAACGGAATTCTGCTTTTCCATTAACCGTATATGGAGACAAAGATATTTGCTCCTGATTCAAGGTCAAGGATACAGCTGTTGCATCATCTAAACGAATTTGGAATGGTGATTCACCACTCAAAGTTAATGTAGATGCTTGACGACCTGTTGCTAATACTTTACCTGTTGCATCAACGATATGCACAGATGTTGGTCGACTGAAGTTCAAAACTAATTGGTCGCCAGAAGTTACGTTCGTTGTGGTTCCCATCGGTATAATTTCGACATCAGAACTTTTTGCTTTGGGCGCTTCAACTTCTGCATCATTTTTGTGGCTTGATGTCCAATTTTGTATAGCCATCACTGCCAACCAAGCTAAGACTAAAACAGCAGCTAAAATAGCAATACGCTTCAACCATTTACGGTTACGTACACTTTTCGATCCAGCAAGCTTGCCCATAGTCTTGATTGGGGAGTTGCTCAGGGCATGATTGGCCTTGAGACCTGTGTCATTGGCATAGATTTCATCAAAACGCTGGATGATGGCACTAGCATCTGCATTGAGCAGTTTTGCATAGGCACGGTAATAGCCTTTGATGAATGTGGCTTCGGGCAAGGATTTATAGTCATCTTGCTCTAATGCCGTTAATGTTTTAACGGGCATATTCAATACGCTTGCAATTTCTTCAAGTTCTTTCTTTTGTGCAATACGAATTTGACGCAAATACTCACCAGGTCGTTGAATATTTCCTAACGTTGACGATGGCGAGGTTGAGCCAGTTGGCTGATGTGAATTTGGATTTATTTCCATACGGCCTCAGTACTGTACTGTAATTGCAAATAACGTTGATATTCTGGACTCTCAGGAAATAATGCTCGTAATTGATTCACTAACACTTGCATTCCTAATTGATCCGCACTCGCTCGAGCAATGCGTATACCAATCCAAAGTGCACGTGCACCTTGGTTTTTTTGCCCCACATTACGAACATACTGTTCGTATAGTTGCGATGCATCTCTATTATTTTGTTGCAAATAGAAAATTTCTGCCAACTCTAACATTGAAATAGTTGCGTTACGATTTGCTTGTAGCGCTTGTTTGAATGCTTTTTCAGCATTCGCAACATCGCCTAACTTTAAATAGATTCGCCCCAAGTTTTCCAACGATTGAAATCGCTGTTCATAACCTAAGGTTGCACCTGCACGGGTAAATTGCTCAATCGCTTCATTATAACGTTGCATTTGATACAAATATGTACCGTAATTATTACGAGCTTGTGCATTATCTGGTTCTGAAGAAATCGCACGCTTAAAATAAGCATCTGCTTTTTCCATATTAGGTTTACTGCCTTCTTGTTGCAGTAGAATCCCCATCATCATATTGGCGTTTGCATCACGCGAATCAATATTTAAAGCTTGATCAAGAGAACGTTTAGCGGAATCCAAATCACCTGTACGAATATATTCAGCAGCCAGTTGAGAACGAACTTGAACAGCTTTTTCTGGGTCTTTCTTCAACCCTGTCGAAGATTGACAAGCGGTTAAACCCATTACAGTAAACACAACAGCAGTCGTTATAATCGTTTTTAGTCGAGTTGTATTCAACGCTATATCCCCAAGTTTTATCCTTGTGTGCGCAAAATTTCTTGTCGTTGCGCCACTTTCTTCTTCCACTGTTCCGCACGACGTGTACGGTCAGCAACCTGTCCTACCAATTGACCACATGCAGCATCGATATCATCGCCACGTGTCTGACGAATCGTACACACAAATCCGGCGTCAGACAAAGTTTTTTGAAAAGCAATGATGCGATTACGACTCGAACGTCCGTAAGGTGCATGTGGAAATGGATTAAATGGGATTAGATTGATTTTACTTGGCAAGTTTTTCAATAATTTTAATAATTGCTGTGCATGCTCAGGCTGATCATTGACACCCTCCAACATCACATATTCGATAGTGACATGGCGACGTGAGCTTTCATTACCATCTTTAGCTAAATAACGTTGGCACGCAGCAATAAGTTGCTGTAATGGATATTTTTTATTAATAGGAACCAATTCATTACGTAGTTCATCATTTGGTGCATGTAATGAAATCGCAAGTGCAACATCGATGTCTTGCGCTAATTGATCAATTTTTGGAACAACACCTGATGTTGATAAAGTTACACGGCGTTTAGACATTCCGTAGGCAAAATCATCTAACATTAACTGCATTGAGCTGAGTACTGCATCGTAATTAAGTAAAGGTTCACCCATACCCATCATGACCACATTGGTTACGGTACGTTCACGCTCAGCAACAGGCACATCTTCCATATAAGAATAATTTGCCATCCACAACTGACCGATGATTTCTGCTGGTGTTAGATCACGTTGGAAACCTTGCTTACCCGTCGAACAGAATGAACAATCCAGTGCACAACCCACTTGTGATGAAATACACAAGGTTTTACGCGCACCTGTTTTATCTTCTGCAGGAATCAGTACGGTTTCAACTAGAGAACCTTCACCATCACCCACACGAAATACCCATTTACGGGTACCATCTTTAGAATAGTTACGGTGCACCACTTCAGGTGCTTTGATTTCGCAGATTTTTTCTAATTTTTCACGTAATTTTCCTGAAATATTAGTCATTTCAGCAAAATCAGTGACGAAAAACTGGTGTATCCATTTCATGACTTGACCGGCACGAAACTTCTTTTCGCCTAAGTCTTCAAAGAATTTTTCTAATTCAGCTCTGGACATGCCAAGTAAATTTACTTTCTTATCGGCAGCTTGAACGACAGACGTAGTTAAAGACTGTTGTTTTTCATCGACATTCTCAGATGAAACGACCACTACAGAACTCATGTATATTTACCTAAACGATATCAGCGCTAGAAAATGCTGTGTGTTTTTCACACAACTCAATCTATAAAAAATAAAAAACCAGATAAGTAGTATACCACTTATCTGGCTTGAATACTTTGGATTAACGAGTGCGTGGGCAGATCTCGTTATCAGCAAAGAAGTAAGCGATTTCACGCTCAGCAGAAGCAACTGAGTCAGAACCGTGAGCAGCATTTTCGTCGATGCTTACCGCGAAATCAGCGCGGATTGTACCTGGAGCTGCTTCTTTAGGGTTTGTAGCACCTAAGATTTCACGGTGAGCAAGAACTGCATTTTCGCCTTCAAGAACAGAAACAACAACTGGGCCAGAAGTCATGAATGCAACTAAATCACCAAAGAAACCACGTTCTTTATGCTCAGCATAGAAACCTTCAGCATCAGCTTGAGAAAGGTGTTTCATTTTAGTTGCAACAATTTTTAAACCCGCTTTTTCAAAACGAGCAAAAATGTCACCAATGTGGTTTTTAGAAACTGCATCTGGTTTTACGATAGATAAAGTACGTTCAATCGCCATGATTGACTCCTATTTATGGTGTAAACTAAAAAATTTGCCGCATTATACCGATGTCATCGCCAATAATCAGCTTGAATCTGTAAAAGTTCAGTGATTTCTGATGTTTTTTTAACGAACTTCATCCAACCAAGCCATTTGAATCGCTTCAAGTAAACCTTCCGTAGACTTATTTGGGTCATCATTAAAGTCTGGTAATGCACAAACCCAAGCATGTAAATCAGTAAAACGGATCCATTGAGGATCTACATCTGGGTGTGCTTCAGTAAGTTCGATTGCGATATCAATCGTATCTGTCCAACGTAAGCCCATTTGATAACCTAATTAATAGTTAGTGATTGAGCGTACTTTAACAAATCCCAAGATTTAAAAAATAGTCTTCTATCATTAAAACTCGTTAAATTATTCAAAGAATGATATTGAAGCTTGGTGCCAACAAAATAATACCGCTAGCGACGGATGCGCCAATCACCGCCCCGACGATCACATCACTTGGGTAATGTAATCCTAAAATCATGCGTGACAATGCAACCAGAATCGTAAATGGCAACATCAACAATAATAAGATGGGTTGAATATAGCCTAATGTGATGGTGGCCATCACGGCATGCAGGGTATGACCTGATGGAAAACTAAAATGATCCAATGGTCGCTCGCCCAGTACAATCACTTGGTGAACTTGATAAGGACGTGGTCGAGTCGTTTTATGCTTTAAAAACTTATAAATCCCCGTACCAACAGAACCTGCAACGAGCAAATATAGAATTTGTAGACTGTATGCCACCCCCTGCATGATCCATACTGATAACAACATGACATACCAAAATGGTCCATCACCCAAACGACTAATCGTTTTAAAAAATAAGGCAATGCGTTGTGACTGTGAGAGATGATTAAGGTATACACACCCTTTTAGATCTAGATCGAGTATTTTTATTTTTGCATTTTGAAATTTCATACTTTTCTCCTTTCTGAGGATACTTTAGGTAGAGTTCATAAGAGGTTCCTGCGCTACCTGATAAAGTGCTTGTTCTAATTGTTGTACAGGAAACTGCCAACTGGTTTCCTGTACAGTTTCACTTGCTAATAAACCCATTTTTCTCAGTTCTGGGAGAGCTGGCAAATGACAAATGGATTGGGTTAAATCTGCGGCCTGTCCGAGAGGACTCAACCAACCTGTAACACCATGTTTGACATGCTGATGCGCACATACGTAGTCATAAGCAATCACTGGTAACCCGCTAGCAATTGCTTCTAGCACTACATTTCCAAACGTATCAGCTTGACTAGCAAAGGCGAAAACATCTGCACTTGCATAAGCGGCTGAAAGATTCTTACCACTTAAGCTACCAGTAAAAATAATATCTTCTGATATCGCTAATTTACTCAAACGAATACGATCAGGCCCATCTCCAACAATTACAAATTTTGTATTTGCACCTTGCTGTCTCTGCCAAGCATGGAAAGCTTCAATTAAGACATCAATTTCTTTTTCTGGTGATAAGCGTCCAACATACAGCATTACACGGGTATCAGCACCTACACCCCATTGTTGGCGTAATTGCTGTGAACGATGTTTTGGGGAAAACTTCGCAGTATCAACACCTCGTCCAACAACAACTAAAGGACAAGTCACACCAAAACCACGTAGTGCTTGTTCCGTGTATTGACTGGGTACACACGTGACATCTGTACTATTATGGAACCATGTTAAGTAACGTTGAATCGGTTTGACTAAAAAAGCCAAGTCAAAGAAACGGCTAAAATCTTGGAAAGCTGAATGGAATCCACTCGATACGGCGATTTTTTTTGACTTTGCGGCTTGTAGTGCTATTAAACCTAATGGACCTTCAGTCACGATATGCACTACGTCAGGTGCGAACTGCTCAAATGCTTTAGAGACTTTAAGATATTGTGGCCAACCAAATTGAACACTTGGGTATTTTGGAATAGGCTGAGACATCACCAAGCATTCTTGTTCAGGTAAAAATTCTGTACAAATCGTTTTTTGTATAGGCCTGACCAATAGAATTTTATGTCCAAGCCGTTGTAGCCCCTGACATAATTGCATCATAGATAATGCTACACCATTAATTTCTGGTGGCCATGTTTCAGTGACAATTGCGATTCTCAAACGAGGGCGAACTAAATCCCGAAGTTCAGACAATTCATCTTGTTTATTTTTGAGTTGTTTCCTTTTAAAGTAAAATTTAAAACTTTCAGGAAACTGTTCTTGCTTTAGTAGAGATGTCGCGTATGTACTTTGCATATCGCCATCCATTTGTGTCGTTATTTTCATGCTTTTAGCTTATAAATATTTTTTGACACTTTAATGATCAGTGTATGACAGTTTTTTGACAGTCTTAAAAATAGAAAATGCCCGATTTCAACATGAAAATGGACATTTAAAAGAGATCACAGGCTGATCAAGCCAAAGGATTATCCACTGCGAAAAGTTGTTGATCTTCTAAACGATAAGCCACCAGTTGTTGCCCCCAAACACATCCACCATCGACATTTTGAATTTGGCGACTAATGGTTTTACCCTGCAAGGCCGCCCAATGTCCAAAAATAATTTGATGAGTTTGTGCAGCCTGACTATCAAACTCAAACCACGGCTGAAAGCCTGTTGGCATCGGCGCATCAAGTGCATCTTTAAAGTCAAACTCTAAACGCCCTTCGGCATCAGTCAAACGCATTCGGGTCAGATAATTAGTAATACAGCGCAAACGTGCCATACCTGTCAGCTCATCTAACCATAAATCAGGTTGTGAACCATACATCTCTGCAAGAAAACTATCTAAAATCGAAAGATCGTCATTACCCACTACCTGCTGGACTTCTTGTGCAAATGCCACAGTTTGTTCGGCATTCCAGATACACGGCACACCTGCATGGGTAATCAGAGTTTGATCATTCGGAGATAAACTCAATGGCTGTTTACGCAACCAATCAATCAACTCATCACCATCAATCGCATCAATCACGTCCTGAGTACGATCTTTATCTTTAACTTTTTTAAAACCACGAGCACAAGCAATAAGGGTCAGATCATGATTACCTAGTACAGTTGCTGCAGCACCACGATCAGCCAGTTTTTTAATAAAGCGTAATGCGCCCACCGAGTTTTCGCCACGTGCAACTAAATCACCCGCAAACCATAAAAAGTCTTGATCTGGATCAAAGCGAATTTCTTTCAGTAACGCTTTCAGCGCTTCAAAACAACCTTGCACATCACCAATGACATAGTTATATCGTTTAGACATTAAGATACCATCTGATCAGAAAGTGCGACAAAATCAGCCAAGCTTAAGGTTTCTGGGCGCGCCATCGGATCAACACCTGCTTTTTCAAAGCCATCTTCTACCAACATCCCTTTTAAGCTATTACGTAAGGTCTTGCGACGTTGGGTAAACACATGGCTGACTAAACGTGACAAAGCTTTTTCATTTTTTGCAATAATTGGCTTAGTTTCATAAGGTACCAAACGGAATACCGCAGAAGTCACTTTCGGTGGTGGATTGAATGAACCTGGCGGCACTTCAAACAAGAAAGTCGGTTTACAGTAATACTGGATCATCACCGATAAACGACCATATTCTTTGGTGTTTGGTGTTGCCGTAATACGATCAACCACTTCCTTTTGCAACATGAAATGCATGTCTTTGACCTTGTCACCAAACTCTAACAGGTGGAACAAAAGTGGGGTTGAAATGTTATAGGGTAAATTCCCCACCACACGTAGTGGACGACCATCTTGGAACAATTGCTTGAAATCATATTTTAAAGCATCAGCTTCAATAATGGTCAAACGTTCAGGATATGGCACACGTCCCGGTAAACCGGCAGCCAAATCACGATCCAGCTCAACCACGGTTAACGCATCACACTCGCCAATTAAAGGTGAGGTCAATGCAGCTAAACCCGGTCCAATTTCGACAATATTTTCACCCGCACGCGGATTCACTGAACGTACAATTTTGGCAATCACACGTTGATCATGTAAGAAGTTTTGACCAAAACGTTTTCGAGCCTGATGCCCTTCATCTTTAGGGTTTAGGGCATTAATTTGATACATAATAATTCCAACGTGAATAATTTACTCGCCCATTACTGACGAGCTAAATCAAGTGCTAAATCCACTGCAACCTGCAAACTTGATGCTTTTGCCTGTCCAGTGCCTGCAAGAGAAAGTGCTGTACCATGATCGACCGAAGTTCGAATAAATGGCAAGCCTAATGTAATGTTTACTGCTTCACCAAAGCCTTGTGATTTTAACACAGGTAAACCTTGATCGTGATACATTGCTAAAACAGCATCTGCATCTTTTAGATTTTCTGGGGTAAATAAGGTATCTGCAGGCAAACAGAGACTCATCCCTATACCTTGCGCACGATAGCTTTCTAGCACTGGATGAATCACGTCGATTTCTTCTCGACCTAAATAACCATCTTCACCTGCATGTGGATTTAAGCCACAGACCAGAATGCGTGGTTGTGCGATTTTAAATTTGCTTGTTAAGTCCTGAATCAGAATATCAATCACTTGATGCAAACGCTCTTTAGTAATCGCATCAGGTACATCTCGCAACGGTAAATGTGTGGTTGCCAATGCGACACGCAATGTTTTAGTCGCCAACATCATCACCACACGATCCACACTTGCAAACTCTTGGTAAAACTCAGTATGTCCGCTAAATAGAATGCCTGCATCATTAATAATCGACTTTTGCACTGGTGCTGTAGCAACCCCTACACTCCGCCCCGACATCGCATAGTCAGCTGAACGACGTAATTGCTCTAACACATAAGCAGCATTGGCTGAATCTAACTGACCTAAAATAACAGGTTTTGCTAAAGGCACATGCTCAACGAAAAGCTGCCCTGCTAAACTCGACCGTTTTTCGCCCTGAAATGGAATAAGTTCAACATCAATATTTAACTGTTTGGCGCGCTGCTGCAACATCTGGACATCAGCCAAAATAACGATCGGTCGCTCATCAACACGGTTTGCTAGACTTAGACAAATATCTGGTCCAATTCCGGCTGGTTCGCCAGAAGTGACATACAAAGGCAACATGACTCACCAATTCTAATTTTAAGCATTACGTTATAGTTTACCGAAAAAAACAATCCACTCCCCATATAAGCAAAAGTTTTTGAAAAAATATGAAGTGAAAATTTACAAGCTGATAAACAATAAATACAATAAATTTATTTTTACCAATAAATACAAGAATATAAACTATAAAAATAGAATTTAAATGCGACTAAAGAAAATCAATCGGAATAACATTAGAGCGATTAGATGCCACAACACAACGCTGATGAAACACTTAAAATGATTATCCATCAAATTCTATTCCCTCTCAGCGCCCCCTAAATAAGAAGCAATCAAGAAAGAGAATAAAACTAAATAGTGAACAATTTGAAATTTTTAAGGCTTTTTCGCTTTAGGCAGATTTTCAGGCACTAGATTAGAAGGTACAAATTCAACTTGACGAGTCCACGGGTTAATTTTTGGTTGTACCTTTTTCTCAGGTTGAACAACCGCCGTCTCTTCTTTCTTTTCTACCGCAACAACCGCAGCACTACTCGGCTTCTCTATAAATGGATTTGCAATCGGCTCCTTTTTCTCTACAGGTTGAGGCTGCTGCACGAGTTGTGGTTCTTTCTTTTCTGGCAATGGAGGTGTATTTACTGGGTGAGAAGTATAAGGAGATGCTATAGCACCTTGTTTTACAATAGTCTGCGATGATTGTTGATGCAGGGGAGCATTTGCTTGCACTGAAGAACTTGAGGGTTGTGCTAAGGGGTTCGTTTGATCATCTGGTATTTCAAGTGGTTTCATTTCAGCAGTGACCATCATTGCTGGATCAACATGCTCACCACGACTCTCCAAGACTTCAACTTTACGACTTGTACCTTCTTTAGGCTGAAATTCAGAATAATTGGTTACACTGCCCTCATCGACCCATTTGTAGAGGCGTCGTGCATTCGCTTGTGTGGAACAAGCTATTACGCAAATAGCGACTACAATAATGTTTGTAGAAAACGACAATTTCATCAAATCCCCCAAAAGAAGAGGTAAATACTTCTACTTATTTCAAATAATTAATTCAAAAATGATAGGTTAAATACCACCACCTCTCAAGCCAAAAAATGTAGCTAAAAATTAACGGCGATATAGTTACAAAATCGGTCACATTGCAGCAAAATATGACATTAACAATGAATTGTTCTTGTGTGATTTTAGAAATTCATGTAGAATTCGCTCTCCTTTTGTTTGGGCGATTCCTTGCTCAAACCAACTATAATAGGTAGTGGTTAATGAAAACTCTCAGCGCTAAGCCTGCTGAAGTTCAACACGACTGGTATGTTGTTGATGCTTCTGGCAAAACTTTAGGTCGCCTTGCGACTGAAATCGCTCGTCGTTTACGCGGTAAGCACAAAACTTCTTATACTCCTCACGTTGACACTGGTGACTACATCGTTGTGATCAATGCTGAACACGTTCAAGTGACTGGTAATAAATCACTTGATAAGAAATACTATCGCCATACTGGTTTCCCTGGTGGTATCCGTGAGACTAACTTTGAAAAGTTAATCGCTCACAAACCTGAAGCAGTTTTAGAAAAAGCTGTTAAAGGTATGTTACCAAAAGGTCCTCTTGGTTATGCAATGATCAAAAAAATGAAAGTGTACGCTGGTAGCGAGCATCCTCATACTGCTCAACAGCCACAAGTTTTGGACATCTAAGGGATACAGCACATGGCTACTAATTATGGTACAGGTCGCCGTAAGACCGCAACTGCACGTGTTTTCTTATCAGCTGGTACAGGCAAACTCGTAATCAACAATCGTACTTTAGAGCAATATTTCGGTCGTGAAACTGCTCGTATGGTTGTGCGTCAGCCTTTAGAGCTTTTGGAAGCAACTGAAAAATATGACCTTTACATCACTGTTAAGGGTGGTGGTATTGGTGGTCAAGCTGGCGCAATCCGTCACGGTATTACCCGTGCGTTGATCGCTGCTGACGAAACTTTAAAACCTGCTCTTCGTCAAGCTGGTTTCGTTACTCGTGATGCTCGTGAAGTTGAACGTAAGAAACTTGGTTTACGTAAAGCTCGTAAACGTCCTCAATTCTCTAAACGTTAATCGTTTTACGAATTGGACAAAAAACCTCGGATTTATCCGAGGTTTTTTTATTTATATAGTTCTACATATTTCTAAGATGCTTTTCTTATATTTTTTTAGTATGCTAAACCGTTTACTTGATTAGCTTTGTGATATGTCATCTGTTGAAACGACCCCAGTTCAGGGCATTACACTTTATAGTCATGCTGATGATTTCCGTTCACACTGGATTCGTTTTTTACTCGCTGAAAAGCAGATTAAATATCATCTGATTATCACCGATCATGAAGATGAAGATTTGGCTGATCTCAATCCCTACAATCAACTTCCTATGTTGATTGAACAAAATCTAAAACTTTTTTCACCAAATATCATTAGTGAATATCTGGATGATCGCTATCGTCAAAATAAGCTTTATGCGGATGCTCCAATGGCCAGAGCGGAGCAACGTCAATATATTTGGCGTTTTGAACAAGATTGGTTCAAGCTTGCAGATCAAATGCTTAGACATACCGATACGCTGAACCGGCAAGAAAAACAAAAAGCCCAGAAAGAACTTAGAGATACGCTTATTTCACTCACCCCATTATTCCAACATTTTCCTTTTTTTATGTCTGAGACGTTTTCAATCTTAGATTGTATGCTCGCACCAATTTTTCTTAGATTAAAAAGTATGGGAATTGAACTTCCACCGCAACATTGCCGACCTATTTTTTTATATTGTCATCGTGTTTTTAGTCGCCCATCTTTCATTAAATCAATGACAGCTCAAGAAAAAAACAGCTACAATGATTTAATTCCTATGATTAAATAAGCTTGTAAATTATGTCAGATCAATTAAATGTTACACCCACACGCCCTTATCTTGCACGTGCCATTTATGAATGGATTTGTGATAACCAATTGACGCCTTATTTACTCGTTGATGCAACACAACAACACACAGATGTTCCTCAACAATTTGTAAAAGATGGACAAATCGTTTTAAATCTGGCACCCCATGCAATCCATCAATTTCATATGGATAATGATGCTATTTCATTTTCAGCCCGTTTCGGCGGGGTCGCAAAAGATATTTATGTACCTATTCGCGCTGTTTTAGGGCTCTATGCTAGAGAAAATGGACAAGGTTTATTTTTTGATCCAAGCGAATATGCCGATATTCAAGAGACTATCGAAACTCCAATAGAAGATAAAAAGCAAGAAGCCGAACCGAATAAGAAAAAACCTTCTCTTAGGATTTTAGATTAAAAGCGAGGAAATGCACGATGGCATTTGACTTAGTTCAATACTTTTCTGAACAAATTAAACTTCAAAAACCACAGCTCTTTGATCAATACTCATCAAAAGAAAGACTTTATTTTATTGATGAAGTAAATATGCTTGCTCTTGGACAGTTGGTCAGTCTTTGGAAAAAAGATAATCAAAAACTTTATCAGGAAATAAAAACATCTGATCCCCTTTATATCCAAGGAATAGCTAGACATCTTACAACCTCTGCATATAATCAATCCGCTTTAAGCGCTTCTGAGTTAGAGTCAAGTATTTCAGAAATACTTACTTTACAATTCGCAGAATTAAATCAATTAGACCAAACAGGTAGCTTTGGTCAAACAGGTTTAAGTGAGCTTCTCTTAGGTCAAATAGAACATCTATCTGGACAAGCAGAAGATTGGGTTTGGTCAACCAACCAACTCACTGAACTTTTAGGTTCAAAACCAGTCATACAGCAAGAAGTTTCTCTAGAGACAACGATACAGGAATTTAATCAAATGGTACATCAAGCACAACATACTGAAGAAATTTCAACTCCAGAACCAACTACACCGACATGGTCTTTTATTATTGCACCTGTAACAGCACTTATTATTTTATTATTTTTATATTGCAGCTACATTCAGCTGACGACTATTTAAACATATTAAAAAATGATAAAGAAAGTATATTACTTTCTTTATCAAATACTTACAGATATTTAAATCATACTAAAATAACAGAAACTATATGATTATAAAGATTTACATTTGTTTACAATGAAAAAAATAATTTAAACCACCCTATTTTTTGTGACAAAAATCACACTTTTTTTATTTAAAATGTGGTTTTTATGCGTTTTTGATTTATTTTTTTGACAAAAACTGTCATTTATTACCAATTGTATTATTTTAAGTCTGTTTAAGTATTATTGATTTAATAAAAGAGTTTCCTATAATGAGATCAACTGCTTTTGAAAAATAATCTAAAACAAAAGCAGGGAATATGAATTCATAAACAAAGATACGTAAGTAGAGATAATATCATGGCTAAAATTTCACTAGAAAGCTTGACAAATATTGATGGTTTTGTGGCAGCGGCATTAGTAGACACTGAAAGTGGCTTAGCGCTTGCAACTCAAGGCGGGGGCGCAATTGACTTAGAATTAGCAGCAGCAGGTAACACTGAAGTGGTTCGCGCAAAACGTCGTGTTGCAAACTCACTCAAACTTAATGATGATATTGAAGATATTCTAATTACACTTGGTAAAGCATAAGTTGACAAAAATAACTAATCATGCGAAAAAAGTTTTTTTAGTTAACAGATGTTCACACATGCCTCGAATTGTTTCTGTACCACTTAGTTTAGAACAGCGAGAGCGACTCATTTTTCTGGCCAAGCATGCAAAACATTGGCGTGAAAGACAACGTGCCCAAACTATTCTCTGGCTTTCTGAAGGTAAAAGTGTTGCGGAAGTTGCCACTCTACAAGAACGTATCCCAGAAACCATAAGGCTACAACGCCGACGTTGGGAATTGTATGAGTTTGAATCGATTAAAGAAGGTCATCGCTCAGGTCGGCCCAATACATTGATCTCAGACTATCAGGCGAAAATCCTAAATTGGGTCAATACAAGTCCACTCAATGCAGAACAAATCCGAGTCAAACTACATGAAGAATACGAAGTGTCCGTGTCTGTTGAAACCATTCGTAAGTTTTTACGTGATTCAGGTATGGTCTTCAAGCGTACCCGTCATAGCTTGAAAAAAAAGAGATCCGATTGCATTTGAACAAGCAACACAGCAGATTGAAAAATTACGAGAGCAAGCGGCACGTGGTGAAATTATATTAGGTTATGTAGATGAAACAGGGTTTTCATCTACACCTGATAACCGCTATGCGTGGACAAAGATAGGTGATGTTCATGCGGTTGATGCAATAAGATTAAAACGAGTTAATGTCATGGGGTGTTTGCTTTCAACGGGGAAACTGGTGACAAGTTGTTTACAAGAGTCAGTTACAAGCACTTGGTTTTATGCCTATTTAACTGGAATAGCTCAACAAGTAAAACAGACTTATAACCTTCCATTGGTTCTTATTGTTGATAATGCCTCGATTCATAGAAGTAAAAAGATGGCTGATTACAGAGAGCTACTTAAAAGTAACTTTTCGACGAATTTGTATTTTATTCCAGCTTATAGCCCTGAGTTAAATCGAATCGAGATGGTATGGAAGCAGATGAAATATTATTGGCGAGATTTTCAAGTCATGACAGCTGATAAAATAGAGCAATGGGTGGAGAGAGTATCAAACCAATTCGGAAAAGAATACATGTTTACTTTTTAATGACAGCTTATCACCTAATTCGACCATTAGAGAGTAACGGAAATTTATTTCTTTACCTTGTATTAGATCGTAGCAAATCAAACTTAGCAATGGCACGCCACGAATTAAAAACGTTCGAAAAAGAATTAGACTTTGCTTAATTAAAATCTTAAGTTTTTTTAAAATTAGACTTCTTATATTTATTTTAATTATAAAAATTAGAATTATGTAAGAGGTCTTTTATCATTCTTAAGTAAAAGTATAATTTCGTTCAATGCAATATTTTATAAAACATTAAAGTGATACTATGAATGGACATTGCATTAATATCGCAATTTCAGGTATAAGTTTAAAAGTTTCAGATGAATTAAAAATAGAACTTAGAAAAACAATACCTCATGAATTTGGCATTAACTGGATCAATATTTCAGACCCAAATCTCGATTTATTATTAATAAATGAAAACTTTTTTGATACTGAAGGTATCCAACGTATTATTCAACAAAAACAATTACCATGTTTAAAAATTTCTAAGGGGCAAGGTTCTTGCCAAATCGACGAGGACAACACACTCTACCTTCCCTTTCAACAAACCGATGCCTTAAAGAATTGGATACAACTTAGATTGCTAAGTTATATTTCTAATCAACAACCTAAAAATGATTTTCTATCTAATCATAACGCTGTAAGTGAAAAGTTTTTAAAGGATATGCTAAGTCCTGAAAATGCTCGTCTTCATCTTTTTGATGATCATGGGACTTTAGCGATCATTGATACGCGTAGTCAGATTGCATGGTTAGAACCAACTCGCATACACACGCAAACCAATCATAGCTTTAAATATGAATTTGCGACCACTTTTGATTGCACAAAAGTTTCTCGTAAAGTTGAATATGACTTACAGGATTGGTTATGGAATTTATTTTGGCATTCTTTAGATTTTCAAAGACTTGCGCCGAATGAAAATGAATATTTTAAAATTGAACATTGGCCTCAACCTAGTCAAAGTACGGATCGAAAAATTGCACTTTTGCTTTCAGCATGTTTTATACAAGGAGCTCAACTTTCACAAGTGGCAACGCAATTAAAAATCCCAATTCAAACGGTTCAACAATTTATTGCTGCCTGCATCATTTCAAATAATGGGGACATTATTCCAGCAACAGAAAGTCATTATTTGAAATCAGAAGCAGCCGAACAGCCTGTTGAAGAACACAACTTTTTTAATAAATTTTTCGGCAAAATTAGACGCCGATTTGGGCTTTAAGGAATTATATGATTTTACAACAATATAAGATTGTATTTGCTGGAAGTATGGGTGCTGGAAAAACTGAAGCGATAAGATCACTTTCTGAAATTCCTGTCCTTGCCACCGAAGCATTCAATACAGACTCTCAGGCCCATAATAAAATGCAAACGACAGTTGGTATTGATTATGGTGAAATCACATTAGATGATGGAGTAAAGATTGGTTTATATGGAACGCCTGGGCAATCGCGTTTTGACTTTATCTGGCCTGTTATCTGTCAGGGTGCTTTAGGTGTTATTCTATTAGTCGACCACAACAGCAAGGTTCCCCTTGAAGAGCTTGAGGCCTACCTTGACACATTTAAAGACTATACAAAAAATATATCAATTGGTATTACTCATATTGATGAGAACAAAGGTCAGCCAACTTCCATTTATCGGGAGTGGCTGATCCAGAATGAGTATCAATATCCCCTGTTTTTTATTGATGCGCGTAAACAGGAGCATGTTCTGCTCATGATTGAATCACTCATCGCGGCATTAGAAGTCAATTTAAGAGCAATAAATTAATCACTTCATAAAGAGAAGAATTATGTTCAGTATTCCGAGCCAACAACGCACTGCGCCAAAAGAACTCATTCAATTAGCAAAAACACAGGCGAATGACATCTTAACGAATATCCGTGGTATTGATTACATTATGCTTTGTTCTACGGATGGCTTTGAATTGGCATCAATCTATAAAAAGAATCCTTATAACAGCACCAAGTTAGCTGCTGTAAGTAGTTCAATTTTAGCAATGGTCAGTGCATTTTTAAATGAAATTCATTTAACTGGATGTCAGAGTATCACGCTTGATGCTGAAAATGGTAAAGCAATCCTAACTTCGATTCCTGCACCACACCATCCGATGGTGATGGTGACATTAAGTAATAAAGACGTTCTTTTAGGACAATTACTTTATAGCTTAAAACAGGCTAGTGCAGCGATTGTAGCCGCTGATCAAACATAATCCTTAACTCATTGATTAATCCGAAAGGCAATTCTACACACTCACTGATCACGGTTGAAAAGCTATTAAAAAGCTAGGCGTGGAACCTAGCTTTTTAATTTACACATTTTATGCAATTGCGACATTTAATAATAATTGTCGTTTTTTCACTTGTTGTCCAATTTGACCAATCAGCTCATCTACCACACCATCAACATCCGACTTAATTTGTTGTTGAATTTTCATGGCCTCCAGAATCAATAAGGTTTGTCCCTTAACAACTATGTCTCCAGCATTAACCAATAGATTCACAATCGCCCCATCCATCGGCGCACGGATTTTACCATCCCCTACCACTTCAGCAGCTTCAGGTGCGGCATAGGTGATATTTTCAATCACTAAATTACCATTCGCTGTATCTAAATAGAGTTGATTTTGATCAAGTACATAACTCAATTTACGGCGCACGCCATCAACCTTATAGATGATCTGAGTATCGCTTATTTCTACAACCTGAATCGTACAATGCTGATCACATAATCGCACGGTAACTTGCTGTTGATCCATTTCGACTTGTAGTGACAGTTGTTGATCTGCACATTTCAACTTTAATGGTAGCGGCGTTGCAATACCTGTTTGCCATGCCGTTTTTGAAGCCTTATGTTGCGCAAATAGTGTTGCTGCAATCGCTAGACTTTCAAGAGTTGGAACTTGTTGATGTAGGCTGACGTCATCCTGAAAATGCTGCTGGATAAATGCAGTATTGGTATCACCCGCCACAATAATCGGATGACGCAATAAATTTACCAAAAATTGTTTATTGCTATTTACACCAAGCAATACACAATCATCTACTGCACGCGCTAATAAGCGAATAGCATCTTCACGGGTTTTACCATAGGCAATCATCTTCGCCACCATCGGATCATAGAATGGGCTAATTTCACCCGCCTCTAACATGCCATGATCAATACGGACATTCGGCAGCATTGCATCAAAGCCCGCAGGTTGCCAACGTAATACTTTTCCCGTTTGTGGCAAGAAGTCCTGACGTGGGTCTTCGGCATATAAGCGTACTTCGATTGCATGTCCACTTAAACTAAGTTCATGCTGCTGCAAGGGTAAAGTTTCACCATTGGCGATACGCAGTTGCCACTCGACCAAATCTAGTCCCGTAATCATTTCTGTCACAGGATGCTCAACTTGTAAACGAGTATTCATTTCAAGGAAATAAAATTCGCCAGACTGATCCAGTAAAAATTCAACCGTACCTGCACCGATATAATCACAGGATTTTGCTGCCGCCACCGCAGCTTCTCCCATTTTTTGGCGTAACTCAGATGTCATTACTGGGCATGGTGCTTCTTCCACCACTTTTTGATGACGGCGTTGAATTGAGCAATCTCTTTCAAACAAATAAACATAATTGCCATGTGTGTCACCAAACACTTGGATCTCTACATGACGAGATGCGATCACCGCTTTTTCAATAATTAATTCACCTGAACCAAAGGCATTTTCTGCTTCTGAACGTGCGGTTTTTAAGGCTTCCAACAAATCAGCCGACTGGTGTACCAAACGCATACCACGTCCACCACCACCAGCAGATGCTTTGACCATCAATGGAAAACCAATTTTTTCCGCTTGCTCAGCCAAGTATTCAATCTCTTGCTGATCCCCCTCATAACCAGGTACACACGGTACACCCGCTTCAATCATGGCAATTTTAGATAAACGCTTACTGCCCATTAAATGAATCGCAGCGGCGTTTGGCCCAATAAAGGTGATACCGTTGTCGCTACAAGCTTGGGCAAAATCGGTATTTTCAGACAAGAAACCATAACCAGGATGGACCGCATCTGCGCCTGTCTTTTTGCAGGCTTCAATAATATTGGTGATCGACAAATAAGATTCTGAAACTTTAGATGGCCCGATATAAACCGCCTCATCGGCAACTTGAACATGGCGTGCATTTTCATCTGCATCTGAATACACAGCAACGGTCTGATAGCCCATTGCTTTGGCAGTTTGCATCACACGAACTGCGATTTCACCACGATTTGCGACTAAAACTTTTGAAAATTTCATCATTGCTCAGTCCAATTTGGTAAACGTTTTTGAATAAATGCCATCGTGCCTTCCTGCCCCTCTGCCCCACCAACGGCTTGAGCAAACTGCTGTGCAGCAGCATCCAGTAAAGAATCTAGAGGCTCATTTAAAGTTCGATGTAGCAATGCTTTGGTGTTTCGAGATGCCAACGGCGCAGCACGTTTGATCTGTTGAATGGTATCAGCAAGCAATTGCTCAAGCTCAATATCATCACGCACAACCTCATGTATCACACCTAACTTCTGCACAGTTTCACCATTAAAACGTGAACCTAACAATGCCAAACGACGCGCTTGAGTCAACCCAATCCGTTTCACTACGAACGGTGCAATTTGTGCAGGTAATACTCCAAGCCCTGTTTCAGGTAAGCCAAACTGAGCATTATCACGACTAATCGCTATATCAGAGACACATGCTAAACCAAAGCCACCGCCGAGCACTGCCCCTTCTAAAATTGCAACAACCGTTTGAGGAGCTTGATCAACTTGTTCAATCATGGCACCAAAACGGCGGTTAAAATCAACATAAGGCTGTAAACTGCCCACATTCGCCGCTTCAACACGCAAAGCTGCCATATCTTTAATATCACCACCTGCACAGAAATGCCCGCCTTTTCCACGCAGAATTACGGCACGAATCGAGCTATCTTCGGCAATATGAGCAAAGACCTGCTGAATGGCATTGACCATGTTGAGACTCATGGCATTACGGCTTTCAGGTCGGTTCAGCCATAGCGTTAAAATACTGCCTTGTCGTTCAAGCTGGATGCTGTCATCCACTTGTAAAGTATCCAGATTACTCATTTTATTCCTAATTTTTCATTCTTAATCACAGGTTAGCTATACAGGATCAACGTCATACGCAACCACATGATCACAGGGGCAGCATCACCTGGATCAAAGATCCTTGCCCAACATATGACATTGTTATAACCCAAATGACCATGACCTCAGCCCCTCACACAACCCAGCCATGCCTCACAATATATCCCCACTTTACAAACCAAGCAAGTGCTTGGTTTGTAAAATAGGCATTATCATGCGTGATTAGCTTTGGCGGTACGCACCACAGCGTCTATATCTACCTCATCAATTTGATGAGGTGGAATAAACTGTTGAGCATAATCCAGCCATAAACGACTTTGGACAAAATAGATAAACAGTGTACGGTCAAGATGATTTTCCTGACACATTTTTGCCATGATCATCAGCGACTCAGAAATGGTTTTGGCAGATTTGTAAGGACGATCCGCGGCAGTGAGGGCCTCAAAAACATCGGCCAATGCCAGAACACGCTCCTCAACAGACATTTGTGCCGCTTGTAAGCGTCTTGGATAACCCTGTCCATCCATACGTTCATGATGGTTAGTGGCAAGGTCGGGAATACGCTGCAAATGCTTGGGCCAAGGTAATTTGGTCAGCATAATCAGGGTCTGGACGATATGATTGTTAATCGCAAAACGATCTTCGCTGGTCAGTGTCCCTCGGCGAATACTAAGATTATAAATTTCCCCAGTATTTCTTTGGTAATGTGGAAGTTGCATGTCAAAACCATGCATGTTTAATGGATCATCCCGCTCTACATGGGGTTTATAATTTTCATCCCATGCAACGATATGCTCAGGTTTATCTGCCAATAGTCGCTCCTGTACGGGGAGTGGCGGCGCAGGATGATGATAAAGTGACTGTTCCAGTAGCGATAGCCCAAGACGGTTATCAAAATGACGTAACCATGTTCGCTGCCCGATCTGTTCTAAACGTAAAATCGTCTCATCACTTAAAAATTCCCCTCCAATATTGCATTTGGCAATAAAGGCAAAATCATCCTGTAGTTGCGCATACTGTGCATCACGCTGAGCTTCTGCACATGCCTGTTCTGTTCCTGTCAGTTGAGCCTTTAGACACGCTATCTCGGCATCCCGATATAACACTTCAAAACGGGTACGGATTTCATGGATACGGTTGTACAAGGTTTCCAGTTTGGTGGCTTTGTCAATAATATGTTCAGGCGTGGTAATCTTACCACAGTCATGTAGCCATGCCGCCAGACGGAAAGCCTCACGATCATCCGCATTGCAATGGAAATCAGCATATTGCCCTTGTGTTTCTGCTGACAAGTGATCCACAATCATCATTGCCAGTTTGGGCACACGACGACAATGCCCCCCTGTATGGGCACTCTTAGTATCAATCGCATCGGCAAGAACCAGAATGAAAGCCTCCAAAAGCGCTTTCTGTGATTCAATCAATTGCCTGGTTTCAATTGGAATTGCCAACATTCCAGTTAACCGTTCACTAAAAATCAGGAAGTTTTGTGACGTATGTTCATGATCACCTTTATGCTCTAAAATCACATAACCCAAAATGTGTCCATCACGCCCGCGTATGGCAAAGGCCTGACACAGGGCATGACGGTTGGGCTGCTGATTCTCAATGTTACCCAATTGTGCCGCAACGGCATCCACCTGATCTTGTCGTCCATAGGCGGCATTTTTTTGCCAACTGTTATCTTTTGACTGGTAAAGATACACTGCGCCACTATCACAACGAGCGGCCTCTACAAACAACCGAAGCACTTTATTCAGCATGGTATCAATCTGCGGTTCAGCTTGCAGTACCTGACTGATTTTTAACAGTGCTTCCATGGTACGGCTCACATCATCCGTAACATCCGTCAATTGATAGGCTTCATACAACAAACTGAACTCAGGGCTAGGACGACTAAAATCAAAATGTGACATCTGCCGAACACGACGAATATGCTGTTCAATAATCTGGCCAATACGATGACCAAGCCATGCCCCCAAAGCAAGAAGCAGCATCCCCAAAACAATCGCAATCCCAATCATCTGGCGGCGATAAACAGGCAAATCCTTGAGTAGCTCTTGACTTGGAATGGCAACCAATAGCTGTAGCCCTAGTTCACGATATTGGGCAAGTTCAATCTTTCGCCCAAACCATTGTTGATCATCAGCCTGATAGGTCATCACCTGAGTTTGTGATGGTAACTGCCACAACTGTAATAAAGCTGTGTTTTCCAAATGTTGCAGTGCAGGGGCTTGTGTGTTGGATGTGGCTTGATCAATAGCTGAACCCATATTGACCCCAATCACTCCACCCTGACTATCCACCAATGCAATTTGACTATGGGGGGTAATACTCAATTGTTGCAGTGCATCCTTAATTCCATTTAAGGGTAAATCCATCGCAACAATCGCATGGGAATTACTACTGCGCATGGAAAGTGTTACACCCATCAAAGGTGTATCTGCATAAATATAGGGTTTTGAAATGGCAACATCTGTGGTGGCAAGCGCATTGTTATACCAGGGACGTTGCCGAGGATCATACACATAGTCTGGATCTATACGTTGCTCAATCAGGTTGAGCTGCTGATCATAGAATAAAAGTTGGTGTGTACGCTTTTCTGCTACCTGTCCCAACAATGTGCGAACCACGTATTTTGCTTGTTCTGGTGCGCGATAGCTCTGACGTAATGTCGCCTTGGTTAATGGACTCACCAGAAAATAATCACCATTATCATAGCCAATATACACAGCCGTTAATAATGGATTGGCATACAAATTGGTAGTAAAAGCCTCTAGGCGTTGCAACCGCTGGGGCAATGTGCTGGCTTCAACCACAGGATCAAAGGCCAGAACGCGCAGCAATGCTTCAGCAGGATCAATAATTTGTTGTACTTTTTGTTCCGTGATTTGACTGGTCATTTCCGCCTTGCTAGTTGCGGCATCCAGAAGCAAAGTCTTTGCCTCAAACCAGTTAACTGTTGTAAAAGTGACGGATGTCAATGTGATGGCAATGATCATCATCATGGTCATCACCATGCGAATACGCCATTTATGTTGGAGCCGCTGCATTATGCTTTGCATATCTTTGTTCCATGTGTTGTATGTTGCACACGACAAAAGGCCAATATTTTTTTAAATATTCTGGGTATTTGTATAAAATTCTATTTTGGTAGGTCATCACAAACATCATAAGTGAATACCCTGAATATGACAATCCAGAGGGAAAAAATTGCGATGAATTTAAAAATTAAATAATTGATATCAAATAAATATTGATGTTTTTATAAAGATTTTAAAACTATTGTTATAGGTAAAATATTTCGTTTTATTATCGGGATAATGCAAAGCCAAACTTTAGCCCCTTGAGGTATACCAATCTTTCAGCATTTTTAATTGTACCTTTCTAAATCCTCCCTACCACGATGCTTAAGCCGCATCTCAGGGAAGATTTAGACATAGCTAAAATATAAATTAACTTTAGATCACCCTTTCTGCTTCTTCGGCAAGATATCCATCAATTTACAGATAATTCCGAGCATGATTTCATCTGCACCACCACCAATGGAACCTAAACGTCCATCACGATACAACTGTGATGCAGGGTTCTCCCACATAAAGCCATTTCCACCCCAATATTGTAGGCAGCTATCCGCCACTTCTCGAGTTAAGCGTCCTGCTTTGAGCTTTGCCATCGAAGCCATCATGGTGACATTTTCACCAGCAATGTGTTGTTCACAAGCTTGATAAGTAAGTGCTTTTAGCGCTTCAACTTCAGTCATCAATTCAGCAAAACGGAAATGCACATATTGATTATTGATGAGTGGCTGACCAAATGTCGTCCGTTCTTTCGTATAATCAATGGTTTGTTGAATCACATTTTCCAAACCACCGACAGCATTTGCACATGCCCACATACGTTCTTCCTGAAACTGCATCATCTGCATCATGAAGCCCATACCCTCAGCACCCACCAGATTGCGCTGTGGTACACGAACGTTATCGAAATAAACTTGAGCCGTTGTGGTGGAGCGCATTCCTAGCTTATTCAGTGGTTCTGAGAAACTAATGCCTGCAGTCTTCGCAGGAACAATAATCATTGATTTATTGACGTGTGGTTTGTCGTCAGAGGTATTGGCAAGTAAGCAGAAGAAGTCTGCTTGCAGTGAATTAGTAATCCACATTTTGCTGCCATTAATCACATAATCATCACCATCTTTTTTTGCGGTGGTTTTAACCGCTGCAACATCTGAACCTGCATGCACTTCTGAAACTGCAATCGAAGCCACATATTCACCACGAATCGCAGGATTCAGAAACTCTTCTCTCAGTTCTTTACTACCAAAACGAGCAAGTGCAGGTGTTGCCATATCGGTTTGTACACCAATCGCTAGAGGCACACCACCACATGCTGCACGTCCTAATTCTTCTGCCACCACGAGGTTATACGAATAATCTAAACCCAAGCCGCCGTTTTCTTCGGGCTTACAAATACCAAGCAAGCCTAAATCTGCCATTTTCTTAAAGACGTCATGGATCGGAAAACGTCCCGCTGCTTCCCATTCTGGAATAAACGGATTAAGTTCGTTTTCTACAAACTGACGTGCGGTACGGCGTAATGCTTCATGCTCTGCGGTAAATTTCATTATTTTTTTCCTTAAAAATTGTTTTTCCCCTCTCCCTCAGGGAGAAGGCTAGGATGAAGGTATTAAAAATTAAAATCTAGACACACCAAAACGCGTTGGATTTAACTCGCGTTGCTGTGCTTCATAAATGGTCTGTAGCAAGAAGATCAATACTTTACGTGTATCTCTAGGATCGATAATGCCGTCATCATGTAACATCGCTGTATTAAATAAAGCGGTCGATTGCTGTTCCAATTTCATCGATGTACTTTGTTCTAGAAAATCCAACATTTGTGGATTCGGCTCCATACCTGAAGCTTTTTGCTTCCCTTCAGCCACGATACGCAACACTTTTCCAGCTTGAGCTGAACCCATCACCGCCACATGTGAATTTGGCCAAGCAAAAATAAAGTTTGGCGATAAACTACGTCCACACATGGCATAGTTACCTGCTCCATAAGAACCAGCAACAATGATCGAAATTTTGGGTACAGTCGCGTTGGCAACTGCTTGGATCAGCTTAGAACCATGTTTAATAATGCCGTTTTGTTCAGCATCCGTTCCGACCATAAAACCCGTGGTGTTATGCAAGAATAAAAGTGGTCGTTGGGTTTGTTCACAAAGATGAATAAACTGTGCGGCTTTGACCGCTCCTTGTGGTGTGATGGGGCCATTATTGGTGATAATTCCAATATGTACCCCACCCATTTTTGCCCAACCGCAAACAGTAAGCGCATCATATTCTTGTTTAAATTCTAAAAAGTCTGAATCATCAATAATCCGCGCCACGATTTCTTTCATATCCAAAGGTTGCTTCGGATCTTGCGGAATAATGCCTAACAATTCCTCGGCTGAGTAACGAGGTTCTTTATAATCCTGATCGAGACTTTTGGTTTGTTCTTTCCAGTTCAAATGTTCAAAAATTTCACGAGCAATACGAATGCCATCAGCATCATTTTCAGCTAAATATTCAGCTACACCAGAAACCTGAGTATGCATTTCAGCACCACCGAGTTCCTCAGCCTTTGCCACTTCACCTGTTGCTGCTAACAATAATGGGGGACCAGCCAATAACATTTCTGTTTGCTTACGCACGGCAATCACATAGTCAGATAGACCTGGTTGATACGCACCACCTGCGGTGGCATTGCCATGTACCACCGATATTTGTGGAATCCCTGCCGCAGACATTCGTGCCTGATTGGCAAAAGTCATACCGCCATAAGTAAATACTTCGGCTGCATAATTTAAATTTGCGCCGCCACTTTCGGTCAATGTCACAATCGGTAATTTTTGTTCAAGCGCAATCTTTTGCAAACGTAAGGTTTTTTGTACACCCATCGGTGACATGGTGCCGCCTTTGATTGCGCTATTACTGGCAGTGACCAAAGCACGAACGCCACTGACAAAACCAATTCCCGCGATAATACCCCCACCCGCTTCAGAGCCATCTTTATCATCATGCATGTTGTAGCCAACCAAACCACATAGCTCGACAAAAGGTGAATCAGCATCGAGAAGTAAACGTACACGTTCGTGTGGAAGAATTTTACCTTTCTTATCAAACTTCGGTTTTGCTGCATAAGACTTATCAATGCCCTTTTGCTGTACGGCACGCACTTCTGCAATTTGGCTTAATAAAGCATCTCTATTTTGTTGATATTGTTCACTACCAACTGCAATTTCAGATTGAAGAATCGTCATGGTTTAATCCTTGTTTGCATCTTGCGCTTGGGCAGATTGTTGTTCTGCTTTTTCAATCTGATCTTTGAGTACATCAGGAATAAATGCACGATGGAAGCCATTAAAAGACTGGCTATTGGTTGCATCTGCTAACGGATACATCCGTGTTCCTTGTGAAGCTGCACCATCAACTCTTAAGGTCACACCTGAAACAAATGCAGCAGCATCAGAGAGTAAATAACAAATCGCTGAAGAAATTTCCGACTCAGTACCCATTCGTTTTAAGGGCACATTAGCTGCCAAACTTGGAATAATAAATTTGGCAAAGTCACCACTGTAGTTATCCATACCAGAAGAAATAATCCAACCCGGCGCGACACAATTAACCCGAACGCCTGAACGTCCCCACTCGACTGAAGCGGTTTTGGTTAGGTTATCCACACCTGAACGTGCTGCACCAGAATGTCCCATTCCTGGCATACCGCCCCACATATCGGCAGCCATATTGACAATGCTACCGCCGTGTTTTGCCATCCATTGGTTATAGGCTTCACGCATCAGGTAAAAAGTTGAATGCAAGTTATTACGCACTACCGCATCAAAGCCATTGGCAGAAATACTTTCAAGTGCAGATGGAAATTGCCCACCTGCGTTATTGACTAAGCCATCCAGTTTGCTGAATTTTTCAATCACTTCCGCAATCATGTTTTTGACTTGTTCTTCATCACGGTTATCACAGACGATGAAATGGACTTTGCCACCATCTTCTAAAATTTCTTGGCTGACTTTTTCTAACTTTTCAATTTTGCGCCCTGTGATCACCACCTGAGCGCCCAAAGAAGCCAATTCGTGTGCGGTACAACGACCAATACCAGAACCTCCGCCTGTCACGACAATCACTTTGTCAGCAAATGCATCTGCCCTGAAAATTGATTGATAACTCATTTGATTTACATCCTTACTTATTTTTCTAACAGTTGTGCTGGTACTTTGACTGGCATATCTAACAATTGCTGTGCAAATGCCTTACCTTGCGGATCAATACGTAGACTGGCAATCCCACCACCACCCAATGCATTTTCCAACATAAAATTCAGTGCATTCATGGCTGGCAATTCATAACGAATCACTTTTGATTTTTCAGGATCAAGTACATGCTGCATATAGTCTGCAACATTGGCTTCTGTCAGTGCTGCCCGAATCCAAGGTAGATATTCTGCTTTACGGGCAATCACCCCAATATTGCTATGATTACCCTTGTCGCCACTGCGCGCATGTGCCACTTCAATTAACGGCACTTCAATTTCATCGCCTTGATAGCTCGCCACTTCACCCACTGAATGCAGGTTAATATCTTGTGGAGCTAAACCTGTTGGAATCTGAACTGGATGACGTTGCCCTGCAAAATCCACCTCAACCTTGATTTGATCTTTATCAATTAAGAAAGAGAAAAGCTTCACCACTGCCGAAGCTTTAGGACGACCACCAACAATCCCCGCTAATGCAGGTGCCATACCTGTAGATGCCTGTGCAATTTCCGAAGCAAAGAACATACAGGCTTCTTTAAACATGTGTTTCACAGCAATCTTAACCACCACTTCACGGCTATCTTTCACTCTAGTATGCGAACCATAGGTGCTTTCGATACCCAGAATCTCCACCGATTTTTCACTAAATGGCGGAACTGAACGTAAAGCCAATACACGTTCGCATTTATTTAGAATCGCATCGGCAATGGTTTGCGCTTTTTCAGGTGCTTCACGACCTGCAATTAAGAAGCTCACTAAAACACGATAACCATCCGCATAGGTAGCACTGACTTTATATTGCTGCGTTGGTGCACGACCAGTCGCACCTGTAACTTTTACTCGATCTTCACCGATTTGCTCTAAATGAACTTGGCTAAAATCAGCCGTCACATCAGGAAGCAAATAAGCTTGAGGATTACCAATCTCATAAACAATTTGTTCTGCGACTGTTGCTGTTGAAACCAAACCACCTGTGCCTTGTGGTTTAGTCACAATAAAGGAAGCATCGGCACTGACTTCTACAATTGGAAAGCCCATATTGTCAAAGCCCTGCACCAAACGCCAATCGGTAAAATTACCACCTGTACATTGAGCACCACATTCAATCACATGCCCTGCCAATGAACCCTGTGCCAACTTGTCATAATCATCCAGTGACCATTTGTATTCATGCAGTAGGGGTGCAAGCACAACCGCCGAATCGACCACCCGCCCCGTAATCACAATATCCGCACCTAAATCCAAGGCATCACGGATCGCAATCGCCCCTAAATAGGCATTACTGCTGGCTACATGATGTGGTAAAGCATCACCATTAAACATTTCCTGAACATTTTGTTTCAGTAACTCAGCATGTTTGGGTAATACATCATCCCCAAGTACCACAGCAACTTTTAAATCCAAGTCTTTTTCATCAATTATTTTTTGTAAGGCATCACGACACGCTAAAGGATTAACACCGCCAGCATTACTGATCACTTTAATTTTTTTCTCAGCAATTTTATTAATCAGTGGTGCCATCACACGGCTAACAAAATCCAATGCATAACCATGATTTGGATCAGTCATCATTGTCTTTGCCATGATCGACATGGTAATTTCTGACAAATAATCAAACACTAAATAATCAATATCACTTAGATGTACCAACTGAAAAGCGGCTGTGTTGGTATCCCCCCAAAAGCCTGATGCACACCCAATTTTGATTACCTTCTGATCATCCTGCTTGATGCTTGTCATGCGCTTTCTCATTGTTATTTCTAAATTGGCATAACATTACCAAGCAAGTGCTTGGTTTGTAAAGGACATAATGATATGCTGTATTGGCAAAAATAGACAAATCCAAGCAAATGCTTGTTATAAAAAGATAAGACAATTCATGAAATGAATTTTGTTACAATGCTCACTAGATTTAATAGGATAGACGGACTGGCATGATCGCAACTTCAATTGAGCAAATACCTAAAATTGTATGTTTTGACGATAGCCCACGTGGGCGTTTGCTGCTTGGTGCTGCTTATTTATTTTATAAACAAGGTTATGACAAAACCACGGTTCGCCAATTAGGTGAATTTATTGGTATCCAGTCAGGTAGCTTATTCCATCATTTCAAAAGTAAAGATGAAATTTTAGCGACTGTCATGGAACAAACCATTATTTATAACTTTGTACGGCTTAAAGAAGCGGCTGAACGTTCAAATGAGCCAGAACAACAATTACGTGATTTAATCAAAGCTGAACTGATTTCGATTACTGGGGATACAGGTGCAGCAATGGCCGTACTCGTTCATGAATGGTTTGCCCTCTCCAAAGAGAAACAAGACTATCTTCTAAAGATGCGTAATGAATATGAGCAAGTTTGGCTGAATGTGATTGAAAAATTACGTGATCAAGGCAAAGTTAAACATGATGCATTTATTTGGCGTCGATTGATTGGTGGTTCTATTTCTTGGTCGGTGACTTGGTACAGACCTGAAGGTAAAGTCAAAGTGGATGAGCTGACTGAAATGGTTTGGGAAATGGCTTTAAAATAAGTAAGATATGAGACGACATAACTTAACGTTCCACCCAATCATGGTATTTCTATTGTAAAAATTCTTTGTTAATCTGCAAGCAATATAACAGCAGAATAATAATGCCATGAATCCAGTCCAACATGCCAATATTTCAGTAAAACGTCGTGGGGGCGAGCTTGAAGATTATATTGATATTCATGCTTTGATTGACAGCACCAAAATGCTTTGTACCGATAACCGCCATCGTATCCTGCATACCTTTTGGGGGGTTCAGGAAGTGATTATTCCAATCTTTGGACATCACTTTGAAAATAGTGCGGGTAAAAGTATCGAGGTCAAAGACCTGTGCGAAAAAGATCATTTACTGGTGGATTTCCACCACCGCTTTATTCCAACCATTGGAGACTTCGTTGCAGCCATGCAGGATATTCCGACTGATGGACTGGCAAAACGTTTAGAAAAATTCCACTCAGATGTGATTGATGACCCAAAGCTATCAGCAACACTACTCTCGCCATTATCAGTGACAGGACAACTAAAATCTTTACTGATCACTCACAATAGTTGGTTTATCAATACCATTCTTCCCATGATGGGAAAAGGCGAAGCCAAATTTATTGATTTCGATATTAGTCCAGACTTCTTTTTCAATCCAATGCGTTTTGAACTCTGGATGGACAATGGGATGGCTGTCCCACCAAGTGCAGCCAAACTGCAAGACTTAAAAATGAAAATCGCTTAATTTTAAGGGGAAATAAAAATGAGTAATATCCAATACGTGATTCGTCAAAATGACTTTGCCTATAATGATGAATGGCATCTGACCAATTGTGTTTCAACTGGGGCGATCAAGCAGATTTATAAAGATAAAGCTGAAGCTGAAAAGGCATACAAATCACTAGTCGTCGAAGGCTTATACTATGATGAACTATGTAACTATGACATTGGCAATGGTGAAGTAGATGATGAAATCTACGAAAAACTTGAAGCTTTAATTTTAGAAAAAACAGGAAAAACTTTTAATATAGATGATGGTGAAATTCCTAAATTGAATGAAGATGATGCTTTTGAATTTGCTAAAATCTCAGGTATTGTCTGGTACCAATTATTAGAAGTTGATGCATCACAGCCCTGTTATGTACTTTGGATCAACTCTGAAGAAGACTATTTTAGTGGCTATGAAACTGGCAGCATCATTTCAAGTCAAGATGAAAACTTTAGTGATGTGTCGTGGGAAGCCAATATTTATGCAATCGACTATGCGTTTGAAGCTTTAATGGACAAACCTCTTGCAGAATTAAGCGATAGTCCACTGTTATTCAAACAATTTATCGAACAAACTCCAGATATTCGTTACGATGCTGAAAAAGACAGTATCGAAGGTATTGCCTTAGATAATATAAAATTTATCGATATAAAAACTTTGAACTCATTTTTGAAACAACCTATATTTGAAATCCGCCAAATCTCTTTAGAAGAATTAGCTGAACTAGAATAAATTTGAAAATAAAAAGTGCGGAAATTAACCGCACTTTTTATTCATCATAGGTATTAATAGCCTAGCTGCTTACTAATCAAATCTTTCATGATTTCTTCAGCACCACCACCAATCATATTCACTTTGACTTCACGATAAATTCGTTCGGATTTCGTTCCACGCATAAAACCCATTCCACCCAAAGTTTGCACAGCCGCATCCGCACAAAATTGCATGGTACGAGTCGCTACATTTTTTGACATCGAAATTTGTGCAATGAGGTCTGCCCCTTGTAACTGTTTTTGTCCCATTCGATAAGCTGTATCTTCTAATAATGCTCGTGTTGTAGTCAATTGAGTTGTCATATCTACAAGTTTGTGGCGAACCACCTGATGATCCACCAAGCGCTTTCCAAAAGTTTGACGCTGTTTTGCCCAATCTAAGGCTTCCTCATAACAGACCAAGGCATAACCATATGCCATCGCTGCTAGCCAAAAACGCTCCATATTAAAGTTATTCATAATGACTTTAAAACCAGCATTTTCCTCACCCAACAAATGACTAACTGGGACTTGGACATTGTCAAAATGCAAATGCGCTGTGTCTGATGCCCACCAACCCATTTTCTGTAAAGGTGATTTGGTTATTCCCTTGCTATTTGCATCGACCAGTAACATAGAAATACCTTTGGCGCCTTGTGCTTGCTGATCCGTCTTTACAGCAACCGTATAATAATCAGCACGAATCCCTGAGGTAATAAAGGTCTTTTCACCATTTAAAATATAATGGTCTCCTTCTCGAACTGCTTTGGTTTTAATTGAAGCGACATCAGAACCGCCACTAGGCTCTGTAATTGCCAAGGCTGATATTTTTTCACCTGCAATAATCTGTGGCATAACTTCATTACGAATCTCAGGTTGAGCAAAATGATGAATGGGTGGTGTTCCAATGCTATGGATCATAAGCGAAATATGCACACCACCAGATCCAGCTTTTGCCATCTCAATTGCTGCCAACATGACATAAAAGGCATCTGCATCGGGAATGCCACCATGTTCAGCATCATAGCCGAGACCCATTAAACCAACACTTGCAGCCTTTTGATAAAGTTCTCGTGGAAATATTCCTGCCTCATCCCATTCATTCACATAAGGTGAAATTTCTTTTTCTACAAAACGTTTGACACTGTCTGCAAAAGCTCGATGTTCTGCTGTGTAATAAATCGGGTTAAGTGATAAGCCATCCATGCTATTCTTCCTAAATTATTATTTAACGAGTTGTTCTTTTATAAATACGGCTTTAGACCAATCTCATCATGGTTTAAAGTCTTAAAATTTCGCTTAATAACCGAGTTGGCGGCTGGCAAGGTCTTTCATAATTTCCTCTGCACCACCACCAATCATATTCACTTTCACTTCACGATAGATACGTTCAGATTTTGTGCCACGCATAAAACCCATCCCTCCTAAAGTCTGAACGGCAGCATCAGCACAAAATTGCATGGTTTGTGTTGCTACATTTTTAAGCATGCAAATTTGTGCAATCAGTTCATTACCCTGCAATTCTGGTTTTCCTAAACGATAGGCTGTATCTTCCAATAACGCACGAGTTGAAGTTAAACGTGTCGCCATATCTACTAGCTTATGACGAACAACTTGATGATCAATTAAGCGTTTACCAAAAGTTTGTCGCTGTTTAGCCCAATCTAAAGCTTCTTCATAGCAAACCAACGCATAACCATAGCTACTGGCTGCAAGAAAAAATCGCTCCATGTTAAAGTTGTTCATAATGACAAAGAAGCCCATATTTTCAGCACCAAGTAAGTTTTTGGCTGGTACTCGCACACTATCAAAGTGCAAATGCGCGGTATCCGATGCCCACCAGCCCATCTTATCCAACTTGGATTTGCTAATGCCCTCACTATGTGCATCTATCAACAGCATAGAAATGCCATTTGCCCATTTGGCATTGGGATCAGTTCTCACTGCAACAGTATAATAATCCGCACGAATACCCGATGTAATAAAGGTCTTTTCACCACTGACAATATAATCATCACCATCTCGAACCGCTTTGGTTTTTAAAGCCGCAACATCCGAACCACCGCTAGGTTCAGTAATTGCCAATGCAGAGATTTTTTCTCCTGACAAAATTTGTGGTAAAACTTCAGCCTTGACCTCTTCTTGAGCAAAATGCTGAATTGGTGGTGTTCCAATCGTATGTGAAAGCAATGATGCAGCCAAACCACCTGATGCGCACTTCGCCAACTCCACTGAGGCAAGCAGAGTATAAAATGCATCCGTTCCTGCAATACCACCATAATTTTCATCAAAGCCCACACCAAGCAAGCCAATATCAGCAGCCTTTTTGTAAAGTTCTCTCGGAAAGGTTTCTGCTTCATCCCATTCAGTGATAAAAGGACTAATTTCCTTTTCAGTAAAGCACCTAACACTCTCAGCAAAGGCTAAATGTTGCTCGGTGTAATATAAAGGGTTGAGTAGCATGCTTGCTTCCTAATAATTATTGATCATTGTTTTCGAGTATTTAGTAAGCACTAAGGTATCAAAACTATAAAAACCAAGCAAGCGCTTGGCAAAATTTAAAATTAAAAAAATATTCAATTGGTTCGATTACTTTAACTTCCTACAGAAAATCATTCATAATATAAAACTCTTTGCCAAATAAAACACCCCTAACCGTTAGGTTAGGGGTGTTTAGATTTAAAAGCTGGCGATGACTTACTCTCACATGGCAAAGGCCACACTACCATCAGCGCTAAGAGGTTTCACTTCTGAGTTCGGGAAGGGATCAGGTGGTTCACTCTTGCTATTGTCGCCAGCAAACTGTTGTGGTGTTTTGGGGTCTTACTGATCATGTTGTGTTTTCACTTCATGTCTGCCTTACTTACGAACCAAAGAGTTATTAACGGATTAGATATTGAGTCTAACTTTGTGTTCAGCATTTTAACTAGTTTTCACACTAAATCAAGTTATGTATTGAATTTATCTTGAATACAACAACTGTTTGGGTGTTGTATAGTCAAGCCTCACGAGCAATTAGTATTGGTCAGCTTCACACGTCACCGTGCTTCCACACCCAACCTATCAACGTCCTAGTCTCGAACGGCTCTTTAGAGGAATAAATTCCTAGGGAAATCTTATCTTGAGGTAGGCTTCCCGCTTAGATGCTTTCAGCGGTTATCCCTTCCGAACATAGCTACCCGGCGATGCGACTGGCGTCACAACCGGTACACCAGAGGTTCGTCCACTCTGGTCCTCTCGTACTAGGAGCAGATCCTCTCAAATTTCCAGCGCCCACGGTAGATAGGGACCGAACTGTCTCACGACGTTCTAAACCCAGCTCGCGTACCTCTTTAAATGGCGAACAGCCATACCCTTGGGACCTGCTTCAGCCCCAGGATGAGATGAGCCGACATCGAGGTGCCAAACACCGCCGTCGATATGAACTCTTGGGCGGTATCAGCCTGTTATCCCCAGAGTACCTTTTATCCGTTGAGCGATGGCCCTTCCATACAGAACCACCGGATCACTAAGACCTACTTTCGTACCTGCTCGACTTGTGGGTCTCGCAGTTAAGCGCGCTTTTGCCTTTATACTCTACGCGTGATTTCCGACCACGCTGAGCGCACCTTCGTACTCCTCCGTTACTCTTTAGGAGGAGACCGCCCCAGTCAAACTACCCACCAGACATGGTCCTCGCCCCGGATTACGGGGCAGAGTTAGAACCTCAACATTACCAGGGTGGTATTTCAAGGACGGCTCCATTGGAACTAGCGTTCCAACTTCAAAGCCTCCCACCTATCCTACACAAGTAAGGTCAAAGTTCAATGTCAAGCTGCAGTAAAGGTTCACGGGGTCTTTCCGTCTAGCCGCGGGTACACTGCATCTTCACAGCGATTTCGATTTCACTGAGCCTCTGCTGGAGACAGCGCCGCCATCATTATGCCATTCGTGCAGGTCGGAACTTACCCGACAAGGAATTTCGCTACCTTAGGACCGTTATAGTTACGGCCGCCGTTTACTGGGGCTTCGATCAAGAGCTTCGCTTACGCTAACCCCATCAATTAACCTTCCAGCACCGGGCAGGCATCACACCCTATACGTCCACTTTCGTGTTTGCAGAGTGCTATGTTTTTAATAAACAGTTGCAGCGGCCTGGTTTCTGTGGCTGCCAATAGCTCAGGGAGCAAGTCCCATCACCGTCAGCAGCGTACCTTCTCCCGAAGTTACGGTACCATTTTGCCTAGTTCCTTCAGCAGAGTTCTCTCAAGCGCTTTGGTCTACTCGACCTGACCACCTGTGTCGGTTTCGGGTACGATTCCTGTGTAACTGAAGCTTAGAGACTTTTCCTGGAAGCATGGTATCAGCCACTTCACTGTACAAGTACAGCTTGCTATCAGTTCTCAGCATAGAGTACCCCGGATTTGCCTAAGATACATGCCTACAACCTTCCACCTGGACAACCAACGCCAGGCTGACTTAACCTTCTCCGTCCTCTCATCGCATTACACAGAAGTATTGGAATATTAACCAATTTCCCATCGACTACGCCTCTCGGCCTCGCCTTAGGGGTCGACTCACCCAGCCCCGATTAACGTTGGACTGGAACCCTTGGTCTTTCAGCGAACGGGTTTTTCACCCGTTTTGTCGTTACTCACGTCAGCATTCGCACTTCTGATACCTCCAGCAT
>NZ_KB850011.1:1348985-1454146 GCF_000369425.1 Acinetobacter sp. NIPH 284
GTTCTTCTATTCTCTTAATGATCTTCTCGATGATTCGTCATCATCAAGCTAGGTCGGCTATGTTACTCTAATCTAAACTAAAGTCAACAGGTAATTTCGATATTTTTAAAACTCACTAATCAACCCAAGAACCTAACTAATCTAGCCAAATCCTTGTTTCTCAACAAGTTTTTATCTGCATCACCGCCGATGGATGTGCATTCTACACCATTTCAGGGCAGGTGCAAGGGATTTATTCAAATTTATTTCACTTATCGCACCAACCGATTATTTTTTACACAAATAAGGCTGAAAATGTGCGATTTGGTCGATTATTTGCTCAGTTTTATTTTTTTCTTGCCAGTGTAAAGGTCTGCAATCGATATATTCACAGTATCCCGTGCCCTCATAACTCCCATTGTCCCATAAGAGTTGATAGTGAAAGCTGCCCACATAACCTGCTGCCAAACCAAATTTATAATCACCTCGACTTTGTGCTGTTAGTTGAAAGACAACAACATCCTTTTCTGAATATTGCCAACTAAATTCTCGTGGTAAATACATATCTCGTCCATTTGGTGTTTGTACTTTTGGATAAACACGGCTGACATCAAAAATGACTTGATCATCATAAAGTCGAGATTGCTGTTCATTCGACTGAATTTCAATCCGAGAAAAAATAATACTATTCCACTGGTTTCTGAGTTCGGACAAAATAATTTGCAAATCTGCATTAATCTGAATGATTTGATAGGTAAAAAAATGAAAGGCTATAAAAGGCAAATACATGGCTCTAGCATGTTTTAAAATACCCTGCGCTTCAATTTGATACTTTTGTTTTTTATAGGTGATTTCCCCTTCACATTGGCAACGCACATACCAATAATCGCCAACTCCCCATTGTAAAGCTGAATAATTTTCTATTTCAGAGTCAATATTCACTTGGAGTTGACAACCGAGCTCATCATCATCACGCTTAAAATAATAATTTGGGAAATCAACTTGGATTTGATCTACATCTAAAAACTGATAACGGTCTTGCTCCAATTGACACTGCTCTTTGGCACTATAACTTTTGAGATGTCCAACAGTTGAGGCACTACTACTGACCAAAACGGTCGCAGTATCAATTGCCGTCGTAGTAATAGCACTGGCGTTATAAAAAATCGGAATGCGAGGTTGACCGATTAGACTAATAAAATTTAAGTAATAAAAGGGCTCAGGTAAATTCGGCAGAATTAAAGCTTGATAAACAATTTTAAATAAGCCTTTTGGCGGATAGAATGTTAAAGCTTCTGACTTATTGAGGTTCAGCCGCTTTAATTGATTGTTATTGATCAATATTGGCATACTGAACCTCTCTTTTCTAAGTTATTATTTTTGCTTCATTCTTTTTTGCAAATAAAGTCGTTACAAAGCCTGAAAGTACATAAAGAATGCATACAATCAAGATCCCTACTGGAATGTTGTACGTGATTGCCGCAAAAATCAAGACCACAGGCAACATCACAACAAAAGGTACACGTTTACGATCCATTTGTTTAAATGAATAGTATTTGATATTTGAAATCATAAGTAAACCAACACCAACCATCACAACAGAGTTGATTACTTGAATCACAATATCTTTTAAATCAAAAACAAATGGGAAATCACGACCGACCCACACCACTGAAATCACAGTAACAGCAGCTAATGGGCTCGCAATTCCAATAAAGTAACGCTTATCCACCACACCAATTTGCACATTAAAACGTGCTAAACGAAATGCAGCACACGCGGTATAAATAAAACAACAAGCTAAACCGATACGTCCAAGGTCATGTAAACTCCAGCTATACATCAGAATCGCTGGTGCAACACCAAAAGCCAATAAGTCAGAAAGTGAATCATACTGCTCACCAAATGCACTTTGCGCACCGATTGCGCGTGCAACTCGACCATCTAATCCATCAAGCAATGCAGCTAAAAAGATTGCGTAAATCGCCTGATTAAAGTTGCCATTCATACTCGCAATAATGGAGTAAAAACCAGAAAGCAACGCTGCCGTGGTAATAAGATTAGGCCATAAATAAATACCACGGCGTTTTACTTTTTGCCCTTCATGCGTTTGTTCTTCTTCTTCTACTTCAAAGGTGATGCCATCAAAAGAATGGTCTTCTTCATTTAAATCAGCATCAGGTTTAAGAGAATTTGTCATTATTTTCAATTCCTCGAGAATATTTTGACTTCTTTAGTGGCGAGATGGGTTATTCACCCACCAACCAACGCACAGCGGCATGACCACCATTTTCACTCATACGTAAATGCGGGAATAGCCATTGTAAGGCTTGGTCTGCATCTTCAGAGAATTTCCAAGGGGGGTTAATCACGAGTAAACCGCATCCATTCAAGCCAACTGGCGTGTCATCAGGCCAAACACAAATTTCACAAATTAATTGGCGACGAATTCCTGTTTTGAACATTTTCTTTTCAAAACGTTCAATCATGGCGCGATCTTTGATTGGATACCAAACTGCAAACACACCTGTTGGCCATTTTTTATGTGCGGCTTGGAGAATTTCAACCAATTGTGGGAAGTCTTTACGCTCAATTTCGTAAGGTGGGTCAATCATGACCAATCCGCGTTTTTCTTTAGGTGGAATGACACCCATCAGACCTTCATAAAAATCACGCTCATGTAAGCCCGCACGTTTATCGCGGATATTAAAATACAATTGTTGAAACACATCACGCTGCATTTCAAATATAGTTGCTTTATCAATATCACGCATGCCTTCAAGCGCAAACCAAGGTGAACCTGGATAAGCGCCTTTACCTGAACCTGCACGCATATCTTCAACAATTTTAAGATATTGTTTTATGCCTTCAGGTGCATTACGTTTAATCGAATCATCAAGCTTGACCAATCGATGGATACCCGTTAAAAACTCACCTGATTTTTGTGCTTCAGACGTAGATAAATCATATTTACCTGCACCACCATGGGTATCGATATATCGATAAGGTTTATCTTTAGCATTTAAACGAGCGAGCAGTTGAAGCAAAAGTACATGCTTCATAACATCGGCAAAGTTACCCGCATGGAAATGGTGACGGTAATTCATGTTGACAATTATTCCTCAATTCAAAGGATAGTTTAACATGAAAGAAAAAAGTATTCTTTAGCGTTGATGTGATCATCTAAAATTGCACTGTAATCAACTTACTAATGAACTGGAGTTCTATGCAACAAACCTCTTTCACAAGTTCATGGAACTTAAATCAAATTTTAGATGATTTAAATGAATTTGGTTTTGCTCTAATTGATGATGTCTACTCGGCTGAATATGTGGAATCACTAGTACAAGAATGCAGCACCCATCTTGCTGAATTCAGAGCAGCAGGAGTACAAAACGGCGTTGTCAGTCATATCCGTAGTGACCATATTCTATGGATTGATGGTCAGTTACCGATTGCCCAACAGCATATCCAAGCTTTAGAAGAGTTCTCACAAGCGTTAAATCAGGCGTTTTATCTTGGGATTAAAGAAGTAGAAGCACATTTTGCCTGCTATAACGCAGGTGAATTTTATGCTTTACATCGTGATAATCCTCAACAGAAAAATGACCGCATGATTTCAACCGTTTTTTATCTACATAAAGATTGGCAGGAAGATTGGGGCGGTCAATTACGTTTGCAGGATAAAAATGGTCAATGGCATATCATCCAGCCCCTACCCAATCGTCTTGCAATTTTCCAGAGTGATTTATTACACGAAGTTCTATTATCGAAACAACAACGTTTATCCATTACTGCATGGTTACGCAGTGGAGGCTCAATCTGGAATCAGGGCTAAGCCCTTTAAATTCATGAAAACAGCCTTATATAGCTAAGCATAACTGATGATTATGGATCAATACATGTCGAATGAGACGAAACAAGTCATTGCACGAATTGGTGAAACTGACCAGCTCTTTTTAGAGAACAATAGTCCTGAACTTGCTTTAGAGCGTGCTGATCTGCGTTTACAGCTAGTCGTACTCAGCCATGTACGTCAGGAACAATTACACTTCTTACAGGAAGCAATCATACTACTTGAACAAGCACGTATTGAATATGATGAAATGCCATTAAGTTTGTATTTGAATTTGTCTTTATGTTTAGCCAAAGCGTATATGATTTACTTTGAGATAACCAAAGAGCAGCGTTTTGCTTTAATTACACAGCAAATTCTTAAACCTTTGGCATATACAGAACACTTAGAGATTTATTTCTTCTTGGCTTACGCTTCAGCTGCGAAGCAAGAACCAGCATTAACACGGCATTGGCTAACGAAATACGTATCTTGCTTAGAACATGATTTAGAGTTATTGCAGCTTCATCCTGCTTTTGGTGAAGTCCGCAAAGAAGAATGGTTTAGCACCCTATTACGCAATAAAGCTCACTGATGTGAGCTTTATTTTTACTGAATCATTATTTGGTACTGTCTACATGCAACTGTTGATTCAGTTCATCAATCACAATGGCCCATTCATCATCTTTGTGCCAATGACTTTTTAGAAAATCTCGCTGACCTACGCTCCAAAACTCAGCTTCATGTAATTTCTGGTCAGCACTGAGCTGATGGGTTTTTATAAAACTTTCAATTGAGGCATCATCTGCCTCCAGTCCAAGCTGCTCAAATAAAAGCTCAAGTGTTGGTTGTTGTTCAAACATTGTTATTCTCCCAAACAAGTTACTTCATAGAAATAATTTAACAGTAATACTGCTAACATACAGAAAGATGCCTATATTTTATTGTTGTTTTTTGTGTGTAGTTAGCATGAAAAAAGCACCTTATGAAAGGTGCTTTTTCAATCTATCAAACTGATAAATTAGTTCAACATGTCTGCAATTGCAGCACGTTCTTCTTCAAGTTCATTTAACGTGAAGTTGATACGCTCACGGCTGAACTCGTCGATTTCTAAACCTTGAACGATTTTGTATTCACCGTTTTCAGTTGTTACAGGGAAACCAAACATAACGCCTTCTGGAATACCATAAGAACCGTCAGAAGGAATACCCATAGTTACCCATTGACCATTTGTACCTAATGCCCAATCACGCATATGATCGATTGCAGCATTCGCAGCTGAAGCAGCTGAAGACAAACCACGCGCTTCGATAATCGCAGCACCACGTTTACCAACTGTAGGAAGGAATACATCTTTGTTCCAAGCAGCATCGTTGATTTTGTCTTTTAAGCTTTCGCCATTTGCTTTAGCAAAACGGTAGTCAGCATACATTGTTGGAGAGTGGTTACCCCAAACTGTCATATTTTCGATGTCAGAAACTGCAACACCCGCTTTTTGAGCAAGTTGAGTTAACGCACGGTTGTGGTCAAGACGTAACATTGCTGTAAAGTTTTTCGCTGGAAGATCTGGAGCAGATTTCATAGCGATGTATGCATTGGTATTTGCAGGGTTACCTACAACCAATACTTTAACGTCACGGCTAGCAACTTCGTTAAGTGCTTGACCTTGACCAATAAAGATTTCGCCATTTACTTTTAATAAGTCAGCACGTTCCATACCTGGACCACGTGGACGTGAACCAACTAATAAAGCATAGTCAGCATCTTTAAATGCAACTTTAGGATCATCAGTCCCGATCATGCCTGCCAATAAAGGGAAAGCACAGTCATCAAGTTCCATCATTACGCCTTTAAGCGCTTGTTGAGCTTTCTCAAAAGGAACTTCAAGCAATTGTAAAATTACAGGTTGATCTTTACCTAACATTTCACCGCTTGCGATACGGAATAATAAGCTATAACCAATTTGACCTGCAGCGCCTGTAACGGCAACACGAACGGGTTGCTTCATGTGATATTCTCCAATGAGATGCGTTTGCACAATTGAACGCTAAAGTGGTTCAATCGAATTATCATAAACGGCAAATATTGTACTCTAAAGCAAACACAGATGCATGTAAAAGGGAATGGATTTCAACAAAAGTCTGATAGAAAATACAAATTAAATGAAGAAAAAGCTTAATAACTGCCTTTAATTGTAAATTCATTTGGACATCCCGTCACAATATGACTTGCACATTGTTTATATTGCCCATTTTTTTGATAACACACCCGAATCTCAGTCAAAATGGAATCAAATTTTGAAGACTGACAGGTAAAGCGAATTCCTGTAGGAGGTAATGACGGGTTTAATTTCATAAATTGTTGTCGAAGGTTTTCTTTTTGCACTTCAATGGTATTCGGACTCGTTAAATCAGCAGGTACTTTTAAGCGCTCAGCAAAATTAATAATCGTTCTAAAATATTGACTGGCATTCATCGACATACACCCTCCAACATTTTGCCAGAGTTGCACACGTGCATTTTCATCGGGCATTACACGCGCCACAACTTTAGCTTGCAAGGGAGATAATTTCGCAGAAGTTTTAGTGGAACAATCCCGATTTAAAGGAACTTCTGGCAATAAGCTTGCGATAGTAAGAGAATAACCTTCTAAACATTTACGCTGTTTTTGTCTTGATGAATCAAAGGAACAAGCTGCAGGAGTCATTTGAACATGCATCACATAACCCGAAATATCAGGGTTCTCTGCAGCATGTAACGGCGCAGCAAGTGACATGACCAAGTAACAGATCAAGATCTGCAATGATCGAACTAACCGTCCCTTGAATAAATTCATAAATTTCATCAAATATAAAAACTTCATTGTTTCAAATTAAATGTCTTTGTTTCTTTAAGGTTCACTGCGCACAGGTATTGTCCCCATCCTTTTTTCTAAGGATTGCGCGCCTAGCCCTAACACAACACCATAATGCGTCGCATTGGTCATCACATGTTTGACGTAATCACGTGTTTCCAACAATGGAATCGTTTCTGTGTATTGATCAGCCGCCATGGTTTGAAAATCTGGCTGCCATCGTTTTGCACGATTTGGGCCAGCATTGTAACCTGCTGTTGCTAATACAGCATTGCCACTCAGTTGGCTTTGAATCATTGACAGATAGTATGTCCCATAACGAATATTGATATTCATTTCACTTAGAGCCGCTGGGTTATAAGTTTCACCCATTTGGCGTGCAACTAACTTTGCAGTATTCGGCATAATTTGCATTAAACCACCTGCACCCACATGTGAACGTGCGGATGTAACAAACCGACTTTCTTGGCGCATTAAACCATATGCCCAAGCTGGATCAATACCAGCATTGTAACTGTGACTCGTGACATTACTACGGTGTGGTGTTGTATAACGATAAGTATCATTATGGCGCGAGGTTGTACGGTCTGCGGCATAGATTGCTCGGTCATACCAACCAATATCATACGCTTGCTTAGCGGCAGCTAAAAGTAAACCATCATCATGCTGCAAATACGCTTGGCGGACTGCCCAATTCCATTCGCGATTAATGTAATTTGCTGGTGCATCAATATTTTTTAACGCAAATGCACGTTTAAAGTGGATATTTTGGTTTAAACGTTGAATATCTTGTGAACTTGGTTGCTCGTTATAAGGCTGATGATTATAACGTTCGCCTAAACGATCTTTGGCTAGCAAATTATGGTAGTCATCCCCAGCTTGTGCCAGCTTACGATAAATCTGTTGAGCAGCTTGCTTTGAAGCAGCATCTGAGCGCTGTTCAGAAGCACGAGCAAGCCAGTACTGCCAACGATCTTCTTGTTTCTGCGTGATTGACATGGCATCAATTGCACGAATTAAACTTTCCCAAGCACCAAAACGAATTGCTTGACGTGCATAAATTTCGGCTTCTTCTGGACTAAACGGGTAACCATAACTTTGATCATAGGCATTTAACACTTCTCGGTTAAAGCCATTCTTCATGACCGTCGTCCCCCCCACATAGCCTATCGTACGATATAAATATTTTTGTACAGATTGAGGAGTATCTTGTGCAACACGCTGAATATTTCCTAAAGCATTGGTGAAATCACTGTCTGCGACACGTCCCAATGCAAAAATTAAATATGCATAATCAGCATCGCTGGCTTTAGGAGCATTCCATAAATATGCCAATGGATTGGCTTGGATCTGATTCAACTGAGCCAAGGACAAATCCAGACCTATAGTTTGGGCGGTCGCAATCGCTAAACCAGATTGACCTGCTCGCAGTTGTCCCCAAAGTCGTTGTTGACGATCCTGAGCAGTCATCAGAGGACTAGATAACATCAGTCGCCCTAAACCATTACACGATTCAGGCTGTGTACTTGTTGTTAACCAAATATCTTTATATTCAGCAAAAACCAGACTATCACCCGTTTTGGCACGGACTTGTGCAACCGCACAACTCTCTTCTTGGTCAGGATTAGTGACATAGCTGAGCACGGGTTTTGCTTCATTAAAACTGGCTTGTTTTACTTTTTCTTCGACATAATCTGCTGCTAATTTTTCAGCCATCGCTGATTGAGGATAACGTTGCGCAAAAGCGATAATTGAAGAAGCAGGTTGTAGCCCTAAGTTGGTATTCAATTTCCAATACTCAGGGTAATAGCCTAATATATCATTTTGCATTTCATATTGATATTGATCGAGCAATGCAACGTTGCCAGAACTTGCGGCACGTAGAGCATCATTAAATTGTTCGTCTAGAGCATATACAGATGAGCAGATCACCACGCCTCCCATCGCAACAAGTCGACGGAAGCTTTTCTTATTATTCACTTTATTGCTAACCATTGTTATAAATTGGGGATGTTTATTCATCTTCATCAATACGTTTGCTCAATTTTGCCCGCCATTATAGTGTAATAAGTCTAAGTTCCAACTATTGTTGTGTTATGTAACTTACTGATTCATATTCATTAAAATTCATCCAATTTTATTCATAAACTGTCCATTTTTGTCAGTTTTTTATTCTCTGCGTTCTTGTAAAAATACTGCTATAATCCGCGGTTTGTTTAAATCCACCTTGTTTAGGAGCCTGCATGACGGTTCAAACATTCATTCCAAGTGCTGTAAAAGCTGCTTCAGAAAACACTGTTACCCAGCCAACGCACACCACTGATGTTTCAATTAAAAAGCTATATATTGAAACGCAAGGGTGTCAAATGAATGAGTATGACAGTCATCGTATGGCAGACTTATTGGGTGATTCACATGGTTATGTGCTCACTGACAATCCAAATGATGCAGACATTCTGCTCATGAACACCTGCTCAATTCGCGAAAAAGCACAAGAAAAAGTGTTCAGTGGCTTAGGTCGTTGGCGTAAACTCAAAGAACAGAATCCTGATCTGGTGATTGGTGTCGGTGGCTGTGTTGCCTCTCAGGAAGGTGACAACATTCAAAAACGTGCACCATACGTCGATATGGTATTTGGTCCACAAACCTTGCATCGTTTGCCACAAATGTTGGATCAACATCAAGCTCAAGTTGAAAAGCCAAAGAAAGAAAAAATCAAGCTGGTTGATATTTCTTTCCCAGACATTGAAAAGTTCGACTTTCTGCCTGAGCCACGTGTGGAAGGCTTTAAAGCATTCGTTTCCATCATGGAAGGTTGCTCAAAGTATTGCTCATTCTGTGTGGTACCTTATACTCGTGGTGAAGAAGTTTCTCGTCCACTCGATGATGTATTGGCTGAAATCGCGGGCTTAGCTGAAAAAGGCGTGCGTGAGATCAGCTTGCTTGGTCAAAACGTAAATGGCTATCGTGGTGAAACGTTTGAAGGTGAAATTTGCACTTTCCCTGAACTGCTGCGTTTAGTTGCAGAAATTCCGGGTATTGGACGTTTACGCTATACGACTTCTCATCCGCTTGAGTTTTCTGATGATTTAATTCAATGCTATCGTGATTTACCACAAATGGTTTCACATTTACATCTGCCAGTACAAAGTGGTTCCAACGATGTATTGCAAGCCATGAAGCGTAACCACACCATTGATGTCTACATTGATAAAATTGCCAAATTACGTAAAGTCCGTCCAGATATGCATTTATCTAGTGACTTCATTATTGGTTTCCCGGGTGAAACAGATGAACACTTTGCGGAAACATTACAGTTTATTAAAGATTTAGATTTTGATCATTCATATAGTTTTGTCTATTCAAAACGCCCTGGTACGCCTGCATCTGACCTGCCAGATGATACCCCAGAACAGGTGAAAAAAGACCGTTTGGCTCAAGTTCAGCAAGTGATCAAACAATCAAGTATTGATAAAACTGATGCTATGCTGGGTAAAATTGAACGTGTCTTGATTGAAAAAGTATCTGATAAAGATCCAAATGTATTGGTTGGCACAGCAGACAATACTCGTTTGGTTACATTTATCGGTGATGCGACATGGGTTGGACGTTTCGCAGAGATTGAGATCACTGAAATTAAAACTTTAAATTTAGTTTATGGTGAACTCTTGAATCTTGAACCTGACGTGGCGTAATGTAAGGGTATTCCTACACGTGAGCTAAAAGGGTTTCTCTTGACTTCAGCGATTAAACGTACTGTAACGTTCCCTGAAATTTCCATGGAACATTTAAAACGAATGCTCGGTGCATACAACGGGCATTTAAAGCAAATCGAACAACGTTTAGATGTCAAAATTACTCACCGAGGTGATGCCTTTTATCTAGACGGTGATATAGAAACAGTTGAAAGAGCCGAAGCACTACTGCAACGGCTTTATCAAGAATCAGAAATTTCCTCACAAATCAGTGCCGATGTTTTACATTTGATGATCCAAGGTTCACAGACAGATCGTGATTTCATGGATGATTCCGAACAAGAACATACAGGCTTAGATAGCGTTTGGTTACAGACCCGCAAAGGGCGAATCAATCCACGTGGTGCCAATCAAAAACGCTATGTACAACGTATTTTACAAAGTGACATTTCATTCGGGATTGGCCCTGCGGGTACAGGTAAAACTTATCTCGCGGTTGCTGCTGCAGTGGATATGTTAGAGCGTAATGAAATCCAACGAATCTTACTGGTTCGTCCTGCGGTTGAAGCTGGCGAGAAACTCGGTTTTCTACCGGGTGACTTGACCCAAAAAATCGATCCCTATTTACGTCCACTTTACGATGCTCTATATGAAATGCTGGGCTTTGAAAAAGTCGCCAAATTGATCGAACGTCAGGTGATTGAGGTTGCCCCCCTTGCCTACATGCGTGGACGAACCCTCAATCATTCCTTTGTCATTTTAGACGAGGCACAGAACACCACCCCTGAACAGATGAAGATGTTTTTGACTCGTTTAGGTTTTGGTTCGCGTGCTGTGATTACAGGTGACGTGACACAGGTTGACTTACCTCGTGGGCAACAATCGGGCTTAGCACAAGCATTACGTGTACTGGAAAATGTCCATGAAATTCATATCACCCGTTTCCATTCTCGTGATGTGGTACGACACCAATTGGTACAAAAAATTGTTGAGGCTTACGAAGGTTGGGACAGTGAACAGCAACGCCTGTCTGCTGAAGCCCGTGCCGAACGCAAAGCCAAACAAGAAGCATTGATTGCAGAAAATGATTCTGCGGCAGATGCGCAACACATTTAAAAATCCCCCTCCCCCCTTTTATTGCAATACTTTAATCGCATATCAGGGGGACGATTTTAAGGATCTATTTTGAAAATCAATTTAAGTCTTCAACAAGACTTTCAAGCGAATGAATTACCACTAAAACGTGGTCAAATTAAAAAGCAGATTGAAACCACACTCCGTCATGTTGGTTTCGACGTAGACTGCGAAATCGGAATTGCCTGCGTTGACCTCGCAGAAAGCCACGAGTTGAATCTACAATACCGCGAGAAAGACAAACCCACCAATGTACTGTCCTTTCCAAGTGATATTCCAGAGGAAATGCTGAGTTTACTGGATGCTGAACCTTTGGGTGACTTGGTGATTTGTATCCCTGTGGTTTTACAAGAAGCCGCAGAACAGCAAAAAACACCAACTGATCATTTCACGCATTTATTGGTTCATGGCGTTTTACATTTACTTGGCTACGATCACGAAACCAGTGAAGCTGAAGCAGAAGAAATGGAAGCTTTAGAAATTGAGATTTTAAAAAAACTAGGGATTGCCAATCCTTATCAAGCCGATGAAAGCTAATTTAAGACACTATGTATATCGTTATTTTTAAAGCTACGATCAAACAACTTGATGCAACTTAATCTGAAATGGCACAGAAGCTGAGAAATAAAGCCTTGAGTCAATTTAACTGCATCAGGTTTGAAGCGTGTAATGAAAATGGTTTTGAAATTGCGTTGTCTTACTGGCGTGGCCTTGAAGATATCAAGCAGTGGCAACGCGATGCAGAACATTTAGTTGCTCAGCGTTTGGGTAAAGAAAAATGGTATCAGGATTTTAGTGTGGAAATCTGTACAGTTGAACGTGCTTATTTCAGTCAAAAAAGAGATTGTGTATAAATACCAACTTATCCACAAATGTAATAACAAAACGGCTGAAGATAAGGCATTAGGTTTTATTCAATATGCTGTTCGCCCATATAATCAATGCACTTCAAATTCAGCATCGACAGGATCAAAACGCCAGGTACGCACAATTCTAAGCTCAGAAATATCTTTCATATTGGCATCAAAAGCTCCAAATGGTGCTCCACGGCGCACTGAAGCTTTTGCCGCATCATCCAGAATCGCATGTCCTGAGCCTTCAATGAGACGAATGGCACGGATACCCCCCTGTGCATTCAGGATCACCATTAAACGTACTTCACCCGATAAATGTTGTTGTTTCGCTTCATCTGGATAATAACGATTACCGTATAGTTCAACTTTCTGACGAAATTTATCAAGATAAGCTGCTGACGCATCTTGTTTTGCCTGAATCCCATCTACTGTTTTAATACGTTGTTTACGACTAAAATTTTGCTGACGTTGTAAATATTGTGCTTCCAAACTCGCAACCATCGCGGCTTTGGCTTGAAATTGACTCTGTAACTCATCTAAGGTTTTTTTACGTTCAGTTTGCTCTACTTGCTTCTGCCAGCTTAAAACCGTCATGAGCACTTTTTCTTCAAATTTTAATTCTCGTTTTTGCTGGACTTTCTCTAAACTTTCGAGCTCTGACTCTCCTGTTGTCGCATCTGCTTCCATCGGAGCTGGCATATCACTCGACATACGATGTGCTTCACGAAAGTCACCTGAACCTTTTTGATCAGCTTGCGCCAAGAAGTCGGCATCTTTGACTTTTTCTTGACTTGTACGAACCGTAACTGCGATTTCTTTGGTTGATGTATCTGTAGGTGATGGCATTGCGAACTGAATTGCAAGCACAACACCATGTAGAAGCATCGCTAACGCAACTGCCCCGATAAAAATTGGATCTTGCCACCAGTAAGGGGACAGTACTGAACGAAAATTTCTTTTATTCCACATGGCATTCAAGCGACAAAATATGTCTCATCCCCAACAGCAATCACCGTATAAAACCAAACTAATATTCAAAATATTAAAAAAATGTGATCCACTTATAGTCACAGTGTTTCCGTACCATCATTTTATGAAAATGTAGCAATTAATTTTGCTACACTGCAAGTCAGAAATTTATTTTTATTTTTTAGCTAATACAAAGATCGTGGTATTGCAGTCAGATTTGTTGATGATTGAGTTCAGTTAGAAACATCAAAAAATCTATAATCAATTCACTTTCTGGAACAACTTTTATGCAAACGCTAATTTCATCCGTTGTTAAACGTCTACGTAAAGTTTACCAAAAAGCAGAAGAATTCATTGAAGAAGAAAGAGAATTTGCACTTTCACAGGTATTTGTGAATGCGACAATGGAACGTTATGTCACAGAAAAAGTTGGAATTATTCAAGACCTACACGCTGATCTATATGATGGATGGCTACGTTTATATTCCACGATTGATGTCAAAGGGCTACATACCACTTTATCCGTTGATTTAAAACTTATTCAAATGGAAATGAATAAAGATGTTCAACTGATGGTGTTCGAACAAATTAGTAATACACAAGTGATTGAAGCATCATTTAAGAATATTTTCCAAAAATGGGGATTTTATATTGCGATTTGGTATTACCAAAAATTTCGTGATGAAGATCCTCTAGGAAAAATCTTAGAGCATTTTGAAGTTGTTTCAGTCAAAGATGAATTGCTTTATTTAGATTTAAATCGCTGGTTTAAAAAGAAACCGAGTATTATTGAAACGCTAAGCAAAGTTCATGTAAACCGCGCCAGAGTCCGTCCAGCCGAACTAATTGTTTGGGGGAACGTCAATTTGGCTGCCATTTTGTATCCGCCAAATGAAGATGACTTTGATGAAGAGGGATTAGATGACACAGAAGTCACGCCAATTCAGCAAAAAGACACTAGAAAATAATCGTATTGAATATGGTGGTATAAATTTCAGATTTATGCCACTTACTCAAATACCATCATGATTTATACGAAAAATTAACAAGCATTGAGTAAAAAACCTGATTTTTTCTTCATAATCTACAGGCATAATAATCGCAAATCTTAATGATAAATGAATGATTGCTCATTGATGATCATTCAAAGGATATATAGCGTGATGACAAAGAAATTATTGAAAGTAGTGAGTATTACGTCGGCTGCCCTGTTCAGTGTCAGCATGTCTAGCCATGCTCTAGCAATGGCACCTTTCCAAGCAAGCTATCAATTTAGCTACAACAACAAAAACCTCGGTTCAGCGACACGTACACTTTCGCAACAAGGAAATAATTGGACCTATCAGTTTAGTGCAAAAGCAGGCGGAATTGCCTCAGCCTCGGAAACGAGTCAATTTAGCTTTGTGGATAATAAAATTACTTCACAAAAGTTCAGCCGCAGCAGCAAAATCTTAATTCATAGTAATACGATGAGTATTAACTTTAATCCAAACACTAAAGTTGTGAATACGAAAAAAGATGACACCGCCCGCTCATTCCCATGGCAAGCAGGTGCGTTAGATGAACTGAATGCTGAATTGCAAATCCGTGAGGATTTAAAAAGTAATTCACTTAGAACCAAATATTTAATTGCTGATGCAAAAGCTTTAGATGAACGCCGTTTTGTTAAGCAAGGCACGGAAACCATCAAAACCAATTATGGGACGTTCAGCACCATTAAAGTCGTTATGCAACACGATAAACCAGAACGTAATACGGTATTTTGGTTAGCACCAAAACTTGATTATTTACCTGTCAAAATGGCACATAATGATGGGAAATCTTCTTATGGCTTACTATTAACAGGCTATTCAGGTAAAACCAACTAACCATCTGGTCAATTTTAGCTTGCAATTTTTTAGATGCTTTTTAAAATATGCCTTTGCTTGAAAAAGCATCCGTTTAGAGGATTCTCCCGTGTACGCTTTAGAACAGAAAATCTTAAATGAAGGTATCGTTCTATCTGATCAGGTTTTGAAAGTTGATGCTTTCTTAAATCATCAAATTGACCCCGTGTTAATGCAACAGATTGGTAAAGAGTTTGCTGCTCGTTTTAAAGATGCAGGCATTACTAAAATTATTACGATCGAAGCTTCTGGAATTGCACCTGCAATCATGACTGGCTTGGAGCTGGGTGTTCCAGTAATTTTCGCGCGTAAATACCAATCTTTAACACTCAAAGATGATCTTTACCGTTCTAAAGTCTTCTCTTTCACCAAACAAACTGAAAGCACTATCGCTATCTCTAACAAGCATCTTAACGCAACAGATAAAGCGCTTGTGATTGACGACTTCTTGGCAAATGGTCAAGCGGCATTAGGTTTAATCGATTTGATTCACCAAGCAAATGCTGATGTTGTGGGTGTAGGTATCGTAATTGAAAAGTCATTCCAACCAGGTCGTGATGTGTTACTTGAAAAAGGCTATCGTGTTGAATCTTTAGCGCGTGTTGAGTCTTTGACTGATGGCAAAGTTACTTTCATCAGTGAATAAATTTTTAAAATAAAAAAGCGGATGAAAACTCATCCGCTTTTTTATTTTAGCAACAATCCCAGTTATAAAAGACTTTAGAAAAATCTCGCTTCTTTAATTCTTCAGGATGAATAAAGAAATTCCCCACACCTGAATCTCCCCACATAATCTCATTCTCTGCATCATCTGTATCAAGTTGGAAAAGCAAAATATAATCTTGAATATTTTTCTTATCCCCCCGTGGATCAGATTGAGTAAAGTAAGGATAACCGCTTAAACGATGCCCCATTGCAAGGAATGTTTCACCATATGCATTATAAAACTCATCTGTACCATCCCCAATATTAAATTCATGATCACTGAGAGAGATTGGCTGCTGTTCCAATTTAAATTGAACTGAATATTGTCCAGTAAAAGGTAAATAATCCTCTTCACTCAACTCAAACTCAGAAAAATCCTGTCTTAATTGTGAAGTATCCTCAATCACATGATCAAAGTATAAAACCCTAAAACCAGATTGCTGCTGTTGGTCATCGAAATTCATCCCGTACAAATCATCTGCAGCAATATAGAACTGCAAAATCCCCTTGTCTGGGAAATTAGGTAAACTTGGAATTTCCGCAAAATTAAACTGGGCCAATAAAGCAAGAGGATTGCCATTAGAATCTAAAGGATAAGCAGTATCCAAAGGTAAGTACGGTTCTCCCCCAATCTTACTCTGCCATACAGTCAAGGCATCGTTTGATCTGAGCTGTAAAGTTACTGTCGGCAAAATAGTGGCTGAAATTTTGTCTAGATATGGATGTAAAATATTCGGTAAATTTTCTGGTTGAAGATTCATTTTATTGCTTGTCCATGTACTTATTTATAGAACTTAATATAAAACAATCAGCTATATTAGAATAGAGCATAAGAATTAGACTGCGACAATCAGTGTCGCCAAATTGAAAAGATATTTATCACATAAATTCTGATAAAATCAGTGCGATTAAAAGCAAAGATAGGCGTGAAGATGCAAACATACCTGAACCTCTTACAACATATCCTCGACAATGGCGGCGATAAAGGCGATCGTACAGGTACGGGTACACGTTCAGTATTTGGTCATCAGATGCGTTTTGATCTTTCTAAGGGCTTTCCACTATTAACGACCAAGAAAGTGCACTTCCGCTCTATCGTGATTGAACTACTATGGTTTCTAAAAGGCGATACCAACGTTCAATATCTCAAAGATAATAAAGTCAGCATTTGGGATGAATGGGCGACCGCAGAACAAACTGCACGTTTTGGTCGCCCTGAGGGTGAACTTGGTCCTGTTTACGGGCATCAATGGCGTAACTTTGGCGCAACCCAGAATGAAGATGGTAGCTATCAGCAAAATGGTTTTGATCAGATTCAATGGCTTGTGAATGAAATTAAAACTAATCCCAATTCACGCCGTTTGATCGTTTCAGGCTGGAATCCCAATGAGGCTGGGAAAGTGGCCTTGCCGCCCTGCCATACCCTGTTCCAGTTTTTTGTTCAGGACAATAAGCTGTCATGCCAGCTTTACCAGCGCAGTGCGGACGTTTTCTTAGGTGTGCCATTTAATATTGCCAGCTATGCCCTTCTTACACATATGATTGCACAGGTATGCGGTTTAGACGTTGGTGACTTTGTTTGGACAGGTGGTGATACTCATTTATATGCCAATCATTTTGAGCAAGCACAATTACAGCTTACACGTGAGCCGCTACCGTTGTGTCAATTAAAACTCAATCCTGAGATCACTGATATTTTTGACTTCAAATTTGAGGATATTGAAATTATTGGCTATGAGTCACACCCTGCTATTAAAGCACCCGTCGCAGTTTAAATCGATCAGAGAGAATATAAAATGGCATGGCAAGGTATAGAAGTTGTCCACGTAGTCGCAATGGATAAAAACAACTGTATTGGCAAGGGCAATGCTTTACCCTGGCATATCTCAGCTGATCTTAAACACTTTAAAGCGATTACCCAAGGCGGTGTTGTCCTGATGGGGCGTAAAACCTTAGAGTCAATGGGACGCGCACTTCCAAATCGTGTGAATTGGGTCATCACGCGTGATGTTGAATGGCAATTTGAGGGCGTTAAAGTAGCACATAGCATTGAAGATGCTTTGACACATGCACTTACAGACATACAACACGCTGAAAAAGCATCTTTATTTATTATTGGGGGTGGAGAGATTTTTACTCAAACCCTCGCAATTGCTGATCGTCTTGAATTAACCCATGTTGATTTAGATGTACAAGGTGATGCACATTACCCAAAAATCTCTGAGGATTTTCGCAAAATAAACTCAGAACAACACATTGATGAAAAATCAAATATTGCTTTCGAGTTTGCGACCTACCAAAAATAAAAAATGGATCGCGCGTCATCATGCATCATATTGGATCACGTGAGTTTTTACTGGCGCTAGGCATTGGGCTATTACACAGTTTTTTTGCCTTATTTGTGATCCTCTCAAGTATTTGGTTATGTCTGGCATTCTGGATTCAACATCCTTTTGGAACAATCTTCAGCCGAATCATTATCATTCTTTGGGCATTGTTTGCACTTAGTCTACTTGGTGTTTATGTCAGTGGGCATATTTTTAGTCGCCGCACTGATCTTTTAATTTACTGTGTTGCCTTCGCCTGTTCACTGGTCTGGTATTTTTCATTAGAGGCTCGACAAGATCGTGACTGGAATCCTGAAGTCGCTGAGCAGCTTACTTACCAAAAGCAAGGCAATCTAGTACAGCTGCATAATGTGCGTAATTTTAATTGGCATAAAGACGGCACTTACGACATTCGCTGGGAAAAGCGTACAATTGACCTAGATAAAATTACAGGCGTCAATATCATCACATCCTACTGGATGGGACCTCAAATCGCGCATACGCTAGTGAGTTTCGATTTCTCAGATCAAAAACCTTTGGTTTTTTCTATCGAGATTCGCAAAGAAAAAGGAGAAGAATTTTCCGCAATTGGTGGCTTCTTCCGTAAATATGAACTCAGTTTAGTGGCTTCTGATGAAAAAGATCTGATTTATACGCGAAGTAATATTCGTCATGAACAAGTTTATTTATTTCCAATAAGAATGCCTCAGACTGAACGTAAAGCGCTATTTATCGAATATCTACATAAAGCAGATGAGTTACGTACTGAAGCAAAATGGTACAACACGCTCACAAGCAACTGTACAACGCTCGTTTTTGACATGATCCAAGCGATCAACCCACAAACTTTACCTAAAGATTATCGTTTACTGGCTTCAGGCTATTTACCCAATTATCTTTTTGATCTACAAGCACTTAATCAAAATTATAGTATGAAAGAATGGTATCAATTGGCATGGATCAATACACGTGCTGAAAAATATGAACAACAACCAGATCAATCCAGTGAATATTTTTCGAAAATCATTCGACATGGATTACCAAAAGCAAATTAGTCCATTTCGCTTTTTAACAAAACAATACTGAATCTCCTTCTATAGTCCATCTTGATTGATTTAAATCAATCAAGATATATGCATTCACTTGATGATCGTGAATCCACAATCATCCTCGCAAATTCAGGCTTAGGTGAATTTTTATGAAATTTATAAGGGATACTGAATCAGTTATTTGATTTTGTGACATAAAAAGCTAAATCTCTGATTGATGATGGGCTTTTACTTTTCATTGACTTCGTATACTTTATTAGTATTCTTAGAATTAAAAATTGGGAAAATTTATGCAACAAGCATTATTCGGTGGAGGTTGCTTTTGGTGTGTAGAAGCTGTTTTTCTACAACTAAAAGGCGTCGAAAAAGTTGTGAGTGGGTATGCAGGTGGTATCGTTCACAATCCAAGTTATGATCAAGTTTGCCAAGGTAATACTCAACATGCAGAAGTTGTATTGATTGACTTTGATGAACAGCAAATCAATTATACTCAACTCCTAAATGTTTTCTTTACCACCCATGATCCAACTACTTTAAATCGTCAAGGTAATGATGTTGGCACCCAATACCGTTCTGTTGTCTATTATTTTAATGATGAACAAATGCAGCAAGCGGAGAAAATTATTCAAGATTTAGAAAATGATGGTCTCAATATCGTAACTGAACTTAGCCCAGCACCAACATTTTACCCTGCTGAAGAATACCATCAAAATTTTTATGCCCGTAACCCATCACAAGGTTACTGCAATTTTAGCATCCCACCAAAACTGTCAAAATTGCGTTCAAAATATCTCGAACTACTCAAAACAGAGTAAGCATAAAAAAAGCAACTCACTGAGTTGCTTTTTTATGAAATAAATTTTAGTTTTCACTCACAAATGCAATATCACTCAACCCTGCTTCACTCGCCCGTGACATGACTTGCGCTACTGTATCGTATTTTGATTCTTTATCAGCACGTAACTGTACTGTCGGTTTTGTTTCTGCTTTTGCTGCTTCTTGGAAACGCGTCTGTAACTCATCCAAACTAATAATTTGAGCATCCCATGCCACTTCACCTTTTTCATTAATACTGATGGTGATTGCTTTCGGTGGTGGGTCTACAATGTCAGCGGTCGTTTTTGGTAAAGCTAATGGAATTGATGGGTTAGCAACCGTTGCTGTGACTAAAAAGATAATCATCAATACCAACATAATGTCGATCAGAGGAATGAGATTCATCTCATTCATGCCACTGTCGTGGTCTTCACCCAATTGAAAGCCCATCTTAAGCTTGACCTCCAACTAAACTTTGTTGAGTCGCTTTAGTTTCTGTCTTTGCAGGTGTTTCTTGCTGCAACATCGTATCGATTAACAAGCTATGTGCTTGATCTTGTAAATCATGTGCTAAACCACGATTGAAACGTACACAAATGTTGTAAGCCAATACCGCAGGAATCGCCACAGATAAACCCAAGCCAGTCATGATCAATGCTTCACCAACAGGAGTTGCAACTTGAGCTAAACCCGCCTGACCGCTCGTACCTACAGCGACAAGTGCATGGAAAATACCCCAAACAGTCCCAAACAAACCCACAAATGGCGCAAGCGAAGCAATTGTTCCAAGAACAGATACACCTTTTTCTGCTTGAGATTTTTCAGCCGAGATTTGACGAAGTAAAGCTTGCTCAGCAACCGCTTTGCGTTGTTCAAAGGTCAAAGGTTGTAACTTAGATTTAAGCTGAGCCAAAGCTTGAACAAGTTGACTGTAAGCCTGTTGTTTTAATTGGCGTGTTCCTAATAGACGTAGAATAAAGATCGTCCACGTTGCAATCGACATTGCTAAAAGGATGAAATACAGGGTTTTACTCACTGCATCTGCATGTTGCCAATAAACTGAAAAGTTCATATACGAACTCCTGATTTAATCTGTCACTAGGACGCAAATTTATTAAGGATTAAATTCAAACGGTTGCTCTGTTTTGATTGGATAAGCAATACCATTTTCCATATACGGTTTAAACTTTGAACTTCTAACAGCACGTAAAGCCTTTTCATCAAGACTCGGTAAACCACTACTACGAGTAATTCGAGCATTGGTTACTTTACCTTTTTCATCTGCCTCGATATAGATCGTAATTAAGCGTGTCTGATTTTCTAAATCTTTCGGAGTAAATGATACTCTTGGAGATCTACTCCATTGAATACCTGTCCCCCCGATAGAAACTCGTTTTGGTGAAGAATCAGCAGCTGGCTGTGCTTTAGGCGCCTCTGGTTGTACAACAGGTTGTGGTTTTTCGACTGGCTTTTCTGTCACAGTTGTACTAACAACCTTCGTTTCAACTTTGGATTCGACTTTAGGTTCAGTCTTTTGCACTATTTTTTTTGGTGTTTCTGCTTTGACCTGTTGTACTTTTTCAACTTTTTTCGGTGGTGGAGGTAAAGGCTTATCAATCACTTTTACTTCTTTCACTTCCTTTTTAGGTTCAGGTTTTGGCTTTTCTTTCGGCTTAGGTGGTTCTGGTTTAGGTGGTTCCGTAATTTTAACAAACTTAACCTTGAGTGGCTTTTTCTCAATTGGTTTTAACTCAATTGGCTTCATGTGGCTAACTGCCCACAGAACTCCTGCATGTCCAATCACAACCGCTACAAGTGCAGTGATGATCTTCTTTTTCATCGAGTGTGGCATATTCAATATCGCAGGAGATTGACTCATAAGAATCTAAGTACCTAATAGATGATGAAATCTTTAAAAAGTGAAAAACGATTTCAGTCATCGGATAGAACAATTAAAGTGGCGCAATAATAAATGAGAAGTGTTTTCATTTGCAACTATTTTTTTGTGAACATCTTTTAATTGATTGATCAATTTACACTTATTAAAATAAAATGTTATAACATAGCATTATTAATATAAAAAAAGCATGCTTTAAAGCATGCTTTTTTAAAAATCTATTTGGTTTAGAAAACAACCGTTTTATTACCATCTACAATAATACGATCTTCCAAATGCCATTTTACAGCGCGAGCCAATACATTACGCTCAACGTCTTCGCCTAACTCACGTAACTGTTCTACATTGTAATCGTGGCTAACACGTTCAACATCTTGTTCAATAATTGGACCTTGATCGAGATCAGCGGTCACGTAATGTGCTGTTGCACCAATCAACTTCACCCCTTTCTCATACGCTTGCTTATAAGGATTTGCACCTACGAAAGCAGGTAAGAATGAATGATGAATATTGATAATCTTCATTTCCCACTTGGCAACAAAGTCTTCACTCAAAATCTGCATATAACGCGCCAAGATCAATAGATCATTGCCCTGCATCATTTCATCAATTTGCGCATAAGCTTCTACTTTATTGTCTTTATTGACTGGTACGACATGGAATGGAATACCAAAATTTTCAACCGATTCACGTAAATCTGGATGGTTTGAGATGACTTGGGTAATTTCACATGGCAATGAGCCACGTGCATGACGCCATAATAATTCCAATAAAGCATGGTCCACTTTAGAAACCAGAATACCCACTTTCTTTAATTCACCCACAAAAGTGAGTTTCCACTGCATTTCATAACGTTCAGCAACGTTGGCAGCAAAGGTTTGCATTAATGCTTCTTTACGAGATTGCAAATGATCAAGTTCAAACTCAACACGCATGAAATAACGTCCGCCTTGAGCTTCTGTAGCATACTGATCAAGTGCGGTAATATTTGCTCCCTGATGATACAAAAAGCTCGATACGGCTTGCACGATTCCCGGCTTGTCTTCGCAAGTAATCAATAATCGTGCAGTGTGGGCGGTCGTCGTGTTCATGTGGTTAATATCACTTATTGGAATCAAAATTAAAAATCAAGCCGAGCATTCTAGCTCTTTTTTGCTTATGACTAAATACCTACTTATTCATCATCGTCATTTTTAAGATTAGATAAACTAGCAAATAAGTCTGACGGCCCCAAAGATTTCAATAATTGTTCATACGTTTGACGACTTTCGCCCATTAAATAAGGGCCTTCCAAAAATACCATTTGTCGTAAAGCTTGCCATACCCATTTTTCTTCCAAATGGTTATTGTCACTGATATGACCAGACATATACAAAAAGTTAGTCCAGTTGGTCAGTACAATCCACAAGTTGATAATCAAAGCTTCAATTTCTGAATCAGTCATCTTCATCAAACCGGCATCCACAAAGGCACGATAAATTTTTTGCCCTTGCTGCATCACCTGCCCTGCAAAACGAGGATATATTTTTCTGAAGTCTTCATTATTTTCAACAAGATGATAGACATCACGGTGAATAAAGCGATAAGCCCACAACTGATTACTCAAAACTTGGAAATAACTAATTTTATCATTGGCATTTAAAGGTCGATCCGTTGGCAAGGCCAACATCTCCAAGGTTTCAGCCTGATATTGCTGCGCTAATTCTTTAATAATTTCCTGTTTATTACGGAAGTGATAGTACAGATTGCCTGGGCTAATTCCGAGTTCAGCGGCAATATGATTGGTTGTGACCGAACGTTCTCCACGCTCATTAAACAACTGCAAACTGATATGCAGAATTCTATCTTTTGTTTTATTCGGTTTAGCGTGCGACATTGAGTTTAACCATCTATAACATTATCAATAGGTTATAAAACAAACCTATAAAGCGACTTGACACTTTAGAGTATTTACTCTAAAAATTAAAAAATAATAAGCTTTCTTTTGGTCCACTCCTATGAACAGTCAAACAAAAACAACCGCTATGACACCTCATGTTGATGTGAAACGGCTACATGATTTGCTTGAACAGCAAAAAGCAGCTTACCAACGCCATCCTGTGCCAAGCGCCAAAGAACGTATTGAGCGCTTAGCTCGACTTAAAAATATCTTGGTAAAATATCAAGATCAATTTGCGAACGCAATTAGTCAAGATTATGGCAATCGTGCCATTATGGAAACCAAAATTGGCGAAGTTCTAACATGTTTAGAACATATCAAATACTATAGCAAAAACTTAACTGAGTGGATGAAGCCCTCTAAGCGCCATATCAGTATGTTACACCAACCTGCAAAAGGCTGGGTACAATATCAACCATTAGGTGTGATTGGTATTATTGCACCATGGAACTATCCATTATTACTTTCAGTTGGCCCATTGATCTGCGCAATCGCTGCAGGCAATCATGCCATGATCAAGATTTCGAGTGCATCTTCTCAGTTTGGTGCTGTATTGGAAAATGCACTTGCAGAAGTGTTTCCTCAGGAACTTGTGAGTGTTATCAATGGTGGTGGCGCGATTTCAGATGCCTTTAGTCATTTAGCATTTGATAAATTAATTTTCACAGGTTCAACGTCTGTCGGTAAAACCGTGATGGCAGCAGCATCACAGAACTTAGTCCCTGTGATTTTAGAGCTAGGTGGAAAATCGCCTGCTCTTGTACATTCGGCAATGAATATTCGTGATGTGGCACAACGTATTGCGGTAGGTAAACTTTGGAATGCAGGTCAAACTTGCGTTGCACCTGATTACATGTTCCTACCTAAAGGCAAAACGGCAGAATTCACCAAGCACTATAACGACTTTGTGAATACGATGTACCCAACGCTACGTGACAATAAAGATTACACGTCAATTGTAAATGACAAACAATACAATCGTCTTCAAGGCTATTTAGAAGATGCACGTGATCAAGGTGCGACGATCGTCGAGTTAAACAACAAGAAAGAATCTTTAACTGAAGTTCGTAAAATTGCACCAACGTTACTCACAGGTGTAACCACAGAAATGGAAATTATGAAGAATGAGATCTTTGGTCCAATTCTTCCTATTCTAGAATATGAACATATTGAAGATGCACTTCAATTTATCAATAGTCGACCACGTCCACTCGCATTCTACTATTTTGATATTGATATGGCTCGTGCTGATTATGTTGCAGGACGTACCCATTCTGGACATTTTGGTATTAACCAAACCCTCACTCATGTAGCGCAAGATGATCTACCATTTGGTGGTATAGGTGCATCGGGTATGGGCAAATATCATGGTAAAGAAGGCTTCTTCAGCTTCTCTAACGAACGTTCAGTGATGTCTAACCCTGTTAACCCTAAACTTTATAGTTTAAAATTCATTCTGCCGCCGTACAACAAACCAACGCATAAACTGCTTTTGAAAACACTATTCCGTTAAGCTGATCAAGGCATGATCTATCACACGAGATCATGCCCTGTTTTTACCAAATTCGCTTGTCTTTTAATCGTATTTTTGTTATAAAACGCCCCTTGAATGATTTCATCCGTTTACTTGAATGGCTAGTTGCACGAAACGGTGCTATATAAACTAGCAATGGAGTTCACCATGTCTAAGGTTTGCCAAGTTACCGGCAAGCGTCCTATCGTTGGTAACAACGTATCGCACGCAAACAACAAAACCAAACGCCGGTTCGAGCCGAACCTGCACCACCACCGTTTTTGGTTAGAAAGCGAAAAGCGTTTTGTACGTCTTCGTTTAACCACTAAAGGTATGCGTATTATTGATAAATTGGGTATTGAGAAAGTTGTTGCTGATCTCCGTGCTCAAGGTCAAAAGATCTAAGGAGTCTGAACAATGCGTGATAAAATCCGCCTCGTTTCTACAGCTGGTACAGGTTATTTCTATACCACTACTAAGAACAAACGTACTATGCCGGAAAAAATGGAAATCAAAAAATTTGATCCAAAAATCCGTCAACACGTAATCTTCAAAGAAGCTAAAATTAAATAATTTTAGTTTTCTTAAAAAAACGACTTCAACTGAAGTCGTTTTTTTTGCTAAAAAAATGTTTTGGCTAAAATAAAATGAATCACTATTTCATAATTTTTTTTGATAAATAAAAAAATTGTCATCAACAAATCCGATTTTACTTGTTACAATTTATTCGCTGTTTTCTTGGCATGTTTTATGCTGAATTATTTGTACCTTAACCGCAATGATTAAGGAGTTTCAATGCCTCATGATGTTGATTTAATTATATTACTTGCCGTCGGTTTCGGTATAGCACTTATTTTTGGCTATATTGCCGCACGTTTACGTCTACCACCACTAATTGGTTATTTGGTAGCAGGTATTATTATAAGCCCTAACACCCCAGGTATCGTGGCAGATATACATCTCGCCAATCAACTTGCCGAACTCGGGGTAATGTTCTTAATGTTTGGCGTAGGGATGCATTTTTCCCTCAATGATTTATTACTCGTTCGTCGTATCGCCCTACCCGGTGCGATTTTACAAATCGCTGTAGCAACACTCTTAGGTGTCGCTGTATCTATGTTTTGGGGCTGGAGTTTCGGTTCTGCACTGATTTTTGGTTTAAGTTTATCGTGTGCAAGTACCGTAGTACTACTCAAAGCACTGAGTGATCGTGGTTTACTCGACTCAGTCAATGGGAAAATCGCAGTAGGCTGGCTGTTGGTTGAAGACCTTGTCATGGTTTTAGCGCTGGTTCTTTTACCTGCAACCGCCATGTTACTGGGCGGACACGCCTTACCTGGTACAGACACCTCACAAAGTATCTGGCTGACGATTGGCATTACCCTGCTCAAAGTGACAGGATTCATCGCATTCATGCTGATTATTGGTAAACGCCTTGTGCCAATGATCATGCAGTTTGTTGCCCGTTTAGGTTCCCGTGAGCTCTTTACGCTCACAGTGGTTGCTGCCGCAGTTTCAATTGCCTACGGTTCCTACGCAGTTTTTGGCGTTTCCATGGCACTTGGCGCTTTCTTCGCGGGTATGGTGGTGAAAGAGTCTGACTTTAGCCATCGTGCAGAAGAAGAAACCCTGCCACTACGTGAAATCTTCTCAATTTTATTTTTTGTCTCTGTCGGGATGTTGTTCGACCCAAGTATCCTGATTGAAGAGCCTTTGCGTATTATGGCGGTCATCGCCATTATCATGATTGGTAAGACTTTAGCAGCGATGGCTTTAGTTTTATTCTTCCGCTACCCAATTAATACAGCTCTCACTGTAGGCGCTAGTTTGGCACAAATTGGTGAGTTTTCATTCATTTTAGCAACATTGGGCTTGTCACTTGGTCTACTCACCCCAGATGCACAAAACTTGATTCTTGCTGGTGCGTTATTTTCAATAACTTTAAATTCATTTGTATTTTCAGCGATTGAACCCGCTCAACGCTGGATACGAGAACGCTCACATTTAGCTCGCTTATTAGAACGCAGTGGCGACCCGCTTGCCATGCTTCCAGATGAAGTTGATCAAGCTTATTTACGTGATCAGGTGGTGATCATTGGCTATGGTGGCGTAGGACGCCGCATTAGTGAAAACCTGATGCAACAGAATATCAAGGTCGTGATTGCTGAAGAAAATCGTGAGATTGTTGAAAAACTGCGTGCCCAAGGAATGGCTGCCGTAAGCGGTGAAGCGACTGAACCTTATGTACTCATACAAGCCCATATTCAGCATGCTCGCTTATTGGTTATTTCCCCTATGGATATTTTAGATATTCATCGTATTGTCGATATTGCACAGCAATTGAATCCTGAGATTCAGGTCTTGATCTGTGCTGAAAGCAAGGAAGAGGCTGCTGTTATTCGCGATGAAAATATTGGTGAAGTTTTCTATGCGAAAGAAGAAATGGCGAAGAATATGAGCCATCATATCCTGAACCAAATTGAGCTTGCTCATCAAAGTACGTTACATTAACACTCTATTTTAAAATTAAAGCATCTAATACCAATTATTCAGATAGTTGGTATTTTTTATCTTTTAAATTTCAGTCTTATGATTTAAAGCTAAAATCCAAATACTTAATAACATTTAACCCTCGTATTTGCTCAATGCTTTTGAAAGCTGACGAAGTGTTTTGATTTGTTTGCCATAACGGCGACAAGAACGACAAGCAAATAAATGTAATTGTAGATTGCTCTGCTCTATAAACTGAAGTGGTCTATCCTGTTTCTCGGAAATTAATTGTGTTGCTTGTCGGCAAGTTAGCATGCGCAATCCCCCTTAAGTAACCATTTATTTTCTAGACATTCACGTAATCTAGTTCGGCTTCTATACATCAAGACATTAAAATTTGAGACAGTAATCTCTAGCCGTTCGCAAATTTCATCCGAACTAAGTTCAATCACTTCTCGCAACATAAACACCTGCGCATATTTAGCAGGCAAATGATTCAAACAAGCATCAAAAACAATCCAAAAATCTTGCTGTTCCATCATTTCTTCAGGGCTTTGCCACGCTTTAGGCGCTTGATATTTATACCAGTGCCCTGAGGCATCAAATAATTCGTCGATACTCAACTCATTATCTTGTTCATCAAATAATTCAGTCATAGTCACCAATCGAGACTTTTGTCGGATCAGATCAATGATCTTATTTTTTAAAATCGCAAAAACCCACGTTTTAAACGCCGCTCTTCCTGAAAAAGAGTCTAGATGTTGCAAAGCACTCACTAATGCTTCTTGAACCACATCTTCAGCTTGCTGAAATGAGGACAGTTGTAAAACAGTAAACTTCAGCATCTGTTGTCTTAAATCCATTAGAAATTCAGGATTTTCAAGCTGATGCAATATCTCTTGATTATTATTCAATTCAGCCTCAGACATGATCACTTCCTATTACTGTTCTGAGGATGATTTAACAAACCTAGATTCGTGAGTGTTGCTGCCAGCTGATTCAGTTGTATTGTAATCTCTTGCTCAGAAAAAGTTGGTGCAATTAATTTAATTAAGTCATGAAGCTCAAGCTCTGAGTATATCTTTAGGTTCATTTGCTCAATCAACATCGCAAATAAGGGGGACAATCTTTCCAAGTGAACCTTATCCTGATGGTCTCGCCAAACCATAATTGCACTTGGCATTACTTCAATATCTGTCAACGTTGTATCAACCGTCCAATCATAAATAGGATATTGATAGGCCAAGACCCACACTTTATGTCTGAGTTGCCAACTTATCTTTTCAATAATGTTAATGTCTTCAATTTCAAGCGTATCTAGATATAACTCCAACCACTCAAACTGCAACAACTCTTCTAGCCAAGGATATTGGCTTAAAATTGGATGTCGGTTTTCAGTCAAATATTCTCTAAATTGCAACGAAATATCATTATAGATAGGTGACTGGCATTTAGCTTTTTGAAAAAATTCTTCCAATAAAAACTGCCATTGAGCCGCAGGTAGAATAGAACGAGCTATGGGATAAACTAAATTTATAAATGAACACATATTGTTGAACAATAAATCTCGATAAATCTGCATTCGCTCAAGATCACATATTTTAGTGCGTTCAGCATTTGGTTCACGAATCCAATTACAGAATTGCTGCTGAGTGGTTTGGAATGTGCTTGCTTCGAGCACCATAACCGTTCTCCTGTTGCTGCATCGTTTTGATTATTGTCAATTCTTGCTGTAATTGTTGCCATGATGGAATATTAAAATCTCTTTCCAACAAGGTTGGTTTAACGCCACAATGTTGATAACTAAATTGCAATAGCTGCCATACAGGATCGCAAATTTCGGCACCATGCGTATCAATCAATAAGTTTTCATTCATTTTTTCATGCCCAGCAATATGCATATAACGTATGCGTTCATTAGGCATCGCTTGGATAAAGCCACGTGCATCACTGCCATGATTGATACTATTCACATAGACATTATTAACATCAAGTAATAATTCGCAGTCCGCTTGCTCAAGTACTTCACAGACAAACTCAGCCTCACTCATTTCTGCATTTGGCATTAAATAGGTAGATACATTTTCAATAACGAGGCGCTGCGCTAAAATGTCTTGAACACGCAAGATACGCTCAGCGACATATTTGACCGCAGCCTCAGTCATCGGTATCGGTAATAGATCATATAAATACCCCCCATCAGAGGTATAACTGAGATGCTCAGAATAGATGGAAACTTGATACTGCTTTAAAAAAGCTTTGATCTGTTGAATAAATCCAATATTTAAAGGATGAGGTCCCCCAACAGAAAGGGACAGACCATGACACACCAAAGGTGATTTTTCAGTACATTGAGCCAACAACTTGGCATGTCGCCCACCAAAACCCATCCAATTTTCTGGTGCAACTTCAATAAAGTCTGGATGTGATTCCGCATTTAAAAACGTATCAATAAAATCACGCCTTAAGCCTAAACCAACACCATTCAATGCAGTCATGCTGTTTTCCTTTTTGAATTGATACCGACAATTTGAAATATATCGGTATCATTCGGCTGATCTAAACTATTTAGCACCACACTTGCCATCTGCAACTTTTTTATCTGCACCACATTTTGCATCAGCAGTTTTCTTAGCTGTCCCACACTTCCCTTCTGCTGATTTTTTATTTGCCCCACATTTTGCATCAGCAGACTTTTGTTGTTGTTTTGCCTTATTTGCCCCACATTTGGCTTCGCCACATTTCCCATCAGCAGCTTTCGATGCATGAGACTCAGTTGTAGTCGTGGTTGGTGCAGCAGATACGTGAGTGATGCCTACAGCTGATAAAGCCAATAATGCAGCGACTGATGTAATTGAGTTTAATTTATTCATTTTTGTATTCCTTGTAAGGTAATTGCTCGGTTTGTACGGAGGTACATTAAGTTAGACGGAGTAAAAGACGATTTATTACAGATCAAATGAAAAAAATATGTAAGAAGTTCCATGTTCATCCGACTAATAACTATTCAATAGCACTCAATGTGAAATTCCCATGAAAAAATTTATTTATTCTTTAACACAAGATTATCAAAAAATTTCTCACTGTATAAAACATTTCGATGGAATTGCTGCGCTAGCACTCAGATTATATTTAGTCCCCATTTTTTGGATGGCAGGAAGCAATAAACTCATGCATTTCCAAGACACTATTGAATGGTTTGGTAATCCTGATTGGGGGCTCGGTTTACCATTCCCTACATTGATGGCAGCTCTAGCAACCTCAACAGAATTGGCTGGTGCAGTATTGTTAGGATTAGGTTTATTCACTCGCTTTATCAGTATTCCACTCATCATCACAATGTTGGTAGCAATTGTAACAGTCCACTTACCGAATGGTTGGCAAGCCATTGCCGATCCAAATGCACCATTTGCAAACGCTCAAGTTCTGGCCTCCGCTGAGAAGTTAGAAAAAGCCCATGAGATTTTACAAAACTATGGTAACTATGACTGGCTCACTGCCAGCGGATCATTTGTCATTTTAAATAATGGTGTTGAATTCGCAGTGACCTATTTAGTGATGTTACTCGCTTTAATCTTTATCGGTGGTGGACGTTATATCAGTTTAGATTTCTGGATGAAATATCATTTAACCAAACGCTTATAAGCCCTATGAAGGGCTTAGAATATTCAATTGATTTCATGTATTCGAATATTCTAAGCCACAGAGCTTATTTATGTTTCCAAGGTACTGCTGGTGAGCCAATCCATGCCGATTTGGCAGGAATATTTTCACCTTTCATCACTAAAGTTAATGGTCCTAACACCGCATGATGACTGACATTAGCATTATATAAAATGATACTTCTCGCATTCACGACCACATCACTTCCAACATTTACTTGACCGATCTTCATAATACGATCTTCAAATAAATGTGTCTGTGGACCTGAAAAACTATTAAATTCAGCGCGATCTCCAATATCAACACAGTCGAACTCTGTAATATCTGCAGTATCCATATAAACGTCTTTCCCTATTCGAACCCCCAAAATACGCAAGAAGAATGGCAGCATGGGTGTTCCTCTTAAATAATTTAGGAAATTTGGAATCGCGACTGATTCATATAAACTTGTGATTCCTTCACTTAACCAAACAAACATGGTCCACATTGGCGCTGAACGAGGTTGGTAGCGTCCAATTAAAATCCACTTCAATAAAGCCACGATGATAAAACAACCCACACCATACAATAATCCTGCGAGAGTTAAGGCCAACAATCCCATTGGAATCGTATAGTTATTAATGACATCTATCACTTCTAGCACAATCATATACCCCACACCAATCGCAAGCGCTGCGGGTAATACAATCCGTAGACCCTCAATAAAAGCACGCATGAAACGGCGTTTGAGACTCGGTTTGAAAGTAAGATGATCAGGATATTTCTCTGCGGCTTCTCGTGCTGGGAGAAGTAACGCTGGAGAACCAAACCAAGTTTGTCCTGAATACATTTCTCGATTATCTGGCGTTTTAGACTGCACACCGATTAAAATATTATCAGGTAATACCGTACCATCTGCGATATAAGCACTGTTCCCAACAAAACTACGATGACCAATTTTTGTTGATTTTAATGACATCCAACCGCCTTTGATCTCCTCATCACCCAACATTACGGCATCAGCAATAAAACTTTCTTCACCCAAGGTGAGCATTTCAGGAATAACGCCTGTTGCAGTTGATATTTCAGTATTTTTACCAACCTTTGCGCCTAACATACGAAACCAAGTTGGCGCATAAATTGTTGCAAATAGACCATGTAGCGTTTGTAAACTGGTTTCTAAAATTTGGGCTGCGAACCACTTTCGATAATACGTTGCGCCGTGAATCGCATAAGTACCCACCTCTAAACGAGGTAGCACTATTTTACGTAAAGCTGAAGAAATCAAGGCGGTAATGATCATCATCATCGCACTCGCAGGAATGGCCAATAGGAAATAATAAAGCGCTGTTTGAATATGGTTATTCGGGTCAATATTGAAAACATTCACATCTAACCAATCAACCAATAAGAAACTCGGAAAGATTGGAATAAAGAAAATACAAGCGATAATTAATGCACTCACTCCATAGTAAACATATTCTGAAACTTTACGCATTAAAGAAAGTTTTGGGCGCGGTGCCAATTGTTCTAACTGATCCACATGACCAATCTTCTTCGCAGGCGTACCATCCCAAATTTCACCAGCAGGCACAGTCGTATCATATTCAATCGCAGTCAAAGCATTGACATGAGCAGTTTCTTCTAACACCGTATTTTCTTCTAATACCGCATAAGAACCTACATAACTATCACGTTTCAAATGAATTGAACCTAAGACCAAATGCCCATGTTCAACTTTAGCATTCTCTAAATTCACTTGAGAACCAAGACTGACACCATCTTCAATCGTCAATAAAGATGGCATACGAATATGCACTGAACTAATGGAAACATCATGTCCAATTTTCGCCCCAAGTGCTTTGAGATATAAATTCAGTAAAGTTGAACCTGATAATAAATAAACAGGTGAAATACTACTAATCCGATCTGCCAACCACCAACGGAAATAAGTCATTCCCCATAAAGGATAACAACCCGCACCCACGCCAACCATTAGCGCACGTTTAACCGTGATAGAAAGGGCAAAACTAGCAATAATCACACAGACATAAACCAATAAAGAAAGCAAAATTGCAGAAGGAATACTGTCTCGTGCGCCACCAGTAAAATAATGATAGGTAAAGAATGGAGCGAGCCATTGCATGATGTTAATTGAAATTAACACTGGAATTGTGACTATCTGTGCAATACCGCAGAGCCATTTATAGGTTTGATTTCGTGGATTGTCTTGACCAATTTGGCTATCAAATATTGATGGTTCAGGTTGCTCAAGCATTAAGGCAGCAATTGCTCCCACTCTCCGTGCTTGGTATAAACTTTGAATCGTGAGGTGACTATATTCAGGATGTTCACGTAAATTTGAAATTAAAACTGCAGCTAATAAAGAATGTCCACCCAAATCATCAAAGAAATCGGCATCCAATTTAATCGGAATATTCGGAAACAGTCGATTTAAGATTTCAAATAAAATTTCTTCAGCTTCATTTTGAGGTTGATCTGATTCACTCCGATCGACCACACTTGTTAAAGGTCTCGCTTTTAGTGCTTTTCGATCAATTTTCCCAGAAAGTAGTCGCGGTACTTCTTCAATAATTTCAAAACGATTAGGTACCATGTATGGCGGTAAGCGCTGACCAAGATGATGTCGAAGCTGTTTAATTTCTATGGATTGTTTTGCATCAATTTCTGCGGCTATAAAGGCGATCAACTGATCAATACCATCTTCATTACGTAAAATGACAGCAGCTGTGCCAATACCATCGAGATCACATAATGCAGCTTCGATTTCGCCAAGTTCTACGCGGAAACCACGAATTTTTATTTGATCATCCGCACGTCCTAAACAATGCACTTGACCAAATTCATCGATTTTAGCTAAGTCACCCGTCCGATATAAACTTTCTTCATCAGGACTCGTTGCCCATGGATTCTGAATAAACTTATCCGCGGTTAAATCTGGGCGACCTAAATAACCTTGTGCCACGCTTGGCCCAAAGATACACAATTCGCCCGTTTCCCCTTGTGCCAATAGCTCTCGATCAGCATTAATCACCAACATACCGTAGTTAGGTAATGGTTTGCCAATCGTGACAGGCTTACCCTGCTGTAATAACTCAAGACTCGCAGAGACTGTGGTTTCTGTCGGTCCATAGGTATTAAACATTTGATGGTGTGGCAATGCCCAACGCTCAACCAATGAGTCTGGACACATTTCCCCTCCTAAATTGATGATGCGTAAATTAGCAACATCTTCAGGGAACAAAGCGAGCAAGGTTGGTACAGCATGCAAAACGCTAATTTGCTCTTGTTGCAAGGTTTTACATAATCGTTCTGGATCACTGACCAAAGATTTTGGTGCAATCCACAAAGTCGCTCCAACCAAATAAGACAACCAGATTTCCTCGAAAGACATATCAAATGCAACTGAGAAGCCTTGATAAACTTTGTCTTGTTCTTGGATACCTAAAATACTGTTTTCACTGCGCAGAAAATGACAAATGTTCTTCTGAGTAATGACAATACCTTTGGGTTTTCCTGTTGAGCCTGAAGTATAAATAATATAAGCAGGTTGCTCAGGGGTCGATTTTGCCAATTCTATAGTTTCATGCAGCGTTTTTTGTAGTTCAGTATTGGTCCATTTGCTTTGTGGCACTTCTAACACATGCTCATACCACTCATCAGTGGTAATCATTCCTACAGCCGCTGCATCTTCAAGACAAACTGCGATTCGATCTGCAGGGGTATCCATGTCAAATGGTAGCCAAGCAGCACCACTTAAGCAGATTGCTAATTGAGACTTTAATAATTCAATACCACGTGGCAACCACAATCCAACGATGTCGCCAGCTTTAACGCCTTTGAGGGTTAAATGTTTGGCCATAAGTTGAGCTTGTTGATATAACTCACCATAGCTAATCGTTTGATCTGCTTCGATTAAAGCTATTTTTTCTGGTAGGCGTTGTGCTGTCTGGATAAAAATATCGGTTAAAACTTCATTCTGCAAAAACTCAGGGTGGTGTTTACCACGAATAATATTTTTTGCGTTCATCACACATTGGTTCATTTTTATACTCTCTTTAATGTTCTGATTTCGCTAGAATTTAGACCTATCTTACTTTCTGCTTACGAATCAAATTTAGTCGTTATGCTGTAAGTTAAAGAGCTGAACTTAAAAAGAGATTAAATTGAACTCTTTAGAATAGTGAATATAAGTAACCAAGTGGACAAAAAGAGATTTTAAAATATGGAAATATAATTAAATCAAAATATTAAAAATGAAAAAAACTGAACAACATTTAAACAAATACTCTTCACAGAAAATAGATTATGCAATGATTTCTAAATCCACAAAATGCTATGGTAAATTTCTTATGGTTTAAACACAGTCATGATTTAAAGAAGCAATCATCATGTATCGCTTGTTTTTCACTATCAATTTATACATCTACAGCTTGCACAGTAATTGATTGCTTTGATTTTGAAATAAATCGTTTAATCAAAATATTGACGCTGAATACAATTAGAAAAGCCACAACAAAAGAACCTAATACATCAAAGGGAAAATGAACTCCCATGTAAATCCTTGACCATCCTACAATCAAACTTACAAATAATCCGAAAACACCAATTTGACGATACTCAGACATCAGAAATGAAAATGCGATAATTGCAACAGTGAGTGTATGTTGACTAGGCATAGACGAACTGGAACTGTGGTGAATCAAGGTGTGCCCTAATCCAAGATCGAAAGGTCTAGGATGATGATAAAATGCGTGTAATAACCTCACAACAAATGAAGATAGAACGACCATCACCACAGTTTTAAAATACTGAAATTGATATTTTTTATCCTTAAATAGCAATAAAACCGTTAGAAAAATCAGAAAAGCCCCTATCAGATTATATGATGAGAACATAGCGGCTTTCGCAAAAAATGAGTTTTCTGTAGCACCAGAATTAATCCAGTTAAATATACGAATATTGATCTCTTCAATAGACATTGCCTATCAATCCATAAGGGCTTTATGCGAGATAGACTAAAAACACGAACTTAAACCAAAATTAACTCTTATTAAATAGATGAAAATAGAGACTACGCCCACTGTAGACACAATTAACAGAATAGGACTTACGCACTATTATTTATAGATTCTCTGTGGTAGGAGATGATTTTTATCGAGAATAAAGTCATCAATGAAGTCTTTGATGATTGGTCTAAATAATTTCTTCTGCCAACGATATACATTTTCAAAGATCCGCTCAAACTGGTTCTTTTGTATCTCGACGTAGGCCATCAAGGCTGCAAAAATATGATTCAAAATCAGTTTAGATCGTCTTACTTGAAACTTTTCAATATGACAAACCTGTTTAATCACTCGGTGATATTGCTCTATTTTCCAATGACTTGAATGTAATTCATGAAAACCCTCAAAGGACAATAAATCATCTTCATCTTGATGCACAATATAAAACCTCTGCTGTTCTTTTAACTGAGTCTTAAATAATTGTACAAAGCCAAAATCTTTGAGCCAGACCACTTGACCCTGATGAAAATCTGGCAATAAACGCAGTTGAAACCATTGTCCTTTTTCTGGGGAAACCTTACGGTTACAGTCGATACCAAACATAAATCGAATACCATATTTTCTTATGGTTTTTAGATTTCCAGTCGATGAATACCAACTATCACCTGTAATAAATTGAATCTTTGCACCCCAACTAAGTACTTCACTTAACATATCCATAAAGTAATCATTCTTGGTTTTACCCTCAGATTTGTCATAAATTCGGAAATTAATTGGAATATTTTGACCATTCTGATCTGTCGCATACAGGGTAATGAGATTAATCCCCTTGACGGATCGGTGGTGTTTGCCTGACCAAAAATAGCTAACCAAGTCCATATGTTGACTATATGGTTTATCTAAAACAGTATCATCAATACTGACTATAAGTTTATTATTATCAATATGTTGAATTGCTTCTTGATATAGGTCGTGAGGTGTGTAGTCTTCACGCTCCAGAAAGCGATTTACACTATCATGCGAGATATTATAAGTCTCGGCAAGTTGTGTGCAGCTAATAGAGTTCGGTTCTGTCATGAGAAAGCCCATATAAATGGGTAATGTACAAGTTGCTGTAGAAGCATGTTTAGTTCGTCTGATCACAGATACTTTATAAACTATTTTAATACTTTTTTGAATCCGTCAATGCGTAAGTCCTACAGAATTAAAGTCATTCCAATCAGTTAACACCTGAACGATGCTAAATAGCATTTAAAGAAAACCCCAACGAGTGTGCAGCATCAATACCGTCCGAAATGTATAGATTAAATATTTGTGGTAGTATTGCGCGCAATTGGAAATCTCTTAACCAAGCTAGAAGAGTTTCGTTCTTTGATGCTCACGCTCAATGTATCCAAATATTTAGTCATAGCATCTGTTCGATCAGATCAATCGGTTGCGCTTTGCCTAAAAATCTTTGGACATACATCAGTGATGAATTCTTACTTTAAGTTTATTTCCCACTATTTGTCATAAATAGTCTATTTTCTAATCCGCTCAATCATTTTATTAGGTTGTTTAACACTGAATAAAGGCATGATTTTTTATGAATATTGAAAAAACTCAGACACCACGAATCAGTGTTGCCCCGATGATGGATGGGATCACTTTTTACATATAATACAACAATTACAATAACTTAACCATTTGCAGTACCTTTAGGGTTGCAATAAGGTTTCAACGAGTGAATTACACCTAAATAAGTAACATTAAAGTCATAAGAAAAAATTATATGGAAAACTAGGTCATGAGATTCGAACTCTCTAAACAACTTTTTAATAGATTCTATCTAGGTTTAATTCATTATTTATCAAACAATTAAAATCTAATAGAATCTTATAAGTTTTATAATTTGTGCCAAATTTTGTGACAACGCCTTTTTTAAGAAATGCTTTTTATAACAAGAATTTGGTGGAGATGGTGGCAGTTGAACTAATATTAAAACATCAATTATTTCATAATCTTAATAGGGTCTGTTGACATTTACTGTTCATAATTAAACCTATAAAGGTAGCCATAAAAATATACAGGCTAAGGCAACAGCACTTTGATAATTTCTTTTGAGCTTGTCATATCGAGTAGCTATCCCTCTAAATTGTTTTAATCTACAAAACATATTTTCAACTAAATGCCTGATTTTATATAAATACCAGTCCATATGATCATTGTTCGATTGGCTATTTATTTTCTTTGGTATATTCGCTTTTGTTCCTGTTTTTCTGATCTGCTCACGCAGTGGTTCTGAATCATAGCCTTTATCTGCGCATACCACTTCTGTCTCTTTTAAATCTAATGTTGCTATTAAATCAGGTGCAACTTTGATGTCATGTGTAGTGCCATCGGTAATCATGAAATCAATAGGATTGCCATGTGAATCAACAATCAAATGTATTTTTGAGGAGTTTCCTCCTACACTTTTAGAAATGGATTGATTCGCTATACCGGCAGAATGTTGATGAGCACGTACGTGAGAGCCATCAATAAAAATCCACTCCATATCGGGGCATGATGCTAATAATTTGAATAATCTAAGCAACTTACCGCTGCTTGACCAACGATTAAAACGTTTGAAAATAGAGTTTGATTGACCGAAATAGGAAGGAATATCTCGCCACGGACAGCCTGTTCTAATTCTATAGAGAATAGCTTCAATAGAATTACGTAAATTTGAGTTGTGATGAATAGATAAATTACGCAAAATAGTTTTCAACTTTTGCCAGTGTTGATCTGTCAGCATGGTACGAGGCATAGCGAATAGTAAAATTGGGTTTGGCGATTTGATTTTACTACTTCGCTATTTTTTTAAGCTAAAAGTGTCAACACACCCTATTTAATTTTTATTATTTTTAACCCAATGTTACCCACCAACACAATAAGAGCAATCTAATGATGACGTCTGAATAGCCTTCTTTTAAGCAAAAGTCAGCCATTCTTTCAAAGAATAAATATTCAAATTAATCAACACGAAAAATATCTACTTTAGTTTCAAGACATTTCCTAAGGCTTAAGTCATTTGACCCTATTTCGAACCACCCTCCTGGTTTCTGATAAAAATCTAGCCCTCGCCCTATTTTGATGATCCAGCCATTATCTAAACGAATTTCACGATCATGGATGTTAGGATTCAACTCAATCTCAAGCTCAACATCCATCTCAAGCAAACTTTGCTTCAATTCACCTAATTTCTCTGCAATATCGGCTAACTGCGTATTATCATCATACCCTGTGATTAAATTGATTTTCTTAACAGGTCCAGCCTTTAAAGCACATTCACAAAAGCGAACGAAATTTTGTATCTGATGTGGAAGCCGAATGTATGGATCCTCAATAATGAGTGTCTTCACTTCTTTTAGATAAGGTCCAATAATTGATTCATAGCTATGACCAACATCCCCATACATAATTGTAAAATGCTGCTCAATCAGCTTATCTTGAATAACTGTTAAATCAGAGGTTGGAACTATTGATTTAACTTCTATCTCAGCAGGTATCGATGTAAATTGCTTTGGTCTTGTTTTGGTTTCTTGATCACGTTCAGACGCAAATTTTTCGTTAAGCTGCCTTCTAAATGGTTGCTGTGTTGCTAATGCCTCTTTAGACTCAGGACAATACACTATAATTTCTTGTCCCTGCGCATTGATGAATGAAAGATTAATATTGGCAAACTCATCATCAGGTTTGCGTTTGTTCATTTGCTCTTTCACGCGTCGACGACATTCAACAGCATAAGCTACATATTCTTCAAATTCTTCATCAGAGGGAATTCCAGTTGGATGAAGAATTTTCAAAAAGGCACATACTGTCTTTTTAATACCTTTTTCATCTCGCCCTTCAACAGCCTTCCCAAGCTGAATACGTTTACTAACTTCTTCATATCGATTGGTATGTTTAAATTGATAGTGAAATGCTTCTGCTAAGTAATCCGTGATAAATCCATAGTTATTCGTGAGAAAATCACTGCTATTTTTTGGCATTTCCCAGCCAGGAATATAGGCAGCAAATCGATCCATAATAGCCAAATCGAACTCAGCCGGTAATGGTTGAAAAAGATCGTACTCTACAGAGTTAACTACCTGACTAATAGAAAGATCAAAGTTACCGACAAAGCTTAAACTAGCATCAGCAATGACTTCAGCTCCCCGAGAGAAGCGACCATTTGCCATAAAATCCTTCATAATTTGAATGGTATCTGGATCCTTGACTTTTATGCCACCCACTTCATCAAAGGCCACCGTATCCCAAAAACCAACCAAGCCAACCTTACGACGTGCGTTATTGTAAAACAGCGCAGACTTGGTTGCTTGTCCCCCTGAAATCAAAGTGGCATACGGTGAAAACTCACTAAAGAAATATGATTTTCCGGTACCACGCGGTCCAAGCTCTATGTAATTATAATTAGGTTCTACCAAAGCTGCGAGACGCGCAATAAAGTGCATACATACTCGTTTTGACAGCTTCTGTGGTTCAAGTCCAACGGTACGTAAAATAACGTCAATCCACTCGTCACGGGTGAATTGAGTCCGCCCTTCACAGTAACGTTCAAAATCAAAGCGACTAATCTGAATTGGACGAAGGTCTTCAATATAAAATGCATAATCATCTTCTTCAATCGCATTATGTGCTAGTGTCACTTCAGCCCAAATACCACCTTCCAATAAACGATCATTATCACGATAGAACTTTTCACCGATAGCAATACGTTGTGAATTAAAATTCTCTAATGATGCCCAATGCCTTTTTTCTTTCTCAACATATCGAACATGGACCTTGTCAATGAAGCGGTGCTTTCCCTTGGTCGCAACCTTTGACTGTGCAGCATTAGCTTCATCAGGTTTTACATAGTTGTCTTGTAGGCTGGCTAACACAGCCTCCATGCCAGAATCCATTTCTGCTTGATCATCACTTGCACAAAAGCGCGCAAGTAAAAACTCAAGTACGAAAGTAGGAACATTAGTTCCCTTCTTAATACGATGAAGTAAATCTTTGCGCAGTACCTTACCATCAAAGGTAGAGATTAGCTTTTGGTCAAGTTGATTCATAGTTTTTACACCGCATAGTCTGTTGCCAGATCAAGCTGGCAGTAAACTGTATAAGTAGCAGGATTCAAAGCTTTTATTTTAAATTTACCTTCAAAATCCATTTGCATTTTCATTGTAACCTGAACCTTATCCCCAGGCTTTAAAGACAATGATCCAGTTGCAGGATTTACTACTCCCCCTACTTTTGCCTCTCCTACGACTTCGCCTTTGCTATCGTGTGCCTCAAGCAAAATCTCGAAGTCATTCTCAACCGAGAACATATCAGCAGTTTCTACAGCTAGATCAATTACGGGCATACGAGTAGTAATAAATTTGGCTCCATTCTTATAGCTCATAACCACAAATGCTTTATGCAAAATCGGCTGATTGGAGGCTTTTAATTGCATTGTTATCACTGGAACCACACTCTCCTGCAAGGAGATTCCACCATGATAATAAAGAAGACCACTGCGGTAAGAAGCTAACGAATATGGTGCAGCGAATTTAGCAAAATCCCCCCGGATCCCCATCTTCTCTGCTGACACCACAAGGTGATTAACATCACCAACACCATCACCAAGTGCACATCGATCATGAATACCAATCCAGTTATTACCAGATAGTTTATTGCAGACATCACCGGCACCAGCATGTGTATTCATAAAGAATCCATGATCAGTGGCTATCACTACCTCATGAAAACCACGCTCTTTCAATTTATGTATTGCGACACGAATACGTTTTAATGCATTCATGATTTCTGCAGGTGCAGTATCAGGGTGATTCTCAAAATGACTATCAATCTCAACTGCTCGAAGTACAAGTAAATCGGTTTCAGGGGATAAATCAAAACGACCACGAACGAAATCTTCCAATCGTCCTTCTTCAAAACGCTGGCCATACTTTTTACGGAACACATCCATACGTTGAGCGACTGTATTTACTACAAGCTCTCCCAACATGGGGAGTAGGCTCTGTTGGTCATTTTTGATGTGAAGTTGCTGCCCAGCTCCTGGCAACAAACTAGCCATACCCATTGGTGTGATGCTAGGCAATTGCGCCATTGCAGCCTGTACTTCTACATGCCCGTCCTCTACCAGTTGCCGTTCTAGCTCTACACCCAATTCATAACGTAGTGCATCAATCATAAAGTAAGCTACTTTATGACCATTTTTTTGTAATTTAGGGGCAACAACTCGATCAAATACATCTGCATTTGATAAATATCCAGTCAGTGGCCATCCTCTTTGCTCTACATGACGAGTGAAGATCAATTGAACTTTCTCGACTAACTTTCCATACTGCTTACGAACCTGGCTCTTAACCGGCGTCATTACACCCCGTGTATCTTGCCAATCATAGTCACTAACCGCTTGCTCAAATTCACGATGTAAACGGTCTACTTCACGTAATTGAGTTATGTAGAAACTCACCAATGCTTCAAGATTCCTTGCATTTTCTGAAAACAGCCGTTCCATATCATCACAAGTTTGAAGCAATTCAGTTGCTGATCTGATCAGATCCCATTGAGCTCTCGTCTCTCCTTTACCCGTCCAGACTGATTGCTGATGGCGTTCAAAAATATTTCGTACCTGAGTAATATCATCACGAAGAATAGCTTGAATAGCTCTATTTAAAAAAGTGCGCTCTTCAAATGGGAAGGTATCCCGATCACCGAGATCAGGCCAACCTTCAAATAAATTGACTAGATCAAGCTCTTTTTCAATCTCGTCAGCACGATCAATATAAAGACTCTGAGTACGACGATCGTTTCTTATACGATCACACAAATCTTCAATTAATGGTTTTGCATGAGTTTCCGCTTGTGGGACATCAGCCAAACTCAAAGGTAAACTACCTGGAAGATCAAATACAAATTCGCTAAATAAAACAAACCGCCATAACTCATCCGCGATTGACTCCCATGTCTTAACACGAGTCTTCAAGGTCAACCCAATACTATTAGCCAACAAGTCTTGAGCTTCAGCAATCCAATTATCACCACTCTTCAACGCTGCTTGCTGTGCATCATTTGGTACAAGTAATGAGTGCATAATATCCCTTGCCGATTCAACCATTAACAACGCACGTAAATTAGGCCACCCTAATCCTCCGCCAATAGCATCTATTACAGCAAAACTTGGCAATGCATCCTGCTGAAATATAGCTCGTACAGCAGTTGCATGGTCTGGCTTTGCTTTCAAACAAATACTTTCAAAATTATCCCCATCCCCTTCTGGGAAAATACTGCCTGCCGCGGCAATTGGAGCAAAAGGATCTGACTGCTTTTCTTCATCACTCTGTGGGGCTTTTTTAGGTATATATACCAACATACCCGTAAGCTGCTTTTCGACTACATCCCGTAATCCTTGAATTGCAGCAATTCTGCTTTCAATACTACTCTTTGATACATCTAAAACTATCAACTTTTCATCAGCTAGAGTATTGCAGAGATTTTGATAATGACCATCAGGGTCATACACCACAAGACAACCAGTCTTTTGCACACGAGGACGAAAAATTTTGTCTTGAATAAACTCAGCTATACTCATTCAACGGACTCCGATTGCTCCACTTTATTAGCAAGATGATTTGCCCACAATGTATCTAATGTAGGATTAAGTCCTTCTGTCAATGCATACATCGCTGAAACTAATAAATCAGCCCTATCTCTCAAAAATTCACTAAAATCATCATTCAATTTCTTTTTAAATACAGCACTATCCATATCTGCGTAATGTGCCTTACCAAGTAAATCAAATGAAATAAGGTGAGATTTCAAACGATCTCGCACAACACATTCATCAGACCATTCCACACGTTCTTGTAAATACTCTAGTGGATCTTTACGACCAATAATTCGATTAGTCTTCCAAGTAATCAGTGCACAGTTCAATGCCTTATAACTAGGTATATCAGCCTCTGCAAGTAATGCATCTGGAAAGATATGGTGATATTCACGATTCTGAATACTTTCATAAGTTGCTGTTCTATGGTCAGCAAAATCGATAGCCCCTAAATAAGTAGTGACTGCCAAAATAGCACGTGCTTCAATACCTGCTGCCTTCGGCCATCCCGCTGCCATAAGAGAATCAGCATCCACGAGAGGAAATTCGGATCGATTCAGGACAGGTATAGTTACTAACTCATCCTCTATAAACGCTGGGTTTTTCAATAATGTTTTAATAGCTTTAAAATCGGCATACGCTCGTGATGCGGTAGAATTTTCATAACGATCTGTAAAGAAGGCCGACCATAAATATCTACGCAGTAATTTTTCTGCCTTTGCCAAGAAATCACCATTATCAGGAATTAACTCATATGTAGCAGCAATAACTGCAAGAACGGCATTTGTTGGCAACCTTGCTTCATCAAATACACCTTGGCTCGTTAAAAAGGATGCCATACGTTCAAGTCCCCTTTCTAATTTTGGCCAATTCACTAACAATTGTTTTTTGTCCATTTCAATCATGCCGCGCGTATTAGGCAATTTATCTTGGAGCAATGCTGAAGTAGATAAAATGAGATCGGATACATTCCCATAGCGGGCAGCTTTTGGACATTTGTCAGTTAAACTAGCTTCAAGAGCATGTAGTGACTGTTCAGCAACACTTTCTACTTCAGCTACAATAATATCGTATAAAGACAAAGGCTTACTGTTTGTATTCATGTTGATAAATACTTGTAAAGCAACATCCTTACTGGTATCTGCAGGTAATGAAAGATATGGCAAATTAAAATGAGTGACACGCTCACGTAATGTAGTGATTTCTGCTTTAATCTGATCGCGAATGGCACTATAAGCTCTATACTTGTTAAGTGCATCTGGGTCATTATCTGAAGGTTCCAATGGTTTTGTAGCATCATTCAACCAACTATCTATCTCTACAGAAATATCCCCAGGTCGAAGCAACGAAATAGGTAATACTCCTCGTTTAAAACACTGAGCAGGCTCTTCTGCCCAACGAGGCATTCGCATGTTTTGGTTATTTTGCCAGCGTGGAATGCATCGAATTTCAACATCTTTATTCACGGGATTATTTATACGGTCGAACTGCGGTAAATATACGAAAAAAGTTTCCGCCTCGTAATTGTTATGCATCGCTCGCCAAAATGTAGTCAAACGTTGTTGGCCATCTAACAAATGTTGTGTCACAGTACCTTGTGTCGTAGGGGTAGCTGTAGAGATATAGCGAGATTCAAATTTCTCTGTTCCTGCCACCTCAAGGACTAAGGTAACGCCCACAGGTAAATTGTTAATAATCGTATTTAAAAAGCTTGTAATGCGCCCTCTATCCCATGCTTCGAAGCGTTGGAAACGTGGTAGCTTAACCATCCCCTGTTGAATATTCTGATACCAAACGCCCAGTGCTCTATCCTGTGCTTTACTCGATTGTTGCATAATACTCATTTATCTGTTTCCGCTTTCTTTTTACTGCGTGTTTTTTTAGGCGCAACTTCAGGTTCGACATAAATACTCTCAAGCCCGTGTGCAATCGCAAGAGATTTATCCGTTTTACATTTTTCACGTACGCGTTCTGGCCAATAGTTCATGGCCAAATGAGCCCAGTCATAGTCGCCTTTTTCTGACTTAGTCCAAGTATCCTTCAATAGTTTTTGCCATGGCTTGTGACGGAATAATGACCACAATGGTGCAGCAGTAATTTGTACGCCGTCATCATGATTAGGTTGATACGTAGGTGCGATCTTAAGCAAAGTATCACGTAAGTCAGTCAACTCTTGTTCAAAGGTTTGCAACATTTCATAGCGTTTTTCGTCTTCACTTAAACGGCTGCTACCTTTTGAACGAAGCTCAGCACATTCACGGCTGACTTGAGTAAGTTTGCCATTTGGGCCATCCAAGAAATCATTAATTGCAGTAAATAAGGTTTGATTAGTTAAAGATGGATAGTAAATCCAAAGCGTATAACTTCCTGAGGCTGTTGATAGTGGCCAATAAATTGGCGCTTTCCGTCGGCTCTTAGAATAAAGCTTTAAATGGAAAGCAAAGAAATCTTTTTGTAGCCAACGACGCACGTTATCTGGAACAGGAACACTAACTCTATTCAACACCTCCTCGATTAAATGAGGCAGATCATGTGGGTGTCCTGAGTCATCCACCAAGATACCACTATGATGATGAAATGGTTTAGTGTCATCTGGCAACATGCCTGGAGATTTTTCTGGTAGAGGATCAAATGGTTCGGGTTCAGGAGGAGCTTGACGCTCACCAGTAGCCAGCCTCCAATCGAAGCGACCAAAGGCTACACCAACTGCCCAGGATAGCAATCCAGCTGTCTTATCTATCACGGGCTCATTTTCTTCATCTAATTCTTCATCAGCGATTATTTCTGAAAACTCTCCAGATGCAGACAATCCTTGATCACCAAGTGCAGCAGCTCGATCCGAGTCTGAAAATTCGTATAATGAAAATGTGATGTCATCGATCTTTACTTGTATATTTGCAAGTTCCTCATCCATTATTTTCGGATCGAAGTCGCCAATACGGGATCTTAAAGCAGTAGGTAACAAAAATGCATGAGACTTTTCTTCGGATGATGCAAGCATACGTTTGAGCGACCAACCACGCCGAGCAAGTCTAGATAGTTGAAGGCACTGCTCAGTACTCATTGGAGTAACAGGAATTCCACCAATTAATCCAGCTTCATACTGAACTCCCCCAACTTTACCGGCAAACAGACGCACAAGATAATCAAATGGTCGACTATTAAAAATCGCAAGCCATGCTTCTAACTCATCAAAGGGGGCAAAAGCCATCTTACCAGCAACGCTAAAGATGCTATTTTTGGGCACTACCTGCGCTGAAAAATTTATGCCACGCAGAGGCCATGTTAATCCAGGTTGCAAAAAGTAATTAGTAGCCGTATCACGAAGCATCCAAACATTAGAGCGAATTCCACCTTTCTCGTTGAGATTATTCTTGATCTCTGCACCATTACTCCCCCAATTCACAACAACTGGCATGTCCGCATAGAACCTAGAAAATGATCCGCCTTTTGCAAATCCAAACCAGCCTGGTCCGTGAGACTCCCACCAGACGCGAATGAATCGGAAATCATCAGCTGTTGCCAACCCCTGCTTAACCGTACGTTGTTCATTATTAAATGCAGGAAAACATTTGAAGGTAGAGCGAACGGCTTCACTTACCCAATATGCAAATGGAGCTCCTGGAATTTTAAAAAAACTGGCTGGATCAACTTCAAAAACATTATTACCACCAGTACGAATAGCTGTAGTCAGAGCATTATTCTTATCTTTAGCTTCTAATAAACGTAAAAAAGTGGTCATTATTGTTTCTCCAATACATAAGCTGCAGCTTCTACCATCGCATCATCCATCACACCATGTCCTAAATCAGCCATAACTTCAGGTTTAGCAATACCTAATACAACTTGTTCACGCCATTTTTGAAAACTAGATAGGAAAAAACAGGTTCGTGAAGTGATGGCACCAATGCGGCCCCTAGCATGTAATAGTTCCAATCCACGTTCTACCATAATAGCTAGCAGATCATTCTTACTACGTGGATAAGCTTTAGTAAGTTGATCTTTAGTGCCAGATGCTAATGCACCAAATGGTGGATTCATTACTACGACATCAAACTTTTCACGACAAAGATCAATCAATCGTAAACCTTGTAGTGCATCTTGAGTAAATAGTCTCCCTTGATATGTCGATTTAGCTGCATGAGCGAATTCAGCTAGGGCTGCACGCAAATTCGATTCGATCTGTTCCCAAGTTTTCCCTGTTTGGCGATCATCGAATAAATCAATGTTCTTTCCATAAACCTTTTCAATCAAAGATGGTAATTCACGCTCAACTCGAAGAAGCACACCAAGCTCAGGAAGTCCTTTAAGCATTTGTAAAGTCTTCTCAAACAACTCAGCATCAAGTTGATCTAGACTGGAAGCGAACTGCAAACGTAACTCTTTTTCAGATGGAGGAGCGACCGCTGCCACAACATGACCCTGGCCAATACATGGGCGCTCTTTTGCTTTTACTTCTGCATCATGCCACGCACGCTGTGCACGTAACCATAAAGCCAATGTAGCAATCTGCGCAGCTCGTGGATCAATATCGACACCATAGATATTGTGTTCAATAATGAGTCGCGGGACATCGAGTAAAAATGCCGCTTCATCCTCATAAGTATGACAAAGTGGTTTAAAAGCAGCATTTAGTTGGGTTGATACATCCAAAGAACCAGGGCCATTCTGTTGCTCCCATGCCCAAGCCTCTCGATAAATTTGCTCAAACAAATCGAATGCGTACAAACCAAAATGCATAGAACCACAAGCAGGATCTAAAAGTTTTAAAGTTCGTGGATCTCTTATTTTGAGCGATACTTGCGGTTGTTCATCTGGCTTGACCAATAAATACTGGCAACGCTCACGTAACTCAGTCTGTCCACCTGTCGCATTAAACCACAGGCGACCAAGCGTATTATCCACCAAAAATTCAACTACATAGCGTGGGGTAAAGAACTGATTACGTACTGCAAGCTCTCGGCTATTACGTGGTGCCTGGGAAGCATCACGCATGGCTTTACGCTCTTCTTTTGAGTTAAAATACTGATAGATCCAACCGATGGTTTCATCTTCTGCCCAAAGCGGTTCGATTTCAAAGTGATTCAATTCATCAAGCAAAGTGCGCAGTGCTGTTTCACGCGGAAACAGCAAAGCATTTGCAGCATAACGATCAAACAATGTTGGCAGTTCTTGTGCTAGTTCATCAAACACACTAAACAAATAGATCTGATAAGCCTGACCTGTTTCACCTAAGGCAGTACCTGCGATTCTGCTATAAAGTTGATAGCCACGTGACTGATAGCCTTTACTCACAGATTCGATTAACTGTCCACGTGCTTCCATCATCAACAGTGCAGCCAACCGATTAAGAACAGTAAAGGCTTGCTCACGTACCATACGATCAAGCACAGCAATACGGTGATCAGTATCATCCTGATCTTCACCTAGATAATGAGCCAAAGTTTGGCGTAATACCTCTGCCGTATGACGTTGCCTATCATCCAAGTGAGTCAGCCTATCCATAGGTGTGATTTCGCCAGTCTTAGGATCTAGACCATAAGTTTGTTGAAGCTGAATACTAAATTCATCGGATAATAAACTACGGCAACTGTTAACCAGCTTTTGTAAACGTCCCCGTGTTGTTTGATCAAAAGCCATTTATTCTTCCTGTAGTTCAAGATTGACAGCAAAAGCATGAGCATATTTCAGCTCACCACGCAGTTGTTGCAGTTGAGCGATCAACGTATCCAGGTCATCTATTGTGGTGATTTTAGTACGTGCTTGAATGCTCCGTGCGATCGGCTGTTTGATCTCTGGAGCTTCGCCTGAAAGTACCTCAGCGTGAATACTTTCTAACTCTTCTTTAATCCGCTGTTGTCCCAAACGCTCAATGCGGTGCTTTAGTGCCTGCACCTGAGTTTGCAACTCATAATCTTTATTGAGCATAATTTTTAAGCCAGCCAGATCAGGATTTACATCCACGATCAAGCGCTCAAGGTTGCCCAATAGTTCAGTTTGCTCTTGCTGGGTAAGTTTGATCCACTCAGGTACGCGCTTTAGGTCAACTTCAGCCTCCTTAACGCGCTTTTTGAGTAAATCTTGCATCGCAATTACCGCATCGCGAATACGAGCTCGAATAGTATAGGACTTACGCATTGACGGATTCAAAAAAGTATTAAAATAGTTTATAAAGTATCTGTGATCAGACGAACTAAACATGCTTCTACAGCAACTTGTACATTACCCATTTATATGGGCTTTCTCATGACAGAACCGAACTCTATTAGCTGCACACAACTTGCCGAGACTTATAATATCTCGCATGATAGTGTAAATCGCTTTCTGGAGCGTGAAGACTACACACCTCACGACCTATATCAAGAAGCAATTCAACATATTGATAATAATAAACTTATAGTCAGTATTGATGATACTGTTTTAGATAAACCATATAGTCAACATATGGACTTGGTTAGCTATTTTTGGTCAGGCAAACACCACCGATCCGTCAAGGGGATTAATCTCATTACCCTGTATGCGACAGATCAGAATGGTCAAAATATTCCAATTAATTTCCGAATTTATGACAAATCTGAGGGTAAAACCAAGAATGATTACTTTATGGATATGTTAAGTGAAGTACTTAGTTGGGGTGCAAAGATTCAATTTATTACAGGTGATAGTTGGTATTCATCGACTGGAAATCTAAAAACCATAAGAAAATATGGTATTCGATTTATGTTTGGTATCGACTGTAACCGTAAGGTTTCCCCAGAAAAAGGACAATGGTTTCAACTGCGTTTATTGCCAGATTTTCATCAGGGTCAAGTGGTCTGGCTCAAAGATTTTGGCTTTGTACAATTATTTAAGACTCAGTTAAAAGAACAGCAGAGGTTTTATATTGTGCATCAAGATGAAGATGATTTATTGTCCTTTGAGGGTTTTCATGAATTACATTCAAGTCATTGGAAAATAGAGCAATATCACCGAGTGATTAAACAGGTTTGTCATATTGAAAAGTTTCAAGTAAGACGATCTAAACTGATTTTGAATCATATTTTTGCAGCCTTGATGGCCTACGTCGAGATACAAAAGAACCAGTTTGAGCGGATCTTTGAAAATGTATATCGTTGGCAGAAGAAATTATTTAGACCAATCATCAAAGACTTCATTGATGACTTTATTCTCGATAAAAATCATCTCCTACCACAGAGAATCTATAAATAATAGTGCGTAAGTCCTATAGTAGTGAGATTGCTATTAAAATCTGCTGCAAAACGATAAAATTCTACTTGCTGCAAACGCTCTTCGGTAAGAGCTAGTATCTCTGCCAATTCTTCTTTCAGATTCGTCAGTAAAGGAGTATTCGGGAAATTGGCTATTGCAATGCAATGTTGATGTAAATCACGCAGTGTTTGCTCTAGGCCGTTCTCCAAATTAAGTCTTACTTCTGCAGCCCATTTGAGACTTTCAAACAGATCTGATTGCTCATTACCCAAACGACGCGGCGCATCTGAGGCATCTGTAAGCAATACCTCATTAATTTCATGCGTAAGATTTTTCAGGCGATCTACACCTGGCAAGTCTAAGCTACGTAATTTTTCTGTAAGCGGTCCATATTGATGTTGCAACTGTGGAAAGAGCTTAGTAGTCACTTTACTAATCTCATCTTCCAATGGTATTACCATGTCACCAGTGAGCTCTGTTAAGCGCACTGCTGCTAAAGCTAATACATCGTTAGAAGGACGGTCGCCCCCACGTAGTGATATACCAATGTTTTTGAAGCTATTATTATTTTTCAGAGCATCGAGTGCTTGCTGACCATTCACAGTAACTTCACGGCCAGCCACTTTGAGCTTAATCTCACCAGCCAACAGCATGGCAGCGATAATATAACGCAACGTGTCTGGAGACCAACCAAAAGGAGCATCCACGAAAGTATCAGTCAAGCGTTTTCCATCGACTGTACCATTACGATCAATATAGTCATGAATACTGACCATTGCTAAGTGATCAGTACGGATACTGTGTCGGCCACCCTGCGTTTGAACAAGATTCAGCGGATCAAGTGGGCTAGTAATTCCAGACAAATTACCTACTCTAAGAAACTTTTCTGCGAGGTCAGTACCAACGCGCACAGGAGCTTCGGCATAACGATCAAACACTTGTTCCGCAACGCCACTAAGGTGTTTACGAGCTGCTTCCGATAAGTCTGTTGCGAAGGTATCAACGGCAATCGCTTGACCACGAAAAATATATGAGCCTTGTAACAGACTACGTTGAATGATTGCTCGTAATTTAGTACTGAGATGTTCCGCTCGGTCAGCCTGCCCATTGCAGTAGTCACGAATTTCTTGGTCAGGATCACTTCGATAACGGTTGGAAATTTCACGACAACGATAAATATCTGCTGTTAGGTCATCCATTTCAGGTGTAGTACGCCCAGCCAAGTAAATATTAAATTTAGATGAATGGTGCCTTGATTCATCAATCAACCGTATACGTGCATTTTCTATTTCTCTTGCATCTACCAATTCTACAATGGTCTGGATTTGATTACGCTCACCTGCTAAAGAAGCAGGTACATTACCTAATGATTGAGATTTTAGACCAGTCGATACAGAATACGAACCATGTAACTGCGTCGTAGGTAGCGGATAAGCATTAGTCAAAGCTTCATTAACAATACGACGAAGTTCAACACTACGCAGTGCGACCTGACTACGTTCTTGCTCAATATCATTTAGTTTTTCACTGAAAAAACATAAATTACCATCTTGCTCACCAAAGGGCACGATAGGATCATTAATAAGATCTTCGACAGCCTTATTAATATCATCTGCCGGAGATATCCCCACAACGCTTGAATGCATAAGACTTGTGACATTTTGGCGAGTAATAGGCAGATTACCCAGTATTTGCAAGATAGCGACTGTTTTTGCAATATTTTGATGTAATTCTGAATGAGCAAATCGAATCTTTGTGGCTTTTTCTACCGATGTGTAAAGTGATGTAAAGGCGCGTTTGATATCTTTATCTAATGCATCAAATAACGTAACTGAAGTGACTAACCAACCTACATGTTGATCAATAACAGCAGGTTTACCTTCAGATCCTTCAATAAGAATATCTTGTACTACCTTAATCGCTGAACGTAATCCGATACCACCAGTAGATTTAGCCAGTGCGCCCAACAAATGCAGTAAGATATCAAAATGGGCAGGTAAAAAAGGATATAAGTCAATAAATGTTTTGCGATCGAAATCTACACCATAGACTCGTGCATCCACGAGCTTAGTATTCTGACGTAGCTGCTGACCATATTGATCAAACAAACCTCCCAACTCAGTTTCAGCTGCTGCTGACTTACCCAATAAACGCGTATAACAAATCTCTTTAATATCATTCGACTCAAGAGCAATTTGAATAGGAAAACGATCATTGAGCTTAAATAACTCAGGAGAATTTAACGCTGCTTTTGCATCATCTGCTGTAAGTGTTTGCTGTGCAGTTCCTACAATCCAGACCTTACCATCACCAATATTTTTGAGGTTTTTCGCCAAACCATCCAGGTTCAAAATTAGATTAGGTCGTGGACCAACATACTGACCGACCTCATCGATGATGAAGATAATGTATTCCTTACCTGATGCCTCACGGGCAATCTCCAGCATTTCACGTACACGGTCATTTTCAAAAACAACAATTTCACTAGCTTCAGTAGTAAATGAAGTCGGTGTCTTAAATAATGAAGGATAAAGTTTATGAGCGATCTCAGGAATTAAACTGTCAACGACTAGTTCATCATTTCGATAATTACCCCAATCTTCCCCACCCGTCGCTTCTTTGAAGGCATCCAAGAATTCATTATAACGGCCTTCTTTTTTCAGTCGACGTTCAAGTGCAGCAACTTTTAGATTACGTGAATAGCCAGCCCATTGTAGGACCTTATAAAATAGTACTGTTGAGACCTCTTCCATGGTGGCACCAGCAACCTGCTCACTGGCCAAGTCCAACATGAGTACTGCAGCTGGGAAGCGTTTAGCTACATTTGAAAGCAAGGCTTTTGTTTGCTGACGTTTAAGTCGATCTTGCAAATGCTGGATAAATGGAATGCCATCAATAGTAACGCGATCATCAAATGCCAAACCTAAATATTTAGTGAATGAGCTCTTACCTGAACCATAGAAACCCGAAACCCAAACGCCTACTTCATTTTCACCACCAATATCCATGGCAGCTTCCATTTTGAGCAAAAGACTCTCAAACTGCTCATCAATACTATCAGTAACAACATATTCGGAAATTTCCGATTTCAGTCGTTCCTCTTGTGAAACGCCGTAAGTAATAACTTTTTCAATACTACGATTTATATTTTTGCTAGGATCAAAAAGCTGTTTGATCGTCATGTTATGCCTCAATTATTAGCCACCGACGTGGACAGAGCGGTAGTTGCCATCGTCAGGGTAGAACCCCAAGAATTTAAGTTGTGTCTTACCTGTCCGAACGCCAGGATAAAAAAATACTGTTGGCACATGAAATTTGCCTTGTAACTTACCTTCGATGACACCAATTCGGATATAAGGATGTAATGCTTCAAGATCAGTAACCAATAAAATGGCCTTAGACTTTCCTTCGAGATCAGCTAGCTTTGCTTCAATACGTGCCTGCAAAGCACCATTACTAATGGCATTGGCAAGTGATGCATTTGTTTTATCCCATGCTAATGGTGTTTTTTGGTCAGCAACAAACCAAATCTTACGAAGGGGAGCATTATTGATAATGTCTGCAATATGTTCTGCAATAGAAAATGTTTCAACTTCCCAACCATCATTACGAAGCCGATGTACCCATGCAGGTGTTTCACGTTTTACGTTTAGAATTTGACTTGGAGGAAAAACTAAATAAAAAATGGGTTCAAAACTAGCATGGCCAAATTCACGCCCCTGCTTGATTCGTTCCATTAACTCATTAAAATCAGCTTTAAGCGATGACATCAATCAACTCCTCCATACTTTTATAAGTCCATCCGATATGTACCACATCAGAAGCGGCCTGAAATATGAGTAGACCTTGCAAGGACAAGCGTTTTAGCTGATCTCTAACATCGATAGGGGTAAGTCCAAAAAGCTCCCAATCTGAACTTGCAACAATTTGATTATCCCCAAGACCGCTGAACTTCAAATCGTATGCAAGGTATGCAGCAACTTTCGGAAAGATACGATAAGCTGCTATTGAACGTTGATTACGACCAGTAGTTGTTACTAATCCATAGTCAGCACAACAGCCCATTAAATAAGATGAAACACGCTTAATCGTCGTCTCAGACCATGGTTTTTGTGTTTTCCCCTCACGAACACTATTTTCAACAAATGCACGTGCATCTTCTAACTGAAGATCATTACGACCAGCGGAATAACGAGCCCAATAAACATCTCGAACAAAATCTGCCAACACAAGATTGGCACGAGCCGTGTAAATGAAAAGTAATTGATTAAGTTCATTAATTGTTAGTCGATCAACAAGTATCTTCAGTAATTCAGCAGCATGCGGATCGCGAAGGTAGCGTGGAGCAAAGCATTCAGCAACAATATTGCGCAAGCGTCTTGCAGTAACTAAGGGGAATCGACCAGATGCTAAAGCAGCTTCATAAAGCTGCACAGTAGTCATACCTGGTTGATAAACTTGAAGTAACTGTCTGGTTTCTTCTATAAGGCCCAATCCTGCTTGCAATTGAGTCGTGTAGTAACGCTGCTGGATCATGAAACTTCTCGCATATAAGGATATGTCTGGATATCAGCATTAAATGCAGCATGATACATACCTGCAGCACGCCTTAATTCAGCTACAATATCCTGATCCAGCTGACCTACTAATATAGGGCCTGATGATAAGGATTCTTGCTTTTCAGCCAACTCCCCTAAACGTACCAATGCCGCCTCAGGATTTACCAATCGAGTTTGTACGGTTTGCACAAATCTAATGTCGTTAAGCATTTCTGCCGATGCCTGTTCTAAACTGATAGGTAAACGAAAAAGATGGTAAATACGACCAACACCAACAGTACTATCGTGAATTATTGCCGCTGCCGCAGTTACCCCTTGATATTGAGCAAGAAACAGAGAACGGTTAAAAATTGGTGTTAAAAATGCAGTGGCCGTCGGACTAAAAAAATCACTGCTCCACCAATTAGCTTGGCTTTTTTCTCCAAGATAACCAATTAAAATACGGAGTTCCGCAATTGTCGTTGCGATTGTCTTCATTCAGACTCCTAAACATTTCTTCGATGATATTGTCTAAAGTATTCCCGAAGAACTTGTAATTCTTCCCAATTATGCGCTCAGTATAATCGATAAGCAGCTTGAACTACTGACAGCGTATCCTCATGCATGATAAGGAGCTAAAAATAGCGGATTAATAAGCTCAGACTGATAAATAATTATTAAATACACTTCTCGCCCCCTATAATTTTCCCCTAGCATTTTTACCAACTGTCTAAAAATTAAATTTTTTAAGGATACCATCTTCTAAATTTTAAAAAAGCCCTTAACATTAAGTATCTATTTATTATTGTACTTATCAACAAATCTATAAATAGTCTTTAGTTAACTCAATTCAGAATTTTATGAACTATTTTTAAAAACCCCTAATTCACTAAAAATCTGTCGCATTTGGTATTTGAATTCACTTAATTAAAAGACTGCGCTGCCCTGAGCAAATGGTCGCCACTTATGCTGCATACCCAGATGTAACGTCGCGCAGTTATACATATCTTGCAGAAAACCTCGTCTTGGTACAGCTAAAACGTTGGCTGTTGCATAAATATCTGAAGATTAGAACAACTCTACCTTTCGTCTATTTGTGCAACAAAGCCTTTGCCACTTCCCCAGTAATCATCTTTTTGTCTTTCTCTGGATGATGTCACTTTGTAAAAACTTCGAGCAACGGTATCTGTACTTAGGTTAGGAAGTACAACTTGCTTAAAGTTCTTAGGCTCAAGCTTGGATGTATCATAGTATTTAATGGCTGTTGTGGCTGTTTGTACTGATGGCATTTGAACAGCATTGAGCTGCTGTGCTTTAGCCTGCAATGTATTATATAACTTGATGGCTTCAAGTTGTCCCTGCCGTGCAGCACTTTATAATAAGGCTACACCTTTTTCTGCATCCTGTGGCACCCCATCCCCATTCAGATACATGACTGCTAATGCGTACTGTGAAGGAGCAAAACCATTGTTGGCTGCCTTGGAAAACCATTCAGCCGCTTTTTTATGATCTACAGGTACACCCTTCTTTCCTAAGTAGTAAAGCATCCCCATATTATGGTTACTTTGATTGTTATCTCTTTTTGTCGCTACATGGGACAGAACATAGTTCAACCCGGCTGACAGGTTCACTTTCTTGGTTTCAGCAAATACTGTTGAACTGATCCCTACAAAACCAATGGCTACAACAAGGTGAAGTATTAATTTTTTCATCTGATTCTTATCCTTTATTTGTTATCGACTTTAAACCAGTAGGAATATTCTTTAGGCTGACCATTCACTAGGACATTGCTGAGTTTGACATCGTAGATCACGTTCAATTTCAAATCGTCAAAGTTAAACTGGATATGGTTGGGGACACCGATATTCTCATAGCGGATATTACTGATCTTCTGTTTAGCGCCACTACTTCGTTCAATGACAACAACAGTAGCTTTGGCGTAGTCAACATTTCGATTGGCAAAGAAATTCTTTTGATCGGTTAAAACTGAAATCGAGAGAATTGACCCCGGCATATAATATTTGGCTGGATAGTTATGATAGGGATAGGCAATCACACCAAGGGGTGCAGTAGTTGCATTATTAAAAGGGTAAACAACTTTAATTGAAGTCCCTACAACGTAAGGGAATCGGGTATCCTTGAATGATGGGGCATTGACTGAACCATACACCGATTTTTGCAAGAAAGGATTGAGCATCCAGAGGCGATGCCCCACATCTCCTGCAAACAGATTTAATTTATCATGCACCATATTGGTAATGCTTTCGGCAGGTGAATAGTCATATTTATTCTGTCTTACCCCCATTTCCAGACTACTGGTTTTTGCACCCACCGCACCAATATCTGAATAGCAGTTGGTGTTCGCTTCAGGGTAATGGGTCAAGATGTTGTTTGCCGCAAGAATCAGTGCGGTCTGCATCATCTCATCTTCACGGGCATAGTCGTATGTAATACTTGGCAACCCATGCAAGGCACGAACCGTGTTGAGCTCATTTAAGAATTCATTTCTAAACTTTGCACTGAGCTTACCCGCATAACAGTTGTTGATATCGGGTGCTTCATTCATGGATGAAGCCTTAAACACATCAAAGCTGATGGTTTTACTCTCTGCTGCCAGTGTTTTGGTATCACCCTCTTGGGTGAGTTTAAGGGTACATGCACCTGCACCAATCCCCTTTAGTTCACCCTGACTATAAGTACAGGTTGCAGTTGAAAGACTGCTAATCGTGACAGGAAGTTTGGTACTAGATTCCGTATCCAGTGAATACACATTATCCGTCAGGATGTATTTGATTTTGAGTGGGGTAATGGTTTGTTTGAGCTTATTGACACACACATTATTTTCTAGATATTGATCGGCAGCACAAGTCACATTGACGGTCATGCTACTATTTAATGCTAAAACTTTTTCTGTCCCTGCCTGTGTCAGTGCCAGACTACACTGACCAACTTTAAGCGCTTTGAGTTCACTGCCACTTACACTACAGATGTTGGGTGTGTTACTGCTAAAAGTTACTGCCAGACTTTGATCTGTGTGAAGCGATAATGGATAGCTTTGACCTTGAACCAGTGTACTCAATGGGAATGACTGGATATTCTGTACTGCCTTATTTTTACATACCCCCTCTTCCAGATATTGGCTTTCAACACAGGTCACGGGCTTAGGGATAGTGTTGCCATTATCTGGATTACCCGTTCCACCGCCATTCGATGAACCAGAATCTCCTCCCGAACCACTGCCTCCACATCCAACCATTGCTGTGCTGATTGCTAACATCAGCACAGATGGCATAAATGATTTTGAAATCATCATGTTTGACTGCCTTAAATTTTTTATTGTTGTTATTGATAATGATCAGCCGATAATAATTGACGGATTTCACTGGCCATTTCTGGACTACGCCATGGAAATAGGACTTTTAGGCTGTAATTCGGTTTGAATGGATCTCGTGTGCCGATATTGACTTGAAACTCTCGTTTCATCGGTGTGCGATGAACTTGTTGATTGACATGCGTTCCCATCATTGGATTGCTGATCACAGTGGTCGTGGTTCTAAAGTTATCTTCGACTAAGTTGTAGTGTCCAACGGAGGTGATGTAATCAAAGGGATATTTCACGAGGCGTTGATCTGGCTGATCAAACAGGATAATGGTTTTATCTTGGCTGTTAATCCAAACACCACGGTTTTGATAATTAAAAGTTTCTCCTTGACGCTTCAGTTGTTCAGTCATCCCGTCAAAGTAGGTATTTCCATATTCATAAAGGTAGTAAAGAATCACAAACCAGAACAGGTCAAAGCCAAAGAAGATGTAACCGAAAGCACCAAAGGAGAAGATTTTGGCAACGATGAGAAAGATCACGATGGGTAAGATCACACATTTTATAAAGAGCTTAGATTTTTGTGGGCGGTGTTCAATGGGTATGATTTTGGGTTTGCTTAATTCAGTCATGTTTGTTTCCCGCATGTTCAATGCAATGCACAATCACCAGCAGATATAAAAAGGTTTATTTTTTATAGGCGTGACTTAGCCATCCACCGTTGGATTGTTCTTGTAAAAATATTGTTTGAATACAGACGAATAATAATAAATTAGCCGTATTGCCCCCGTTGCAAAGCACAACAAGGTTGAACATGGGGTGAAGCACAAATTAGAAAAGATTGGTACAGCATGAGAAGCTCCTTGTGTTAAGAAGTTCTACCAATTACTGCTAAATAATGGTGGCAGAACGAGAGCGGGTTAGCAGACTGGAACACAAGAATCCAGCACGTCCGAAGACGTCCCCCTCCCGTTCCACCGCAGAGGGGCACGAGGGGATAAACACTAAAAGACAAGTCCTTTAATGCTCTTGTGTTGGACGGTCTGCTAAAACCGACTGGCAATGTAGGCCAGCGAGCCCATATTAATTTTATCCAGCGCTTTAGTCAATTTTACAAAGTACTAAAATCTATACAATTAGATTCGCCAAATGTAATCGCATTAAGTCTTTGATTTTTCCCATAAGGTCAAATTCATCCGATCGATCGGCTCATTTTGCTTTGATGGATGAGGCTAAAATGGACTGTTGTTCTCTATTAAAATAAAACAATAAAATAAAGAATTAAATCAGGCTCAGCTCAGCTTTTACATTTGAAGCATTGAGATGAATCAATGCCTAATGAGCTGTTAATGAGAAGATTGAGATTTACTCAGGCTGATTTAAAGCGATCAAACTGAAGTTCCCTCTTCTTCAGTTATATCCTGTAAATGAGATAGAATAATTAATCAGCAAAGCTCAGCGGGCCGATTGAATGAACTCTGTTAGTACAGCAACAGTTTTAGCAGAAGCCGTATTGAAAACTGCGGATTTACTCGGTCTTAGTAATACTCAACTGGCTACTGTGATGAGTCTCGATCTCATGTCGATGAACCAAATCGAATTCTCAGCTGTATTAGAAGCCGCATCCCCACAAGGTGAATATGGATTATTACTGATTCGCCTTTATCAAAGCTTATCTACGTTAACGGGCGGTGATTCTGAATGGATTGATTATTTTATGAATGCATTCAATACCGCAACCGATGGTGTCCCGATTCAGCAAATTCAAACTAGAAAAGGCTTAGAGAAAGTCTTAACAGTTGTTGAAGCCCTGAACAATCGATGATTTATTTAACTCATTCTTTTAGCGAATCACCTTAGATTTGATGATTTCTTATTTTTTACAGAATCATTGAGAGCTAAAAATTAAATATTAGTCTATACAGCCGTCCGCAAGTACTGTTCAAAACAATATTCCCAGCCGTCAGAAATTTAAAATATCTTCAGGTTAATCAATACATTATTTAATGTTAAAATATGTAAAAAGATCCAATTACATCGTTGACAGCTCAAGCGATATCCAGTTAAGCTAATTCTACACAGCAAAATCTGTGTTCAGGCGTGAGAACCTGATACAATCTAGGTGCAAATTAATGTCGCACTAGCGGCTATTTTTTTGTCTACTGTTTTAGCAGTCGTTATGGCAGCTTGCAGGGCAACCGTAAGGTTGGCTGATCCTAGATTCAGTATTCTCACCCCTGTTGAGCTGCCACCATTACCGTGAGAAGTAATGGGGGTAAGTATTAAAACTTATCTAGGACCACTGCTATGAACGCAATTCTTCATGGTGCAAATACGTGCACACCTAAAAAACAAGCTGGTCAACTGATTGTTGAACTTGGCAAATCTATTTCAAATCCTCAGCGTCAGACACTCGCCAATCTTTATATTGCTGTTGATACTGCAAACTCCTTGCTCAAAGAACTTGAACAAGCACATCAAATCATTCGTGAATGTATGCATGAAATGAATGATGAACAAATTCTCAAAGTCGCAAAGCTTAATCAAAATAATAACTTCTCCTCTTTATGGGCATTTCGCACACATCAACGTCACAAGATGATTGAACGTGCACAACGTGTTCTACGTGGGGCGAATCATGTCCAAGACCAATAAGAATAATAACCTCCTGATTTCTGGAGACTATCCTCTGATTGCTTCGCCAACGCTTGCAAAAGCGTTTGGCGTGGCTGCCGCCAATTTTTTACAGAAGCTGCATTACTTTTTAGAAAATAACGAAGGAAAAACCTTTAATGGAAAAAAGTATTGGTTCCATAGTTATGAACAGTGGCAAACCACGCTCGGTGTATATAGCATCTCAACGATTAAAAGAATCGTAGCAAAGTTAAAGCAAGCTGGAATTCTTGTGATTGAAAAATTGGCACAGAATAAATGGCTACAAACCAATTTCTATACGATTAACTATAAGAAACTCAAACAATTCATCAAAGTCGACAGTCAACAAGATCATCAGGCTAAAGTGAAATCACCCATTTCTGCTCCAGTCGCTGCAACAAGATTACAAAAGCCAGCAACAGCACATACTATTCAACCGAGTGCATTAATTAATTCGATTCAACAGGCATTTCAAAATATCAAGGTTAAATCAAATACATTTGCACCAACATTAAAAGTGGCAAAGGAATCCCGTATACGCCCCGACTTTGTCATGCGTGAATCTTATTCAGTTGCAGGATTAAGCCAACCACTCCACACTGCGGCATCCAAGGAAATATTAAAAAATATGGATATGGTCTACCGCTGCTTTTATCAAGCACTGAGGCAACAACGGGTAGATATTGCTTATGATGATCACCGTATTCAACAACTGTTAAAGTATCAGAAGCGAATTCTTCAACACATTGTATATATCAAACAAAATTTTTCAGGACATGAGCGTTATCAATGGCACACGCTTGAACAATTGCAGATGGAAAACTATTTTAAGAAATAGGTCAAATTGCGCTAATACCAATTCAGTTGATCCGTCCATAGAAAGTATATGGACAGATCAACTGATTTAATTAAAGGCTGAAGAAGGAATAATACATTCCATTGAGCTTGCTTGTGAGCCATCATCATCTTTGGTTTATTAATGAGGATATTAGAAGTCAAAATCAAATTTTTTAGATTGATCAAGTTGTGGCTTATTCTGGTTTTCCTGTTCACGTTTTTTCGCCAGCGCTAGCTCATAGTAATTTTTATAAAGTTCATACAGATTATTTTGACGAATTTCCCGAATGTTCTTTCTATATTCTGCTACCTTGTCTTGATCTTCAGGATCAGTGCTATAGAGTAACGACCTCGGAATTTGTGGGACATCTTTTAAATTGGTTCCATGTTTTTTATTATAATCTTCATTAGATAAGCACGATACTGCACTGCTCACTTCGATTTCCATACCATGAATTTCTATAATTTTTGTGGGTGCATATTTTTCTAAAAATTCATTTATTATTTTTTCAGTTTTTGTTCGGTAGTGAAATAATATATTACGACCAAATCCAAGCACATCAGCCGTGATTTTTAATGCACCCCCTTTTTCAGGATTTTTTTGACGATATTGCTTAAAGAACTGCTCTGGGGAACGTTCAATATTATCCAACATACTTTTTTCTGAAAATAATAGATGTAAATGTGGCTGTTCTGACTGTCCATCAAGCGCAGCCACATGATTATGAATTGCGATTGTAGATGGCATTTTATATTGACCACAGAACTCATACATCAGTCTCTCAGATAATTCGATACGTTTATTTCTATCCAGTTCTTTTGGCAAAGCGATTGTAATATGTGATGAGGTTCGTCTAGTCTCACTTGTATATTGATCTGCTGCATACCAAAACTTTTCAGGATTATTTTCAGACCAAATCGGCATATTATAAGATGCACAATATTCAAGCTCTTCAATGTCACTTTTATGCTTTGAAAAATATAAAGTACGCGTAATATAGTGATATGCACTTTTTGAGAGTCGATACTTTGAATCACCATCACTCAATTTTATTTGACTATCACCTTTAACGTTATGACTTAAATGAAAATAATACATTTTTACTTCCGATATTAATTTAATTGGAATATCGGATCCTACAAAATTTTAAAAATTCATGATTCGTTTCGTGAAGAAAAATGAAAAAAAATATTTTTCAATTAAAACGCATGAGCAATACCACTCCCATAGTTTCAATTTATATAATAAAAACAATAATTTAGTTGTGTGTTTTTTATATGTAGAAACAGTAAATCTAAAACATGAGTAACGCATAAATTATATAATAATCAATTGCTTAAAACTAAAAGTGCTGCGCAGCACGAGGAGAAGTGTCTTTTAAAGCGAGCGAAGCGAAATTTAAAAGACACGGAAACGAGATATAAAAAATCTTTTTTGCATTCGCAAAAAAGATTTTTTATCTGCCCCACCATTAACAGCCATAAATTAACAGTTAAAACTAACAGAAGAGTAGTTTTTTTTGAAAAACACAACATATGACGATTTTTTTTAAGACTCTGTGATATACCAACATTTTCTTAAATAAAGATGGTTTTAAAAATGGCTAGAACTAGATTAACAGTAGATGAAATGATTTTAAGTGTTGAAAAGCACTTAAAACAGATAGCAAGACGCACTCATTCAGATGAGTTAATACTACAATTGATTCGATCAAAAACTGCAAATCAATTTACAGAAGAAGACATTAAAAATTTGAGGAATAAATATCATAAAGTTTTAGAATTAAATAGATTAGAAGAAGTAATGGACACTATCTGCTCAATCAAAAAAAGTGATCGCTCTGATATTGAAAAAGACATTGTTGATTTTAGTGGATATGAAGACCCTTTCTCTCAGACTGATGAAAGATTAAAAATAGCCTTAAGGATGCTAAAAAACTACAATCGAAGAGTTCCTGATTTAATAAAACAAAAAGCACATGATGAAATCAAAAATTCATTTCATAGTTCTTATAGACAAGTAAAACAAAAGATAAAAGATCGAAAGCAAGAGAATCATGAGAAATTTTTTCTTGGAAGTGTGCTTATATCATTTTTTAAATCACAAAATATTGAAATGAATTATCTTGAGAATACACTTAAAATGATAGAGCTTTATCAAACTAAAGATTATTTTAGAAAAGAATTGTTTTCAAAGTCCGAAATTGAACAATTTAAATTTTCAGAAGCAGGTAGAAACTTTAACGACAAGAAAAATGTTATTTTATCCGACCCCAAGAATCCCTTTAACAAATAAACAATAAAATTAAAAGATAAGCAGTATACGTTTAGCTCATTTATTTTAAATGAGCTAAGCAGTCGACGTTGTTATTACTAACAACGAACAAAAGATTATTTACTGATACAATAAAAAAATAAGTATTTTTTTTGATTTTTTAAACATATCTCATCTTTTTTTTAATTAATTTGATAAATTCAACTCAGATCTTATTTCATCAGAGCAGATTAATGAATAGTTTAAATTCAGAATTTACTTTATATTCAATGCTAACAATGCGTTATCAAGCACCTGTTGTTCAACTTGAAATCATTTTGAAAGATTATTTTCCTCATATGAATAAGCAAAGTGCGAACAAACGTGCTTCTCGTCAAGATTTGCCCTTCCCAGTTTTTAAATCTGACAACTCTCAAAAATCACCATACCTAGTTGATTTAAAAGAATTTTCAATATATCTCTATAAACAAAGTCAAATTTCCGCTAAGGACTGGAGAAGTTTGCATGAATAATTATCATGCGAGCTTCTTTTATTTTCGACTAGATATTGCAATTTCCGCATTCTGAATTGCTTCTTTAAAGTCCAATCGATCATTTCGACGTCTGATTTGCACATAACGCTCTAGACTTGACCAACTCTCATGTAGCGTATGTTGTTGTAGCTGAGGGATTGTCAAACCATTTTCTGCTAGTCTGGTCGCCCCTTCGTGCCTTAAATCATGAAAACGTAAATCTTGAATTCCTAACATCTTCAATCCTTGTTGCCATCTCGCCGCAAATGATTTGTGATTAAGCGGGATAAGTAAATCTATATCCCCTCCTAATTTTAACATCCGCTCCCGAATATCAGGTTTCATCAACTCATCAATTACATTTTGTGTATTTTCATCAATGACAAAGAATTTATCATTTCCTTTACTGCCATTTGGATTTTTGAGATCTCTTACCAACCACTCTTTATGCTTTTTATCATAATCACTCAGTTTCAACCGTGAAATTTCAGCTTCACGACGACAACTATAAATAGCAAACCATAAAATCAGATGTACAGGAATCGCTGTACGTCTTTGTTTCCATTTCTTGTAAAAATAATTCGTTAATATCTGCAATTCTTCAGATGTGGCTAATCTACTACGCTTTACGGATTTTGTAATAATGCGTGCATCTCGCAGCCCAGCCATTGCCTTATCTAATTCACTAATATCAACTTTTTCACCCCACGTTTGTTCTGCATACTTCAATACAGATTTAATATATTGTAAATCTTGCAATGCTGTACTAGCCTTGATTGGCAAAGCGTCAATTTCCGGAACACCTTTTTTCCTAAGCAACGTATGTGCGCTATAATCTTGTCTTTTTAAATCCTTGAGTTTTATTTTTCCAATCGGCCAGTTACATAAAAATCGTAATCCCATACGTTTAGAACGTCCAAAACTGGCGACCTCATTAAGATATTTTTCCATTGCTTCAGCCAAGGTCAGATTTGATTTGGTCTGGGACTTTTTATTTTGATGTAATAATTCTGGATTTGCTTCCAATTCAACTTCACGTTTTTTTAACCAAGCTTCTGCAAGCGATTTTTTACTAAATGTTCTGGATTCGGTATAATTTACTTCTTCTCGACGTATCTGTAGCAAAGCTCGATAACGAATCTCTCCAGTGGATGTAACACGCTTAGTTATTGTACTCATTTCTATTGCAACCTTGGAAATTGAAACTATTTCATGGTTGCAATATGGTTGCATTGATAGCTAAAAATTGCAACCATATGCTAAAATACGCCACTATATGCACCTTAAGGAATTGACATAAATGACTGAAATTAATAACAATGTAGAAGAAATAAATGATTTCAGAATTAGCGTGGCTCCGATGATGGATTGGACCACAAAAGACTATCGTTTCTTTGCTCGCTTATTTAATCCCAATGTCGTGCTGTATACCGAGATGGTCACTACAGGCGCGATTATTTACGGTGGTGCTAATCGGCATCTCGATTTCAATCAGCAAGAGCATCCGATTGTGCTACAACTCGGCGGCTCAAATCCACAAGAACTTGCTACCTGCACCAAAATGGCCGAAGACTGGGGTTATAACGAAGTTAATCTCAATGTCGGCTGTCCAAGTGATCGCGTGCAAAACAATAAAATTGGGGCTTGCTTAATGGCTGAACCCAATTTAGTTGCAGAATGTATTCATAGTATGCAAAAAGCAGTATCGATTCCTGTAACTGTAAAGCATCGTATCGGGATTGATGACATGCAATCTTACGAAGAAATGCTGCATTTTGTTGATACGGTGGCATCAACAGGCTGCACACATTTTATTGTACATGCACGTATTGCGATCTTGCAGGGCTTATCGCCGAAAGAGAATCGCGAAGTTCCACCATTACGCTATGAAGATGTCTATCGTTTAAAGCAAGAACGCCCACATCTAAAGATTGAGATTAATGGCGGTATCAAGACCTTTGAAGAAACACAACAACATTTACAGCATGTTGATGGCGTCATGATTGGTCGTGAGGCATATCATAATCCGTACTTATTGGCGGAGATGGGTGAACTTTGGAATTTGGAAGCACCTAATCGTTTTGAGATCATGCAGCACATGATGCCTTATATTCATCAACGCGTTGCTGAAGGTGCTCCACTTTCGATTATCACTCGCCATATTCTAGGTTTATTTCAAAATCTACCAGGCGCACGTAAATGGCGCCAAGCCCTCAGTGGTGGAAATGCCAAAACCATTGCTGATATTGAAAATGCAATCATCAATATCCAAACAGCGATGCAACGTACTGAAGATTACGTTCGAGAACATCAAAGTTAATTTGATGTTCTACGCATAACGTTTACACATCGGAATATAGCGTAACCCGCCATTTTCAATCACTGTTGAAGTGACTGTAAATCCGAAATTTTCATAAACGGGCTGCGCATAACAACTAGAATTCACAGTAATTTTTGAATGTTGCTGAGAAAGTTTATCTTCTAAAAACATCCAAAGCTGACGACCTATTCCTTGCTGTTGTGAATTCTGCTTAACAAAGAAATGAATCAAATGAGAAGGTTGTTTATAAGCAATCACACCAATAATGGATAAATCTTTCTCGAAAACAAAATATTCAATGCTTTGCATTTCAAGTAATTTCTTAATCATGTCTTGACTGAATTTTTCTTCACCCTCTGCATTCAATGCAAAATCTTTTATATATGGCTGAATTAATTCTACTATTTGCTTGATATCTGTTGCTTTTGCTGGACGTATCACTTGTTATTCTTTCCATTTTTCATTTTAATAAACAATAGTTTACTATTCTTCAAACCTCAAAGCTTTGTTTCTTTGAATCAGTACTTGCGTATATTTTCTAATCAAAAAAGAAATATAATCTTACAAATCATTTTATTCAAACTAATTAACAACTAAATTCATGATAATAAAAAAGATTCTTTATGTGATTTTTACGCTAAGTTCTTCACAACACCCTCAAAAAGTTACATTATTACATTGCAAATAAGTTTTTTTAAGATTTATCGCTTAATATCTGCGAGCCACGGAATTTGGCGACCGCTTCAAAGTTGTTTTAGGATTGGTTGAGATTGAACTATGATTTATGATGCACCCTCATTAGATTCGATGATGCATGCACAGACTCAAAATGCAGTCATTATGCTCAGAGAAACTCCCGCAGATATTACACCGCCATACGCGTTATCCAAGAATTCGCAGCAAATTAACTTACAAAAGTTTTCAGATAAACTTTCTCGTGTTTCCTCATTTCATAGTTCAGCAAAGTGCGCCAAATCAATTCGCATCGCATTACAAACAGCGGGTGCAAAAATTGCACAACATCCTATAGCCGCCTCAGATTGGGGTGGAACGCTACAAAAAATTGGCTATAAGCAAATTGACCCTGCTTTTGATAACCCAATGCCAGGTGACATTTATATTATTCATCGCACCAAAAAACATGTGTATGGTCATATTGCTGGTTTTACAGGCTCACAATGGGTTTCTGATTTTAAGCAGACTAGCTATGACGTTTATAAAGACAAAAACGTCACTTATACTTATTACCGTCTTGGTTAATAAAAGACTGAATCAAAGCCTAAACGAACATTATGTTTTAGGCTTTTTAGCATCTAATTTTTTCAGCACTTCAGCCACCGCCACCATCGCAAAGCTTGAAGTCACCACCACTGCAGAACCATAGCCGCCACAGCGCAGACCCGCACTTGGACAAACATCTGCACTGGAAAATGGATTATCAATCGAATACACGCAAGTAATGCCAAATTTCTCTTTTGGTTTTTTACAAATCCCTTTTGAACGCAGTTGCGTGCGTAACTTTGCAAGCATTGGATCTTGTTCGGTCTTGGACAGATCTGCCACGCGAATCTTCAGTGGATCGAGTTTTCCTCCTGCTCCGCCTGACACAATCAACGGGATTTTGTTAAAGCGGCAATGCAGCATCAAGGCAAGTTTGGCTTTGACATCATCGATGCAATCCAAAACAATGCTTGGTACTGGATTTAAAATTTCTTTGACATTCTCAGGCGTCAGATAGTCATCAATCACATTCACTTTCATGCGTGGATTGATCTGGCGACAACGCTCCGCCATCACTTCAATTTTTTCTTGTCCGAGTGTTGAGCTCATCGCAGGCAATTGACGGTTAATATTCGATGCAGCCACCACATCCATATCGACTAAGGTCAGCTCACCAATCCCTGTACGTGCTAGCGCCTCAACCGCCCAACTGCCAACACCACCAATCCCAATCACCATGACATGACTGTGTTCATAATGCGAAAATGCACGATCTCCATAAATTTTGGCGACACCAGCAAAACGGCGGTCATATTCGTCATTTACAGGAACATCGGTCATAACAGTCGTGATCTATCTTTTCAGTCAAAGTAGTATTTTACCGTGTTTAACTGGTTTTAGGTTAGCCCAGTGAAACTTTACTTGATGGTTGATCTCGACGAATTAAAATAACCAACAGGATAAAAACGATTAGGCTCATGCATAAAGCCAAAAGGTTTGCATTGATCCATCCGAGGCTACTCAAAATCGGTGCAGGTAAAAATGCTCCCAAAGTCGCAAACAAAGCAATTCCTGTTTCATTAATTCCTTGGACACGATGTTTTTGCTGTTCGTTAAGACCTGCTAACAAGGTTGATGCGCCTGAATAAGCAAAATTCCAACCCACGCCCAACACGATCAAGGCAGCATTAATATAGATACCGACCTGTCCAAACATTGGAATTAAGGAAGATAGCATCAGCAAAGCAAAACCAACATAAATCGTAGTATGCGTTCCCCATCGTTGAATCAGTTTAGAGACAAAGAAGGACGGGATAAACATCGCCAATACATGTAGCTGAATCGAGATCGAAGCATAATGAAATGAATGATGCTCCTTGAGATGTAAGGAGGACATAATCATCATCACATTCATAATATAGTAAGCAAAAGCACCGCTGATGACAGCAGCGATAATCAAAGTGCTTGGCAGTTTGCGACGTTGAGTTGGTTCAATCAGCACCTGCTGTATCTGTTGGCGTTGGAATTTTTTGTTCCATAGATACAAGATCGGAGAGAGCAACAAGGCTAAGACACTGAAAATGAAATAGATCGCAGTGAAATCGGGTAAGCCTGCTACCTGTTGAAACTGAATTGCCAACATCGGTGCAATAATTGCTGCAATCACCCCACCCGAAATCACCATCGCAGTAGCTTTTGGAATTAAATCTGTCGCCAAACGATCAGAGGCAGCAAAGCGATAAAAATTCGCAGTGGAGATAAATAACCCCAGTGAAAAATGACTGAGGCACAATAAATAGAATTGTTGCTGCTGTAGGGCCAAATAACCGAGAACACCTGCCAAGAACAAGCAGACGCAACCAAACTGGAAAACCAAATGCCGCCCAAGCTTTTTCATTAGAAAAGAAAAAATAAAGGTGGTCAGTAACATCGCTAAAAACTGCAAACCATACGGAACCGTAGCCAAAGCCTGTGTCGGCGCTAATTTCAACCCCACAATTGCCGCTACAGTAACAGACAGAACAGCAGCAATTAAATTAAATGCCTGCGCAGCCAAGAGATAATAAACATAGCGTGGTAACTGATTCAAAGCCTTTATCCAATTTAATCTGGCCTGATTACCTTAACGCTGAATGCTTGAAATTCAAACAAAAAAAGATGAAAGACTAGCTTTCATCTTTGATTTAAGAGTGTGTTTCGTTATGCAGCAATCAGATTGCGTAATACATAGTGCAAAATGCCACCTGCCTTAAAGTATTCCACCTCATTCAGGGTATCAATTCGGCATAGCACCTTAAACTGCTCCTGACTGCCATCCTCTCGTACCACCTCAACATCAAGGATTTGATGTGGCTGGATATTATCTGATAATCCATAAATGGATAGCACTTCACGGCCTGTCAAGTTTAAGGACTGGCGTGTTTGCTCATTAATAAACTGCAAAGGCAATACACCCATTCCCACCAGATTGGAACGGTGAATCCGCTCGAAACTTTCCGCAATCACGGCCTTGACACCCAGTAGGTTAGTTCCCTTTGCGGCCCAATCCCGTGATGAGCCCGTACCATACTCCTTGCCTGCAATAATCAACAAAGGAGTTTTTTGCTGCTGATAACGCATGGCAGCATCATAAATTGCCAGTTTCTCACCTGTCGGGATGTAAATGGTGTTGCCACCCTCCTCTCCATCCAGCATTTCATTTTTAATGCGAATATTGGCAAAGGTGCCACGCATCATCACTTCATGATTACCGCGTCGAGAACCGTAGGAGTTGAAGTCTTTCGGCTCAATCCCCTGCTGCTGTAAATAGCGTCCTGCTGGGCTGTCTTTCTTGATATTTCCTGCGGGAGAAATATGATCGGTGGTGACTGAATCGCCCAATACCGCCAAGATGCGTGCCTGTTCAATATTGCAAATGGCTTTCGGAGGCTGATTAATTTCCTCAAAAAATGGCGGATGGCGAATATAAGTCGAGTTATCTTGCCACGCATAAGTTTGGCTTTGTGGAATCTGAATCGCCTGCCAAGTTGCATCACCATCAAATACTGCTGCATATTCCTTATGGAACATGTCGGTATTCACTTTTTGCAGTACTTGATCAATTTCAAACTGACTTGGCCAAATGTCTTTCAAATAGACATCTTGACCATTTTGATCTTGTCCAATCGGCTGAGTGGTTAAATCAGTCCGAATATTCCCCGCCAAACCATAGGCTACAACAAGTGGTGGTGACGCCAGCCAATTGGTTTTCACTAAAGGATGAACACGCCCTTCAAAGTTACGGTTACCTGAAAGTACCGAAGCCACATTCAGATCATGGCACTGAATTGCTTCTTCAATCGGTTCAGGCAAAGGCCCTGAGTTACCAATACAGGTAGTACAACCATAACCCACCAAGTTATAGCCCAACTCATCCAAGTACGGCGTTAAGCCTGCCGCAGCCAAATAATCGGTCACCACTTTAGAACCCGGTGCCAATGAACTTTTCACCCACGGTTTACGTTGTAAACCTTTTTCAATGGCTTTTTTCGCCAGCAAACCTGCTGCCAACATCACACTTGGATTGGAGGTATTGGTACATGAGGTAATCGCGGAAATCACCACATCACCATCCTTCAATGGATACGATTTTCCATCAATAGTACAAGCAGGTTCTTCATGCGCTAAATTCGCTTTCTTGGCTTCAACAGCCGTACCGCCGCCGCCTTCATTCTCTAAACGTTCTTTGGCGTCTTTCGCAGGTTTTAAATTCAGCTCCATCAAGGCGTTAAACGTTTTAGGAACATCGCCCAACAAAACCCGATCTTGTGGACGTTTTGGCCCAGCCAGACTGGCTTGTACGGTACTCATATCCAGACTCAAGGTATCGGTAAATACAGGTTCATCGCCTGCATTACGCCATAATCCTTGTTGTTTACTATAGGCTTCGACTAAATCGATACGTTCCTGTTTACGGCCAGTTAGAGCTAAATACTCCAATGTCACATCATCAATCGGGAAGAAACCACAAGTTGCTCCATATTCAGGTGCCATATTGGCAATAGTCGCGCGGTCAGCCAATGGTAAATCAGCCAAACCATCGCCATAAAACTCAACAAATTTACCCACTACGCCTTTTTGGCGCAGCATCTGGGTAATCGTGAGCACCAAATCGGTCGCAGTAATCCCTTCATTCAACTTGCCTGTGAGTTTGAAACCAATCACTTCTGGAATCAACATCGATACAGGCTGCCCGAGCATGGCTGCTTCGGCTTCAATACCACCCACACCCCAACCAAGAACGCCAAGCCCATTGATCATGGTGGTATGTGAGTCTGTTCCGACCAAAGTATCTGGAAAAGCAAAAACCTGACCCTCATCTTCTCCCAACCAGACCGCTTGCGCTAAGTATTCTAAATTGACTTGGTGGCAAATCCCGGTGCCGGGTGGCACCACACTAAAGTTATTAAATGCAGATTGTCCCCAACGCAGGAATTGATAACGCTCACCATTGCGCTGCATTTCAATTTCAACGTTCACAGCAAAGGCATTATTATCGGCAAAATGATCGACCATCACTGAATGGTCAATGACCAGATCAACGGGTGACAAAGGATTGATCAGGTTAGGATCACCGCCTGCTTGAGACATTGCAGCACGCATCGCAGCCAGATCGACCACTGCTGGAACACCAGTGAAATCCTGCATTAACACCCGTGCAGGGCGATATTGAATTTCCTGATCAGAACTTTTGGTTTTCTGCCAATCAACCAAGGCCTGAATATGCTCCACTTTTACACTTTTTTGATCTTCAAAACGGAGTAAATTTTCTAGCAAAACCTTAAGTGACTTCGGTAATTGATCAATATTACCCAGTGTTTCAGCTGCTCGCGCCAAGCTAAAGATTTGATAGGATGTCGAACCGACGCTGAGTGTTTGTAATGAATTAAAGCTATTGATTGTGCTATATCTGGCCATTCGGTTACCCTCCCAGTATTGGCGAATTTATTTATTATGATGTTCTTCCTTTAATGTAAGCCTGTTTAGAAAAGAGTGTGTTCCCTTTTGGTTATCTTATTTTTATCGAGATTATTGTCTTATTCTTCTAAAATTTTAAATGCAAAGCAACCAATGAGTTTTGCCATAATTGTGCAGCCAGCTGCAACTCAGGCTGGTCAAGGGTCTGAGCCAAACTGTCTAGAATATAAGGTAGGTTCACTGGGGTATTACGGGTGCGATGCTCGGTCGAAGTTTGGCAACACAACGGCGTCATATCTGGACAATCTGTTTCAATCACCAAATTTTCACTGCCAATCGCCTGCACTACTTGATGCAGCTTTTTGGCATTTGGATTGGTGATTTGTCCTGTCACCCCAATTTTAAAGCCCAGTTTAACCAATGCCTTGGCTTCTTCGACTCCACCACTAAACGCATGGGCAATGCCACCCAATTTGAATTTTTGTGCTTTTAAAATGGCAAGGGTTTCTGCGTGTGCCTTACGGATATGTAATAACACTGGCTTTTGATACTGTGTTGCTAATACAAGTTGCTCAATAAAATAATATTGTTGCTTGGCAAACATTTCGGGCTGTTTATGTTGTTTTAAAAAAGTATCTAAACCAATTTCACCTACAGCCACACAGTCATGCTGTTCTAAGACTTGCTCAAGCCGCTGTAAATGTTCTGGCTGATGTTGTTCGATATAAAATGGATGCAAGCCGGGTGCTAGATAAGAGCTTGGCACATTTTCCCAACATTGTAATTGTTGATGAGTTTGAATCAAGTCATCGAATCGGGATTCAACAAAACCAATTAACACCAAAGCATCGACCCCAACCCGTTTTGATTCCTCAGCCAGATGTTGCCGATCAAGATCAAAATCGGCAACATCAAAATGGGTATGGGTATCGAACAGTTGCATTAAATTTGACTTGGCGTACTTGCAGCAGGCGTAGATGCTGCGGGCGTATCTATTTTTGGTAGATATTCAGGTTTTGGTGGTGTTTCAAAAAGTATGCTGAAACAAAGCAGGTTGAATTTTGATAAAATAGAGAAATGCGAATAACTCTAGAAATCAAATGTCCAACCTGCCTCGGTGACAGTATAAAGAAAAATGGCATCAAAGTAGATGGGAAACAAAACTATCAGTGCAAAGACTGTAAACGTCAGTTTATTGGTGACCATGCTCTGAGCTATCTAGGATGTAATTCAGGCATTACTCGAAAAATATTACAGTTGATGGTCAGAGGTAGTGGTATACGAGATATCGCTGAAGTTGAGCGAATCAGTATCGGTAAAGTTTTACGTACTTTAACCGAATCGACCTACCAAATTCAGCCTAAACAAAGTCATTATGAGTCTCTTGAAGTTGATGAGTTTTGGACTTTTGTGGGAAATAAAAATAATAAACAATGGCTTATTTACGCCTACCATCGAGAAACAGGTGAGATTGTTGCTTATGTTTGGGGTAAAAGAGACTTAGCTACAGTTCAACGATTGAAGACAAAGCTTAAACAATTAGGTATTCACTACACCCGAATTGCAAGTGATCATTGGGACAGTTTCATAACTGCTTTTAAAAACTGCAAGCAAAGTATTGGTAAATTTTTTACTGTAGGTATTGAAGGTAATAATTGCAAAATAAGGCATCGAATTAGGCGTGGTTTTAGAAGGAGTTGTAATTTTTCAAAAAAGATTGAAAACCATTTTAAAGCTTTCGACTTAACCTTTTTTTACATCAATAATGGCTTCATTTAATGTCAGCATACTTTTTGAAACACCACCCAGGTTTTAAAACACCCTGCAATTCAGTAAATGGAATCACTAACCGCGGCAAACCGACGACATAAGGACCAATCTCATATTCACCATACTGTAGAATTAACCCCTGCTCACCTAATAAGAAATTATCGGTGACTTGGAATGGCCAAGCCTGTTCATATTCTTTCGGGTCAGTGGCGAGTTTTGAATCGACAATCCACACTTTAAATGCGTCATGCGCCAATTTGTCTAGAGTTACTTTTTGCTTCGGTAATAATAGGTCATGCAATTGAATCTGTTTTTGGTTTGCTAAATCAAAGTTATAGTAACGTTGAGAGGTTGAACCATGTGCTCCACCCAAATAACTGCTGCTATTTAACACTACAGTTGCTAGCTTGCCTTTCGATTGTAAAATTTTAGGCTTAATCATCAAACTGATCTGATGACTACTACTGAGCGCTTTTAACTCTTCATCAATCTTCACAAACGCATTAGCATAGGCTTGTGCCTGAGCATCTAAACCTATTTTTTGCTCAGTCGTTTTTGCTGTAGATGCTGCTGAAGCATCAGCATCAACGACATCGAGCATTTTACTCAGTTGATCGAGAATCTGTTGATCCAGTAACTGGTCAATGAACGGGAAATTACTTTGTAATCGTTCAACGGTAAAATCTGGACAGGTATTGCCTTTACATTCAGGTAAATTTACCTGCAATTTCACGGTTTCACCACGCAGAATTGGCTCAGCAGTTTGCTGTACCACTGGCGGATCTGTCGGTTTATCCTGTGATTCTTTCGGCTCTGATTTCGGCTGGCAAGCAGCAAGCAAAATGGCACCTGCAAGAATGCTATATTTATAAAATGCTTTCATTTAAAACCTATCAGTATTGTTATTACACAAGATTTTTAAATGCTATCGAAGTTAAAGCAAAACCGCTATAAGCGCATGCAATTTCTATACGAAACTCAAGCAAGTAGATTAAAACATTTGTTGATAAATATCAGGCTGTAGCATCTGTTTACTTTGTTCAGTGCTTAAATAAATATCCAGTTGTGGTGCATCCTTACTGATTTCATTGGCACGGTAATGCAGACCAATGCCCTCGCCATCAAAGAACCAGTCGGCCTGTCCCCAATAGAGTTTTTTCGGCACCTGTTTCTTCACTTCTGTGGATTGTTTGTCAATCCATTGTTGATAATGTGCCTGAATAATGTCATTCAGTGCATTTTGCTGATTCTTCTGAATCACATCCAAAATACTAAGACTTTTTTGTAGTTTACGGTCTGCAACAAAGAAATAAAAACGGTCCTTGACTGCAATATCTTCCTGCTGGGCATTTACCCCCACTTGCAGCAACACATACTGATTCCGCTGCGATGCAATACGGGTATTCAAATGCAGCTCATAGGCCTTGTTTTTTGAATATTTATCCTGCCATTCATCTGACTTTTTTACATAGGCGTTGATGGCCTGTTGCAAGGTCAGGTTTTTATTCTGTTCAATCTGTTGCTGGATTACGTTGGCCTGATTTTTTGTAATCCATGCATTCAGCCATTGATCCTGAGTTTTAATGGTTTGAATGTCGACATCAATACAGTTTTTCTTTTCACAAAATGGCAAGGCATAATCCGCCTTAGCTTCCTGCATATTGAGATAGGGTAAAACCTCAGCTTTCTCGACTGGCGCAGCACTCTGTCCTGTGGCTTGGGCTGAATCCGCCCCATTTTTCTTTGGATGATCACATGCCGTTAAAGCCATCATTCCAATCATTAAACTGACAGCAAAAAGTGGTTTTAAAGTATTCATCTCATCCTCCTTTTTTAGATCGTTCAATTAAAAACAGCCTCTAATTTAGAAGCTGTTTTTGTATATTTTTAGTGTTCTCGCGTGTTACGGAACTGAATATCTGGCCAGCGTTCTTGCATTAACTGCAAGTTTACACGGCTTGGCGCAAGATAAGTCAGATGACCACCACCATCTACCGATAACTGATCATGCGCTTTTTTCTTGAACTCATTGAGAATTTTTTCATCATCACAATGAATCCAACGTACCGTATGAACACTGACAGGCTCATAAATACAGTCCACCTTATATTCTTCTTTTAGACGGTACGCGACCACATCAAACTGTAACACACCGACTGCACCGACAATCAAATCATTACTAATTTGAGGCATAAATACCTGTGTTGCACCTTCTTCAGATAACTCTTTCAAACCTTTTTGCAATTGCTTAGATTTAAGAGGATCACGTAAACGAACTCGGCGGAACATTTCAGGTGCAAAGTGTGGGATACCTGTGAAATGTAATTTTTCACCACTGGTAAATGTATCACCGATCTGGATGGTACCGTGGTTATGCAAACCAATAATGTCTCCAGGCCAAGCTTCTTCCAAATGTTCGCGTTCGCCCGCAAGGAAGGTTAATGCATCGCTAATACGTACATCTTTACCGATACGCACATGATTCATTTTCAAACCTTTTTCATATTTGCCTGAGCAAATACGCATAAAGGCAATACGGTCACGATGTTTCGGATCCATATTGGCTTGAATTTTAAAAACAAAACCAGTGAAACCCTCTTCATTGGCATCTACTGTACGTTCTTGTGTTGGATGTGCTTTCGGTTCTGGTGCCCAATTGATAAAGGCATCCAGTACATGGTCAACCGCAAAGTTACCCAAAGCTGTACCAAACAATACAGGGGTTTGCTTGCCTTGCAGAAACAGCTCACGGTCTAATGGCTCATTTGCCATTTGAACTAACTCAAGTGATTCTTCAAAAGAAGCCCAAGCTAATTCACCCACTTTTTCACGAATATCTGCATGATCATAACCATCACGTACTTCAATGTCCGTAATCGTCGAGCCAAAACCTGCTTTATAAACATATAACTTGTTTTCAAGTAGGTTATAAACCCCAGCAAAGTCACGCCCCATACCTAAAGGCCATGTAATTGGGACACAGCGAATATTTAAAACATTTTCAATTTCGTCAAGCAATTCTAGAGGCTCGCGAATTTCACGGTCCATTTTGTTGACGAAGGAAATGATCGGTGTGTCACGCATACGACACACTTCCATCAATTTAATCGTACGTTCTTCGACACCCTTAGCACCATCGATGACCATTAATGCAGAATCCACTGCGGTCAAAGTACGATAGGTATCTTCCGAGAAGTCTTCATGTCCTGGTGTGTCCAGTAAGTTAATCGTATGGTTTTTATAAGGGAACTGCATCACAGACGTGGTAATCGAGATTCCACGCTCTTTTTCCATTTCCATCCAGTCAGATGTCGCAGCACGATCCGACTTACGACTTTTAACCATTCCAGCAACCTGAATAGCTTTACCCCATAACAGAAGTTTTTCGGTCATCGTGGTTTTACCCGCATCGGGGTGGGAAATGATCGCAAAGGTACGTCGCTGGGCAACCTGTGCCGCTAATTCGTCTTTAAAACTCATGAGAAAAATCTTCAATATGTACACAGTTACGTACACATGACTCGATATGTACCATAACTGAAAAGTGAGAATTCGAAATTGGCGCAATTGTAGCAGATTTAGTGAACTTGTTTATTGATTGTTGATAAGTACCAAGTTATCCACACAAAGCTTTATTTGTTAACAACCGAATTGAAATTGAACTATAAACAGACTTATGACACCAAGCAATGCCGTCAGGCCATTGCAGATCGGCAAGCACATGCGGTGATTCCAACTAGAAAAAATGCGAAACCATGGAAAGATATAAAGACCAGCTCGCTAAAGCGAAACGAATGACTTCGAACAGTTAAACATTTAGGCAGGACACTATGGAAAAAATGATCAAACTATCATCGCCGAAGTTTGCTAGAAACCAAGATGCACTGCATCAAACTATTGGGTGATAGGCTTAGTGCAAGGCATTTTCATAACCAAGTCAATGAGATTCATGCACGTGTGGCAGTATTAAATAAATTTACTAAGTTGGACCGACCTCACACCCAAGTAGTCACTTAAATTTGGATAACTTGGGACAAGTTTAGTCTTTGAATGTTTGTGCAACAAAGCCCCTATCCGACAAATAGTTCAGTTATAAATTGAAATTATGATTAAGAATCATTATTATTCTCAAAATTTTTCTCATATCTGTGTGAACGATTATGTCTTTTATCAAATCACGTAAGAAATTAGTATCTTCCGCAATCGCATCTTCACTCTCCGTGATTGCAGTACCAGCCATCGCTCAAGATCAGCCAGTACAACTCCCAACAATTCATACCCAAGCAGAACAAGAACAAGGTCTTAAAGTAGACCAATCCTCAAATAGCAAATTTGTCGTTCCTCTTTTAGATACGCCAAAATCTGTTTCTGTTATTTCAAAGCAGCTTATTGCAGATACTCAAGTTACAAGTCTTTCTGATGCTTTACGTACGATTCCTGGTATTACTTTAGGTGCTGGTGAAGGTGGTAATCCAAACGGCGACCGCCCTTTCATTCGTGGCTATAACTCAGAAAGCTCAATGTATGTAGATGGCATTCGTAACTCAACATCACAAAACCGTGAGATGTTTGCAGTTGAACAAGTTGAAGTTACAAAGGGTTCTGCCTCTGCTTTAGGTGGTGCAGGTACTTCTGGCGGTAGCATTAACATGATTTCTAAAGTTGCTAAAAAAGGCGATGCTTTAGAAGGCTCGATCTCAGGGGGTACAGATAATTATGCACGTATCACTTTAGACGGAAACAAAGATTTTAATAATGGTGTCGCAGCTCGTGTGGTGGTCATGGGTCATCAAAACGAAAAAGCGGGTCAACATGATGGTGCTGAATATAAACGTGCAGGTATTGCACCAAGTATTACCTTTGGTTTAGATACAGCAACTCGCGGCACCTTGAGTTATTACTACCTTAAAACCGATGATATTCCAGATTCTGGTATTCCATATAACAATCCATTTTCTTCAAATGCTGATCCTAAAAAAGATTTTACTCATTTGAATGGCAATGGCAAACCGATTGATGTTCAACAAGGCAGTTACTATGGTTGGAAAGATCGTGATTTCCAAAAACAAGAAAATCAGTTTGGTACATTCAAATTAGAGCATGATTTAACCGATAACCTAACGCTGAGTAATACAGCTGTTTACACAAAATCTAAGAATGATTATCTGTGGACTAATCCAGATGATTCTAAGGGTAATTTCTATAACAAGACTACGGGTGCTTTAGATGGCTCAGTTTGGAGACGTACGAACTCTCGTGTTGCAGATACGGACGGCTTTACAGATCAACTTGCTTTAACAGGTAAGTTTGATACAGGTGCATTTAAACACCGTTTTAATACAGGCGTTGAGTATAGCGATCAAAAAACTGATCGTACTCAATATATTTTAAACGGCTTAGATTCAACAGGAAGCGCAAATAATACGTGTAACGCTACTGCAATTGCTTCTGGTTGGTGCACGTCAGTGCAGAATCCAAGTAATGTTCCGTGGACAGGTCGTATAAGTACTGATGGTGCTGATCGTTACAATATTCGTAGCAAAAACCAATCTGTTTATTTCCTAGATAATATCGAGTTAAGCCCACAATGGCTTTTGGACTTAGGTGTTCGTTGGGATAAATTTGAAACTAAACAAACCATGACTTATGGTGCACGCAATAATGCCGTGACAGGTCTAAATAATACAAAAATCACAGCTAAAGCTGGTGATCAAGTTACGGTTGAGAACAATAAAGATTTCTTTAACTACCAAGCTGGCTTAACCTTTAAACCAGTGGAAAACGGTTCTATCTATGTCAGCTATGCAACTTCAGCAAACCCTGTGGGTGTCGATGGTGGTGATGGTTCAGAAGGGATTACTGCTGCGATTCAAAATCTAAAACCTGAAGAAGTTAAAACATATGAATTAGGAACTAAGTGGGATGTTCTTAATGATAAATTAAACCTTACAGCAGCAATTTTCCGTACTGAAAAAACCAATACTCGTGCTACAGCTGAAGATGGCACCACTCAAAATATCGGCGAAACACGCGTTGATGGTATTGAGCTTGGCGTAAACGGAAATATTACTGAAAAATGGGCTGTTTCTGCGGGTTACACCTATTTAGACAGCGAACTTGTCGATGGTGGTTACACCAATGTAGGTAGTACGACAACCCCTGTTTACCAAGCAAATCCAAGTAATGGTAATCAAGTACAAAACGTTGCAAAAAATAGCGCTACGCTTTGGACGACATACCAAGTCTTACCGGATTTAACATTGGGTGCTGGTGCTGTCGCAATGGATAAAGTCTATGGTAATGCCACGAATACCAAGTGGGTTCCAGGTTATGTTCGCTATGATGCAATGGCGCGTTATAACGTAAATAAAAATGTTGATTTACAGCTTAATCTAAACAACTTATCTGATAAGCGTTATTTCACTAAAGCTTATACATCACACTATGCCACTGAAGCGGAAGGTCGCAGTGCAGTATTGTCTGTGAACTTCAAGTACTAAAATATAAAAAATCCATGGTTTAACGATGGATTTTAATAAAAAACAGCCTCGTCACGAGGCTGTTTTTTATTATCTTAAGGAAAAGCGATAAACACTATAGATTACGTTGATTGACGCGCTTTGACAGTTCTTCAGCGGACTCTTTCCGTTCAGAATAACGGTCTGTTAAATACTTGCTCTGCCCTCGCGTCAACAGTGTGAATTTATATAATTCTTCCATCACATCTACGATACGATCATAGTAAGACGATGCTTTCATACGACCATCTTCTTCAAACTCTAAAAATGCTTTTGGAATTGAAGACTGATTTGGGATGGTAATCATGCGCATCCAACGTCCTAAAATACGCATTTGATTGACACTATTAAAAGACTGCGAGCCACCACTAACTTGCATCAATGCCAAAGTCTTACCTTGGGTTGCACGAATCGCACCACCTGCCAGTGGAATCCAATCAATTTGCGATTTAAAGATGGAACTCATCGAACCATGACGTTCAGGCGAACACCACACCATGCCCTCTGACCATGCCAACAATTCATGTAGCTCTTTGACTTTTGGGTGTTCCATATCCGCATCTTCAGGTAAGGGCAAACCTTTAGGATGAAAGATTTTTACTTCAGCACCAAACTGCTCCAAGATGCGCCCTGCTTCCATCACGGCTAAACGACTATAAGAACGTTCACGATTCGAACCATACAACAATAAAATACGTGGTGCATGATCCAAGGCTTGCGCCTGCACTTTTCCTAAAGTGGGTTGATCAAGTAAATTCATATCTATATTTGGAAGAGTCATCACAATTACACCAATTTAAAATACTTTTTTCTAAGCCATAAAGACACACTAACCAAAGCAATCAGCACAGGCACTTCAACCAATGGACCAATCACTGTGGTAAATGCCACAGGTGAAGCTAAACCAAAGGTTGCAATAGCGACCGCTAATGCCAATTCAAAGTTATTCCCAGCAGCAGTAAAGGAAATTGCAGTGGTTTTCGGATAGTCATTCCCCATCCACTTGCTCATAAAAAAGCTCATGAAGAACATCACAACAAAGTAAATCGTCAGTGGAATCGCTATACGAATCACATCGAAAGGCAAGCTCACGACATCAGCACCTTTAAGGCTAAACATCGCCACAATGGTGAACAGCAACGCCAACAAACTTAAAGGGCTGATCTTCGGCAAAAAGACATTTTGATACCATGCGAGACCTTTGGCTTTCACTAAAATCAATCGTGTCATGAAACCAAGAAAAAATGGAATACCCAAGTAAACCAACACCGCATGGGTAATCGTCCAAAAATCTACATGAATGACTTGTCCTGCAATACCAAAATAAGGTGGCAAGAAAGTCAGGAATAACCAAGCATAGGTACTGAAGAATAGAATTTGAAAGATACTGTTAAATGCCACTAATGCTGCAACATATTGATTATCACCACAAGCTAAACCATTCCAGACCAAAACCATCGCAATACAACGTGCTAAGCCAATCAAAATTAAGCCCGTCATATATTCTGGATAGCTGTGTAGAAAAATAATGGCTAATCCGAACATCAGAACAGGCGCAATAATCCAGTTCTGAACCAAAGATAAAGTTAAGGTTTTTTTATCTTTAAATACTTCAGGCAATGCCGCGTAATCAACCTTTGCTAAGGGAGGATACATCATCAAAATCAGACCAATCGCAATTGGGATATTGACGGAATCCACACTCATTTTGTCTAAAGCGACAGAAGCCTGAGGTAAGAAAACACCGATCGCAATTCCCAACCCCATGGCAATAAAAATCCATAGGGTTAAGTTACGATCTAGAAATGACAATCTTTGCTGAGCCATGATGTTCTCATTCAATATCTGAGATGTGATTGATTGCAGCAATCAATTCAGGACGGGACATATTTGCGCTATCTAATGCAAATAGAGCATCTAAACGGCGGTTGATATGATCTACAGTCACTTGGAATGCTTGTAATTTTTCTGATTTAGGCAAATCTAAATGTGAAGGATCAGCCAAGCCCCAATGTGCTTTAATTGCACCGCCTAAATACAGTGGGCAAGCTTCCTGAGCTGCAGAATCACAGACCGTAATCACCACATCCGCTTGATATTGTTCGCAGTCATCAATGGTTTTACTCCACAAACCATCAGTTGAAAGGCCTAAGTTTTCAAGCGTTTCAATCGTCAGTGGATGAACCTGTCCAGAAGGCTTACTGCCTGCGCTATATGCTTTCCAATTTTCAGGTGCACGACTGTTAAAAAGTACTTCGGACAAAATGCTGCGACAACTATTTCCAGTACATAGGAAAATAAATTTCATGCGGTATTACTCACAATAACTTTTAATTTGGAGAGACTGAGATTGGTTACTTGCGGAAGTTTGTTCACGTACCAAGAGATTGAGTAATTCATGACACCAAGCAGGCAACTCTGGATGAATGCTGTAATACACCCACTGACTTTGTCTTCGATCTTGTAGTAAGCCAGATGACCTTAATAAGGCTAAATGTCTCGAAATTTTTGGTTGGCTCAAGTTTAATTTTTCAGTCAAATCACAAACACATAGTTCTTTATTTTCCGCCACTAAAGTGACAATACTGAGACGTGTTTCATCAGACAAACACTTAAAGAAATTCACTCGATCCATTTCCAACCTCAAATACTAAATTATTATTTAATTAACACGCTGACCATTTTCATCAATCACCTGTTCACCATCCTCTTTGGAAAAAGCACCTTGTTGTGCAACTGGTAAAATATCCAGCACCAACTCCGATGGTCTGCATAAACGGGTACCCTGACTCGTCACAACAAAAGGACGATTAATTAAAATAGGATGTTCAAGCATAAATTCGATTAATTGATGATCTGTCCAAGTCTCACGATCCAAATCAAGTTCACGATAAGGGTCAACATTCGTACGGATCGCAGCCCTTACAGACAAACCAGCATCACTAATCAATTGAATAAGTTCAGATTTTGAAGGAGGATTCAGTAAATATTCAATCACGATAGGTTCAATACCCGTATTGCGAATTAATCCGAGTGTATTTCGAGATGTCCCACATGCAGGGTTGTGATAAATCGTAATTTGTTGCTGAGTAGACATAATGAGTAAAAACATTTTGAATTAATGATAGTGACTTTATATATGAATATTCATATATGCGCAATACCACATATTAGGGTTGATAAGCTCACTTACGTATACGCCCCAACTGCCTAAATAAGTATTTTTGAGCAATTTACGACCATGCAATATTCTAAATTGATCATTTTCAAAAATAAGTTAAGCAGATGAGTCAGTGAGCAAATGCTTTTTTTCTTCTAATATGCGGCTACACAGTTGTAACCATAGAGTTCTTGGACGATGACTCAATTGCCTAAATTAAAAAATACCTTTGTTAACGCTAAAACAGCCCAATCCATCTTAAAAACGCGTGCGGGTAAGCAAGCTGCACAAGTATTTTCAAATGCGGCAGATCGTTTCTTGAGGGGACATCAACTGGCATTGTCAGGAAAGACACCTTTTGAAGTCGTTTATGAACGTGAAATTATTAGCTTACGGTTTTACAAGTCAGACGTAGAATCGGGTGAAAATAAACACCGTGTGCCACTGGTTATTATTCCCCCATTAGCAGCGAACACCTTAGTGTTCGATTTGTTTCCTGATCGTAGTCTCATTCGTTACTTTCAAAGCCAAGGTTTTGATGTATATATGATTGACTGGGGCACACCAAGCCTTAAACAAGCTAAATATAATTTCGGTACATATATCAAAATCTTTATGCCCGACTTTATCAACAAAATTCGTGAACATAGCGGACAACAACAACTATCACTGTATGGTTGGAGTCTCGGTGGAGCGATCTCGCTTTGCTATACCTCATTATTTAAAGATAAAAATATTAAGAATCTAATGATTTTGGCATCACCAATCAACACTCATCAATCAGGTTATATTGGTAAGCTCTATCAAAAGTTAAACACACCAGCACAATGGGTACGGACCAATACTAATTTCCGAATCCGTCAAATTCCGAGCCGCTATTTCCATATTCATGGTTGGCAAAATACGCTCGGATTTAAGCTCACAGATCCCGTGGGTAATTTTAAAAATTATTGGCAATTACTAAAAAATTTGAACGATCGGCAGTTTGTCATTAATCACGCAACATCAAGTTCATTTGTTGACAATATGCTTGCATATCCTGGTGGTGTAATGCGCGATATTATTTTACGCTTCTGGATTGATAATGAACTTTCGACAGGTCTCGTTAAATTCGGAGATCAAACGGCTGATTTTAAAGATATTGATTGTTCAGTACTTGCGATTGGTGGGGATACTGACATTATTGTGACTGCAGAAGCTGTACGACCATTAATGGATTTGATCAGTAGCCAAGATAAAACCTTTGAAATTGTCTCTGGTGGTCATATGGGTTTGGTTTCAGGTAGCCAAGCACCACAAGCAGTTTGGCCTGTCGTTAGCGCATGGTTGCAACAGCGCTCAAATTAAGTGCTTATAATTGCTAAAATAGTCAAGGCTGTGAATCTCTTTTACTTGAAAAGATATGAGCAGCCTTTTTCGTGAATAGATGATATAGAAATCGTTAGGTCCAAATAAACTAAGCAAAGTTGTGATGATTCAACACTAAATTTTCAACATTTACAGGCATACCCAATAAATAACCTTGTAATTGATTACATCCTAAATTAGTTAAAATATCAGCTTGTTGCTGTGTTTCTACACCTTCAGCTGTGACGATTAAGCCTAACCTAGCGGCAAGGTGAATGATACTTTCTAGAATTGCCTCTTCTTTCGAGTTTGGTTGTAAATCTATGAGAAAACCGCGATCAATTTTAAGTTCATCAACAGGCAGATCTTTTAAATATAAAAAGCTTGAATAGCCAGTTCCAAAATCATCAATCGCAATCCGAATACCCAACTTACGCAAGCGTTCTAAAGTGCGAATACTTGAATCAATATGATGCATTGCTGTTGATTCAGTGATTTCTAAAATAAGATTGTGGGGCTGAATTTGATATTGTTCTAAGAGCTGCTCTAATACGTTAAAAAGTTTTTTATTTTCAAATTGTAATGCAGATAAGTTGACGGCAATTGGATAAAAAGGACTATTACTTCGTTCCCATTTGTGAATCTGCTGACAAGCTTGCTCCAATGCCCAATATCCCATCGGAATAATCAAACCTGTTTTTTCTGCTCCCTCAATAAACATTTGAGGAGTCAACAAACCTAAGCTTGGATGCTTCCAACGAATGAGCGCTTCAATACCACAAACTTTATAATTCGCAGTAAATTTAGGTTGATAAAATAAAACAAATTGCTGCTCATCTACAGCTTTATACAAGTCATTAATTAATTTGGATTGGCTACGAACATCTTGCTGATCTGTTGTAGAGTGGAAAACAGTAAAGGTATTTCTACCCTGCTCTTTAGATGCCAACATTGCTACATCTGCATTAATTAATAAATCCTGAAGATTCGTACCGTGCTCAGGATACATCGCAATTCCCAAACTTGCAGAAATATTAATTTCTTTTGTCGCGATCAGATATGCCTCTTGAATAAAATGCAGAACTTCTTCTGCCAGCAACATCGCTTGATTAACATCAGTATTTTCAGAGATCAATACAAACTCGTCACCACCAATACGAAATAGCTTATGGCTTGAACTTAATTTTTCATGTAACCGATTGGCCATTTGAATTAAAAGTTGATCACCAATATGGTGTCCAAAAGCATCATTTACCGATTTAAAGCGATCTAAATCTACATATAAAAATGCTGCTTTTTCTTCTCGTAAGCGATGATGGCTGAAGATTACTTCCGCATAATCTGTCAAATATAATCGATTCGGCAACTTTGTTAATGAATCATGTAGTGAGTGAGTTGCTAATTCTTTATTTATTCTAACTAATTGTTGATTACGCTCCTCTAGTCTGGCTTCTAAAACTGCGATGGCAAAACCAGCAACAAATACCAAACTGATAATAAAAATAATACTAAACAATAAAACGGGTTGCTCTGTATGTGCTGAGCCAAGTGCTTCCGCAAATCCTGTATCAAAATAAGTGGCTGCCATACCCGTGTAATGCATACCTACAATACTAAAAGCCATCAATATTGCAACGACAGCCTTTAGTGCAGTTTTATATTTAACCGCGGTTGTGTATTTAAAAATGAATAAACAGCTCAAACCAGAACCACATACAGCGATGAGTACTGAACAAATCACGAGTAATGGATCATATCTCAATTGATGGTGTTCAACTGAAAGCGCCAACATCCCCGTGTAATGCATTCCAGATATCCCTAGCCCTAAGAATAATGCACCTAAGATCAGACGTGGCATAGGTAAAGTAGGTCTAGTGGTTAGCCAAACAGCAAATACCGAAGCAGTTGCGCCTATCAAATATGAAAGCACAGTCAAACTAATATCAAAATGATAGCCTTCAGGCAAACGGCTCGCGAGCATTCCAATAAAATGCATCACCCATATTGCCAAGCCTAAAGTCAAGCCACTCGTTACTAAAATGCTTTTCTCCAACTTTTTATAAGCAGCTTTAAAAACGAGTTCTTCCATTGAAACTGCCGCATAACAAGTCGCTACTGCAACCAAAATGGAAACGATGACCCATGTGCTATCGTAATCAACGTGAACCATAAAGGACTTCCATGATTATTCAGTACTTTTTTTTATTTATTGAGCGAATTGCTCAAAATCAGAACGATCATTAACACTCAAAAAAGATACAAATGGTGTATTCATAAACTTTCCTTAACAATAACATCATCTAGTATAAGTTCAAGTCTTTTTCATTTTATAAATCAATAGAATAAAAACACATATTCATTTCAAACCAATGAAAATTCTTGTTTTTTTACTGCAATTTTAAAAGCAACCAACAATTATAAAAGATGCACTACCTTTCATAAATACTCTAAACATGTATATAGTATGCCTTTTTATCATGCTGTTTGCTATAATTCTGTTATTAAAAAAGACTAAGAATATGAAGTTTTTTATATTGAAAGCAAATAAGTGACTACACTCCTTATCAGGTAATTTATTTTTTATACTCTCAGTAACATCTTAAAAATTCTGCTTACTTCCATACGAGCCGTGAGAATTAACTTAACAACCTAAACGGCAAGATTAGGCTATCATCACAAGGTACAGCACTGTAAGTGATGCAATAAAAAAACCCTTGTATAAACAAGGGCTCTTCAAAGATTAAACTAAAAAATTAGTTTTTCTCTTTATCAACGATTTTGTTCGCTTGAATCCAAGGCACGAAAAAAATGGGAAAGCACTGCTTTCCCATTTTTTAAGGCACGTAACGCAACCTTAGTTCTTTTCTTTGTCTACGATTTTGTTTGCTTGGATCCAAGGCATCATCGCACGTAATTTAGAACCTGTTACTTCGATACCATGTGCTGCATTTTGACGACGACGAGCAGTCATAGATGGGTAGTTCAACGCACCTTCTTGGATGAACATTTTCGCATATTCACCAGATTGGATACGTTTCAATGCATTACGCATTGCTTCACGTGACTGTTCGTTGATTACTTCAACACCAGTTACGTATTCACCGTATTCAGCATTGTTAGATACTGAATAGTTCATGTCAGCAATACCGCCTTCGAACATCAAATCAACGATCAATTTAAGCTCATGTAAGCATTCGAAGTAAGCCATTTCTGGTGCATAACCAGCTTCAACTAAAGTTTCGAAGCCCATTTTAACCAATTCAACAGCACCACCACAAAGAACTGCTTGTTCACCGAATAAATCAGTTTCAGTTTCTTCACGGAAAGAAGTTTCGATGATACCTGTACGACCACCACCTACGCCTGAAGCATAAGAAAGTGCAACGTTACGAGCATTACCAGAAGCATCTTGGTGAATCGCGATAAGATCAGGAACACCTGAACCACGTTGGAATTCTGAACGTACAGTGTGACCAGGTGCTTTTGGAGCAACCATGATTACGTCTAAATCTTTACGTGGAACAACTTGGTTATAAAGAACAGAGAAACCATGAGCAAATGCTAAAGTTGCACCTTCTTTGATGTTTGGTTCAATTACATCACGATAAAGTTGAGCTTGGAACTCATCTGGAGTCAAGATCATAACTAAGTCAGCTTGAGCAACAGCTGCTGGCACTTCAGAAACTTTAAGACCTGAATTTTCAGCTTTTTTCCAAGATGCTGAACCAGCACGTAAACCAACAGTTACGTCTACGCCAGAGTCTTTCAAGTTAAGTGCGTGAGCATGACCTTGTGAACCATAACCAATAATTGCAACTTTCTTGCCTTGGATGATTGATAAGTCACAGTCTTTATCGTAAAAAATTTGCATCTGTTTTCTCCGCTAAAATTTTTGTCATTTCCCTTGTTATACAAGGATAGATTCTTTGAAACTTCCCAATTCTTGCATTTCTATATGAAGAATTGGGGAAGCGATTAAATACTTAAAACTTTTTCACCACGTGCGATACCAGACACACCAGAACGTACAACTTCTAGAATGGTGTTTTCAGCAAGTGCATCAATAAAACCATCAATCTTTTCAGTTGTACCTGCGATCTGAATCGTATAAGTGGTTGGTGTTACATCAACGATTTGGGCACGAAAAATATCAGCTGTACGCTTAATTTCCGCACGAGCGGCACCTAAAGCTTTCACTTTAATTAACATAAGCTCGCGCTCAATATGCGCACCTTCTGACAAATCAACCACCTTAACCACTTCAACTAATTTATTCAGTTGTTTTGTGATCTGCTCGATTTTGTGATCATCACCATAAGTTGTCAGCGTCAAACGAGATAAAGTTTCATCTTCAGTTGGCGCAACGTTTAAAGTCTCAATGTTGTAACCACGTTGAGAGAATAAACCGACCAAACGAGAAAGCGCGCCTGCTTCATTTTCTACAAGTACAGAGATAATGTGTCTCATGCCGTGCGCTCCCCTTTACCTAACCACATATCTTTCATCGACTGACCTGCAATCAACATTGGATAAACATGCTCTGTACGATCAACCATGACATTAATGAATACACATTTATCATTAATTGCCATTGCTTCAGCCAGTTTAGACTCCAATTCATCTGCATGATTGATTTGAATACCTACGTGACCATAAGCTTCCATCAATTTTGCAAAATCAGGTAAAGAATCTACATAAGAGCTTGAATGACGCCCTTCATAGTTCATGTCTTGCCACTGCTTCACCATGCCTAAAGCTTGGTTATTTAAGCAAAGAATTTTCACATTTAAGCCATATTGCTTACATGTCGATAATTCTTGGATACACATCTGAATTGATGCTTCACCTGTAATACACACGACTTGTTGATCTGGGAATGCAAGCTTCGCTGCCATTGCATACGGTAAACCAACACCCATCGTACCTAGACCACCAGAGTTAATCCATTGACGCGGGCGTTTGTATTTGTAGTACAAGGCACCAAACATCTGGTGCTGACCTACGTCAGACGTAATGATCGCTTCACCATTGGTCACACGATCAAGCGCTTCCACCACTTGTTGTGGTTTCATTTCACCATTTTGAGCCGCTTCATAGCGTAAGCCATGAACTTTACGCCACTCATTAATCTGAGACCACCATTCAGCAATTGCTTCCGGATTTGGCTTGGACACATTCATCTGTTTCAACTGTACCAACATTTCCTGAAGGACAGGTTCAACCGCACCCACAATTGGAATATGCGCCATGATGGTTTTTGAAATGGTCGCTGGGTCAATATCAATATGAATGACTTTGGCATTTTGACAGAACTTGGCTGGATTGTTGGTCACACGGTCATCAAAACGTGCGCCAATCGCCAAAATCACATCGGCATTATGCATTGCCATATTGGCTTCATAAGTACCATGCATCCCTAACATACCCACAAATTGTGGATCATTACCTGGGAAAGCACCTAAGCCCATCAACGTATTGGTCACTGGATAACCCAATAGATGTGCAAGTTCAGTCAACAATGCCGAAGCATTCCCCTGAACAACACCACCACCTGTATAAATCATTGGGCGTTTAGCAGTGATCAGTTCATCAATGGCTTTACGAATTTGACCTGAATGTCCACGTGAAGGCGGTTGATATGAACGCATCTTCACTTTTTCAGGATATTCGTAGGCAAATTTTTCTGCTGGATTGGTGGCATCCTTAGGAATATCAACAACCACTGGGCCTGGACGACCAGAAGAGGCAATATAAAATGCTTTCTTAATAATGGCAGGAATTTCGCTGGCGTGACGCACTTGGAAACTGTGCTTTACGATTGGACGAGAAATACCAACCATATCTGTTTCTTGGAATGCATCTTCACCAATTAGGTGACTTGCAACTTGCCCTGACAAAATCACCATTGGGATTGAGTCCATATAGGCAGTTGCAATAGGAGTAACAGTATTTGTTGCACCTGGACCAGAAGTCACAAGAACAACACCTGTTTTACCAGTTACACGCGAGTATGCATCTGCCATATGACCAGCAGCTTGCTCATGACGTACAAGGTAATGATTAATTTTGTCTTGTTGAAAAAGCGCATCATAAATATGTAAAACTGCGCCGCCTGGATAACCAAAAACATGCTCTACGCCTTCGTCCGCAAGCGCACGAACGAGCATTTCACCACCAGATAAAAGTTCCAACGTGATTCACCCTAGTGTTAGTACAATTTATGGGAGACATAAATTATATTTTCATTCATTAACTTATGCACTTTTCTAAGTGTGCGTATTCTACTCGTTTTTGCTGCAATAGGAAAAATTTTCTGACTCATCAGCCGTATAAGCTGTTATTACATCTCGAATCAAAACATGTTGGGATAAACATATTTCAAAAAATCATTCTCTCGGCTAGAAAGAATGTCCATTGCAAACCATGACATTTATTCGAAGGGTGATCAAATAAGCGCATATAAAACTAAGCAAGCATTTTTGTTGCTTTCATACACAAAGTCAAGAATAAAGAAAAGGTTTTTTTAGAATAATTTTTAGCTGTTGTTTTTTTAATCTCTCAGCTCAAGGTAATTTATCGATTCAAATGCCCATTTATCAAAAAACTATTTTCTTTTTATACAAAAATAGGCATTGTGATTGGCTAATTCAAACATTTTGATCGAATATAGACGGAATTCTTTTGGGGGGAGATCAAATTATGAAACCATCATATTTTAAAACAAGCCTATACGCTGTCGCAACTACGACTCTGCTTCTTTGTTCTAGCCAAAATTATGCTCAGCAGTACTACAAATGGATGGATGCTAATGGTTCAACCCATTACACCACGACTCCTCCACCAAAAGGAGCAAAACGTTTAGATAGAATTTCCACTTATGGAAGTAGCACTCAAAATACAAACCCGCCGAAAGCACAGCAACCTCAAAACGAAAATCAACCATCTGAAAATCAACCCAATCAAAATATGACTCGACCTCCAATAGATGAAATACCTCAAGCGCCTGCTGTTTCTGCTGCACCCATTACACCGCGTGGTATATAAAATCTAATCATAGACTTTATCGTTGTCTAAAATCTTAAGGTGGCTATGATTTATTTGTCACCTTGCTTGGATAAAATAAAAATATTATTAAAAAACAAAAAAATATATCAATACTGTTTCAATATTTACACATTATTATGACGGCTGTATTGAAAGCCTCTTCATCTAAAAAAGAGAGCCTTTAACAAATTCAAAGATACTCACTTTTTAAAAATACCCCAACTGGTTTCCACTCGCATCATTTAGAAGATAAAATCCTCAGCTAAAAACTGACATCCCCCCCTATTTTGCGCTATGCTGTGCCGTAATCTTAACTTTAATTTTTGTTGTATCGCATATCCCTATGACGACTTCTCACATTGACTCCGAATATCAAGCAAGTGCCATTGAGCCTCAAGTTCAACAAGACTGGGACAATCGCAAAGTTTTTAAAGTTGCAGACACTGTAGAGGGCAAACATCGCTATATCCTGTCGATGTTCCCTTACCCAAGTGGCAAACTGCATATGGGGCATGTGCGTAACTACACCATTGGTGACGTGATCAGCCGTTTTTATCGTTTAAAAGGTGAAACGGTATTACAACCAATGGGTTGGGATGCATTTGGTTTGCCTGCTGAAAATGCAGCGATTGCGCACCAAGTTGCACCAGCAAAATGGACCTTTGAAAACATCGCGTATATGCGTGACCAATTAAAGAAATTGGGCTTATCCGTCGATTGGGATCGTGAGTTTGCGACCTGTACACCAGAGTACTACCACTGGGAACAATGGTTATTTGTTCAACTTTATAAGAAAGGCTTGATCTATCGTAAGCTTTCAACCGTGAACTGGGACCCAGTAGACCAAACAGTGTTAGCCAACGAGCAAGTTGAAAATGGTCGTGGCTGGCGCTCTGGTGCATTGGTTGAAAAACGAGATATTCCAATGTACTACTTCCGCATCACCGACTATGCACAAGAATTATTAGACGATTTAGACACCTTAAAAGATGGTTGGCCACAACAGGTTTTGACCATGCAACGTAACTGGATCGGCCGTTCGACAGGGATGGAAATCACCTTCCCTTCTGCCAATACTAAAGTCTATGCAGATGGGCTAACCGTTTATACAACGCGTGCGGATACCTTAATGGGTGTGACTTATGTTGCGGTTGCAGCAGAACACCCTCTTGCGCTTAAAGCAGCGGAAAACAATCCTGAATTAGCTGCATTTATTGAAGAATGCCGTATGGGTTCAGTCGCAGAAGCGGACTTAGCCACGGCTGAAAAGAAAGGTATGGCAACAGGCTTATCTGTTAAGCACCCAGTCACAGGTGAAGAACTCCCTGTTTGGATTGCCAACTATGTGTTGATGTCATACGGTTCAGGTGCTGTAATGGCAGTTCCTGCACATGACGAACGCGACTTTGAATTTGCCAATAAATTTAACTTGCCAATCAAGCAAGTCATCGATGCTAAAGGCACTGATGATGCTGAATACTCAGTTGCTGAATGGCAAGAATGGTACGGTTCTAAAGATGGCAAATTGGTGAATTCTGGCGAGTTTGATGGTTTAGCATTCCAAGCCGCTTTTGATGCCTTCCTTGCAAAATTAGAACCACAAGCTTTGGCAAATTCTAAGGTTCAATTCCGTTTACGTGACTGGGGTGTTTCTCGTCAGCGTTATTGGGGTTGTCCAATTCCAATGATCAACTGTGACACGTGTGGTCAAGTCACCGTTCCAGAAGATCAATTGCCTGTGGTATTACCGACCGATGTAGTTCCAGATGGTTCGGGTAATCCATTGAACAAGATGCCTGAATTCTATGAAACCAAATGCCCAAGTTGTGGTGGCGATGCACGTCGTGAAACAGACACCTTGGACACCTTTGTAGAATCCTCTTGGTATTATGCGCGTTATGCATCTCCAGACTTTACTGGCGGTATGGTAAAACCTGAAGCGGCTCAAAGCTGGCTTCCTGTGAACCAGTATATCGGTGGTGTAGAGCACGCAATTCTGCACTTACTTTATGCACGTTTCTTCCATAAATTGATGCGTGATGAAGGCGTAGTACAAGGCAATGAACCATTTACTAACTTGCTCACCCAAGGCATGGTGTTGGCAGACACCTTCTACCGTGAAGCAGAGAGTGGCAAGAAAACTTGGTTTAACCCTGCTGACATCGAATTAGAGCGTGATGAGAAAGGTCGCATTCTATCTGCGAAATATTCGGGTGATGGTCAGGAAGTTGTGATCGGCGGACAAGAAAAAATGTCTAAGTCGAAAAACAATGGTATTGATCCACAGGCCATTATTGACCAGTACGGCGCAGATACCGCACGTGTCTTTATGATGTTCGCTGCACCACCTGATCAATCTTTAGAATGGTCAGATACAGGTGTTGAAGGGGCTAACCGCTTCTTGAAACGTGTATGGCGTTTGGCTGCTGGTTTCTTGGAAAAAGACAATCAAGCGACTGCAATTGATACATCAAACCTCTCGAAAGACGCGCAAGATTTACGTCGCAAAACCCATGAAACCATCCAGAAAGTGGGTGATGACATTGAACGCCGTCATGCGTTCAATACTTCTATTGCGGCATTAATGGAGTTATTGAATGCGACCAATAAGTTTGAAGCAAAAGATGACAATGATGTAGCTGTTGCACGTGAAGCAATTACGACTTTGTTGACTTTACTTGCCCCATTTGCACCACATTTAAGTCAAACACTTTTAGCACAGTTTAGTATTGATATTAACACGACACTGTTCCCACAAGTGGATGAATCAGCGTTAACCCGTAATACGCAAACGATTGTTGTACAAGTGAATGGTAAACTTCGTGGTAAGTTAGACGTCGCAGTCGATATCTCTAAAGATGAGTTATTGGCTTTGGCAAAAGCATTACCAGAAGTTCAACAATTCTTGACTGGTCCAGCCAAGAAAGAAATTGTAGTGCCAAATAAACTTGTGAATCTAGTCGTTTAAAGTGATGAATCAAAGGCTGTTTTGCAATAAAGCAGCCTTTTTATGTTTCAGAGGATTAACCTACATAGTGTAGCAAAATATTATTTTTAACGTATTTCACAACTATATATTGGTTTATCCACTGCGATTTGGGCAAGCTTAAGTTGCAGTTTCACCCAATCCATGCTGAATTTAAGATTAGGGTTTTTCGACTTTTCAGGTGGTAATAGTCCTAATTGATACAATCTAAAATCTGTTACAGATTTTCTAAATTCAGGAGAACTCCATTCTTGCCTAAATATTCCATCCGCTGAATCACAATTATTTAATCGTCCAGATGCAATTTCCTGTACAGTCTCAGACTGTGCTTTAGCAGAGATGACATAAACTGCCATTGGCGGGTTTATAGCTTCCACAACAACATTCAATGTATATCCAAGAGGTGCTTCTTTTATACTAATAGACTTTGGATTCTGCATTTTAGATATAATTTCTATACTATATCGCCCATAAGCAATGCTTTCTTTGGTTGCCGCATAAGTAAGAGTTGCAGGAAAGCACCCAATTATACTTATTATGAAAGCGATTTTTTTATCCCATTTCAACATTTATTATACCCCCTATAAAAATTTCACTAAATCTTCAAAAGCCTAAAAAAAGAAATGGTTCATGTCAAGAATTTTTAATATATTTAAAACAAATATTTAACGATATTTTTTAGATAACTTACTAGTAAGTCGACATTGAATAACACTTTCCACAAACTAAAAAAAACAGGTAAAATAGCATTTTGATGCTAATATCAAACGAAAGTACACAAGGAACATTTATGCACTTAGCACAACGTTTAGCTGCTATCGTTTTAACTTTAGGTCTAAGTGCAGGCTTAGTTGGCTGTGGCTTTCATTTAAAGGGAAGCTATCCAACGGCAACACCATTGGTTTATAACAAACTAACTTTGGTTTTACCTGACAATACCGATGAACTCGAAAATCGTCTCAGCATCTATCTCAGTGCTACGGGCGTACAACTCAGTAATGCCAATGATGCCTATGTACTTCGTATCTTAGATTACACTCCTCGTCGCCAGTTATTGAATGGTAAATTGACTGAAGTACTATTGCGTTTAACCGTGACTTTCCAAATTGAAGATCGTCAAGGCAATAAAACCACAGAACCACGTACACTCACTGCATCTCGCACGTACCAATATGATGTGGCAACTGTAAATACAGATAACCAACAAGAAGCGTATCTGAACCGTATCATTATTGATGATATTGCCCAGCAAATTACGCGTCAAATTGCAGCGAATCGTTTACCCAAAGCTCAACCATAATTACTTTTTATGAAGTTAGATTATGTTCAAGCATTAAAACGCATTACAGAAGCCCGTGGTGCATGGATCATCCATGGGCAAGAACCTTTACTTGAGCAAAACTTACTTGATGGATTTCGTAAAAGTTGGCAACAGCATGAAGTTGAACGTCAGCGTTATGACATCAGTAGCGTCAATGATTGGAAAAATGTTTTTAATGCGCTGAATAGCTTATCGCTGTTTTCTCAGCAACTCGCCATTGAAGTACATGGCAATATCAAGCCTGATGCCAATGGCTTAAGACTGCTGAAAAACTATATTCAACAGAATGAACATAACTTATTGCTCATCGTTTTACCTAAACAAGACAGCAGCAGTTTAAAGTCTGCCTTTTTCCAAGTCGTGGAGGCCAATGGTGTTGTGGTTTCTTTGACCGCAACTTACCCACAAGACCGACAAAAAATCTTAAATTTAGAAGCAGAAAAACTAGGCATTCAACTAGATCATGATGCTTGGCAATGGCTGATGGAGCACCATGAACATAATCTATTGGCTGCGAAAAACAGCCTAATGCGTGTGGCAGATACCTTTCCCGATATCAAACAAATCCAGATTGATCAACTCTATGAGTGTTTACAAGATCAATCACGCTATACCACCTATGATTTAAGTGATGCATTATTAACAGGAAATTTAGCTCAATCCGTTAAAATCTATCAGTATCTTCTTGCTGCTGGCGAACCAGATAGTTTGATCTTATGGACACTCAGCAAAGAAATGCGTCTACTCATGCAACTTTTTGAGCAGCCACAGAATGCATTGCAATTAGGGATTTGGAAAACTAAAGTTTCGCTTTATCAGCAAGCATTACGCCGCTTAAACCCTCGTCAGTTTTTAAAATGGCCTGAACTTTTATTAGCAATTGATGCTGCAATTAAAGGAATGTCTAAAGAAAACTCAGAACATCTGATGCTTCAAGCAATCAGTGAACTGTGTGGTACAACTTTATTTCCAAGCTTTTCTTAAAGATAAATAAAAAAGGATGACTTTATGTCATTGGATTTAACCACAATCCAGAAAGAACAAATCAAAGATATACTTTCGCATGCTGATGCTCTTATTATCAGCGCAGGTGCTGGCATGGGTGTTGACTCAGGTCTGCCCGACTTTCGAGGCAATCAAGGCATGTGGCGAGCTTATCCAGAACTCGGTAAACAACGTATCGACTTTACTGAAATAGCCAATCCAGCAGCATTTAAATTTCAGCCAAATTTAGCATGGGGTTTTTATGGACATCGTTTGGCACTATATCGTCAAACCTTGCCGCATCAAGGCTTTCATTTACTCAAACAACTCGCTGAAAAATTAGCACTCCCCTACTTTGTATTTACTTCGAATGTTGATGGGCAATTTCAAAAAGCAGGTTTTGATCCAAACCAAATTTATGAGTGTCATGGCTCGATCCACCATCTTCAATGCTCAGAACCTTGCCAACTCACAACATGGTCAGCAAATGAATTAACGCCTGAGATTGATCATCAAAATTGTCAATGGTTAGGACAACTCCCACTATGCCCACATTGTGGCAAGTTATCCCGTCCAAATATTTTGATGTTTAATGATTATGCTTGGGTCAGCCAAAGACACACGCAACAAGCGAGACGCTTAGAAAATTTTTTAGAAGCCCACAATCAATCTATTGTCATTGAAATAGGTGCAGGCACAACCATTCCAACCGTTCGTTATTTCAGTGAACGCTTCGCACCACAACTCATCCGCATCAATCCTCGTGAAGCAATACTTCCATCCAAGGGTGGAGTTTCAATCGCAGAAAATGCAGTCATTGGTATTCAAAATATTTATCAGATTCTAGTCGAGTAATTTCAATAAAATTTGATAATAATTATCATTATAGATTAAAAATATCCACGTTTTATCCTTATTTCGCTTTTATACTGGTTTGATATTTCCAAATCTCAATCTGTTGCCATGCCCAAAACAAGTTCTAAAAAAATACCATTCAGTAAAATAATAATGATCGCTATCGGTGTCGCGATTATTGCAGCCGTTGCATGGTTTTTCTTTAAACCTAAAGATCAAGTACCACAATATATTAGTGCTGAAGTTTCCAAAGGTGATATTGAAGATTCAGTACTTGCAACGGGTGTACTTGAAGCAACCAAGATGGTCAGTGTGGGTGCTCAGGTTTCAGGTCAAGTGAAAAAAATGTATGTTCAGTTAGGCGATCAAGTCAAACAAGGTCAACTGATTGCACAAATCGACTCGATTCGCCAAGAAAACGAATTAAAAACAGCCAAAGCGAATATTCAAAATCAACAGGCTCAATTGGCAGTTCAACAAGCCAATTTAGCAAAAGTGGAAGCTGAATATAAACGCCAACAGGCTATGTTTAGCCAAGATGCAACTTCACGTGCAGAACTTGAAACAGCACTAGCAAACTTTAAAACAGCACAAGCTCAAATTGCAGCAATCAATGCGCAAATTGAACAATCTCGTTTAACACTCGCAACTGCACAAGAGAATTTAGGTTATACCAGTATTATTGCACCAATGGATGGGACAGTGGTTGCCATTGTGACCGAAGAAGGTCAAACGGTGAATGCCAATCAAACCGCGCCAACGATTGTGAAATTGGCGAAATTAGATACGATGACAATTAAGGCTCAAATTTCTGAAGCCGATGTCATGAAAGTTGAAAAAGGTCAAACCGTTTACTTCACGACATTAGGTAATAGTGACAAAAAACATTACGCACAGCTACGTCAAGTTGAGCCAGCACCAAACTCTATCAATACCGAAACAACCAATACCAGTTCATCATCATCAAGCACAGCCGTGTATTACAACGCTTTGTTTGATGTTCCAAATGAAGACGGTAAGTTACGTATTGATATGACTGCACAAGTCTATATTGTTTTGGCTGAAGCGAAAAATGTACTAACAATCCCTGCCGCTGCCATCCAAACTAAACGTTCAAACAAAAAAGAAAATGGCAATAATTCGGTTGCAACAGATAAATCAAAAAATGCAGATACTCAGAAAGCGCAGCATCCTAAACGCCTAGATTTGACTGAAGCTGAAAAAGCCTTAATTGCTCAAGGTAAAGCATCCACAGGCATGGTTCGTGTGTTACAAGCGGATGGAACTGCTCAACCTCAACCTGTGTTAATCGGCCTTAACAATCGTGTTACTGCACAAGTGCTGAGAGGTTTAAAACAAGGGGATCAAGTGGTGATTGCCGATGCAACTGATAGCTCAAATGAAGCGGCGAAACGTAGCAACCAACGTCCAATGAGAATGTAATATGACGCAAGATCACACACATTCATCACAGCCATTACTTGAGGTCAGTGATCTCACCCGTGAGTTCCCTGCGGGTGAAGGTACGGTGCAGATTCTCAAGGGCATTAACCTAAAGATTTATGCAGGTGAGCTGGTTGCCATCGTTGGTCAATCTGGCTCTGGTAAATCCACCCTAATGAATATTCTGGGCTGTCTGGATAAACCAACCGCAGGCAGCTATCAGGTCAATGGTCGGGAAACCCGCGAACTGGAACCAGATGAACTGGCACAATTACGCCGTGAATATTTTGGTTTTATTTTCCAGCGTTATCACTTACTGGGTGATCTGAGTGCTTCTGGTAATGTTGAAGTCCCAGCCATTTACGCAGGCGTAGACAGCCAACTTCGCCAACAGCGTTCGGCTGAGCTACTCTCAGAACTCGGACTTGAAGAACGCTTACATCATCGACCAAGCCAGTTATCTGGTGGTCAGCAACAACGTGTTTCAATTGCCCGTGCATTGATGAATGGCGGTGATGTGATTCTTGCCGATGAGCCAACAGGTGCATTGGATAAGAATAGTGGTGTTGAAGTGATGCGTATTTTGCGTGAGCTGAATGCCAAAGGTCATACCATTATTCTGGTCACCCACGATCTGAATGTTGCCAAGAATGCGACCCGTATTATCGAGATCAGTGATGGTAATATTATTTCAGACCGTGCCAACGTGCCTGAGAATGCAGATTCAGATTTAGAACATCAAACCCTGCAACGCACACCACAAAAGAAAACCTCAAGCTGGCGTTCTTTTTTTGACCGTCTCGGTGAAGCATTCCGCATGGCACTGCTTGCCATGAATGCCCACCGTATGCGGACTTTCTTGACTATGCTTGGGATTATTATCGGGATCGCATCCGTGGTCTCGGTGGTTGCACTTGGGAATGGCTCACAGAAGCAAATTCTAGAAAATATCAGTAGCCTCGGCACCAATACCATTACCGTGTATCAGGGGCGTGGTTTTGGTGATAACTCGCGTGCTTCACAAGTCAAAACACTGGTGCCTGCCGATGCCGATGCACTGGCGGAACAACCCTATGTGGATGGAGTCAGCCCATCTGCCAATACCAGTGTGACGCTACGTTACAAAGATACCGAAGCATCGGCAACTGTAAATGGTGTCAGTGCAGATTTCTTCTATGTCCGTGGCATGAACTTTAAATCAGGACAGCCTTTTGACAAAAACAGTGTTACTCAGCGTGCCCAAGATGTGGTGATTGATACCAATACGGAGAAAACCTTCTTTGCAGATGGGACCAATCCTGTCGGTCAAGTACTGCTCTTAGGCAGCGTACCAAGTCGAATCATCGGCGTGATTGATGCCCAACAAGGCTTTATGGGAAATTCAGATAGCTTAAACGTTTATCTGCCCTATTCCACGGTCATGAGCCGTATGTTAGGTCAGTCTAATGTGCGTAGCATTATTGTTCGTATTAAAGATGAATACCCAAGTAGTGCGGCTGAAAATGCAATTCTAACCTTGCTGGAACAACGTCACGGCGCACAGGACGTATTTACCCAAAACTCCGACAGTATTCGTGAAACCATTCAGCAAACCACAGCAACCATGACACTGTTAATTTCTGCAATCGCCGTGATTTCTCTAGTCGTTGGTGGAATTGGCGTGATGAACATTATGTTGGTCTCTGTGACTGAACGTACTCAAGAAATCGGGGTACGTATGGCGGTTGGTGCTCGACAAAGTGACATTTTGCAGCAATTCCTGATTGAAGCAATTTTAGTCTGTTTATTGGGCGGTATACTCGGTGTACTACTCTCTTTAGGGATTGGTCAAATCATCGGACACTTTGCCAAAGGCATCATTGAAATGAGTTATTCGACCACGTCAATCGTAGCGGCCTTTGTCTGCTCAAGCATGATTGGTATTGTATTTGGCTTCTTGCCAGCACGAAATGCAGCACAGCTCGATCCAGTTGCTGCTTTAGCGAGAGAATAAGGAATTTGAGTATGTCTTTTCAATTCACAAAATTAGGACTCGCACTGGTACTCACTGTCTCCTTAGCTGGCTGTTCTGCTGTGGTGAAAACCCCCTATAACACCCCAACAGTCCAAGTGCCGCAACAGTTCCAGTACGATGCACAAAAAAGTAAAAGCATCAATTTAACTGATCAATGGTGGACGTTATTTAATGATGCCCAACTGAATCAGTTGGTCGATCAGGTTCTCGCTAAAAATAGCGATTTAACTGTTGCCGGAATCACCCTTAAACAGGCTCGTTTACAGGCAAGTTTGGCTGAAAATAAACAAGGGATTCGAACCAGTTCGAGTGTTTCAGCAGCTCATAACTATGACCTCCGTTCAGGCGATGGTTCTGACCGTGGGTTATCGACCAGTGTCGGTGTTAGCTATGAACTCGATTTATTTGGCAAGCTCGCCAATCAAACTGAAGCAAGTCGTTGGGAAGCTCTAGCCACTGAACAAGATTTGCAAGCCACAGCACAAAGTCTGGTTGGAACCACAGCAAAACTGTATTGGCAACTTGGCTACCTGAATGAACGCTATCAAACCATTCAGCAAAATTTAGCCTCAACTCAAAAAACCTATTCTTTGGTACAGTCGCAATATAAAGCGGGTGCAGTTTCAGGTTTAGATTTAACTCAAGCGGAACAATCGGTACAAAGCCAAAAAGCCAGTTTAAGCCAAATTGAGCAGCTTCGTGTTGAAGCGCGTACTGCCCTTGCTGTATTGCTACATGAACCTGTTCAACAACTGAATATTCAAGAGCCTACACAACTACCTCGCAATGCTCTGCCGAATATCGCGGTCGGACTCCCTGCGGATATTTTATCGCGTCGCCCTGACTTACAAGCTTCTGAATTACGCCTACGCAAAACCTTAGCCAATAAAGATGCAACCAAAGCCAGCTATTATCCATCGATTAATTTGACGGGAAATCTAGGTTCTTCTAGCACCTCTTTAACACAACTGTTAAAGAACCCTGCTTTAACTTTAGGTGCAAGCCTGAGCCTACCTTTTCTTAAATATAATGATATGAAGAAAGATATTGCGATTAGTGATCTTGAGTATGAAAAAGCGATTATTCAATATCGGCAAACCTTATACGAAGCTTTTGCTGATGTCGAAAATGCATTATCAAATCGCACTCAACTGAATCAGCAAGTACAACTGCAACAACGCAATGTCGAACTTGCGAACAAGACCGAGCGACTAACCGAAGTTCGTTATCGTAACGGTGCAATCGCATTAAAAAACTTACTAGATGCGCAAGCGACTACACGTAATGCACGACTCAGCTTAGTTGAAACCAAGCAAAGTCAATACAATGCCTATGTAACTTTAATGCAAGCGCTTGGCGGAAGTCCTGTAAAAGAACTGCCTGAACAATAGCACACGAGTTGATATTATTTACTCACTTAAAGTTTTAATCATCAACTTCTTTGTATTGATTTAACTATTACGGTTTTATATGCTGATCAAAATATAATTATATTGGCTTTGTACACGACAAAAGAAGATAACTCATTGAAATAATGGCATAATACTTGTTTTCTGACGACGAATATGATGACACATTTCAATGAGTTACATCTCATCTTAAACAAATATCTAAAGTGGAACAAGTCACATGTAAAATGTTTT
>NZ_KB850011.1:1454996-1734760 GCF_000369425.1 Acinetobacter sp. NIPH 284
TTGGAAAAAAAGAAGAATTTAAGAAAGTGCTCGCAATTTTAAGGAAGAAAAAGCCTGATAGGACAAGGGCCCTATGAAATTTGTCGTGTACAGAGTTATATTGGATAAGCACAAAATTAATTATACGGTATTTTCATTTTGGTTATGTGGCAAATTTCCCGTGTAACTATAGTTAAATTTCAAGGAGAATTTATGCATAGTCCCAAAGCGAAAGCACTATATGATCATGTGGATTTCTTGCGTAACCTTATTAATGGGCGACTTGCCAAGGGTCCAAGGGAAGAAGAGTCGTTCCCTTGCTATGCAAAGCGATCACTGAAATTGAATGACGGCAAAGATTGGAGTTTTCTCTGCTCAGGAATGGATCTTATCGGTGATACTTCCTTATCGCTTGATCATTTTTTAAGATTCGGCATGGAAGGTGTTTCGAGGTACAACGAAGTCGGCGAGAAGTACCTCAGATTGTATGGGGCTTTGAATTCAACATACATCCAGCAAGAAGCGGTTTTTACTATTTGTAAACTTTGCCAACTTTCAGAGCAGTCTGCTTTCCGAGATAGACTAGAGAAGCTTGAAATCCGTGATATCAGGCATAAGCTAGGGGCTCATAGCATTGACTATATAGATAAGCAAAAGGAAGACGTTCTTTCTTTCGTCCCAGTAAGATTCGATATGAGAGGGCTGCATCTTAATTATATTAATAACAATGATCTATCACAGATATCTGTAAATTTACTATCAGGCATAAATGAACATCTGGATTTAATGTCTGACATTATTTACGCAACTCTAGAGAAGATTAAGAAAACACTTTATAAATCGAATCCAGATAAGATCGAAGAGATAGATAAAGGTTTGGAAGAGTTGCGAGTCAAGAGAGCTGGTGGTCATGTTTTTGATCATGAGGATGGTACGCGAGCTATATTCTCGCCCGTAGCAGAGAATATTTAACAAGCGCAAGCACAGGGACAAAATTTCAGCTGCGCTTCAATTTTTCCCTTGTTGCGGGCGTTATACTTTTAAAGAACCCACCCTCTTCAAAAAAACAAAGCCGCTATAAAGCGGCTTTATTCAATAATTTAGATTAATCTAAATTATTCATCATCCATCATTGACTGGCTCATACCGACAGTATTGAAACCACCATCAACATAAAGGATTTCACCCGTAATACCTGAAGCCCACGGTGAGCAAAGGAATAACGCTGCATTACCCACTTCTTCAATCGTTACATTACGTTGTAGCGGAGCAATCTTTTCATTAGCATCTAACATTTTACGGAATGACTTAATACCAGAAGCTGCCAATGTACGGATTGGACCCGCAGAGATCGCATTCACACGAATCCCCTCTTTACCCAAGCTTAGTGCTAAATAACGAACACCCGCTTCTAAAGACGCTTTAGCCATACCCATCACGTTATAGTTTGGCATCACACGCTCAGAACCTTGATAAGTCAAGGTTAGTAAACAACCTTTACGTGCTTGTAATAATGGTTTAGCAGCACGAGCCATCGCAACAAAGCTATACGCACTAATGTCATGTGCAATTTTAAAACCCTCACGATCCGTCACGTCGGTAAAGTCACCATCCAACGTATGTGCAGGTGCAAAACCAATCGAATGCACAACACCGTCTAAACCATCCCAATGTTTTGCCAACTCGACAAAAGTATTGTCAATTTCTGCATCAATCGCTACATCACAAGGAAAAACCAGAGTTGAACCAAACTGTGCTGCAAAGTCATCAACACGTTTTTTTAGCTTTTCATTTGGATAAGTAAATGCTAACTCTGCGCCTTCACGGTGTAATGCTGTCGCAATACCGAAAGCAATTGATAATTTACTTGCAATACCAGCAATTAAAAAACGCTTACCAGCTAAAAGTCCTTGTGACATCTTATTCTCACTCGAAAAATTTTCACCACATCATGCCAAGATTCCTGATTTTTCGGAATTGCATAATCCACCTTTTTTACAATCTTGCATAAAAAAATCGCCTTCATATGAAGACGATTTATGTTTTATATCAATTCAAATTTAATCATCACCTTGAATTAGGCTTAATAAGCGCATGAATGAATAGTACATCCACACTAAAGTCGCAAGTAAAGCAATCGCACATACCCATTCAAATGCTTTAGGAGCACGTTGTGCTGCTGCATTTTCAATAAGATCAAAATCCAAAATTAAGTTCAGTGAAGCAATTACAGCAACAAATCCAGCAAAACCAATACCTAACCAATTGCTTTCAAAAATATAAGGAATACTTGAACCAAAGATCAAACGTAAAACGATCTGCACAACAAAAACTAAAGCAATCGCAATAGAAGCTGAAATTACAATTGCCTTAAATTTTTCAGTCGCACGAATAATTTGGAATTTATATAACGCAAATAAAACCAAGGTTGTAACAAAGGTCGCAAGCAAAGCTTGTAAAGGAACACCAGGAAACTTCAGTTGAAAAATAAAAGAAATACCGCCTAAAAATGCACCTTCAAATAATGCATAAGGAATTGCTAAAGCTGGTGCAGTATTTGATTTGAAAGTGGTAATCAAAGCTAAAATTAAGCTCCCAATAATTCCAACAATTGTTGCAGCATACGCAATTGAAAGATTAGCAGTGATTGCACAATAGAAAAATAGTGCCATTCCCAATACAGCTGCAATCACTGTCAATAATACTGACTTCTGAATAGCACCTTGAATGGTCATTGGCTCAGTTATATCAGTATAGGTTTCCACCCGAGTTAAAATTGGATTATTACTTTGCATGTAAGCTCTCTTTTTATAGTAAGCAAATAAAAATTGAGTTTATGATATTTTTTATTCAATCCCAATATTTTTTACATTTAATAAAGCTTTAATTTTTTGCAATTTATTGATAGCTAATCCATTAAAAATATATGAAACAAAGTATTTGATTGCAAAATTAAAGCACATTTTATGACTATAACTTTCATTTCGTAGCGAGAACCATAAGCTTTTATTTATAGTCTACATCTCTTTATACCAACTGAATTAATTGTAATAAAATCTGTATTCATCTAAGTAACATAAGCAATAAAAAAAGGAGTCGCATTTTAGGACTCCTTTTTAAATCATTTTTAGATTAGAGTGAAATATTACAGTTCTTTTAGCTAAAGTGCTGTGGTTGCTCATCAATAACTTCTGCTTGTAACTGATTCATCTGTTTTTCCAACAAACCAAATAAAGCGGCTTGGATCATATGCTGTGCAACGGTTGGCGTCTGATCACCCAAAATCTTTTTAACATCTTCACTAAATTGAATTTTAACCAAAGGTTCTGCTTCCGAACCAGCATTACGCAAGGCAAGCTCTCCACCTTCAAGTTGAACTAACTCGAGAACGGCTTCTTGGCTACCAAATAACTCTTTTAACTGTTGCATTGACATACATTACTCCATGTTTCTACATGGTGGCAAAGCGCTACTGCACTTTGCAATCTCACGTCTTATTTATATAAGTGCTACTCACTCATATTTCAAGTCTATGTTGTACTCGAATTAAAACTCAACCATTTCATTGCGAAAACCGTCAATCAAATGGCTTAATTCTCTATGCCATTCTCGTAATATTTTCGCATCGGGTAACCATGCTTGAGGACTTTGAGTCACCTTAATAATCAAATTCGATGAGGTCTCATTTTCAGGCTCTGGTGCTGTTGGCTCGGGTGCGTACTGACATAAACGATACGCACGTTTGAGTTCTGCAATAAAACCATCTTTAGCAAGTTGCTGTAATACTGAAACTTCTGGTGAGACTTGTCCTTTAACTGCCATCTGTTCTTCAATCGACTTAAACGTCGGTTGCAAATCATTTAAACGATAATAGCGCACCAATTCTTGTAAAAACGCTAAAATTGCCCCGTGTAAATGAAATACTGCTGCCTCACGATATGCCTGCGCTTGTTGAATATGTTCAGTTTGCTCAGCTTGTTGACATGCAAGTCGGGCAAAATACAATTTTTGATTGGTACGATCAGCATGGTAGCGAGCAACACGAGACATAATAAATCCCTTTTTCAGTTCATTTAAATCAAGACTGATTGTAAAGCGAATTGATGCTGAAACAAATAGCACTCACAACATCAATTCAATACGATAAAGTTTACGTTTTGCTATTGTATGTAGAGGTTGGGCGACAGGGCGAATATTACTGATGAGCCAAGCCAAATATCCTTCAGCCCAATACGTTGCACAAGCTGCATCAACTTCATCAGATTGCCATGGATGCACTGATTCAATATCCACCAATGCAACGGCAAAACCAACGTCTTCATCCCCATCATTCAAAAGAAAGTGTTGATTCTCTACAATCATCAAATTTTTCAGTGGCAACATTCGAGGTTGCTATGAGCGAATCTCAAGCGTTTTAATTTTCTTGGCTATTCGTTCAGCATTTGGTGCAACCATTGATAAAGCAGTATATGGCTTTAACATTGATAATTAAGCTTTATCATCCGCAGCTTTGACACGAATGCCTTGGCTTTTTACTTTCAAGGTGTTTAAACCTTTAATTGCTTTAATCGCTTCACGTGGATTTGGCATTTCAACAAAACCGAAACCTTTCGATTTACCCGTTGCTTCGTCTTTGACCACGACACAAGACTCAACTTTTCCATATGCTTTAAATAAGTCGAGAATTTCCGCATCAGTCACATTACGGTCTAAATTACGAACTAAAATTTTCATGCTAAAACCTAAAAGATGATTCATTGCAGAATCAAAAGAATTTGAATCTGCCTAGTTTAATCGAAATCAATCCCAAAACCTAAATTGATTGTAGTCGTACGAGAATGATTGCTTTGGCCGTAGGCACGTGGAATATCCCGATGAATCTGAACATCGACTAAATGTTGAGGTAAATCATTGAGGAAGTAACTTTCTATTTTTCTTCCTAACTCATCATATTGATCTTGTGACCATAAATTTAAATTCTGTTTGGTCAAAATCAATTCATCTTCTGCACGTGTTAAGGCCACATAAAGCACACGACGCTCCTCCTCCACATCATCAAAATCGCCTTGTGCGCGTGCATGAGGATATTGATTGGGAGATACATGTGGAACATAACAAACCTTTTGTTCAGCACCCTTGGCTGAATGGATGGTAATCAGTGTCACTAAGTCTTGGTCAGGTGTTTTATCAATTTCTGAAACAGAAATTGGATCAAGTACATATTCTTCTAAAAATTCACCAAGTGAATGATGCTTACGTGCTAATTGTTTCACCAAATCAAAATCTTTGACTCGGCGTTTCCAGTCTTTGCTTTTATAGTTATTTTCCAGTTGTTCCGTCAAAGCATCCAACGCCAAGCCAATACAGGCTTCCACTTGCTGCTGTAACACATCAAGCTGTTTTAAAATCAGAATTGCCTGTTGTGGCACTTTGCCATGTCGTTCTAAACGTTTGCAACGTTCATCTAGATCAGGCAATTGAATTAAGGCCTGTGCCAACTTACTGGCACCGACATCACCAATACCATCCCAAAGCGTCAGGAAACGCATCCAGGCTAAATCATCTTGTGGGTTAACGCTGACCCGAAGCAAGCTCAATACATCTTTGACATGCGCCGATTCAAGCAGTTTTACCCCACCAACAAAACGATAAGGGATATTGGCTGCAATTAAAGCACCTTCCAAATAACGCCCACTAAAACCTGAGCGCAGCAACACCATATGTTCTGCCCAAGCCGCACCTTGCATATGACGACGATTCAAGTCCTGAATAATCCAATTGGCTTCCTCAAACTCATTACTCAAGATATGCAGTTGTGGCTTTAACCCTTTGCCCCGATAAGCCTGTAGATGCTTGTCATATTCAATTTGGCTCTGCTCCAGCAGCCAATTGGATAAATCCAAAATACCTTGGGTCGAACGATAATTCATTTCCAAAGTCAGTACTTCAGCATCGGGTACACGTTCTTTAAAATGATGGATATTTTCAAAATCTGCGCCACGAAAGCCATAAATGGATTGTGCATCATCCCCTACGCAAAACAGTTTTACCTTGCCAACTAAAGGCTGAAGCAAAGCCCATTGCAGTGGATTAGTATCCTGCATTTCATCAACTAATAAGGCAGAGCAGAAACCAGTGACCCACTTCACTAACTCTGGTGAACTTTGCAAATGCACAGCAACAATAGATAGGATGTCATCATAATCTAGAAAATTACGTTCTTGCTTGCGTTGCTCATAGGCTTTCATCAATTCAGCAATTTGAGCTTTATACTCAACCGCTTGGGGTAACTGCTCAACCAATGCATCTGACAATTTGGTTTTAGTATTCCGCGCATAAGAATACAGATCGCACAATTCTGCAGCCTTCGGCAAGACATTGCCCTTATCTTTACCACGCAATAAGCGGAACATCAACAACTGATCATCTCGATCAATAATACTGAACTGGGTCAGCCCAAAAGCCCGTGGATTACGGCGCAATAGATACATACAAAAAGTATGAAAGGTTGATGCACGTAAACCTTTGGCCTGTGCGCCCATATGTTGTTCAACACGTGTCACGATTTCACTTGCTGAACGTCGGGTAAAAGTTAGAATCTGAATTTGTTGTGAAGCTAAACCTTGATCAATTAAATATGCTGCTCTTGCCACGATGGTTTTGGTTTTACCACAACCTGCTCCAGCCAAGACCAAACAGTTTTGCGCTGTTGTGGTGGCAGCCTGTTTTTGTTGTGGATTCAGTTCATCAATCAGGGCGGCAAGTGTCATACAATCGGTCAAGCAAAAATGAATCGATATTTTAACAGACTAGGCACATGCAAATGTTTCCTGCTACAAAACAAAAAGAGCATGTAAGACACATGCTCTCACTTGTCAAATGAACCATAAATTAAACTGTGGTTGAACTATGGGGTAACTGCTTAATTGCACTCGCAAAGGTTAGATAGTTAATTCCCTGAAATAAAATATCAATTGCAAGGAACATTCCCAATACCCAGAACGGTGAATCAGGTGATGATAAGATCAGGACACCTGTTAACAGGGTGAGTACGCCCGAGAAGAGTACCCAGCCCCAGCCTGAAATTGGTCTCAGGATAAATGCGTTTACACTACGGATAATCCCCGCAATAATTAATGCAATCGACAAAAAACTGGTGAGCATCACTGCAGTAATCACAGGTGTGGTAAAAGCAAAGTAACCAGCGGCTAGATATAGCACACCAAACAAAGCCCACAACCAACGTGTGCCCCCTTTAAACACCATAAATGCGGCAACAAAATGCAAAATACCACCCAACATCATTAACACACCAAACAACAAGACGGCAGATAATGTTGCAAATGGTAACGCTGCTAAAAGCATTAGGCCAAAAATAACCAATAACACACCCAATAACAGATACCATTTACGATCAGCGTGTAGCTGATTGCGAACCAGATCATTACCCACTGTTTTCATCATGATTTACTCTTTTATCATCAATGTGCTATGTATATATTGAGCGTGTTTTAGACCTAACTCTGTATAAGGCATGTTGACAATTCATGACAAAATGTTGAAAAACCAGTGTTTTATTCCATAATTTTTTATTGAGGTTGTTGTTTTACAAGATATGGATAAGTCAAAACTTATCCACAATTTACTTGATCCAGCCAATTTCCTGCGCGGTCAGCACACTAATCACGGTTTGTTCCAAGTCATTTGGCATTTTACTTTTATGCTCTGAAAGTGGGATACGCCCTCCCATGATTTCCGCCTCAATTTGTGGATACAAAGGTTGCTTATCCGCCTGTGCATAACCAATCGGGAAAATAGGTTCACCATTGTTCAAATTATATTTATCGGTCGCGCCAAAAGCGTGCAATAACTCATGCACTAACACTACATTATTTTGCTGTGTCTGTTTAGCTGAGGCAAACAGATTGACTGAACCAATTCGTCCACGTTCCAGCGCAGTTGAGTGCTTGAGTTCCCGATTTTGCTTCGGATCATAGAAATTCAGATATAGAGTTAAACTTGGTGAACCATCAATCGATTGATGCTGCTTCCATGCATAAAAGCGAAACTTTAGGCTCCATAGAATATTATCCAGAATACTTAGCTGCTCAGACATCTTCGGTGGTGCTTGTTGCAATTCCCTTCCGATTTGAACCATAAAGTAGCTGCTTTGCCCTCGATATTGCTGGCTATTTTTTTCTAGATACTGCTTCACCTCAGCAAAATCATCTTGCTGCAATGTTTGAATATACTGCTGTGTTGTAGGCAACCCATCGGCATTAATCGGATGCAACAATACATTAATCGGCTGATTCCAATCCTGATTTTGATCACGATAAGCATTGACTGCAACAATCAACAACACCAGTAGTAAGCAAGCGACTCGAATATTTTTCCACATGCATTTCACCCCAATCAAAATTAATTTTTCTTTTTATTTGTTCAATAAAAAATGCCAGCAATCGCCAGCATTTTTTAAACTTTAATGTTTAAGCTTCTACCCATTTCCCATCTTGGAACACCAAACTCCACTTGGTCTGCTTGCCTTCAGCGGTTTCAGAACCCACATATTGTGCTTGGTTCTTACGGCTGAATTTCACCACCGTTGGATTGCCTTCAGGATCAAGATCTGGTGCTTCTAACAAGAACTGATACTTCGGATCAAGCTGCTCAGCCACACTGCGTAATTCAGCCACTTTTGGTGCACGGGTCTCACGAATTTTCGGAAATTTGCTGGCGGCTAAGAACAGACCTGCCGCACCATCACGCAATACAAAATAATCATCGTGTTTGGTTGAGCGTAGGTGTTCCATTTTGATTGGATCAACACGCGGTGGTGCAGGCTGACCATTCTTCAACACTTTACGGGTATTATCACAGCTTGAGCAGGCAAAATATGGACCAAAGCGACCTGTTTTAAGCTGCATTTCGCCATCACATTTATCGCATGGAATGGTTGGGCCATCATAACCCTTGATCTTGAATTCGCCTTCTTCAACTTCGTAGCCATCACAGTCTGGATTATTACCACAGACATGCAGTTTACGGCCACCATCCACCACATAGCTGTCCATTGCAGTACCGCATTTAGGACAGCGATGTTTCGACATCAGGTCTGCTGTTTCAGCACCATCATCATCCGACAATGCCGCCAAAGACTCGACAGGCGTTAAGTTGAGTGTGCCTTTACAACGCTCTTTCGGTGGCAGGTTATAACCTGAACATCCCAGAAATACACCTGTAGTTCCTGTACGAATCTGCATTGGACGTGAACATTCAGGACAAGCCACATCCGCCACTTCGACTGGCTGATTACGGCGCATGCCGCTTTCACCCTGCGCATTGGTCAAACGTTTCTTGAAATCGCCATAGAATGTATCTAGTAACTCTTTCCAGTTACGCTCACCCATTGCGACACGGTCTAATTGGCCTTCTAAATCTGCGGTAAAGGCGTAATTCATCAAGTTATTAAAACTTTCATCCAAACGGTCTGTAACGATCTCCCCCATCTTCTCTGCAAAGAGACGACGGTTTTCCAATTTTACATAACCACGTTCTTGAATCGTTGAAATAATTGCAGCATAAGTCGATGGACGACCAATGCCTTTTTTCTCTAACTCTTTCACCAAAGACGCTTCAGTAAAGCGTGCAGGTGGCTTGGTAAAATGCTGACTCGGATCAAGTTTTTCTAACTTAAGAACTTCACCAACTTTTACCGCAGGCAATAAAATATCATCATCTGATTTATTGGCACCACGAACACGGGTAAAACCATCAAATACCAGTGTGCGGCCTTTCGCCTTTAACTCAACATTTGACGCTTCAACAGTCAAGGTTGAAGATAAATATTCTGCTGGTGTCATTTGACAAGCAACAAATTGACGCCAAATCAAATCATATAAACGCTGTGCATCACGCTCGACGCCTGCAAGTTTGTCACCCGTCAATCCGACATCTGATGGACGAATCGCTTCATGCGCTTCTTGCGCGCCTGCTTTATTGCCATAACGGTTTGGCTTGGCAGGCACGTATTTTTCACCAAAATTTTGCTGAATATGGTTACGCACCATATTCACCGCGTCATCGCTCAAGAAAGTTGAGTCGGTACGCATATAAGTAATAAAACCACCTTCATACAAACGCTGCGCCAGCATCATGGTTTTCTTTACAGAGAAACCTAAACGCGTACTCGCTGCTTGTTGTAAAGTTGAAGTGATATACGGGGCACTTGGATTAACTTTGGTGGGTTTGTCTTCACGCAATGCCACTTTATATTCAGCATCTTTCAATACACTGAGTAAGGCATCAGTTTCGGCTTTATTTTTAAGCTTGAGTGTTTTACCTGCTTGCTTAACCGCTTCTAAGCGAATGTCTTCTTTCTTGGAAATGGTATCTGCAAAAACTTGCCAGTATTCTTCTGGGATAAATGCACGGATTTCACGTTCACGTTCAACCACCAGTTTCACAGCAACTGACTGCACACGTCCTGCCGATAGACCACGGGCAATCTTTTCCCAGAGTAATGGCGACACCATAAAACCCACCACACGATCGAGGAAACGACGCGCCTGTTGAGCATTCACACGGTTTAAATCAAGTCGTGTTGGCTGTTTAAATGCTTCTTGAATGGCATTCTTGGTAATTTCGTTAAAGACGACACGATGGTAGCGACTATCATCCCCACCAATCACTTCTCTTAAATGCCAAGCAATCGCTTCCCCTTCTCTATCCAAGTCCGTTGCGAGATAGATAGCATCTGCATCTTTGGCGAGTTTTTTTAGTTCGGCAACCACATGTTCTTTGCCTGGGAGCACTTCGTAATGTGCAATCCAGTCATGCTCGGGATCGACACCCATACGATTAATCAGTGCGGACTGGGCTTTTTCGGCTTTCTGTTCATCGGTCAGTTTAGTACGAGTTGCGGGCTTCTTTTCAGTGGATTTCGCCCCGCCTCCTGTCGGTAAATCACGGACATGACCCACCGATGACTTCACCACATATTGTGAACCCAAATATTTATTAATTGTTTTCGCTTTTGCAGGCGACTCCACAATCACTAAGGCACGTTTCTTTGCAGCAGGTGTAGGAGCTGCTGTGCTTTCTGAAGCAGAGCGTGGAGTATTCGCCATAATAAATCGTTTTTCCTATAATTAATCAAATAATTAGCGCTGAGCTAATTCATGTAAATATGCTTTGATTGCTTCAAGCTGAGTGGCTCTTAAATCAGTTTCTTCATCCCAATATAGCCCGACACAGTTTGCCTGCATATCAATAGCATAAACTCCTGTTAATGCAATGGGTAAATCATTAAATTTCTGATCACCCTGCACAACCTGAAGCTTGCCATCAACAACTCTTGCACGCATAAGTGCTAAGCGAGCATCCGGAATAAGCACACTATAATAAGCAACCATACTGGCGCGTTTTTCAGATGCCATTGGAATTTTCGTCCACTCAGGCGCAACGATGAGTCGTGGGTGTAATCCCATTTTGCGAGCTTGATCTCGCATTAAACCGAGTGCTTTTTCTCTTGGACTGACACGTAAGCCAAAAATAGAGCCAAGTACAAATAGCACAATGGCAACAGTTATCCAAATTCCAACATTACTCATTAAAGGTGCCCAAAACTTCCTTTTATTAGCGTTACATAAGTTGAATGAAAAAGGCAAGTTTTCCTTACAATTGTATTCGGAATAAGAGTTAAACTCGGAAATATAATTATAATTTAAGCTTATTAATTTAAAGTTTTAAAATATCATTCATTCAATGAATGACGAACTTTAAAACTACACCTTTATTATTCAATATTATCACCATCAATAATGTGGTGGTTTATTACTCATTGGATCAAAAGGCGCAATCCCTTCCGATAAATCAGAAGACTCCACTCGACGATATAAAAGTTGCATTTGTTTTTTTAAAATTGCAATTTCTTGAGTCTGAATTGCGAGCTGTTGATTTAATTGTTCAACTAAATCGTCTAAAAATGCAATTCGGACTTGCAAATCTTCAATGGGTGCGGACAATGACGCGTGATCATCAATTTTTTGTGGTTTAGTCATTTCAGACCTCATCTGAACTCTTAGGAAACATTATGGCCTACATTACTTTAAGGGATGTCCATCTCGCATTTGGCGGACCTGCCCTACTCGACGGCGCGAACTTTAACCTAGAACGTGGCGAACGAGTCTGTTTAATTGGTCGTAATGGCGAAGGCAAGTCTACTTTATTAAAACTGATTGAGGGAAGTTTATTACCTGATACAGGTGAAGTTTCGATTCAAAATGGTTTAACTGTTTCAATGTTAGCCCAAGACGTGCCGATGGATTCAGGCAAAGTGGCCGATATTGTTGCTGATGGCGCAGGAGAAGCTGCAACCGTACTCAAAGCCTATCATGAAGCAAGTGATGCCTGTGTATTAGGCGATATGGAAGCCTGCGACCATATGGGCATGTTACAACACAAGCTCGATCAGCTCGATGGTTGGGCACTTGAAAACAAAGTAAATACCATTTTAGGTAAAATGGGGCTAGATCCAAATGCAGATTTAGCGGACCTATCAGGTGGACGTAAACGTCGTGTGCTCTTGGCACGTGCCCTACTTACCCAACCTGATGTGTTATTACTGGACGAACCGACAAACCATCTGGATGTTGAAAGTATCGAATGGTTAGAAAAGTTCTTACTTGATCAAAATAATCTAACTCTTTTATTTATTTCACATGACCGTTCTTTCGTAGATAGCATTGCAACACGTATTGTTGAACTCGATCGTGGTATTTTACGTGGTTATGAAGGCAATTATTCACGCTATTTAGAGCTCAAAGCTCAGCAAATGGAAGCTGAAGAAAAACAAAATGCTTTATTCGATAAAAAATTAGCAGAAGAAGAAGCGTGGATTCGTCAAGGGATTAAAGCACGCCGTACCCGTAACGAAGGCCGTGTCCGTGCCTTAAAAGACTTACGTGAACAATCTAAAGCGCGTCGTTCACAGCAGGGCAAAGTCAGCATGGCGACACAAGAAGCTCATCGTTCTGGTAAGCTGGTGTTTGAGATTGAGAACCTAAGCGTCAGTTATGGTGAGCAGCCGTTAATTAAAGACTTCTCAGCAATCGTATTACGTGGTGATCGTATCGGTTTAGTCGGCGATAATGGTGTGGGTAAAACGACCCTAATTAAAGCGATTTTAGGTGAAATAGAACATAGCGGTGCGGTGAAAACAGGTACTCAACTGGAAGTGGCTTATTTTGACCAACTGCGTAATGCACTTGATCTTGAAAAAACCGTGATGGCCAACGTGTCTGAAGGTTCTGATTTTGTCGATGTGAATGGTAACCGCCGTCATATCTATAGCTATTTGCAAGATTTTTTATTCTCGCCAGAACGTGCCCGTACGCCAGTCAAAGCACTGTCTGGCGGTGAGAGAAACCGTATCCTATTAGCAAAACTGTTACTCAAGCCATCGAATTTAATCGTGATGGATGAGCCAACCAATGACTTGGATATGGTGACACTTGAGTTGCTTGAAGAAATGCTGTCTGACTACAAAGGTACTTTGTTACTGATCTCGCATGACCGTGCTTTCATGGACAATGTTGTGACTTCGACTTGGGTATTCGATGGTAAGGGCAATATTGATGAGTACATTGGTGGCTATCAAGATTACTTGGAACAACGCCCTGACCAAAAAGTGGTTGATCAGAAAAGTGATGTGAAAAAAGCACAAGCCAAAGCAGAAGCAGCGGCTGCCGCAGCATCAGCACCAAAGAAGGTCAAGCTGAGTTATAAAGATCAGCGTGAGTTAGAGCAACTCCCTGCTGAGATGGAAAAGCTAGAAAAAGAACAAGCCGAACTTTCAGCAAAACTTGCAGATGGTTCTTGGTTTGTCTCTGACGCTAATGCTGCAACTTTAGCGAGTCAACGTTTAGGAGAAATTGAAGAATCTTTGCTTGAGAAATTGGAACGTTGGGACATCTTAGAAAATATGTCGAAAGGCAATTAATCAGATGATGAGCATCTATCCATAAAATGATAGATGCTCTATTAAAATCCAATGAATGCTTAGATTTCAAAATCATCTTTTAATGACTGATAAATATTAAAATTTTCATCATCAAAACAAACAAAAACTACTTCTTGGACTGACTGACTTTGTTTTAACTCGTCATTAATCACTTTAAACGCGATTTGGGTAATATCTCCCTTAAGTATGCTTATCTGTTTTAACATGGTCTCCTGATCAAAATATTTATTTATCTATACACAAAAAGGCTGTGCTTTATCTTTTAGATTTAAAGTCGTAAAACTGACTTCATGTTACACTGCTTCAAAATTCAATATCATTCATATTTCTAGTTTATGAGCCAACAATCGTCTTATATTCCTGGTGAGTTTCAATGGGAATTTTTACTCCCTAAGTATTGGAAAATCTGGATCGCCATCACTTTTCTCATGCTCTTAGCAATCTTACCTTGGGCAATTCAATGGCGCTTGGCACATGGTTTAGCCTCATTATGCTGGCACTTGCTCAAATCACGTCGAAAAACCACAATCAGAAATCTGGAAGTTTGCTTCCCTGAATGGTCTCCTGTTGAGGTTGAAGCACAAGCAAAACAAGTGTTTGTCGACATGATGTTGGGTGTATTTGAAACATTGAATGCTTGGTATTGTCCAAATTGGTTTAAAGGACGCCATAGTATTGAAGGTCTAGAGCACATTAACTCAGCCAAAGCTCAAGGCAAAGGTATCTTATTGCTAGGTACACACAGTACTTTATTGGATGCCGGTGGTTATATTTGTGCTCAATATTTTGAGCCTGATGTGGTCTATCGTCCTCAGAATAATCCGATGTTGGATATGCTGATTTATCGTTGTCGCGCAACCATTTATCAACAGCAAATTGATCATGATGATATGCGTGGCTTGGTTCGTCGCTTAAAAGATGGCGGTGCGATTTGGTATAGTCCAGACCAAGATTTTGGCTTAAAACAAGGTGTCATGGCACCTTTTTTCGGTGTTCCTGCTGCCACTGTTACTGCACATCGTCGTCTATTAAAAATCTCCAAATCTGTTGCAATCCCGCTTTATTTTTATCGTTATGGTGATGTTCGTAATCCACAATACAAAGTTTTGATTGAGCCTATTGTTGAAAATATGCCGAGTGAAAATGAACTCGATGATGCAATTCGGGTGAATAGAATCATTGAGGCTCAATTGCGTATCGCACCAACTCAATGGATGTGGTTTCACCGTAGATTCAAAACCCGAGCAGAAGGTTACGAAAAAATTTATTAATATTTAGAGAAAATTAAAACCCGAGTTTCGCATCCTGCAAAACTCGGGCAAATGAGGTTGTGCTTTCACATCTTTGTTATTATCTTGCTTCCATCGCATGCATCATATCCATAATGCATTTTCCATCTCAGCGTCGCTATCCTTAAACGGAAATCCATTCCTGCGTCCATGTGCTGATGTATCTAGAATAAATCTTTTGATCAAACTAGACTATTCGCCGTAGACTTAAATCAATGTACGATATTGCTTACATCACGATATTTGCCATTTCATTCTATTGAGTCACTTATAAGGCTGAGCCAATTCATCAACAACTTGCTTGTGCTCTTGTTCTGCTTTTTCTATACCATCCCGAATCGCTTCTTGAGCCTCTTGTTCATCTTCAGCGCTTTGTTCTAGTTCTTCCTGCTGTTGCTCAAAAATACGACCCGTCTGTAAAACGACATAAATTGGAAAATGATCAGAACCTATATGAGATAAACGTTTCATTTCCACTAGGCCAAAGTCGGTACTATGAAAGATATGGTCTAAAGACCAACGTAAAAGCCGATAATCTGCGTGAAAAGTATTCATGAAATAGCGACCTACCCGTGGATCTAGCAAACCACTGATTCGTTGAAATAATCGCGTGGTGCGTGACCATGCCACATCATTAAGATCCCCCATGACAATACAACTTTCATCCAAATCTTTTATTCGATCGCCAATAATTAAAAGCTCGGCATCTCTTAAAGTTGAATCTTTAGCTTCAGTTGGGCTTGGTGGTTTAGGGTGTAAACAATATAACTGTACTTGGATACCTGAACGTAATGTTACCGAAGCGTGTATAGATGGAATTTCATCACTTAAGATAAATTTCACTTCTGTATCGTGCAATGGCAAGCGGCTATACAGATGCATACCATATAAGTTATCTAAAGGTACGGGCACGCGATAAGGATAATCTTGTTCAATGTGAACTAACGCATTTTGCCAACTTGAATCTGACTCTAATGTCAGCACAACATCAGGTTTTAATGTGTCTATATGCTCAAGTAATAAATGATATTTATCATTTGGCGTCAATACATTGGCAACCAGCAATGAGATTTGCTGGTTTTCATTGATTTGCTCAGGCTTAACTTTTTGAACTTGTTTTTTCCAAATCGGGGTATATGGTAGAACCATTTTCAACTGATAAGCGATTGCTGCGACCAATCCAACAAACAACAACTCGGTAGTCAAGGTCCATTCGGGAATGGCAAATAACATTGCAAAAAAGGCGAAGAGACCGAGTGCCAGAATCTGTAAGCGCGGAAAGTCCGCACCTCTAAACCACCACTCATCTCTGGGGATTAATGACCAAAACGAAAGCCATATAACCAATACTGCACAAATCTGAATCCATATCATGTTCATTTTTCTCGTGGGGATGTCTTAGATTCTCAATAAAGTTATGGCTTTATCAATTTTCTATCTAATACAAACAAATTATTCCACTCAATTAAATTATCGTTTTATTTACGTAAAGCTTGCAGTTGTGGTCGCTTTTGATACACTCAAACCCCTTAAAAGTTTTTTGAAATACCGAGGCACAATGACATGAAAGTAGGTCTGGTCGGTTGGCGTGGGATGGTGGGTTCTGTCCTTATGCAACGTATGGTTGAAGAGAATGATTTTGCTCATATTGAGCCATTCTATTTTTCTACCAGTAATGCAGGTGGCGAAGCGCCTTCATTTGGTGGTAAGACTGCCCCAGCACTTATGGATGCTTCAGACATTAACAGTCTGAAACAAATGGATGTCATTTTAACCTGCCAAGGTGGTGACTATACCTCTGATGTATTCCCGAAACTCAAAGCAGAAGGTTGGGATGGTTATTGGATTGATGCTGCGTCTACCCTTCGTATGGCTGATGATGCAATTATCGTACTTGATCCAGTAAACTTAAATGTGATTAAAGATGGTTTAGTCAACGGAACAAAAACTTTCGTTGGTGGTAACTGTACAGTTTCACTTATGTTGATGGGTTTAGGTTCACTTTTCCAAAATAATTTGGTTGAGTGGGCTACCTCAATGACTTACCAAGCAGCTTCTGGGGCTGGTGCGCAAAACATGCGTGAACTCATCACGGGTATGGGCTATTTGTACAACAATACTAAAGAATTACTAGATGATCCAAAATCTGCGATTCTTGATATTGATCGTCAAATTGCTGACTTACAACGTGGTGAAGGTTTCCCTAAAGCAAACTTTGGCGTGCCACTCGCTGGTTCATTGATTCCATACATCGACAAACAACTCGAAAGTGGTCAATCAAAAGAAGAATGGAAAGGTCAAGTTGAAACCAATAAAATCTTGGGTAATCAACAAATCGTTCCAATTGATGGTCACTGTGTTCGTATCGGTGCAATGCGTTGCCACTCACAAGCAATCACTTTAAAGTTGAAAAAAGATGTTGCGCTTGATGAAATTGAAGACATGATTCGTAACTCTAGCCAATGGGCGAAAGTGGTTCCAAATACTCGTGAAGCTTCAATGACTGACCTGACGCCTGTTGCAGTAACAGGTACTTTAACTGTTCCTGTAGGTCGTTTACGCAAGCTAAATATGGGTAAAGAATATTTAGGTGCATTTACAGTAGGCGATCAGCTACTTTGGGGTGCTGCTGAACCTTTACGCCGTATGCTTCGTATTTTAGTTGAATACAAGAACGCTTAAGCAAAAACATTTAAAAAACAAAAGCCGATCACATTTGATCGGCTTTTGTTTTTTATCAAACATGAATATTTTACAATTCATTTACATCACGGTAATGTATACTTTTGAATTGACTAAAACATCACTTTTTCATGGATCGAGATGACTGTTTATAACAAATTAAAAGTTGCCATTTTAGCCATCATTTCTTCGCAACACCTTTATGCGATTACACTCGATCCATTGCAAATCCAATCTGCACCTGGTGAATTACTCTACGCAGAAATGAGTTTTCATCAAGCTGATCCTACCGCAAAATTAGATGTAGGCTTAGCAACACCTGAAGATCTTTTAATGATGGGTGCTGCTCATCAGCCTCCGAGTGGCCTAAATTTTTATACACGTCGCAATTCACAAGGTGAAGGGGTGATTGTGATCACTTCTATACGTCCAATGACAGACAGTGAACTTAATATTATTCTTAAAATACAAGAAAGTGGTGCATCACATTTAAAGCATATTAAGCAACCTATAGGACAAAGTTCGAGAGCGCTATCCGCTAAAGCAGCTACGAATGAAAAAACACTTTCACCTAAATATATTGTCAGTGAAAAAGATATTGCGCTCAATTTACCCGAAAGCACTCGCTTCAGTTCACCGATTGCAACAAATGTAAAAGAGCTTAATTTAAAGCAAGAAAATTTATTAAATGTCTCATCAGCTTTACCACCCATATTAAATAGCTCACAATCAAAGCAAAGCTCTCCAGTAGCAATATCCGTTGTTACAACGCCGATACCAAGCCAAAATAAGGACACTGCAACTGCAAAAATTAGCCCTAAAATCGAAACAAATAATATAAATACGACTGCAAAAGTAAAAATTGAATCAAATCCAACGCCTACCATGACTAAACAGCCTATTGTTCAAGTCGCAGCTCAGCCAGTTCAAACTGCGAGTCAACCACAAACACCAATCGAAAAAAAATCAAAACCTCTCGATACAAAGCCAGCCGAACCACAAGAGAAATTTAAAAAACAACAACCTACACAAACTGCACAACAAGCTAAAAAGAAAGCACCTGCCACAAATAGCAATTCCATGACTGCATCTAATAACTCAGCTCAACAGCATGTCGTGCAGCGTAATGAATCTTTGTGGAGTATTGCGCAACAAATCGCATCACAAACACAACAGCCTGTTGCTAAAGTTATGAATCAGATCAAAGCACAGAATGAGCATGCTTTTATTGGTGGCAATGCAAATCGTTTAAGACAAGGGTCTCGTTTAAATTTCAATCTAAATACAACACCATCTCGTCAGAATACAGCAATAAATCAAATAGCAGCACAGACAACACACCCTCGATCAGGTCAAGCCAAATATCGCCTGCAGCAAGCGGAAATGTCACTGGTCGCTGAAAGTAACCAAGATTCAAGCAATGGAAGTGCGAAAAAAGACACATTACAGCAAAAAACCAGTGCAGATTTATCATTAAAAGTTATGACAGCACGAGAAAAAACCGTTACATTACAAAGAAACGTAACACAGTTAGAATTGGCATTACGTAACAAGGAACAACGTATTCAGCTATTAAATGCTCGGCTTGCAGAGTTACAAGATCAGTTGAAAGTGCAGCAGGAAACTAAAAAGCCAACACGCTAGGTTACGAGAAGATTCTCATAAATTTGCACCAAAGCGGCTCTATCTTTAAGGGGTATAGATCATGTCAACTATAATAATTGTACTGCTAATCGTCGTATTAGTTGTTGCAATCGTTTTAAAAAAACGCAGTGACAACCAAACTACTGCAACATCTAAAAAAGGTGCTACAGCAAAATCAGCGAAGAAAGCAGCTACAACTAAAACTTCACGTACGACATTAGCACGTGAAGAACAAGAATCTGTTCCAGCCGCCGCAACCGCGATTCCAGAGTCTTTACGCCAGAAAATTGAACAGCAAATTCAAAGCGGCAATTATCAAAGCGCAGAAGCACAAATCAATCAGATTTTAAAACAAGATAACTCCCAACATGAGTTATATTTATTTCTCCTTGATATTCACTTAGCTCAAAAAGATGATTTTGCAATTGATCAATTGATCAAACATATTCATGCTTTGAAACTTGATGATATTGCTCAAGCTGCTGAAGCAAAACAACGTGAATATGAAAAAAATAAACAACCTGATGCAATTGATTTCAGTTCAAGCTCAAGCCATTTTCAGCAAACCAGTACATCAGATACTTTAGCAAAAGAGCAAAACAACGCAGATTTTGACGCATTAGCGGCATCAAAAACGTCACAATCATTTGATGACTTACAATCTGGATATGTTGCACCAGCAGAAGAAGCTAAACCAGTTGAACCAGTCCCAGAAGTTCAGCCATTAGATTTTAATTTTTCCTTTGAGAAAAAGGAAACAACCGAAGCTACGCCAACAATCGAGCAACAAGAGAATAAAGAGTCTGCTCCTTTAGAATTCTCATTCAATTTAGATGCTGCACCTGCATCCCCTCCTGTAGTTGAAGAAGCAAAACCTGAATTAGATTTCAATTTTTCAAACTTAGAAGTTACAGAACAAAAAACTGAAGCAGCGCCAACGTTAGATTTTAGTTTTGAACCGACAGAAAACAAGCAAGTTGAAGTTACAGAAACAGTTGTTGAACTTGAACCTATTCAAACCTCGCTTCAAACTACATCTGTTGCAATCAATGACCCTCTTGTACAATCATTTCCTGATTTACAACAGCTTGATGAAGCACAGCTCAATCTAGAACTTGCTGAGCAATATATTGAATTGGGCGCTTATGATTCTGCACGTGAATTATTAAAAAATAGCCCACCATTTAATGCAGAGCAACAACAACATTCACAAAGTTTACTGAATAAAATAGCTTCCTGAATTTGATCGGTCTAATATAAGCAGTCTCTCAGACTGCTTTTTTTATGATGAAAAAAATCGCTTTAATTTATATGGGTGGGACGTTTGGTTGCGTTGGCGAACCATTGATGCCGATGCCAGAACAGGATTTTCTACCTTTACTAGCTAAGATCATTCCACCTCATTTACAGGTCGAATGCTTCGCTGCGCCTAGTATCAAAGACAGTAGTGCCTGCACCGCAACGGATTGGCTAAAGTTGGTACAACAAATCCAGCAATTGCAACTCAATAGTTTTCAACATTTTGTCATTATTCATGGGACAGATACTTTAAGTTACGCTGCAGCAACACTTGCTCGTTTTTTGGGACATTCTTGTCATGCCATCATTACAGGTAGCCAATACCCATTATTGAATGTTGAAGGCAATGATACCCGTGAATTTACAGATGCCACAGGCAACCTATATTTAGCATTAGAGCAAGTCCTCACTTTGCCAACTGGTGTTTATCTTGCATTCCATGAACAAGTTTTTCACGCACAAACGACCTTAAAAGCACATACCACTGAGTTGGATGCTTTCGTCGGTGTTAAAGCAGATCAAAGATGTCAAACCACAGCAGATTTTCTTGTTGTTCAAAATGAATATATTCAGCAAGCAACTGAACTAAGCATCCTAAATTTGATGTTGCAGCCAATTGCAAAAGAACAACTCATTCTACAGTTAAAAAATATTCTGCTTAACCCACCAAATTTCTTGATTCTACAAGGATTTGGCACAGGCAATATTGCAGTAAATGACGAAATTCTAATGCTGTTTGAGCAACTGTATCAAAAAAAATGTCTGCCTATTATCAGCACCCAAGTGACCTTTGGGCAACTAGATCAACGCTATGCCGTCAGTTCATGGATTCAATCTGCCAAAGTTTTAATCAATGATTGCCATAGCCATGCTGATTTATATGCAAAAGTCTTGCAAATCTATTTAAAATATCCGAGCCACGAACAATGGTTCGCGAATTGGCATCAGCATTAATATTTGAGGTTAAAACATGCAACGTTATGCAATCGGTATTGAATTTTGTGGCACGCAATACCGTGGTTGGCAAACCCAGCAGCCTGGCGTTGCAACTGTTCAAGAGACCATCGAGAAAGTACTGAGCCGTATTGCCAATGAGCCCATTATTCTGCATGGTGCTGGACGAACTGATGCAGGTGTACATGCAACCAATATGGTGGCTCATTTCGACACCGAAGCTATTCGCCCAGAACAAGGTTGGATTCGTGGCACCAACAGTCAACTTCCAAAAGATATTTCAATTCAATGGATTAAATGCATGGATGAGAACTTCCATGCACGGTTCAAAGCCACTGCACGACGTTATCGTTATGTCGTCTATAACGCACCCACCCGTCCTGCACTATTGTATAAACAAGTCACTCATCTTTATCAAAAATTAGATGTACCGAAGATGATGGTCGCTGCAGCAAAATTTGAGGGAACGCATAACTTCGAGACCTTCCGAGCTGCTGCCTGTCAATCCAATCAACCCATACGTCATGTAAAACACTGCCGTCTATTTGAACATGGACGCTATTTAGTATTAGATATTCAAGCCGATGGATTTTTACATCATATGGTACGCAATATCATGGGATGCTTACTAGAAATCGGACAAGGTATGTATGAGATTGATCATATCGATACCATGTTTGCCGCAGAAGACCGTACAGCGGCAGGCATCACCGCCCCACCTGATGGTTTATATTTTATTCAGTCCTATTATCCTGATGAGTTTGATTTACCACAGCTGCCTTTAGGTCCCCAATGGTTAAATCTGCCTGAATAAAAAAAGCCTTATCGAGAGATAAGGCTTTTTTCTTAGAAAAATTAACGCTGTTTACGCTTACGATATTCAACAGGGGTTTCATTCGTCCAACGCTTAAATGCACGATAGAACGTACTTGGTTCAGAAAAACCTGTTAAATACACGATTCTTTCTACACTTTCATTGGTATTCGCCAATAATTTCTTCGCTAGGCGGCAACGATAATCTGAAAGGATTTGCTGGAAGCTTGTATTCGCCTCGCTAAGCTGTGTTCTTAAGCGTCGTGGCGTGATGCTTAATTGAGCTGCAACTGTTTCTAACGTAGTTTCACCACTTTCTAAAGTTGAACCAATGGCACGGCGTACCTCGCCCACCAAATCATATCGGGCGAGTTCCTGCAACTTCTCAATCGCTAGTTGTTCATGTAATTGTAGTAGTTCTGGTTCAGCTTGCCACAATGGGTAATCAAGCACAGCATGATCAAAATAAAGGCGGGTTTCTTTTTGACCCAGACTGACAGGACAGCCATACACTCGAAAATATTCATCATCATCCGCACCCTCATTGAAGTTAAAGTCAATGTAGATCGGCTGAAACTGCCCTTCGGTGATGAATTTAAAGAAGCGAAGAATACCTGACATCGCACATTCAGAAAAATGGCGATTGACCAGATTGTCAGACCAGTACTGTTCGCCATTGCTTAAATAACAGCGTCCATCCTGAATCACCAGTTTGGCATCAAAGGCATCACTGATCAAACGCTGATAAGCTAAAGCTCGTTTTAGACCCTCACCAAATGTTTCACTACTAATAAATAGATGCTCAATCACCTGACCACGATAGAGTGGTAAATGCTCACCTAAATGCAATCCAATATCAGGATCATTGCTAACTTCCTGTGCAGCAATCCAAAATGCATTTTGCGCACTTAATGGCGTTCTGGCATTGGTATCAATTTGATTTAGCGCTACCCCTGCTTTTGTTAGAATCTCTTCAGTTGGCAATCCCGCTTTACGAATTGCCTGATAACCAAAGCGCAATACAACTGATGCATCTGTTAACTGACCCACTCAGTGCCCTTCCCTGTAGATACGTTCTTGTAACAATAACAACAATTTTAGATTAACGTTGATTGACCAAACTGACAACAATATTCTGCTTCTTTTGTTAAAAAAGATTGTCAATTGTCCGACAGTTTTTATGAATAAAGATCTAAAAGGTTTACATACGCTTCACCTTGTAAAATTCAAATAAATTGACTATAATTTGCCCCTTTCCAATTTGATCATCAGGTAGGCTATGGCCAATAAAGAGGAACTCATTGAGTTCGAAGGCGTTGTCACCGAAACGCTTCCTAATACGATGTTCCGTGTACGTTTAGAAAACGGTCACGAAGTTATTGCTCACATTTCTGGTAAAATGCGCAAACACTATATCCGTATTTTGACGGGTGACAGTGTAAAAGTAGAAATGACACCTTATGACTTAACAAAGGGTCGTATCACTTATCGTGCGCGCTAAGAGATTCGTGAATGCAAAAAAGCCACATTTTGTTTGTGGCTTTTTTTATGCTTGATTCTTATTACTCACTCAAACGTGTTGTTTTACACCCTACCGTTTGACACTCACGTAATCTTTCCTCTAACCAATGATTACGCTCTTGTGTCGTCGTAAGTCTACATTGCACGCTTACGCTATTTTTTTGATCATCAGTACATTCTGCATCTCGATGATGAATCCATGCGAGCTGGGACTTTTTAAGAATCTTTTGTTGTGTCTTATTGAGTTGGTGACGCAATTGCTGGTAATTTTTATTTAAATCAACATCAGCACTCGCATAAATTTTATTCGTGCAATAAATATCATCATACGTATTGCGTGCCTTATCACAATTATCTGCATGACTGAATGTTGCTAAAGCGCCACACATCAGTCCAAATATAAATTTGTGCATCAAGTTTTCTCAATCGCTTAATATCCTATCTAAGCATATTCGAACTCAATTGAATATTGCCTAAAAATAGACTAGTTTGTATATTTTTATCAATTCACACAAATGAACTCGACACCAACATCATTTAAGGATTGAATAAACATAGATGAGAGGATAAGGATTAATCAAAATAAAAATTTAAGTGTTTGTTATTTCTAATCATATTATCTTTACAAGCATGTACCACTGCATACCAAAATCGAACCAGCCTACCTGATTATTTACAACTTTTTATCGGGCAATCTGCAACCATAATCCAACAGTCGTTCGATTTAAACCTCTAGGTTTTCAGACTATCGCCCAACCAATCAAACAAAGCAATCAGCTGATTTACACTGTCATTCGCCCAATTCGTATTCCTATCGCTCAATCGGCTGAACTTGGTGCTCAAAATATACCAATTCAAAGTGCTGGCAATACAGATAGTACTTATGATCTCAATTTAAAATGTCACATCATTTTTGAGCTAGACCAACAGCAAATTGCTCGCTCTATTCGCCATGAAGGCAAGGCTCGTTAGTTCGCCCATATACATTAAGTTATAAAAAAACGCAGCCCAAGCTGCGTTTTTTATTGGCTATAATTCTTAGTTTAGTGCTGAAACTACAGCTTCACCCATAGCATCTGTACCAACTTTTGTCATGCCTTCAGACATAATATCTGCTGTACGCAAACCTTGATCTAATACTTGACCCACAGCATCTTCAATTGCTTTTGCTGCAGCTTCTTCACGGAAGGTATAACGTAACATCATCGCAACTGAAAGAATAGTTGCCAATGGATTAGCAACATTTTGACCAGCAATATCTGGTGCAGAACCATGACATGGCTCATACATGCCTTTACCATTTTCATCCAGTGAGGCAGATGGCAACATGCCAATTGAACCTGTCAACATCGCTGCTTCGTCAGATAAGATATCACCAAATAAATTACCTGTAACGATCACATCAAATTGCTTTGGTGCACGAACAAGTTGCATCGCGGCATTGTCAACATACATATGTGAGAGTTGAATATTTGAATATTGTGCTTGCTGTAAATCAGTAACCGTTTGCTTCCACAATTCAGTCACTTCCAATACATTGGCTTTATCAACCGAGCATACTTTGCCACCGCGCAAGCCTGCTAGCTCGAATGCAACTTTAGCGATACGCTTGATTTCACTTTCTGAATAAACATCAGTGTTATAACCTTGTTTTTCGCCATTTTCTAATTCGCGAATACCACGTGGTTGACCAAAGTAGATCCCCCCCGTTAATTCACGAACAATGAGGATATCCAAACCAGCAACGATTTCTGGCTTCAAACTTGAAGCATCAGCCAATTGTGGATAAAGAATCGCAGGACGTAAATTTGCGAATAAATTCAATTCGCTACGAATTTTAAGCAAACCACGTTCTGGACGGATTGAACGTTCAATGGTATCCCACTTAGGACCACCAACCGCACCCAACAAGATTGCATCGGCTTTTTTCGCCTGTTCACTAGTGACAGCTGGGTAAGGTTCACCATGTGCATCAATCGCAGAACCACCCAACAAACCATGTTCCCATGTCAAACCTAAATTAAATTTTTGATTCACCTTAGTTAGTACTTGCTCAGCTGCACCAACAATCTCAGGACCGATACCATCGCCTGCTAAAATTAAAATATGTTTAGACATTTATTCTTCCAGTTTCATATATGCAGCGTTCATACTGCAAGCCGATTAAATCTTTTTCTCAACAAATTCACCCAAACCTGTGCTCACATCATATGGGCGACAGAATCGACGAATCGTATGCTGTTCTTGTTGCAAATCCACACATAAGGGTTCAGGTATAGAAACATTTAATAAACTACCCGAACGATATGCACGGTCTCGGTACATTTTAAAGGTATAGCTTTGATGCGGCTTGAACGCATGAATCACATGGAAGGTTTCAGCTCGGTCTGGTGAAATAGGATAAAAGCGAATGACTACTTCATATTGTTTGGCTGGTACATTTAAGTAGATTTGTTGTTTTCTACTAAAAACCGAACCATGCAATCGTACAATCCCTTGCTCCATCGCCTGTTGGCTAATACGGTGCGATTTGGCATCGATCACGGCAATATCATTGATTCGTTCAAACTCACAATTTTCGACGCCTGAACAATACAAAGTTGCATTTTCTGCTTTATTGCCTACTGTATTTTGGGCAATACGAACCTGATCAACCATATTCGTAGAATTCTGACATGCGGTTAATGTCATACCAACACCTAAACACAGCAAAATACTGCGAGGGAGTCTTCTTTTCATTATTCAAGCCCAGTCCTATATCATGCAAACATGCAAGCGAATATATCTACTCGCATGTTAGCAAGAGTTCCATGTCCGCGCTATGGCTATATATAAAATGTACTAAAACATTAAGCTATATTTATATTGATGAGATATAAATAAAACTTAAGCTTCTATCTCTTGAAACACCCAGGGACGCGCCTGTTTGGCTTTTTCTTCATAGGCACGAATATCATCTGCCACTTGTAAAGTTAAGCCAATATCATCCAAACCATTTAATAGGCAGTGCTTACGGAATGAATCAATTTCAAATTTAAATGCTTCACCTGTTGGCGTACGTACTTCCTGAGCCTCTAAATCGATGGTCAATTGATAACCCTCAGTTTCAGCACATTCCTTGAATAACTGATCAACAATCTCTTCAGATAAAATCACAGGCAACATGCCATTCTTGAAGCAGTTGTTAAAGAAAATATCTGCAAAGCTTGGCGCGATCACGGTACGGAAACCATACTCATTCAATGCCCAAGGTGCGTGCTCACGGCTTGAACCACAACCAAAGTTCGTGCGTGCCAATAAAATCGTTGAACCTTGATAACGCGGTTTATTCAACACAAATTCAGGGTTAATCGGACGTTTGCTAATGTCCTGCCCTAAATAACCTTCATCCAGATAACGCAATTCATCAAATAAGTTATCGCCAAAACCTGTACGCTTAATTGACTTTAAAAACTGCTTTGGAATGATTAAGTCGGTATCAACATTTGCACGATCTAAAGGTGCAACAATACCTTGTTCTACAGTGTATTTTTTCATGATTTTGCTCCTTTAGAATGAACGTACATCAACAAAATGGCCTGCTATTGCAGCCGCTGCAGCCATTGCAGGGCTCACCAAATGTGTACGACCACCGTTACCCTGACGACCTTCAAAATTACGATTCGAAGTAGATGCACAATGTTCACCTGGTTGTAATTTATCAGCGTTCATTGCTAAGCACATTGAACAACCTGGCTCACGCCATTCAAAACCAGCGTCTAAGAAAATTTGATCCAAGCCTTCTTGTTCTGCTTGTTGCTTCACCAAACCTGAACCTGGAACGATCATCGCCTGTTTAATACTAGATGCAACTTTACGCCCTTTCACGACATCTGCCGCAGCACGAATATCTTCAATACGAGAATTGGTACATGAACCAATAAAGACACGATCCAATTGAATATCAGACAACGCTTGACCAGCAGTTAAACCCATATATTGATAAGCACGAGTCCAGTCATTACGTTGAACATCATCTTTTGCTTGTTCTAAAGTCGGTACTGCTTGCGAAACAGGAATCACCATTTCTGGTGAAGTTCCCCAAGACACTTGCGGTTCAATTTCTGCACCGTTTAACTCAACAACAGCATCAAACACTGCATCTGCATCAGAATGCAAAGTATTCCAGTATGCAACTGCTTGATCCCATTGCTCTGCTTGAGGTGCGTAGTTACGACCTTTTACATATTCAATGGTTTTATCATCTACAGCTACCATACCCACGCGTGCGCCAGCCTCGATCGCCATATTACAAACAGTCATACGACCTTCAATCGACATATCACGGAATACTTGACCACCAAATTCGATTGCGTAACCTGTGCCACCCGCTGTACCGATTTTGCCAATAATCGCTAAAACCACGTCTTTAGGAGTGACACCTTTACCTAATACACCGTCAACACGAACAAGCATATTCTTCGATTTTTTCTGTACCAAGCATTGAGTCGCTAAAACATGCTCAACTTCAGATGTTCCAATACCATGTGCTAAACAACCAAATGCACCATGCGTAGCCGTGTGAGAATCACCACACACAACAGTCATACCAGGTAATGTTAAACCTTGTTCTGGACCAACAACATGTGCGATACCTTGACGGATATCATTAATACCAAATTCAACGATATTAAAGGTCTTACAGTTATCATCTAAGGTTTGAACTTGGATACGAGAAGTATCATCTTCAATCCCTGCAATGCCTTGTTCACGCTCTTTTTTAGAGGTTGGTACATTGTGATCAGGTGTTGCGACATTGGCACTTAAACGCCATGGTTGACGTCCTGCAAGCTGTAAACCTTCAAATGCTTGTGGACTAGTCACTTCATGTAATAAATGACGATCAATGTAAATTAAACACGATCCATCATCACGCTCAGTGACTAAATGATCATCCCATAATTTGTCATATAATGTTTTGCCTGCCATGTCTTCGCTCTCCGTGGTGCTTGCCATAGGACTGGGTATTTGTAATCTTAGCTTGATTATAACAACCGTTTCACATAAATCTAATTTATCATTTTTATAAATTAAAAAACTTTTAGGAATAAAAAACTCTTTCAAATGATTCAGGATTTCAAATGATTCAGGATTTCAAATGATATATAAGCTTGAATTATATAAAAAACTAGAAACTAGCACTCATATGAAGACTTATCGTTGATTCATTTATAAATCCAATAACGACAAGCTAAAAATTCTTTTTTACAATACAAATGATAATGATTATTATTTAAATAATTAAGATTTAAAATGGTGACTCAGATGGCAAATATTCAACAATTCGTGATAAATAACCAACGAACTTTAAAAAAAACCTTGAGTTACTACATCATGCACATCACTGTTGCTATGATGGTGGCATATCTAGTGACAGGCAATTTGATCATGGCAGCAACGCTCAGTTTGCTTGAGCCAACAGTGCAAGCCTTTGCATTTTTCTTCCATGAAAAAGTATGGAGTCGTTTCTAGAACCTATCCGTTGCAGATACAACGAATTTAAACGCCTTATGGAAAGCCAATATGAATCTTGCTGCTTTTGAAGCATTTGTGAAAGTGATGGAAACAGGTTCTATTTCAATCGCTGCAGAATTATTATTTATCACTCAACCTGCTGTCACTAAACGTATTCATAGTTTAGAAGATTACTTTGGCGTAAAATTATTTGAGTCAGCAGGTCGTGGTATTCAACCAACACATGCTGCACATTCATTACTTCCAAAAGTAAAAACATGGTTAAATGAATTAGGTGAGATTCACCACACACTTAGCCATGAACAGACTCAGGTGCAAGGTCGCCTTAAAATTGGCACTAGCCATCATATTGGTCTACATCATCTCGCCGAACCACTTAAGAAATTTGTTCAACTTTTTCCTCAAGTCACTTTAGATGTGCATTTTGTCGACTCTGAACAAGCACATGAACAAGTCCTTGCGGGAGAGTTAGAACTTGCCTTTTTAACGTTACCCCCAGCAGGTGATGATCGACTCAGCTACGTGACTATTTGGAATGACCCCTTAGTATTTGTGAGTGCACCTTTTCATCCTTTGGCAAAACAAACTCAACTTAATCTTGAAGATTTGATCGCCTATCCTAGTCTTTTGCCTGCTGCACAAACTTATACGAGTCAAATTACGTTGTCAGAGTTTGAAAAGAATGGTCTAAAACCCAAAATAACCATGAGTAACAATCCTTTAGAATCTATTAGGATGCTTGTTTCAATAGGTTTGGGTTGGTCGGTTTTGCCTAAAACATTTCTAAACGAAGATTTAAAACAACTCGATTTAAATTTAAAAATGAATCGTCAACTCGGTATGGTTTGGCATCCTGCACGGATTCAATCTAGAGCTGCTGAAGAGCTGATTCAACTGATGAAAAACGATTAAATTTAATCCCCACCACAACTGCTACAACTACTTCCACAACTCGATGATGAGGACGACTGTTCTTGTAAATATTTTGCATAATCTTTAGTCATTTTATCCAAATCAAAGTGTTGGCCATGCTCCCAATTCAGAGCTTGGTCAATTGCAAATAATCGAGGCATTTGCGTCGTGTTTCTAGGATTATATCCATGCAACAAACAACTATATTTCCATGCTTCAAATAATTGCTTCGCTTGTTGCTCTGCTTGAGTCTCATCACCATAAGGATGATGATTCAACTCTCGGCCAATAGTCTGAATGCATAATTTTCTGTATTGATCAGGATATTCCAACATCTCATGCCATAAGGCATCGACTGCGTTTGAAGGCATTGCATATGCTTGCTGTTGAATTGCATGCAGGGCTAGATAATCTTTAAATCCTGCCTCAATCAGGCGACGTTGCTTTAAACTAATATGTGGGTAGTGTTGTTGTAACGATCGCATAAAAACAGGGTCAAGTTTTATCTCTTGAATCTTTTGTAGTTTTTGTCTTCTGCTTCGAATGATCAGTAAATGGTTAAAGACCAGCAGCATCCATATACTCGGCAAAATCACCCAAGCTGTAAACAGATGTTGTTGCCAACTAAACATTAGTAAAACAATCAAGATGGGCAATATAATCCATCGTATTTTTAAGTGTTGTTGTTGTCGATCTAGTTTCAGTAACACATCAAGCGTAGGGGAAGTATTTTCTTCCTGATTTATTTTTATTTTCATAGTTTTATCTTAAGAAGAAAAGATGACAGTTATATGACAAAAACCTCCCAAATGGGAGGCTTTTAACTTGATTATGCAATCTGTAATAAACGGCGAATTTGCTGTGTGATTTGATTCACATCAAGGTTTTGATTTGAAATCGTCATCGTCAATAATTGATCTGAACGGAATGTACGATCAATTTCTAACATGATATGGGTTTGCTGTGCTTCAGCGACGAATGAAACTTCTACCTCATTAAAGCCACTAAACATATGTGAGGATACAAACTCTAACTCCTGATAGCAGCCAATTGTCGATCTAAAGTTTCGAGCTGTAAGCTGTCCTTTTTCGACATCAACTGTAGATAAAACAAAACCACACTGTTGCATCGCTTGCAAAAAGCTTTGCATTGCTGCTGTTGGCAGTACTTTTAGATAATCACGATCAGTAGCATCTAAGCCCCAATCAACATCCATATGAGTCTGAATCCAAACTCGCGCACCATTTCTACGACACGCAACTTCTGTAATTGGTGTTTCAAAAGGCAATTGGATACTAAATGGGAAAGAATGAGCCTGATGTGCAGGTAATAAGAATCTCGAATTCACTAACCATTCTTGTAAAACCAAAGGTTGATTAAACTCATGATCACCAGATTCTACTTCTGCCATCGTCATCAATTGTAAATAAAGACCATTAATTTCTTTATCAGAAGATCCCCCTTTGAAACTAATTTCCCCATGCAGTGTCTCACCTGCTTGCAAGTTTGGATTCTGTAAACGTGTTTCTACAGTCACGCCTTGAAGACCCAAACCAGACATAATTTTATTAAACATTTTTCTCTAACCTTTCGAATTATTTCATATCATCTGTAGCAGCATACTTATTGTTACAGCGCATCATCTCCAGCGAGCTGAATCTTACCATCAGCAACTTCATTCATAAATTGCTGATAGTCATTTAGATTGCGTTCTGCATAAGCTTCTGCATACGATTGTAATACCTCTACGATCGCACTACCCTCACCGAGATATCCCATCAATACGTCAGCATTTCCAGCCTTAGCGTGAGCATGAGCTAAAGCCAAACCACAACTTTCAGCATATTCATAAAAATATTCATCATCCATATCACTCAGATCAACTGAAATTTTCATATCGCGTAATTGGCGTACATGGAAATGTTGATCAAGTGTTGAAGAGAAACCTAGGAAAATATCACTAGCGGCTTGCATGAGTTGCTGACCATGCACTACGCGCTCACCTTCATGTGTCACTTTGTCCAAAAATAACGAACTAAGAATAGAAGGATTAGCTTCTTTCATTTGTAAAATTAATGGTTCACGATCCGCATCCTGGAATAATGCGATGGCTGATCGTGTCCCCACACTGCCGACTCCGACTACCTTCAACGCTACATCAGTGCGTTGATAACGATCAAAGAGCACTTGGCGATCATATTTCAAAGATTCACGATATTGTTTGAAGAAGATATCTACATCTTTGCTAAATGGTTCATCTGAGTTTGGATGCCATAATAATGGTGCATCATCCACGAAATGGCGGAATCCTGTATCTTCATCTTTTTGCGTGAGCTTAGGCAAAACAGAATATGCATTTCTTTTTTGTGCAGAATCAAGATGCTTCGCACGCTTTTTTCTTAGCTTTCGACATTCAGTATTTTCTAACAAGGTACTGGCATCAACTTTTTCGTACCACACTTGTAATGGTGAAAGTTCCGTATTTTCCAGTAAATGCTGACGGTAGCTGTTCAGCATTGTTTTAATTGCTTTTAAACCTACTTTATCTGCTAGATCAATATCACGTGCAGCAATCACAAAGCTGGTGGCTAAACGTTTTAAATCCCATTCAAATGGCGCAACTAAAGTCTCATCAAAATCATTAATACCAAATAATAAGTTACGTTCTGGACTAGCAAAGCCACCAAAATTACTCAAATGACAATCGCCACAAATCTGTTGAAATAAACCAGAGTTCGACTGCTCCCAAGCTTGATCAAATAACATCAAGGAAGGCATACCACGATAAAAGGTAAATGGTGAAACGCTCATACGTTTTGCACGAATTGGTTTAAGCAATTCTAAACGTCCTTGATTGCTCCAATCATAAATCGTGAGTGCTGTTGTTCCCTTTGGGCGTTCTGATAACTGTGATAGTTGTTCGCGTGGAATTTTTTTTCGTTGAGCTTTACCTAATTTAAAGCCTTCGCTTTTATTGAGTAATCTTCCCTGATAACTATGACGTGTCAAATCAATCGTTTCATCATTCCAAAGTTGTTTTGGTAATTTAATTTGTGGTGTTTTTGGCATTATCCCCTCATCATTTTTTAAATAAAATTTGTATAATATTGATAGAGTTATAATTCAATCTTTTTATTAGAATTAATAACAATTCTCAAATATTATATTTGAAAATTAGAGATTATTAAAATGCATAAAATTACTGGAGACTTAATTGCTTTAGCTCAAACTGGAGAATTTGATGTCATTATTCATGGTTGTAATTGTTTCTGCACAATGGGAGCTGGAATTGCAAAAGTTATAAAGCAAGAGTTTCCAGAAGCTTACCAAGCTGACTTAAATACTATTTATGGAGATAAAGATAAATTAGGAACTTATGGTCAAGCCCACATCAAGAGAGATAACTATAATTTCATTATTATAAATGCATACACACAATTCAACTGGCGTGGACAAGGCAAAAAGGCTGATTATGCTGCGATTAAACAAGTTTTTAGATCAATAAAAAAAGACTTTTCAGCAGCAAGTATTGGATATCCAATGATTGGAGCAGGACTTGCTAAAGGTGATTGGAATATTATTTCTGCAATCATTGATGAGGAGTTAGAAGGTTTAAATCATTATCTTGTTGTCCTTCCAACTCCGTAAAAATCAAATCGACCAGTCTTGAATGTCCCAATCCTGTTCTTTTGCCAATTTTTCTAAGCGGTCATCAGGATTTACCGCAATTGCATGAGTTGCATACTCAAGTAAGAACCGATCATTAATCGAATCAGAATATGCCCAAGACTCATCAACTGCTCTTCCCTCTAACCATTGATCTAAACGAGCAAGCTTACCTTTCTGATAACAAGGTAAACCTGTCACCTTACCCGTATACTTCCCATCAAGAACTTCGGCATTGGTGGCAATAATTTCAGTAATACCAAATTCACGAAAAATCGGAGCCGTAATAAAATCACTGGTTGCAGTAATCCCAACAATCGCATGACCTAAGTCTTGATGCTTTTTAATTGCATCAAAACCTTTCGGACGCATTTGGGGACGAATCACCTTTTGCATAAACAACTGATGTAGTTCAGTTAAATAAGTATTGTCATGCTTGGTCAAAAATTCAAAGACAAATTCGTTATAGGCAATCGGATCAAGTTGTCCTGCCTTATAGTCCTCGTAGAATTTATCATTCATTTGACGATGATGAACTGGATCAACCAAACCTTCATTCACTAAAAACTCACCCCATGAGTGGTCAGAATCGGTATTTAACAGGGTGTGATCTAAATCAAACAAAGCCAATTTCATATAAATACTCATTTAAATGCAAATTAAAGAAAAAAAACGTAAATCTATTTCCGTAAGTCACTAAAAATTCGTTAAGATCATAGCAATTTTAAACATTTTACTTTGACCTTTTTCGAGTTGGACGTGAAGAGTGACTGTCCCCGAGATCAAAGTCAACGATATAGAGAAAATTTAGGTAGCCAAATGATCGATTCAGAAGGTTTCCGACCCAACGTCGGGATCATTTTGGCAAACGATGACGGACAAGTTTTATGGGCAAAACGCATTGGTCACAATGCTTGGCAATTTCCACAAGGAGGGATCCAGTTTGGAGAAACCCCTGAACAGGCACTTTATCGTGAACTGAGAGAAGAAGTCGGTTTATTGCCCGAACACGTCCAAATAGTAGCGCAGACTAAAAGTTGGCTGCGTTATCGTTTGCCACATCGGTACATTCGGTCAGATTCTGATCCGGTATGTATTGGACAAAAGCAAAAGTGGTTTTTACTGAAATTAACGGCATCGCCGCATCATATTCAGTTAAATCTATCAGACCCACCCGAGTTCGATCAATGGCAATGGGTGAGTTACTGGTATCCATTAGGTCAAGTAGTGAACTTCAAAAGAGATGTTTACCGCAGAGCCATGATGGAATTGTGTTTACAATTACCGTAGCGTTAATCGTCAACAAATCATCACTTTAAGCAATGATTTTTGATCATAGAGCTGTTATAACTAGACCGATAACGATTTATAAATTGGAGTAAACATCCATGTCAAACATGCAACTCGACACGCTTAGACGCATTGTGCAAGAAATTAATGCGTCCGTCAGTTTGCATGATTCTTTAGACATTATGGTCAATCATGTGGCTGAAGCGATGCATGTCGATGTATGCTCCATTTATTTATTGGATGAACGAAATAAACGCTATGTGCTCATGGCTTCAAAAGGTTTAAAACCTGAAGCTGTTGGACATGTTTCTTTGAGTGTTGGTGAAGGTCTCGTCGGTTTAGTCGGTAACCGTGAAGAAATTGTAAACTTAGATAACGCACCTAAGCATGAACGCTTTGCTTATTTGCCTGAAACAGGTGAAGAGCTATTTAACTCATTTCTTGGCGTACCCGTGATGTATCGCCGTAAAGTGATGGGCGTTTTAGTTGTTCAAAATAAAGAACCTCAAGACTTTAGTGAAGCGGCTGAATCATTTCTCGTTACTTTATGTGCGCAACTCTCAGGGGTAATTGCCCATGCACATGCGGTCGGAAATATTGATGTTTTCCGCAAACCAACCAGTGGTTCATCTTACAAAACCTTCCAAGGGGTTTCAGGTGCTGGAGGGATTGCATTAGGTCGCGCCATCGTGCTCTATCCCCCAGCCGATCTTGCTGCCATTCCAGACCGTGAAGCTGAAGATATCAGTGATGAACTCGACCTATTAGATCAAGCGATTGCTGCGGTACGTTTAGAGATCCAATCTTTAGATGAGAAAATGCAAGACTCATTGATGTCAGAAGAACGTGCGTTATTTAGCGTGTTCTTGCGGATGTTAGATGAAAATGCCTTACCAAGTGAGATTAAAGATCACATTCGTGCAGGCAGTTGGGCACAAGGTGCGGTGCGTAAAGTCATCGACAAGCATGTGGCGCTATTTGCTCAAATGGAGGACGATTACTTACGTGAACGTGTCTCTGACCTTAAGGACTTGGGACGGCGAATTTTGGCCTGCCTACAGGAGGCGGATTCCAGTCACCGTGAACTTAGCCCAGACAGTATTTTAATTGGTGAGGAAATTAGTACGGCGGCTTTAGTTGAACTTCCTGTTGATAAAATCGCTGCAATTGTGACTTCTGAAGGTGCAGCGAATTCGCACATGGTAATCGTGGCACGCGCTCTGGGGATTCCAACCGTTGTGGGTGTCACCGAATTGCCAATCAACACCCTTGATGACATTGAGATGATTGTCGATGCCTATCAGGGACGTGTTTTTGTTAACCCACCACGTCGATTACGTCAACGATATAAAGAAGTCCAGAAAGAAGAAGAGCAAATCGCTAAAGATTTGAAGCAATATGAAACCAAAGATGCGATTACACCTGATGGTATCTCTATTCCTTTATTCGTAAATACAGGCTTAATGATTGACGTTGTTCGTGGCGTACAACGCGGTGCGAAAGGTGTTGGTTTATATCGCAGCGAAATTCCATTCATGCTACGCGAACGATTTCCAGGTGAAGAAGAACAACGTGCCATCTATCGTCAGCAGTTGAGCCATTTTGCCAATAAGCCTGTGATTATGCGGACGCTGGATATTGGTGCGGATAAAGATTTGCCTTATTTTAGTATTGAAGAAGAAAACTCGGCATTAGGTTGGCGTGGTCTACGCTTTACTCTGGATCATCCTGAAATTTTCTCAGCGCAAATCCGTGCCATGCTAAAAGCTAGTATTGGTTTGAATAATTTACATATTTTGTTACCGATGGTGACAAGTGTCAGTGAAGTGGAGGAAGTCCTTTATTTGCTGGAGCGTGACTGGATTGCGGTTCAGGAAGAGGAACAGGTAAAGATCACCAAACCTAAAATCGGCATCATGGTTGAGGTTCCAAGTGTCCTGTTCCAGATTGGTGAATTTGCAGAGTTGGTGGACTTTTTCTCTGTGGGTTCCAACGACCTAACCCAATACCTGCTTGCGGTTGACCGTAACAACCCGCATGTTGCCAATGTCTATTCACATTTTCATCCGTCTGTGCTGCGAGCTTTGCAGAACCTTGTTCAAAGCTGCCATCAACACCAGAAGCCAATCAGTGTGTGTGGAGAAATGGCAGGCGACCCCCTGACTGCCATCCTACTCATGGCGATGGGTTTCAATACACTTTCTATGAGTTCTAGCAATATATTAAGAGTTCGTAAAGCGATTTGTCATGTCCCAATGAGTGATGCAAAACAACTCTTAGACGATGTTTTACACATGAATAACCCTCTGGTCATTAAAAGTTGGCTTGAACACTACTTTAAAACGCATGGTCTTGCTGATATGGTTAAATCAAATCGTTTGGTCAGTGCCTAGAAAATAACTAGGGCATCCTTTCAAGGATGCCTTTACATAACTGCAACAGGTGAAAAACCTCCTGTTTTTATATATGAGCACACAAGCTGAATGTGGGAGTTGATTATACAATTACCCTTAACGAACTATTCAATTCCCTTTAATTGGTTATTTTAATGGGACTTTTTCAAATTTTAACAATTTATTCCTCAACAATTCTCATTGCCACATTTAAGATTTAAACAGCTTCAATCGGATAAAGCATTTATAACATCAACTTTAATCCATTGGAAAAAAAACTTTCATCAATCTAGAGTAAAAATACAACGGATGTAAACCACATCATTACAAATCAATTTAGGCATCTTCATTTTTGATACCCATTTTGTAGCTGATAAGGTTAAACATTCATATCTTTGAACGGTCAAACAGTTCAGATGACCCAGCTCACAGGTCATCTTGATGGAGATAGAACATGAGCCAAGACGATAAAAAATGTCCTTATAGCCACTTAACCACTGATTTTGGTGCACCCGTGGTGGATAATCAAAATAGTATGACAGCAGGTGCTCGGGGTCCTTTATTAGCCCAAGATTTATGGCTAAATGAAAAACTTGCCAACTTTGTCCGTGAAGTGATTCCTGAACGTCGTATGCACGCTAAAGGTTCTGGTGCATTCGGTACATTTACAGTTACCCATGATATTACTCAATATACTCGCGCTAAAATCTTTAGCGAAATCGGCAAAAAAACAGAAATGTTTGCTCGTTTTACCACGGTTGCAGGTGAACGTGGCGCAGCGGATGCTGAACGAGATATTCGTGGTTTTGCCTTAAAATTTTATACTGAAGAAGGTAACTGGGATATGGTAGGTAATAATACCCCTGTATTCTTCTTACGTGATCCACGCAAATTCCCAGATCTCAACAAAGCAGTAAAACGCGACCCAAAAACCAATCTACGCAGTGCTACCAATAATTGGGATTTCTGGACTTTATTACCAGAAGCCCTGCATCAAGTCACGATTGTAATGTCAGATCGCGGTATCCCTGCTAGCTACCGACATATGCATGGTTTTAGTAGTCATACCTATAGCTTCATTAATGCAGCGAATGAACGTTTCTGGGTGAAATTCCACTTTAGAACGCAACAAGGCATTAAAAATCTGACTGATGCAGAAGCTGGTGAATTGGTGGGTCAAGACCGTGAAAGCCATCAACGCGATTTATTCGATGCCATCGAACGTCAAGACTATCCCAAATGGACGCTTTTCGTACAAATCATGCCAGAACAAGATGCTGAGAAAGTTCCATATCATCCATTCGATTTAACTAAAGTTTGGCCTCATGGTGACTATCCACTGATTGAAGTTGGTGAGTTTGAACTCAATCGCAACTCTGAAAACTTCTTTCTGGATGTGGAACAGTCAGCCTTTGCACCAAGCAATCTTGTTCCTGGTATCAGTGCCTCACCAGACCGTATGCTACAGGCACGCCTGTTTAACTATGCGGATGCGCAACGTTACCGTTTAGGCGTGAACTATCAACAAATTCCAGTGAATGCTGCTCGCTGCCCTGTTCACAGTAATCACCGCGATGGTCAAGGTCGCATTGATGCCAACTATGGTGGTTTACCACATTATGAACCTAACAGCTTCGGCCAATGGCAAGAACAGCCGCAATACAAAGAACCTCCATTGAAAATCAATGGCGATGCAGACTTCTGGGATTATCGTGAAGATGATAATGACTACTTCAGTCAACCTCGTGCCTTGTTCGAGTTAATGACACCTGAACAGCAAGATGCCTTATTTGGCAATACAGCACGCGCGATGGGTGATGCGTTGGACTTTATCAAGTATCGTCATATCCGAAACTGCTATGCTTGCCACCCTGCTTATGGCGAAGGTGTTGCAAAAGCACTTGGTATGACTGTTGCTGATGCACAAGCTGCCCGTGAGACTGACCCTGCTCGTCATTTACCAAGCTTTCTTTAAACCCTAAAACATCCAAATAAAAAGCCATCTTCGGATGGCTTTTTTTATGAACTTAGGTAACAATTTAGTCAATCTCTTATAGAAAAATAATCATGTCAAAACAATTAGATCAACTGATTCAAAGCCATAATATTATCTTGTTCGATGGCGTGTGTGTTCTTTGCTCAGCATGGGCAAATTTTATGATCAAGCATGATCTACGTTATCAATTCAAACTCGTTTCTGTGCAATCAGATTTGGGGCAACAGATCTTAAAAAAGTATCATTTTCCAACTGACCATTTTGAAACCATGCTCTTACTTGAGAAGGGACAATTATTCACTGAATCAACGGCTTTCTTACGCGTGATGGAATCCCTTGATTTTCCTTACAACACATTACGATATGGCAAGTTTGTTCCAAAATTTGTACGTGACTTTACTTATCGACGTATTGCCCTTAATCGTTATCAACTTTTTGGTAAGACTGAAGATTGCTATGTGATTCAAGCAAGTGATAAACAGCATTTTTTATTGGATGATGTTTTAAGATGAGAAATGCTGAACTTACAATTGCACAGATTTTAAAATTCTGTCAGCTGATTATTGCATTTCTTTGGATTTATCAAGGTTTAATTCCTAAATTAATTTTTCAGGTAGAGGGTGAACAATACGTTTGGCAACAATTACATATTCCTGAGGTGTATATACCATGGTTAGTCTCGCTTTCAGGGATTGGCGAGGTCATTTTTGGTATTCTCTTTCTGTTTATAAGACATCAATATTTGCACTGGCTCAGCATTTTGAGTTTAGTTGGGTTATTTATTTTGATTTTATTCATTTATCCAAATCAAATTTACCAAGCATTTAATCCCGTCGTGATGAATATTGCATTAGGGAGTCTTTCGCTGATTTCAATCTGGTGCCTCAACGCAAAGACTCATACTAAGCCCTAATGAAATGTCCTTCACGAATACAATAAAATGGATTGACTAATTTAGATGAGGATTTCATTGCTTGTTGTAACTCATGTTCAGGAGCATTGCGGTCTTCATCGGTAAGCTGGAAAGTACGAAAATGAATGGCCAATGAACGATGCGCATGCAAATCTAAATGAGCGTGAAAAGCATCTTGTGGATTCATATGCACATATCGCATTAACTTTCGTGGCTCATAAGCACCTATGGGTAATAGTGCAATACGTGCATCACCATATCGCTCATGAATTTGTTTGAAGTGCGCTGCGTAGCCTGTATCACCCGCAAAGAAACAATGTCCTGTCTTTGCCAGAAGCGAAAAACCACCCCACAAAGCTCTATTTTGATCCCGTGCCCCACGCCCAGAAGCATGTTGTGCTGGGGTATAGGCAATCTTGATTTCGTCATGAAAAGGAATTTCTTGCCACCAATCCATTTCAATCACATGTAAATGTTTTGCTAAGTAGTAACCATTACCTAAACCCGTATAAATCGGCATTTTAAATTTCTGATGCAGCCACTCCAACGTTGCCAAGTCCATATGGTCATAATGATTATGGCTTAATAGTACTGCATGAATCGTTGGGAGCTTTTCTAGGGCGATCCCTGCTGGGCAAACTCGTTGCGGGCCTTGTCCTTGCTTTGGACTAACATAGTCACACCAGACAGGATCGGTTAAGAAGTTGTAAGGGCCTATTTGGATGAGAACGGTTGCATGTCCTACAAACCAAATCTGCCAATTATTTAAATCTACGTGTGGTCTATTTTGTGGTAACTCAAGCATTTGATTACGCAAATTAGCTTCATGTGCGCGATCAACATTCCAAGTATAAGATTTTCGTGTCGCTAACCATTTAAATAAACCTTTACGGTCAAACGGTGTAAGCGGTTTTTCTAAATTATAAAAACGATCAATACCACAATGATCAGAAGGCTCATGTGGAAATGGAGGTTTCCCCCAAGTATGGCTCAAGCAAGATTGGGTCGGCAATTGATAGGTTAATGTCGGCTTATCTTTCATGTACTTCTTCTTTGCTGGAATTGAATCGCACAAAATTCCGATAGAACTGGGATAATGAGCAGTCCTTTACTCTAACTTTTAAAATCAATCTAATTGTATGATTTTTTTTAGAGGGTTTAATTGTCTCTAAACAATCGAACTTGATCCTAACATAAGCTTGTTAGTTATGCTGATTTTATCCAGTCGAGTCAATACAATTTTAGGGAACACATCAAACTTTTCCACTATATACCTTATATAGTTTTCTTATTTATCTAATACATTTTTTATATTTTAAGAAAAAGTATATTGTTTACAAAAACAGCTATTATATAATGGACATCGAGAAGTACTTTCTAACACTCATACTTTACAATAATAGTAAGACATATTTGGATCAGTCTAATGGAATTACGCCATTTACGTTACTTTATTACTGTTGCTGAGGAATTAAGCTTCAGTAAGGCTGCGATAAAACTGCATACAGCCCAACCCTCTTTAAGCCAACAAATCAAAGATTTAGAGGATGATATTGGTGTTCAATTATTTTATCGCACCAAACGTAAAGTTGAATTGACTGAGGAAGGTCTCGTTTTTTTAGAGCAAGCACGCTTAACCTTAACCCAAGCGGACAAAGCCATTACCATGGCGCGACAAGTTGCGGCAGCAAAAGTACAATGTCTAAGAATCGGATTTGTACCTTCTGCTGAAATTAGAATTTTTCCCTATATTTTCCCTAGGTTACGTGTCAAAACACCTAAACTGCAAATCAACACATTAAACTTAAAAGAAAGTGATCAAATCGCAGAATTAAAAAAAGGTGATTTAGACATTATTTTTATTAATCAAGACTTTCAAAATGAATATTTTGCCAGTCAATTGGTTTTGAAAGAACCGTTAATTTTTATCTTACCGAAACAGCATCCTTTAGTGGAGTTTAATGAGTTAAATATTGAACAACTGAATGGATTGGAACTGACCATCCTGTCACATAAACTTTCTCAACCATTGGCTCAAACGATTCTGAAATACAGAGATCAGCATCAAATTAAATTTAAATCGGTCCACGAAACCAACAAGATCGCTGAATGTATTCAAGCAGTACAGAGTGGTTCGAGCTGCGCGATTTTACCTTCTTATATGCAAGCGCTTGCGACGGATCAAATCGCTGTTCGTCCATTAAACCACCCTCTGCCGAGTCTCGATGTATTTATGAGTTTCCATCGCACCTCACCAAGCCAAGCAGCAGAACAATTTTTGGAAGAAATTAGACAAGTTTTCGAACTAGAACAGTTAGCACTTTATGCAAGCTAAGAAAAAAGCCGATTTAAACTAGCTTTGAGTTTGTCTACTTAGGCTTGCTCACTAAAAAACGCCACAAATTTTTGATAACTTTCACGCTGTTTTATATTTTCTAATCAGATTTTATCTCTACACCCAACATTTTGTTGGTCGATGCTGCTTCTATTCGCTCACAGGCAACCCCCAGTTCAATGAGCAACCAATCAACAACCACACCTCGAGACTGAGTATTTGTATAAAATGTAAGTGCCATTTTTTATATTTCCGTGTTTATTGGTGTTATTAAAATTTAATCGTTCACATTGTCAGTTTTTCTCAGTAGTCGAACGGCATACTTCCTGAGCCCACCATTGTTGAAAAAGTTGTTGTTTGAATTGTGGATAAAGTTCTTGGCTTAAACTTAGATTTTGCATACGATCAAGTCGAAAATTTCGGAAATCATTACGTAATTCACACCAAGCAGCGAGCACAATCTTGTCATTAAAATAACCAAGCGCAAACGGCTAAACTGTTCTCGCACTGGTACGTTGCTGTTCATCAACATAATCAAAGAAAATTTTAACTTGAGATCGAATCGACACTCTGACTTGCTCAACCAATATTTGATTGACAGCTAACCATACGTTAAACGCTACGCTGACTGATCTGCAAACGCTCAGCCAAAACGACTTGTGCGGTGACTGGAGAACGATATTGTCGAAGTAATTGTAATAAATTCAGTAATCGAATAGCACGACTCATGCTATCCCTATTGTTATTATGGATGATGAGAAAATCAGCTTTCTCACCATCTTATCTTTGCAAATAATGTGAATCGCTTAACTTTCACTAATCGCTGCACGTTCTAAGATTGTTTGCAAATAAGCATGTAAATCCTGCACATTATGAGCAATCGTTAAAGGCTGGTATTGTTGCAAAGTTTCAATACTATGCACCCCATAGCTGACGCCAATACGTTGCATATTCAGATTTTCTGCCATTTCTAAATCGTAACTGGTATCCCCCACCATAATGGCGCATTCAACTGCTACATCCAACTCAGCAAGAATCTCCTGCAACATCAATGGATCAGGTTTAGACTTGGTTTCACTGGCTGCACGAGTAGTATCAAAAATCTGATGACTATTGGTTTGACTTAATACACGATCTAAACCTTTACGACTTTTACCCGTCGCAACTGCAAGCTTGATCCCTTGTTGTTTTAAGTCAGCCAACAACTCTGCCACACCACTAAACCATGCATCGCCTTTTGAATTTGCAACATAATGATCTGCATAACATTGCAAAATATCTTGCTGCAAATCTGGAACCTGCGGAAATAAGATTTGCATGACTTCGGGCAAACCCAAGCCAATGATACTTTTTGCGGCATCATCCGTTAAAGGTTGCTCAAATTGCTGTGCTGCATATTGCAGACTTGCTACGATTTGTCCAACCGAATCGAATAAAGTGCCATCCCAGTCAAAAATCACCAGTTCGATATTTTGACTCATTTCTGTTTTCTCAATTCATTGATCACTTGTTGCATATCTTCTGGCATTGGCGCTTCAATGCTTGGATAGTTTGGAATGTCTAAACGCATGGCATGTAGGCATAAACGACGTGCTTCAGGGCCTTTATAGTCTGTATTATGTCCATATTTATCATCCCCAACTAAAGGATGACCAATACTTAAACCATGTACACGGATTTGATGGGTACGTCCCGAAAGCGGTGATGCATGCACCAAAGTCGCTGTCTTAAAACGTTCAACCACTTTCCAGTCAGTCTTACTCGGCTTACCATCTTTAGTCACACGAACACGACGTTCGCCATTCGCCAGTTCATAGCGCAATAAGGGTGCATCAATCAATTGCTGATCCAAACTGACTTGTCCTTTGACAATCGCCGCATACATTTTTTGAATTTTATGCTCGCGTAGTAAATCCTGAAGCAGTTTTAAGGTACTACGTTTCTTACTGATCATGACCAAGCCCGAAGTATCTCGGTCAATACGATGAATTAATTCTAAATATTTTTTGCCTGTCGCAGCACGCATGGCTTCGATTAAACCATAAGCCACACCACTGCCGCCATGAACAGCAATCCCAGACGGTTTATTCACTACTAATAAGCCTTCATCTTCGTAAACCACACGACTAAGCAGGCTTTGCGCCACGCCATCACTCACTGGTGCCGTGCTTTCATCCTTTTGTTCATAACGAATTGGTGCGACACGAATCTGATCGCCAATATTCAAACGCGTTTCTGCTTTTATTCTTTTTTTGTTGACACGTACTTGTCCTTCACGAATCAAACGGTAGATTCGACTTTTCGGAACACCTTTTAATCGGGTAAATAAAAAATTATCTATTCGCTGCCCGTCTTGATGCTCATCCACGTCAAACCAAGTGACACTTTGCCATTGTTGTGTAGAATTCATACGCTCGATTAATCCAAGATTTGCTAAATATGATTAAAAATTGATCATTTAGCTAAGTTATTTCACAAGAAACCTAAACTTAGCCCATAGGCAGATGCCGCAAGGTTTGATATATTCAGCGCACGGATACCACCGTAAGTGAGCATCAGATCAGAAATTTTATTTAGATAAAATTTTAAATCGACGAGATACTCACCAATAACTCGGATAGGTCCTAAAGAATTATGCCGACGCCGAAGGCTTATTATATCGGCAAAATGGCAAACTGTTGCGTTTAATTGTGCATCAGCACATACAGTTTGTTCAGAAAAAATATGTTGCCAACAAATTTGTTGGTTATTAAACGTAAACTGATCCACATCAGACAATTTGCTCCCTGATGTCGCATTCAGGCTAAAGCGTTGATGCATTGGAACTGCTAAGCAGAGATACGATGATCATTCCGTATCACGAGACTTCCAGGTGGATCGACTTCAATGCTTAATGACAGTGAAAGTCACCATCCAATGCACCGCTCACCCGCCAGTGAAGCGTCTAGGAACTTTGATTATGCTGGGTCTAAAGATATTTCACAGATGCAAAACATGGATGAAATATCATTAGACTGAAGATTAAGGCACTATTGCTGACATCGAAATAAACGTATCAAAGCACAAACTGAATATTTACAGTCAGTGGTTTCAGAGCATCATGTACAAAGCTGCTTCTGAATCTTGATCGCGCCAATTTGATGTTTGCTCAAAAGTATCGGGCTGATTGTTTGTGTGCATCACTATTAGGTGTCACACCCATGAAACGTATGTTGATTAATGCAACCCACGCCGAAGAAGTTCGCGTTGCACTGATTACTGGTAATCGTCTTTACGATTTCGATTTAGAAAATCGTACTCGTGAACAAAAAAAATCAAATATTTATAAAGGTCATGTCACTCGCGTTGAACCTTCTTTAGAAGCAGTTTTCGTTGAGTACGGCGCACAGCGTCAAGGCTTTTTATCTATGCGAGAAATTGCAAACTCGTATTTCAAAGCGGATCCTCGTCAAACTTCAAATATTCGTGAACTCATCACTGAAGGCACAGAATTATTGGTTCAAGTCGAAAAAGAAGAGCGCGGTAACAAAGGTGCTGCGCTTTCTACTTTTATTTCTCTTGCAGGCCGTTATTTGGTACTTATGCCAAACAACCCGAAAGGTGGCGGTATTAGCCGTCAGATTTCAGGTTCTGTGCGCGAAGAGCTCAAAGAAATTCTATCTTCTTTAAATGTACCTCGTGGCATGAGCGTCATTGTTCGTACTGCGGGTATTGGTCGTACACAAGAAGAATTGCAACTTGATTTGCAACATTTACTTGACCTTTGGGCTCAAATCCAAGGTTCAGCAGGTTCTGGTCCATCACCAATGTTAGTTCACCAAGAAGCAGGTGTAGTGACACGTGCGATCCGTGATTACTTACGTGATGATGTTGCAGAAATCCTGATTGATAGTGAACAAGCTTATAACGAAGCCTATAACTTCGTAAAAGCAGTCATGCCACGCCAACTTGATAAGTTAAAAACTTATACCTTGAATGAGCCTCTATTTGCTCACTTCGGTATCGAAAGCCAAATTCAAACCGCTTATGAACGTGAAGTTAAACTTCCGTCTGGTGGTTCAATCGTGATTGATCAAACTGAAGCTTTAGTTTCAATCGATATTAACTCGGCGAAATCAACACGTGGTCATGATGTTGAAGAAACTGCTTTAAACACCAACTTGGAAGCAGCTGAAGAAATCGCACGTCAACTTCGTTTGCGTGATATTGGCGGTTTAGTCGTAATCGATTTTATTGACATGACCAAAGACCGTAACCAACGTATGGTTGAAGCGAAATTACGTGAAGCAACGCAAAGTGACCGCGCACGTATCCAGTTCGGTCAACTGTCACGTTTTGGGCTCATGGAAATGAGCCGTCAACGTTTACGCCCTTCTTTAGAAGAAGCGACTGGCTACGTTTGCCCACGCTGTCATGGGACAGGTATGGTGCGTGACTTACGTTCATTGTCACTTTCGATTATGCGCAAGGTCGAAGAAATTGCTTTACGCGAGCGTCAGGGTGAGGTACAGGTGGAAGTGCCTGTGGAAATCGCGGCATTCCTGTTGAATGAAAAGCGTCACAGCCTTGTATATCTGGAGCAAACCTCCAATGTGCGTGTCACCATTTTGCCGCATCCACATTTAGAAACGCCACACTATGAAATCCAGTACAATCCAGCAGGCTTTGCGCCTTCAAGCTATGAACGTACTGAAGCGACCCGTGACAGTGAAAAACAACTCGGTTATGAGTCTTCTGAATGGCATTTAGAAGGAGCAGAGCATCACCATGCAGCACCTGCACAAAATAATGCAGCTGCACAGCAAAAGAAAGCCACTCAACAACAAGCTGCTCAACCTAAGCAAGCACAACAAGCTGTTGCACAAAAGTCAACAAGCCCTTGCGCATGGTTAGAGAACTTATTCGTTCAAAAGCAAGCACAAACGATTGATCAATCACGTTCTGCACAAAATGCTGCCGCAGCAATTGAACAAATGATTAATAACGGTGCAGTCAGCCGTGGTCAGTTTGGTCAAATGAATACGCCTGCTGCTATCACTGAGACTGCAGCACCAACCGTCAATAATGCTTATATTTCACAATCACCCGTGAAACAAGAAGCACGCGAAACATTTGAGAAAGATGAAAAAGCTCATCGCCCAAATCAATCGCAAAATCCGAAGAAACGTAAACATAAAGAACAACGTGAACATCATTCACATGCACATGAACAACAAAATCAAGTGCAGGAAGAAAATGTTCAAGTTTCTTCTCGTCAAGAGCAACCATCACGTCAAGAACAACGTGAGTTAAAGCGTCAGCAAAAACGTCAGCAACCGCAAGAACATCAAAACCAACAGCAGCATCAAGATGCTGGACATGGTAATGATACAAGCGCGTTGCCACGTCGTGATCGCAATAACCAACAGCGTCCAAATCGACCAAACCGTCATCGTGACCAAAGTGTTTTAAATGAAACTGCTGCCGCTACACATGAAACTGTAGCGAGTCCTCAACAAATTAAAGTTGATGTGATTGATGCACCTCGCGCAGAACCAATCAACACAGCATTGATCGTAAATATTGATCAAGGTCAAAGTGAAATTGTTGCATTAAATCAACAACAGGCTAAGCCAGTTACAAAAACTGGAACAGCACCTGTTGCTGTAGAGCAAACTGAAGTCCTTGAACCTGTTCAAACAGAACAAGTGGCTACAGAAGTTGAAGAAGTGACATCAACTGAAGCTGCTCCAGCACCTGTAAAACGTGCTAGCAATGATCCACGTTCACGTCGTCGTCATCGTGATTCACAATCATCGCCTAAAGCCGTTGTGCCTAAAGTTGTACCGTCACAAATTCCAACATTAGCTCAATACACGATGAGTAGCCTGATTCGTCATGTATATGGTGAAGATTGTACTATTTTGATTGAGCAATTCGGCTTGGTGACAACATTTAATCGTGCATTACAAAAGTTTGCTGAGCAATATGCAAATACTTTAGTGGTTGAAGCTGTTGCTGAAGAAAAACGTCCCGTAACTCGTGATGCTGAACTTCCAACTCAAAAGCAAACTGAAGAAGTTGAACCTGCACCTGTATTGGCACTAACTCCACCAGAAGCACCTGCTACTCGTGTTGCAAATGATCCACGCGAACGTCGTCGCTTGGCTAAACTTGCCGCTGAACAAGCTAAGGAAGCTCATATCGCTGCAAATACGACTGCTGCACCTGTTGAAAGCACTGAATCGAAAGAAGAAGTGCCAGAAACAGTCGTTAATATTGTTGCAGATGAAACAGTAGCCACTACACCAGCGCAACAACCACTAGAACTAGACAGTACTGATGTTACGCCAGCAGAAGCCGCACCAGTTGAAGCTTCTGAGCCAGTAACATCGACTGAAACAGCTGAAGTTGAAATCGTAGCTGAAACGGTTTCTGAAACGACTGAAACTGTTCAAGCTGTTGAAAAAGCTGAGCCAACTGAAGCAGAACTAGAGGATGAAGCAGTGAAGGCAGAAAAGGAAAAATCTAGCCGTCCTCGTCGCCCTCGTGGAAGACCCCCTAAAAAGAGCACAACTGGCAATGAATAATTTGCTAAATTGCACTCAATAAGGCAAAGCCTAGTCATTTCGATGACTAGGCTTTTTTGTTATTTTGTCAGATTAGGTTGATTGCTCTAGGAACTTACCAGTAAAAACAGCATCAACAACAATGATGTTAATGGTTGTGTTCTAACAGATAGCCATTTTTGGACTGATCGAAAAATAAACAGGATTGATATGAGCCAAACTACGCAGACCGATATTATTACCCTTAGTGATGTTGCTACTCGACTTCCAAACTTCATCACCAAAGTACCTCATATCCTCAATGGACTTAAACAAGCATATATACGAACGCCAACTTCACCTGCTGGTTTAGGCATTGCCTTTGAAAAAGCAGTCAAGCGTAACCCTCAAGGCATAGCTCTGTTATTTGAAGATCAAAGTTACAGCTACCAAGCACTAAATGAATGGGCCAACCAAATTGCGCATTACTATTTATCGCTTGGTGCTAAAAAGGGTGATGTCATTGCAGTGATGGTTGAAAACCGTCCTGAACTGATTGCTACGATTGTTGCTTTAGCTAAAATTGGTGTCACGATCGCACTCGTAAACACATCACAAGTCGGTAAAATCCTCGCTCATAGCATTAATTTGGTTAATCCAATTGCAGTGATTGCAGGTGAAGAAGTCCGTGCTGCGATTGATGAAGCTCGCACAGAATTAAAAGTTGCTCAAGATCGTTTCCACTGGTTTGCTGATCTAGAAACACGAAAAAATGCAGGGATTGCACCACAAGGTTATGTGAACCTTGCGCAACAAATTGACCAATTTCCAAAATTCAATCCATCGACTACCCGCACCGTGACAGGTAAAGATGGTTTGTTCTACATCTATACCTCTGGTACAACGGGCCTACCAAAAGCTGTTATTTTCACACATAGCCGTTGGACTCTAGCTTACGGTACCTATGGACATATCCTTAACCTCGGTAAAGATGATGTGATGTACGTGACCCTCCCGCTTTACCATGCAACGGGAGTTGTGGTGTGCTGGTGTGGTGTGATTGCAGGCAGTGCAACCCTTGCCGTACGCCGAAAGTATTCAACTAGCGCATTCTGGAAAGATGTACAGAAATTCAATGCCTCTGCAATTGGTTATGTCGGTGAACTGTGTCGTTACCTCATCGATGCGCCTGCAACTGAACAGGATCGTGCCCATCGTGTTACCAAAATGATTGGTAACGGTATGCGTCCAAACATTTGGGGTAAGTTCAAAGAACGCTTTGGCGTGCAAGAAGTACTTGAACTTTATGCATCAAGTGAAGGCAATGTTGGTTTTAGTAATATCTTTAACTTTGACAATACAGTTGGCTTCTCTCCAACACCATACGCGATCGTTGAATTTAATAAAGAAAAGAATGAATTAGTTCGCGATAAGAAAGGCCACTGCAAGAAAGTCAAAACAGGTGAGGTTGGCTTACTGATTGGTAAGATCACTAGCCGTTCACCATTTGATGGCTACACCGATCCAGAAAAGAACAAATCTGTGATTTTAAAAGATGTGTTTAACAAGGGTGATTCATACTTCAATACGGGTGATCTGGTTCGTGACATCGGTTTCCGCCACGCACAGTTTGTGGACCGTTTAGGCGACACTTTCCGATGGAAAGGTGAAAACGTATCCACCACCGAAGTTGAAAACATGGTGTGCGAATACGATAAGATTGCAGAAGCTGTGGTATATGGGGTAGAGATTCCAAATACCAATGGTCGTGCAGGTATGGCAGCAATTACTTTGGTTGATGGTGCAGAGCTTAACGAAACTGATCTAAGCGCTATGGTAAATGTATTTAAAAAATGCTTACCATCATATGCAATTCCAGTATTTTTACGCATTCAAGCCAAAGTAGAAACCACTGGAACATTTAAGTATCAAAAAAATAAACTGAAAGAAGACTCATTTAATCCGAGCAAAACATCTGAACGTTTATTGGTTTTATTGCCAGGTACAAACAGCTATAGTGATGTAAATACTGAAATCTTTGATAACATTCAAAGCTATCAGTACCGTTTCTAGTTTATTTTTTAGCTAAACAAGAGGAAATCGTGCTTTTTATAAACAATCATGCAGATGTTTTTAAATTTCCTCTTGTGTTAGCTGAATAAGTTGCTAGAATACGCAACATCAAAACGAGATGGGTCGTTAGCTCAGTTGGTAGAGCAGCGGACTTTTAATCCGTTGGTCCCGCGTTCGAGTCGCGGACGACCCACCATTTAATGTTTTGAACCCCTATGGGTCGTTAGCTCAGTTGGTAGAGCAGCGGACTTTTAATCCGTTGGTCCCGCGTTCGAGTCGCGGACGACCCACCAGATTCTAAAAAACCTCATCATTTATGATGAGGTTTTTTATTTTGTGCGAACTATCTTTCTAAAAGATGACAACAACGATTAGATTACTTTAAGCATCCTTGCTCAAAGTAATCTTACACCTAAATTATAAAAAACTTTCCAATACCGAATTTAAAAAGATATGCCCCTGCTCTGTGCAAGTAATTCGATTCACATCAGCGACCAAAAGTTTTTTGTCACGTAATTGATTCAGCGTCTCATTGATATCTTGCAAATCAAGCCCTGTGCGTTGAGTATAAAATTTCGCATCTACCCCATCATTTAAACGCAAAGCATTCATCATAAATTCAAATGGCAACTCATCTGCTTCGATACGTTTCATTTGCACATGTTCAGCAGGTACCTTAGCCAAATAATCTTTTGGCAGCCGTGTCTTTTGAAAACGATAAATACCCTCTGGGCGAGTCACTTTGCCATGTGCTCCTGCGCCAATCGCCAAGTAATCACCAAACTTCCAATAATTCAAATTATGTGCTGAGGGTTTTTCTTTACGCCATGCTGAGACTTCGTAATTGATAAAACCATTCGCTTTTAAATAAGCCTCACCCCATTCTTGGATATGTTCTAAAACTTCATCTTGTGGCAATACGGGTTGGGTTCTAAAGAACACCGTATTTGGCTCAATGGTCAGTTGATACCAACTAATATGTGTTGCACCCTGTTCTACAGCTAATCTAAGGTCATTTAAAGCCTGTTCTTGCGTTTGCTGTGGTAAACCATGCATGAGATCAACATTAACGCGCTCAAAGCCTGCTTGACGCGCTTGTTGGATCGCATCTAAAGCATTATTCGCAGTATGAATACGACCCAGTCGCTGTAAATGCTCAGGATCAAAACTTTGTACACCTAATGATAAACGGTTGATGCCAACAGCAAGATAATCCGCAAATGGATCATGTTCAACCGTTCCAGGATTAGCTTCCAATGTGATTTCACAATCAACCTCAAAGTCTAATCGCGCCTTTAATTGACCAAATAACCACTGATAGCCTTGTGCTGAAATTAAAGACGGCGTTCCACCACCAATAAATACGCTATGAATTGACCGACCTTGCGCCATTTCAATTTGAGTCTCAAAGTCAGCCACCAGTGCCTCAAGATATTGTTGCTCTAAATCCACAGACAATTCCCCATCAGGAACAGCATGTGAATTGAAGTCACAATAAGGGCATTTACGCACACACCAAGGCATATGGATATAAAGTGAAAGTGGAATATTTGCTGGATTTAAATGACTCAAAATAGAAGCTCAACAACAGAACCCTTTTATTTTAACATGACTCTATCAATCCGCTTATTATCATCACTTCACTATTCGGTTAGACTGAAACAACGAAGAACAATTAGATTGATAAAATGATCAAAATTACCAGCCAACTGCTATTTATTCTTCCCCTTGCATTAGGTGTCGGTATTGCAATGGCATTTCAAACTGCAATTAATTCACAACTCAGAGAATATTTACACTCACCTCTTCAAGCTGCCTTACTCTCTTTTTTGGTAGGAACAATTGTGCTTGCATGTATGGTTTATTTTCAAAACACAGCAAAACCCAGTCTTGGAGAACTGTCGCAAATTCCATGGTTTTTGTGGATAGGTGGATGTCTTGGGGTTTATGCCATCAGCATGAGCATTTATACTGCACCCAAACTCGGTTTTTTAACTTTTTCAGGCTTAGTTATTTTCGGCCAATTGGCCATTTCAATGTTACTTGACCATTTCGGCTGGTTAGGTACAGAAAAAACACCTGTCAATTGGCAACGTCTTGTCGGCAGTATTGTCATTTTTATTGGTGTGATATTCACTCTACAACGCTAATTCTCCCTCAATCAATAAGAGTATTTTTTGTGTCTCACGCGACAACCAAGCGGTTTGAACTTAAGAAATTATTTCATTTAATGTTTCCGATCTTGATCACCCAATTTGCTCAGGCTGGGCTTGGTCTTATTGATACCATCATGGCAGGTCATCTTTCTGCTGCTGATTTGGCAGCAATTGCTGTCGGTGTTGGTCTATGGATTCCAATTATGTTGTTATTTGCAGGAATCATGATCGCAACAACACCTTTAGTCGCTGAAGCGCGCGGTGCAAGAACCCCAGAGAAAATTCCGACTATTGCACGTCAATCCTTATGGGTTGCGGTCATCCTCGGCATCGTTGCTATGTTGATTTTGCAATGTATGCCGATGTTTTTACCCCTGTTTGGAGTACCTGAAAGTTTATTACCGAAAGCAAGCCTGTTTTTACATGCGATTGGCTTTGGTATGCCTGCGGTGATGATGTACGCAGCATTACGTAGTTATTCTGAAGCCTTAGGACATCCACGACCTGTCACTGCGATTAGCTTAATTGCCTTATTGGTCCTGATTCCATTGAACTTTATTTTTATGTACGGTTTGGGACCTATCCCTGCTTTAGGGAGTGCGGGTTGTGGCTTTGCAACGGCAATATTACAGTGGCTGATGTTTATTACACTGGCGATTTACATTTCAAAAGCTAAGGCTTATAAACAAGCGCCCATTTTCACAAAATGGGAAAAAATTGATCCTGTATGGGTAAAACGCATCTTAAAACTGGGGCTGCCGATTGGTCTAGCTGTATTTTTTGAGGTGAGTATTTTCAGCACAGGCGCGATTGTCCTGAGCCCACTCGGTGAAAATGCAATTGCGGCGCATCAGATTGCAATTTCTGTGACTTCACAATTGTTTATGATCCCATTATCTCTTGCCATTGCACTCACGATTCGTGTGGGCACTTATTATGGAGAGAAAAATTGGTATGCGATGCGCCAAGTTCAAAAAGTAGGCTTGATTAGCGCAACCGTTTTTGCTGCTTTGACCATGACACTGATTGCCGTAGCGCGCCCCTATATCGTGGCAATCTATACCAATGATATTCATGTTATTCCTGTCGCGATGTATCTGTTGTGGTTCGCAATGGCGTATCAACTAATGGATGCATGGCAAGTAAGCGCTGCAGGCTGCCTACGTGGCATGCAAGACACGCAAGCACCGATGTGGATTACCCTGATGGCATACTGGGTGATTGCTTTCCCCATCGGTTTATATTTGGCACGTTATACAATTTGGGGAGTAGCAGGTGTTTGGTTAGGATTGATTATCGGTTTAAGCATTGCCTGTGTATTCTTGATTGGTCGCTTATATTTAAACAATAAACGATTAGCGCAACACATTAATCTCAACTCATAAAAACTTAATGCTGGTTTAATTTTTTAATTGAAAGATGACAAGGATGTCATCTTTCAATTTGATCAAAATGTGCGATCAATCTAATAAAAACTTTGGCTAAATCTTAAAAGATCGGGCTAGATTACATCTAAAGATTCCAACCGATAGATGCCCAATACATCCTGTAAGATCTAATCCATTCCCAATATCTACTTACATCCCTTAACATTTCCATCTAGGCAATTTAAGTTTTGTCGCCTATGATCAGGATATCACTTTGAAACTGAATCGAATGAGGTCAAGCGAATATGGCAAAACATGCAAGCTCTCCCAGTAGACGTTTTTTAAAACTGGCTGGTATGACCGCAAGTATTGCCAGCAAAAGCGTTGCCAACTCCATTCGTAATCTCACCGCAGATGAAGAACAAAAAAACGCAGCACGCAGCCAACTATTTCAAGATATTGGCTTACAGATTGCCGATACATTGGGTGAAATGAAAGGTGCAGTGATGAAAGTCGGGCAGATCGCCTCACAATACAAAGACATTTTCCCACCTGAAGTGGCGAAAGCAATTGCTAAGTTACAACGCCAAGCCCCAGCCATGCCTTTTGCTGAAATCAAGCAGCAAGTCGAAAAAGAGTTGGGCAAACCCTTAAACCAAATTTTTAGCTCTTTTGAAACCGAACCATTTGCAGCAGCTTCGATTGGTCAAGTACATCGTGCGGTACTTCCAAATGGGCAAGCAGTTGTGGTGAAAGTACAATATCCAGGGGTTGACCAAGCCTGTGAAAGTGACTTAAAGCAAGTCCGCCTCGCATTACGCTTAATGGGCGTACTTAAGATTGATAAGAAGCTACAAGATCAACTATTTCAAGAAATTCAGGACAGCCTTTCTGCTGAATTGAACTACGAAATCGAAGCACAAAACCTCGAGGTTTTTAAAATTTTTCATGAGAAGTTGGATAATCAAATCATCATACCAACCGTCTATAAAGATTATTCGTCTCGCCGCGTACTAACGCTGAGCCTTGAACAAGGTGATTCCATTGAAACTGCCAGTACATGGTCAGTTGAAACCCGTAATCAAATCGGTCGTCGTTTGATTCGCGCTTTAGGACAAGAAATGTTTTTCTTGAAGCGTTTTCATTGTGATCCTCATCCGGGCAACTTCGCTTTCCGTGAAGATGGCAGTGTGATTATTTATGATTACGGTAGCGTCAAAACGCTATCCCCTGAAATCATTCAACACTTTAAAGCGTTGGTCAATGCAGCTCGCCAAGAAGATATTGCTCAGGTTGAAGATTTATTGGTTGAACTGCATTCAATTGCTGAAAAGCAGAAATTTCCAACAGAACTGTATACGCAATGGATTGAAATTCTATTACGCCCGTTAAGTACACATTATGATTTTGCCGAAAATTCATCGCATCACGATGGAATGCGACTTGTTAAAAAATCGCTGAAATATTGGGATGTATTTAAACCTTCTCCAGATACGCTCATGGTCAATCGTACGATTTCAGGACATTATTGGAACTTGATTCACCTTAAAGTTCACGACAACTTAAATGATTTATTTGAAGAGCTTGTTCCAAATTACTAAAAAACTGCCCCTTTATTTTTGAATAAAGGGGGTGAAATATTTTACCTACAAGTTATAGATCACTCACTTGAAAGCATTAGAATTGACTCTATATACTGTTATGTTATAACATATCCTGAAATTAGGAGTCATTTAAAATGCGTAAAGATATTCATCCTGCTTATCAACAAGTCTTGTTTCATGATACCAATGCTGATGCCTACTTTTTAATTGGTAGCACACTCCAGACCAAACAAAGCAAAGAATATCAAGGCAAAGTCTATCCATACGTTACCCTAGATATTTCAAGTGCATCGCATCCGTTTTATACAGGTGAAGTACGCCAAGCAAGCAATGAAGGTCGTGTTGCCAGCTTTAACAAACGCTTTGCACGTTTTAATCGCAAGGCTTAATCTAGTTTTAAGCTTTATTGATTAAACTGGCATAATTCGAAGTCTAAGGTTCTATCTCCTCCTCTTAGACTTCTTTTTTTATGCCTAAATTTAATCGTTTGTTTATCTCTTTAACCTAAGCAGCCGTCAGCAATTGATGCAGGCTCATACCTAAGAGGGTAAACAGCAATGATCCAAGCACATGAATCAAAATCGCAGCACAGGCATAACCCAATTTACCACTTTGTAATAAGGTAATAATCTCAGCCGAAAATGTTGAGAACGTGGTCAATGCACCACAAAAGCCCGTGATCACGAACAGTTTGTAATTGGGGCTGAGAGGGCTTTGAGAAAAATAGGAAATTGCAAAACCAATAATAAATCCACCAACAAAGTTGACGGTGACCGTTCCTAAAGGAATATTGGGGAAAATAGGATTCAGCTTTAAACCCAAAAACCAACGTAACCATGCACCTAATACCGAGCCAAGTGCGATTGAGAGTAAAGGATAGTACATGATTTACCCCATACACTGCGCTGGAGCTAAAATGATATTCAGCATGAGTTTATAGCTAATTTTCTGAAATTTTTTCATTTGCGAACTCCAAAATGGGAACAGAGCACGCACAAACCTACGCCCCCTGTTCAGGGTAACGTAGGCATCATTAGCCAAAACGGCGGTTTGTAATAGGAGGAATGCCATCTCCTTTGCTCTAAAATAACATAATTTTTAGACAACTCAACTGCTGTTTATAAACACAAAGTTATCCACAATTTATTGAGATTCTGGCAATACTTTTTCTCCCACCACATAAAAATCCAGTTTAGGAACCACAAAAGTAAAAGCTGCGGTATCATCATCTAAACCAAATTGTTGCAACAATTGAGGAGCCTGTAATTTATCAATCTCAGCAGCCTGAATTTGTTGAAATTGCACAGGCATGTTGATATCTCCTTGCGACATCCGAGTCGGTTGGTCAATCCATTCAGCCCACGCATGATCTTGATCCACCAAAAATTGAACGGTCTCCTCCCATGAGGAAAATAAGCTTTGCCAAGCCTCAGGTAAACGTTTTTGCATGGTGATGTGTATATCACTGCTAAAAGAATAATCTTCATCCATGCGAATACGAGTATGAATCGCGTTTCCATCTCGTTGATGCTGAAAATTTGGTGCATATTGCGCAGGCATCACATCACTGGCGAGGCGACCACCGATCACATACAAAGCTTGATCAATGATCACTTGTTCAAAGATTACGGTCTTGGGCTTTGATTCATTTAAATAAAAGCGCCAATTACTTTGCCGAAGTGAAGGCATTAACTGGCGTACTTTTCCAAGGAAATTAAAGCCAAAATGCTGGTGCTGATAAGTTAAAATAGTAAAGATGGTTTTGCCCTGCTTTTCCCATAAAATAACAGGATCTGGATAACGCTGGCGAACTTGCTCAACATCCACCAACCAAGACAAATAAACCACATTGCTCACCTGACTTTGTAAACGCATAAAAGGAAGTATGCGCATTACCATACGACGGAGTTGCAAGACAAAACGACAATTTAATATCGGTGCGAAAAATCGCAATGTAGACCAGGGTGAGGACCACCTTAAACGGTGTCTATTCATTATTATTCAAAAGATTGATGCTCGCTTTGAGCATAAACTACCAAGATTACAACATCCAGTTCAAATACGATACTGTATTTAAATGTTATGATGTGGGCATTACTTCACCAAATATGGAATTTTGAAATGGCTCAAAGCTTATTGGCACAACTTAAAGATGGTTCAGCAAAGTTTGCAGACGTATTGGCATTTATTGAAGCGCGTTATCAACATACGCCAACAGCCTTTCAAAATGGCGCACAATCAAATGCTGAAACCGAAAACCAAGGCAGCGCAAAAGTACTCAGCTTTGCGCAAATCGAAGGCTTAAATCAAGCGGAGACGCTCAGTTTATTTGCGGAACATTATGCATCTGTATTGGCGACACCTGAAGCAACAGATCATCAAAATATCCGTCAGTTTATGCAAAATGGCTGGGATGGCGTGAAGTTTGAAGGTAAAGCACTGACTGCAAAATAAGATAAAGGAGGTACTTAACCTCCTTTTTTATCATCATTTTCTATTGTAATGTTGGGTCTAACCAGTTTAGATAAATTTGTTGTTAAACTATAAAAATCGCCACCCATTTTCCCAACACTATCGAGTTGCTGCTGATCAATCATCTGCCCATCCCACAACCGATCATCGACATAAATCGATTTGACATCCAGCAATACGACTGTACCTCCAGATGCTAAGCTACTGAGTTGAATCACCTCTCTTAATTGGCATTCGTAACGCACTGGTGCATATTTTACTGCCAAGGCTGCGACTGCATGGCTCGGTTCAGACTCAATCTCAGCAAAATCAAACTCACTTTGCTCTGGGGGCAATAAAGCACAAGATAAATTCATCTGTTCAAGTAGTTGTGAATTTACAATATGAATCGCACATTGTTGCGTCTCGATTAAATTCCTCAAAGTATCTTTATCTTGCCCATCTCTTGGATTGACTTGTGAATACCAAAGGATGGGAGGATTACAACTCGCAACGTTAAAGAATGAATAAGGGGCTATATTAGCCACGCCACCAGCAGAAATTGTACTGATCCATGCGATGGGTCTAGGCGTAATTCCCCCAACCAACAAACGATAGATCTGATTGGCATCTAACTCGGAGGTTTCAAAAATCATGATGGTTGCACTACCTACTTATGGGCGTTCGGTATATTGTGGTAAATCATCTGTAATGCAGTCCCATTCTGCTTTTGACGCCGCGAAAATATGCATGCTTGGTTTTTGCTGTAAAGGTGTATCCAATGTACCAATTCTTAAACGATACAATTCTGGCTGCATATCACGTGAGCTAATGAGTGGTGAACCACATTCGCCACAAAACCAGCGATAAACACCTGCAACAGCAAATTTTTTAACGAGGTGCTCACCTTGTATAATTTTAAAATCTCTACTACTAATCGGTGCGTTGGTGGCATAAGCCGTCCCGTTAGCTTTACGGCAACGCTGACAATGGCATTGGACGATCTCACCAATTTCACCCTGAATTTCGTAGCGGATGCCCTGACATAAACAACTCCCTTGATATACTGGCGATTGTTCAGACATATCATCATACATCCTATATTTATTGACTACTCAAAACTAACACTATTCACATATCAAACAAAGTACAAAACAGCGTATTTATCTGCTTAAAAAATGTTGTACGCCTTGCCCTGCTGCTCGCCCTGTGGCAAAACAAGCCGTCAGCAAATATCCACCTGTTGGTGCATCCCAGTCCAGCATTTCGCCACAGCAAAACACATAAGGATTAGATTTCAATTGCAATTGTGGAGATAAAATATCTTGCTTGACCCCGCCCGCACAGCTAATCGCTTCTTCGATTGGACGGAAGCCATCTAAAGAAATACTGAGATGCTTGATCTGCTGCACCATTTGCTTGGCATCTGACCATAAGCTTTTATCAACGATTTCCCGAAGCAGATTAATTTTGACCTGATCCAAGCCTGCTTTACGCCAAAGATTGGTAAGAGACTGCTTCTTACTGCCTTGTAATTTATTTTCTAATTGTTCAATACTGAGATCTGGAAGTAAGTCTAGGTGAAGTTTTAGGTTTTTCTTTTGGCTCAGCTGTGTTCTTAAATCACGTCCCAATTTATAAATCACACCACTTTCAAAACCATAGTGCGTAATGATGATATCACCATGTGTCTTTCGCTCAGTTGTAACCCACGCATCAACTCGTTTGAGTGGCTGACCGAAACAATCTTGCATAAACGGCGACCATTGTTTCAGCACCCCAGCATTGCTAGCCTGAAATGGTTCAATTTCATCGGTGGAAAGCCATTGCTGCCACGCCCCATCACTGCCTAATTGTGACCATGACACTGCTCCGCAGGCCAAAATAATCGCATCATAAGTTGCACTAAATTGCTGAGTCTGATTCTCTATCTTGAGTTGATTGTTGGATAAATCCACACAACGATGACGATAATGGAATTTTACGCCTTTCTGAATCAATCGCTTTAACCAAGCACGAAGTAGCGGTGCTGCTTTCATTTCTACTGGAAACACACGCCCTGAACTGCCGATATAGGAATCAATCCCAAGACCTTGCATCCAATTTTGAATCCACTGAGCATCCCATTGTTTCACCCAAGGGCTCAACCAATCGGTACGATCATAGCGTTGGATAAATACGTCTACAGGCTCAGCATGTGAGATATTTAAACCTGTTTTGCCCGCCATTAAAAACTTGCGCGCTGCAGAAGGTTTTTGTTCAAACACATCAATTTGATAGTTGTATTGACTCAACACTTCAGCAGCCATCAAGCCCGCTGGACCTGCACCAATAATCGCAATGCGTTTAGACATCAAGGTTCTCTTGAATATTCTGCCCTTGCAATGGTGCAAAATCATCAAAACGGGTTGTATAGCCTTCTGGTTTTCGAATGATCAATTGTTGGCACAATTCACCACGTTCTAAGTACTTAATTTCAAAATGAGTACGTGCAGAATCTACTGCAATTTTCTGCTTTTCATATGGCAGTTTCCATAGCTCAATCAACTGCTGTTCAGCTTCATCAATATATTCAGGAATATTGCTTGCGAGCGTAATCGAGCCATTGGGCTGAAGACGAGAAAGTAAGAACTCAAAGAATGGCATATTCAGCCAACGTTGTGCAGGATTATGCGGCTCTGGATTTGGATAGAGAATAAAAAATTGTTCGACCTGTGCAGGATATAGGGCATGCACAATCCAAGGTAAAGCATCGGCATGAATCGGATTGAGATATTCACGCGGTTCTAGTTGATGCTGTTTTTGCATAGCCAGAAATTTTTCTTTGGTTCGTTCAATCGCATACAACGTGGTGTGTGGATTTTGCCCCGTAAACAACAAGGCATGTTTGCCTTTTCCAGCACCAATTTCGACACAAATCGATGTACTAGGAATGGCAATAAAATCACGAGGGGCTTGCATACGTTGTGCTTGAAATTGACGAATCGACATAATCTCATCAAACTATCTAGAAATCGGCATAAGTCTAACAACTCACTTTACTTTTGCCTAATCTATTTGTTTTATGTTTTAGGAATTTTCTATGCCACGTACATTTCCCTGCCCTCGTTGTGGTGAAGCCAGCACTTGGGAAGGTAATGAATTTCGTCCGTTTTGCTCAGAGCGTTGCAAACTAATCGATCTTGGGGCTTGGGCGAGCGATGAATACAAATTACCTACTCAAGATGCCCCTCAATCAGGCTTGCAACGCCAAGAAGATGATTACGAGGACTAACCTGCTTTACTTGCCACAAAAGGATTAAATTGCTTTTCATAGCCGATGGTACTCATCGGTCCATGACCTGAGATAAACTGAGTTTCATCAGGCAAGCTAAAGCATTCACGCTGGATGGAATCCAGCAATTGCTGGTGATTTCCTTTAGGAAAATCAGTACGCCCAATCGAACCTTTGAACAATACATCACCAGTCCATAGCAAACCATGTTTGGCATTATAGAACATCACATGACCAGGCGTATGACCAGGCGCAAAACGGACTTCAAATTCATCCTCACCCAGTTTCAACGTTTCGCCCCCCTCTAACCACTGATCAACTTTGACAGGTTGTGGGATCGGGAAACCATAGCGTGCTGAGACTTCTTGGATCATATCAAGCCAAAACTGATCTTCTTTATGCGGCCCAATCACTGGAATATTCCATATCTCAGCAAGTTCACCCACCGCACCTGCATGATCAAGATGCCCATGCGTTAACCAAAGTGCTTTAACATTTAAACCGAGTGCTTCTACTTGTTGTTTGAGTACAGCAGCATCACCACCTGCGTCAATCAAAACAGCCTCTTTACTTTCACTATCCCAAAGAATAGAACAATTTTGGGCAAATGCAGTAACGGGTACAATTTTGACTTGCAGCATAAAAACCTCTGGCGAAATAAAACGTCAATTTAACGATGGGCTAAGGTATGAGTAAGGGCATCAAGATTAGCCTGAACTAGACTTGCAAGCAAATCAATATGCGCTTGATCGCTGTTCAAAGCAGGAATATAAGCATATTCCCCACCACCCGCATGTTGAAACAGTTCTTTATTCTGGATGGCCAACTCTTCCAATGTTTCTAAACAATCCGCCGAAAATGCAGGACTCAATACTTGCACTGATTTAACTTTTTGCTCCCCCCATTGCTGTAAAATCACATCCGTATATGGCTTAACCCATTCCTGCTTACCAAAGCGAGATTGGAAACTAATAGCCCATTCATGCTCATTTAGGTGCAATGCTTCAGCGACGAGTTTCGCTGTCATACGACAACGATCAGCATAAGGATCACCTTTATCCGCATACGGCTGCGGGATACCATGAAAAGACATCAATAATTTTTCAGGTTTACCATATTGGGCTTGATAAGCGACAACACTATCCGCCAATGCCTGAATAAACATGGGATGTTGATAATAATCTTTGATTAACGTCAGACCGGGTAAATGGCGTTGTTTAGGAATCCATTTTGCAAAAGCATCATAAAGGGGTGCTGTTGATGTTGCGGAATACTGAGGGAATAAAGGTAAAAGGATAACGTGCTCTTGTGGATTTTTTTCAAGCTGCTCAAAAACACCATATATGCTGGGTTGCCCATAGGTCATAGCAGGAACAACCGTCAAATCAAAAGGCTGATTTTCCGATTGTAAGCGTTGCTTCACCAATTCAGTTTGCTCAAGCACAATTTCTCGCATTGGTGAATCTTTTGACCATACAGAAGCATAAGCTTCAGCCACTCTTTTAGGACGGAATGTCAATACAAATAAATGTAAAATAATCCACCAAATCGGTTTCGGGATTTCAATGACACGTGTATCGGATAAAAATTGTTTTAAAAATCGACGTACTGCTGGCACAGTGGCTTCATCTGGCGTACCTAAATTTGCTAAAACCACAGTCACTTTTGGTTTTGGTGTAGCTGACATAGATCGCTTCCGCTATAGCTGAATTTCTTCAATTACTTTAGCAGTTTTATGATTATTTTTTAAATTGAATTAATGCATGGTCTTAAATTGAAAAACCCGATTACTATCCAAAATGTTACTTTCTAATAACTTCTGCCCTTTTGAGGTCAATTGCCATAACATCCGTTGGCGATCATCACGGCCAGTTGGCATAATCCATTCATTTTGACGCATTTGTGTTTTAATTTCATGGAGTGCACGAATATTGATTTGCGCGCGAGAAACAGCATGCGCGCGTGGCATTTCCTTGCGCGCATCATCCAGACCCGTTTCATTTAGATATTCATTCATGCGCTTGGAAAAATATTCTTCAGGTGTTGGAATCACAAATGATGAACCAAGCACATTCAGTAATTGTGCCCATGTCATTTTACGGAATGGTTTAACTTCTTTGAAATTACCATCTTGATAAGCATGCATACGATATTCAAATGAATAAATCTCATGCATTGATACCTTTGGAACAGTTGCAATCGGATCGACTTCTCGACTTCCAACTTCAGTTTCAAGTTGTTTTACTTTTGCACGCAAACTGTCAATTTCATCTTGTAAAACTTGCGTATTTTGCGGACGCACCCAACCGACCACAGGATAACGCTCTAACATTTGTGGCATATTCGAACGTACCGCAAGTTCTAAATCACGCAAAGTCCGATAAGTAAAAACTTGATCAACTTCATGTTGAAGCTGTTTTCTAAACTCTTTGAATTTTTCTCTCAATTCTAATTTATGATCGTGTAATACAGCATCACGTGATTCAGGATCTTCATGCATGAATACAATCACAGGTTTCTGCTTCGTCATGGCGTAAATATATTCCAGATGCATGTAACCAACACCTGAAACGGATTGTTCGCCATACTGGCTACCTAATAAGATTACGACGTAATCACAGTCATCTATTTGACGACGAGCAATAGAGGTACTTAATGGTGTGCGGTGTTCTAAGCCCCACGAAAAGAAACCCATCCCAACCAAAGTTTGAGTCAAGACTGCTCGCTCTGGTTGCATTTCATTGCCAGACGTAGAAATAAACACTTGATAACGGGTATCTTGCATAGGCTAAGCCTCAATTCACTGATCAATAATTTTAAGCTATTTTGCTTAAATTTTATTAATAGATAACCTAGATCAAACCACAAATATGATTAGATTTTAAGCACTTAAGCAGTACTTTCATCCAAATTGCGAATCGTCCATGTTATTTGTTCTGGTACTAGATGTTTGAGCACTAATGATAACTCAATCGCATTATTACCACTGACATAACATTCAATACGTGTAATATTATGACTTATTTTGTCACATAATAACCTATTTTTTATTAAAATATATGCTGTTTGTCGTGCAACCGCTTGCCCAGAGTCAATTAACTTTAACTTTTCACCAAAAACCTGACGAATCGCATCTTTTAGGAAGGGATAATGGGTACAACCTAACACTAAAAAGTCCGCACCTTGAGCAACAACAGGCTGTAAAATTTCTTGCAATACATTCAAACAACCTTGACTCATTTGCTGACCTGACTCCACAAAAGGTACCAGTTTTAAACTGGTTACAGCGAGAACTTTCACCCCAGCAGGTTCAGCAAATTTGAGCATGACATCTTTAATCAATTGACCACGAAAAGTTGCTGGTGTTGCTAACACTGTTACAACTTTAGATTGGGTTTGGATCACAGCAGGCTTCAACGCAGGAACTAAACCTACGATTGGAAAACGCTCACCATAATAATCTCGCAAATAATCCAAACTAAAAGCTGAAGCAGTGTTACAAGCGACAACTGCAATTTTGCAACCTTGTCGATACAACCACTCAATTGCTTGAGCAGTAAGCTTGCGAATCTCTTGATCTGAACGCGCACCATAGGGAACATGCGCTGTATCTGCATAATAAAGAATGCGTTCATTCGGTAAATGTTGTGCAATTTCTTGTGCAATCGATAATCCACCAATACCCGAATCAAAAACCCCAATTGGCGCATCAGCAGATGCGTGTGGCATAGGATCCAATAAGAGAGGCATAGGTTGAACAACTGTCATACACACGTGAGCAATAATTTATCTAATCTTTTAAGCTTAAACCTCAGGTGCTCAAATGCAAGACCAAATCACCACTTTTTAACGTTAAAACAGCCTCACCTTGAGCATTTTCAGACAAAGAACCATAGTTCACGAGATGATAAAAACTTTGTCTCTGGATTAAAGCATTGATACCAAAACGTATATGTACATATGGGCGTAATTCACCTGCATATTCACGCATAAAAATAGGATGTGTTTCATCCACAATCACGACGTCCTGATTGGTTGTAGAGACTTGCAAATAAGATTTTCCATCGATTTCAATTTGATCCACATGATTGATTAATAAAGGCTCATCTTCTACCTCAATTTCAATCTGCTCTACAGGTGTTTTAAGATAAAATTTACCCTCTTCTTTCCAAAGTACTTTAGTAAACAAATCCAATAGCGCCTGCCGCTTGATCAATTGACCTTCGTGCCACCATTCACCATTGGCTTTTACTTTCAAATCCATTTTGCCACAATGTTTTGGATGCCATTGGTCTAAAGGTGGAATTGACCTTTTGTGACTTTGCTGTACATCTTTTAAGTATTGTGAAATGTTCATTAAGTTTTTATCATCAGAAAACATGATTTTTCCCTGATTTTCTAAAGGGTTTTGTGAAGAATCATTTTCATTTATCATAGTTTATGCCTTGCTGACGAGAAAATATGACCGCTCAGCCAATTGGCGAGCCCAAGGTTTAAAACTATACTATCCCAAATGTTTGCAAGCACAATAGTAGCATTTGTGTTTGGTAATTCAGAACACTCATGGCAGCACCGAATCGCAATATTACGGTTGCCACCCTTAAAAATATGAGGAGTCCTACATGGAACACATCGAACGTGAAGCGATGGAGTTTGACGTAGTGATCGTAGGCGCAGGGCCTGCGGGTTTATCTGCTGCGATTAAAATTCGTCAATTAGCGATTGAAAACAACCTACCTGATCTTTCAGTGTGTGTTGTTGAAAAAGGCTCTGAAGTAGGTGCGCATATCCTTTCTGGTGCTGTACTTGAACCACGTGCCATGAATGAATTGTTCCCGAACTGGAAAGAAGAAGGTGCGCCACTCAATGTACCTGTAACGGGCGACGAAACCTATTTCTTATTGTCTGATACCAAAGCACAAAAAATGCCGTATTGGATGGTACCAAAATCAATGCACAACGAAGGAAACTATGTTATTTCCCTCGGTAATGTTGTGCGTTGGTTAGGTCAAAAAGCTGAAGAGCTTGAAGTTTCTATTTTCCCTGGTTTTGCTGCCTCTGAAGTGCTTTACCATGAAGATGGTACTGTGAAAGGGATTCAAACAGGTGATATGGGGATTGGCAAAAATGGTGAGCCAACACATAACTTCACGCCTGGTTATGAACTCCATGCAAAATATACGCTATTTGCTGAAGGTTGCCGTGGTCACCTCGGTAAGCGCCTAATTGCAAAATATAATCTTGATAAAGATGCTGATCCGCAACATTACGGTATTGGTATTAAAGAACTTTGGGAAATTGACCCAGCTAAGCATAAGCCTGGTCTAGTGATGCATGGTGCAGGTTGGCCATTATCTGAAACAGGTTCTGCGGGTGGTTGGTGGCTATACCACGCTGAGAACAACCAAGTAACTTTGGGTATGATTGTGGATTTATCTTATGAAAATCCAAATATGTATCCATTTATGGAAATGCAACGTTGGAAAACTCACCCAACCATTAAGCAATTCCTTGAAGGTGGTAAACGCATTTCTTACGGCGCACGTGCAGTTGTAAAAGGTGGCTTTAACTCTTTACCTAAACTGACTTTCCCAGGCGGTTGCTTGATCGGTGATGATGCTGGTTTCTTGAACTTTTCAAAAATCAAAGGCTCTCACACTGCAATGAAGTCAGGTATGTTGTGTGGCGAGGCTGTGTTTGAAGCAATCGCAGCGGGCGTCGCAAAAGGTGGTGATCTTGCAATTGCTCGCGTTCTTGAAGGCGACGATCATTTTGCTAAAGAGTTAACGACTTATACAGATAAGTATAATAACTCTTGGTTAAAAGAAGAGTTATATCAAGCACGTAACTTTGGTCCAGCGATGCACAAGTTTGGTACTTGGATTGGTGGCGCATTTAACTTTATTGATCAAAACATCCTTAAAGTGCCATTTACCTTACATGACTTAAAACAAGACTTTGCTGCACTTAAAACTGTAGATGCATCGACGTTCAAACCAAACTATCCAAAACCAGATGGTAAGTTGACCTTTGACCGTTTATCTTCAGTATTCGTATCAAATACAGTGCATGAAGAGAACCAACCTGCTCACTTAAAGCTAACTGATCCATCAATTCCAGTGAATGTAAACCTACCGAAATGGGATGAGCCTGCTCAACGCTACTGCCCTGCTGGTGTTTATGAAATCATGGAAAATGATGATGGTTCTAAGCGCTTCCAGATTAACGCAGCAAACTGTGTACACTGTAAGACTTGTGACATTAAAGACCCTTCACAAAACATTACTTGGGTAACCCCTGAGGGTGGTGGTGGTCCTAATTACCCTAACATGTAATTAGTATCCAAACATGTCATCTATTACATAACTATTACTCAAAGCCCTGATTGAAAGATTGGGGCTTTGTTACTTTTGACATGCAAGCTAAAATCAATTCAATTTTTTCTTTTTATCGATATAAAGGAAAGGTTTTTAAGTAACTCAAACATCAGAATATTCAATGGCATGAAATTACAGCTATTGCCAAGTTTGAACATTTGCTTAAAAATAGCTTGATCAAGGAAGCATAACAAATTAAGGAATCGCCCTGTCGCAAAAGATCGGGGCCTATTCATAGTATGGCTATATATTAGCCAATAAAAATTCATAAGCAGGACTGTCTATTTTCCAAAAGTCACCAAACTCTCTCCAGTAGACAAATGACTGATCTTTGCCGCCTACCGTGATATATCCCTCATTAAATCCAGCAGGTCGAGGATGACGTTTTTTCTTGAGTTCTCGGGCAACCAGTGGAAAAGCCGTTTTTGCTTCAGAAAATGCAGCTTTAGCCCTATCCATATCTTGCTGCATTAATGCAAACAAGACTTTTCCATATAAAAATTCAGGGCTATGGTCTTCTGGATACTTGGTGTCCAACCATTGCAATTTTAATTTATTCCCTGTTTCAAGAAAGCGTTTTAATAACAGATAGCGTGCTCCCTGATGATCATTTGGGGATATCTTGACTAATCTTGTAAAAATCTGCTCTGCCTCAACAGCCATCGGTGTATCAGCCATATGCAAGGCTAAATTAAAGCAAGCCCTTAAAAATGGACGGTTCTCAATAAAGCCCCATTCCAATAAATCTTTATCCCAGTTAAATGTAGTGGGAAATGCTGCCAGTCCAATACGATGAGCCTCACGCAAAGCGAGATAAGATTCCATTTTTCGACCAGAATATTCATAAACCAACCCAAGATGAACCCAAGCATCAATATGTTGGGGATACTCAGAAAGTAGCTTGGTTAGCGTCAGCTCTGATGCAAGTAAACTGCCTTGAGACAAGTACTCCAATGCTTCATCAAATTGCTGCTCTATATCCTCATCAATCAAAGTTTCAAAAACCCACATGTGTTTTTCAAACTGTTTTAATTTCACTGAGCCATTTCCTCAAATTTAATTCAATATCCAGACTACCCTTTCTGTACCAAGTAGCGATATTCAGTGTGACTGTTTTCATCGAGACTTTCTTCTTTTAATAATAGTTCATGCCCTAAATGCATACAGAATTTGGGAATATCCCAGGATGTAGAAGGATCAGTAGCAAACACCTCGACGATATCACCCGACTTTGCCTTGCGGATAGCCTGATGCAGCATCATCACAGGCTCAGGACAACGTAAACCTCTGGTATTCAGTTGAACAGTGGGAAGTTGAGGTTGTTCGGACATCATCATACTCATATATTTTAATATTCACATTTTAACATAAAGTAAGTCGATAAAAATTATCAACAGCTTTTTGAAAAACTGTACATTTTTCGCATCGTTTTATTGATGCATATCCGCTTTTTCTTCGGTATGATGAAAAACATCTAATTGATATAGAGAGTCTTTAGGAAAGATCATGGTCGAGGAATCCAGTCCGTCGTGGGGTATGCGTGGCTTAAGAAAATGGTTAGGTACTGCACCTGAAACCCGCGATGAATTACTCAGGTTAGTTCAAGACTCACGTCGTTTTTTAGAACCAGATACTGTTGCTATGCTTGAGGGTGTGCTCGATCTACCAGCAACAAAAATTCGGGAAGTCATGACGCCACGTACAGCAATTATCAGCTTACAGGAAGATGACCAGTTACTTGATATTCTGCATGTGCTGATTGATTCAGCGCATTCACGCTTCCCTGTGTTTTCAGCAGATCAAAGTGACAATGTAGTGGGTATCCTTTTGGCCAAAGACCTATTGCCTTTCTTAACTGAGCGCAATGTCAAAGTCGATATTCGCGCTCTGATGCGCCAACCTTTGTTTGTACCTGAAAGTGCACGTTCAGACCAAGTGTTACGTATGCTTAAAAACACCCAAACACATATTGCGATTGTCATCGATGAATATGGTTCAACTTCTGGCCTAGTCACCCTTGAAGACATTCTCGAAGAGATCGTCGGTGAAATTGAAGACGAACACGATATTGCCGATGAAGAAGCACTATATATCGTACCTGACAATGATCCCACTACGGCCAATACATGGATTGTGCAGGCACTTACACCAATTGAACATTTCAACACTATTTTAGATGCTGATTTTTCTGATGATGAAGTTGAAACTATGGGCGGTTTGCTGCTGCAAGAGATTGGTTTAGTGAGCGATTTACAAGGTCAAACCATTGAGCTTGGAGATTGGCAATTTACCATTATTGAAGCAGATGCACGCACTATTCATCTGATTCGAGCTGTACGTCAATGAGAGCCTATTTTGAAAAGCTGTTAAAAACTTCTCAACCGCAAAAACAGTTACCCTTTATTTTCCCTCTTTTGATTGCACTCATTTCAGGTGCAATCTTTAGTTTAGCTTTAGCACCTTATTATTTTTGGTGGCTGGCGATTCTATCACCAGCTATATTATATGCTGTATTACGTCAGCGTAACCCACGCCAAGCTTTTGCGCTAGGTTGGGCCTATGGTTTTGGTTTATGGTTTGTCGGCGCGTTCTGGCTCTTCACCTCCATTCATACCTATGGCGATACCAATGCCTTTTTAAGCATCCTGATGATTGTCTTTATGGCAGCAGCCATGGGTTTATTTACAGCTTTTCAAACATGGCTGTACCGTCGCTTTTTCCCAGAAACACCACTCACCTTTGCACCACTCTGGGTGCTATTTGAGTGGGCAAAAACTTGGGTATTCACAGGTTTTCCGTGGTTGTTTGCTGGATATGCATTTACTGAACGGCTACTGGATGGCTATGCGCCTTTATTTGGCATTTATGCAGTTTCATTTGTGGTCATTGTGTTGGCATGTGCTTTGGTCGAAATTTTAAATCGTCGTTGGTTCTGGGCTATTCCTTCTGCACTACTGATAGCGGGTGCATGGGGTGCTGGATTCATCCAGTTTGTTCAGCCAAAAGCTGCCAAGCCACTGAGTGTGTCTCTGATTCAGGGCAATATTCCTCAAGACCTGAAATGGCTGACTGAGTATCAAATTAAAACCTTAGAAATTTATGCCACTTTAACCCGTGCGGAATGGGGTCGTGATCTTATCGTTTGGCCTGAATCATCAATTCCCTTATTTCAAACGGATATTCCAGACTTTTTAAAAGCAATGGATATTCAAGCAAAAAAAGCAGATAGCGCTTGGGTGACTGGCATCCCTTACTGGGATCTGCCAAAGTCTCAACAAGTGGGTGAACCCTTATATTACAATAGTATTATGGCTTCAGGCAGTGACTCGCATGGCTTGTATAAAAAACAACGTCTTGTTCCATTTGGCGAATATATTCCTCTTTCAGGAATGCTGAAATGGGTTTTACCTGCGATGCAAAATGATATCAGTATGAGTGGTTTTTCACGTGGAGAACCCAACCAAGAGCCCCTAACCATCAAAGGACATGCGCTTGCTGCTGCCATTTGTTATGAAGTCGCCTACCCGAACCTCACTCGCCGCAATGCATCCAATAGCGACTTTTTAATTACTGTTTCAAATGATGCCTGGTTTACAGGAACGGCTGGACCTTGGCAACATCTACAAATGGTGCAAATGCGCGCCAAAGAAAATGGTCGCTGGTTTATTCGTGCCACCAATACAGGCGTGACTGCGTTTATTGACCACAATGGCCATATCCTGAAACAAGCACCTCTGGATGAAGAGTTCGTATTACGTGGTGATTTACCTGCAATGCAAGGGCAAACGTTATATAATCGTTTGAGTGATTATCCAATCTTGATTTTCTCACTATTATTGTTAGTGATGGGATGGATTTATCGCCCACGTAAAGTTGATGTTTCCTTTAAGTCACGGCGGTAAGATGAAAAGAGCGTTTGAATCAACGCTCTTTTTTTATAACGGGATTGATCTTTGAGTTACAAGGCCAATGGCAATTGCACGGATAAATATGCAACCAGACTCGATAAAAACAACATCGGAATATAACGGTAAGCCTTAAACAACAATTGCTCATATCTGGAAATCATCTCCTGATTATCCCATACGGTTGTTTTTAAGGCACTTAGAAAACACAGTACAAACCATGCACTCAACATGCTTAATGCAAAAAAACCAATCATGATCTGGCTGCTACCTTCTGTAGCATGCCATAAACTTAAAGCCCCTTCTGTAATCGGCAATAACATTAAAATCAGTAAGACAGATTTAAGCATTGCCCAATGAAACTGATTCAGTTCATCCAACATAAAAAATGCTTTCATTTGCTCACTCCATGCCTGATTTAAATGGTCTGAATTTATTATGCAAAGCTTTGATTTAAAGGAAAAGTCTATTTACCTACATAATTCATTGTTTCTTGTAACCATTAAGCATGGGAATAATTCTTATTATAAATCTCACATAGTTAATATTTTATTTTTACATATTTTTCAAAAACTTAGGAAAAAATTATTAATCAATAAACATTATCACTTCACTCTTGATTTATTTAATCAAAAAAATGAAGTGATATTTTATTCAAGCATTATGGCTGATAATAAATATCGGCATCATTACCCTCGCCGCCTTCTTTACCATCCGCACCAAACGAATATAAATCAAACGCGCGACCTTCACGGCCAGGAATCACATATTGAACATCATTTTCCCAACTGTCTTTTGGATAACCACCTTTAACATAACCACCTGGCAACCAGTTTTTAGCGGCCGCAGGTTTGTTGACCAAAGCATCTAAACCACCATCTTGCATCGATGGATAACGACCATTATCGAGCTTATATTGATCCAAAGCACCTGCAACACCTTTTAAGGTAATATTGGTGGTATCTACTTTGGCTTTTTCACCACGTCCCATCACATTAGGTACAATCAGCGCAGCCAATACACCTAAAATTACAATCACCACCATCACTTCGATCAGGGTGAATCCTGAGGAAGGATTAAGTCGAGCAACGCTCGACCCTGCCACAAGGCGAGAAGCTGTGCTTCGAGTGGCAGAATTAAGATTATGCTTAGAATGCTGTTCACTCACTGAATTATTCATTTTCATCTCAAACATCAAATTTCCTAGATCATATTATTCATATTAATAATTGGCAACATCACCGCAATCACAATTACCAATACGATACCTGCCATAAACACCAGCATCAACGGTTCCAGCAATGCCAGCAAGGTGGAGATAAAGGTGGTGACTTCCCGATCCTGCATCGTGGATGCACGGTCCAACATGCGATCCAGTTCACCTGACGCTTCACCACTTCGAATCATTTGTACCATCATGGGTGGGAAATAACCGCAACGCTCCAATTGTGTTGCCAAATTACCACCTTCTGTTACACGTTCCATCGCCACTTCAATCGCATCACGAATCACCCAGTTATTGCTCACTTCCGCGCCAATGCGTAACGCTTCAACCAAAGGTACACCTGAACGGGTCAAAATCGACAGCGTACTGGCAAAACGTGCTGCATTGATACCACGCGAGAGTTTACCAAACAGAGGCAACTTGAGTGTTAAACGGTCAAAGGCATAATGCCCTGCGGTGGTTCTTAGAAACCGTGTAAACAGAATGATTGCAATCACAGCAAGGATCAGCATTGCAATCCATGTATGGCGAATAAAGGTACTGGCTTTCATCAGCACAACCGTAATCCACGGCAAGGCTTCCTTACTTTGCTCAAAAGTCTTGACGATTTCAGGCACGACATAGGTCATTAGACCCATGACAATTCCGAAAGACATCAACATCAGTACAATCGGATAAATCATCGCGCCCTGAATTTTCTTTTGCATGGCAAAGCGGTTTTCAGTGTAGTCTGAAAGCTGGTCCAAAATCAGGTCCAGATGCCCCGAACGCTCACCTGCCGCAACTGTGGCAATATAGAGCTCAGGAAAACGACCTGCTTGTTGCATACTTTGTGCTAATGAATGACCTTCCAGCACTTTGGAACGCACAGCGATCAACAGGTTTTGCACATGGGCCTTTTCGCTTTGCTTACTGACCGCACGCAAGGCTTCTTCCAGCGGAATACCTGCTGCAACCAGCACTGAAAGCTGACGGGTCATCAACGCCAGATCATAGGCGCTAAAGCTTTTTTTAAACCATGAGCGTTGTTGCTGTTTGTCTTTTTGCTCAACGGCATCGACCGCAATGGGTGTCCATGCTTTATCGCGTAACTGTTGACGAATTTGGCGTGCAGAATCCCCTTCCAGCACACCTTTATGTTGCTTTCCAGAGGCATCAAGCGCAGTAAATTGATAAGCAGGCATGGTTCTGTTCTAATTGTCCCAAAATAGTTGTTGTTACAGTTGCATCCGTGTTTGAAATGAAACCTAAGAGTTTCACAAGAAATTCATCGACATAACACTTCGCACTTTAGCATAATTCCATGACATGCAGTCATGCCATTTTACCCATGAATGAAGCCTATATGCCTACCGAAAATTCTAACGCGATTCTGTACCGTATTCGAGTTGCAATACCCGTTTATGTATATGACACGTTTGACTATACGGTCAGCGCTGAACAATACGCACAAGCTCAAATCGGTGCACGTGTCGCGATTTCTTTTGGACGGCAAAATCTCGTGGGAATCATTACGGAGAAAGTTGATCCAAACGAAGCATTTACAGGGCAATTTAAACTTAAACCCATCACAGAATTACTCGATCAGGAATCGATTTTAGACCAACAAGTTTTAACTTTGTTGACATGGTCAGCCCAATATTACCAATTCCCGATTGGTGAAGTGATGCAAAGTGCCCTACCTACTTTATTAAGACAAGGTCGCGCCTTAGACATTCTGTTTCATTTATGGAAAATCATCCCATACGATGACCCGAATGCCTTATTAAAACGCTCTCAAAAACAGTATGATGCCTATCAGGTTTTGAAGCTTCATCCACATGGTTCTACGGAGAATGTGCTCAATCTCAGTGGTGTAGAAACCTCAACTTTAAAGGCATTAGAAAAAAAGGGCTTAGTTGAATGCTGCCTAGAACCGCATGATTTCACCCCTACACCTGTGCAATTGGCTCAAGTGCCTTTAACACCGAACGAAGATCAAAAGAAAGCCATTCAACAGATCCTCAAAGCACAACATCACTATCAGGCATTTTTACTCGATGGTTTGACTGGCAGTGGCAAAACTGAAGTTTATTTGCAAGTTATGTATGAGGTGTTAAAACAAGGCAAACAAGTATTGGTACTAGTGCCTGAAATTGGTCTAACCCCGCAAACGATCGCTCGTTTTAAGTCACGCTTTCACTGTGATGTGGCTTTACTGCACTCAGGCTTAAATGACTCAAAACGTTTACAGGCATGGCAACATGCACAAACGGGCAAAGCTTCCATTATTATTGGCACACGTTCAGCAATCTATACCCCACTGCCGCATTTGGGCTTAATCATTCTAGATGAGGAACATGATCTTTCCTTTAAGCAGCAAGAAGGTTTTCGTTATCATACCCGTGATGTGGCGTTGTATCGTGGCCATTTGCAAAACTGCCCTGTCATTCTCGGTTCAGCCACCCCAAGTATTGACAGTTATCACTTGGTGGAATCGGGCAAGTTACATTTGCTTGAGTTGAATCAGCGTGCGGGCATCGCTGTACTGCCGAAAATGTATGTGGTGGATTTAAAAGTCGCAAAAAAGAAGTATGGTCTCAGCCAAACCTTGATCGAACAGATTAAGCATACTTTAGAGCGTAAAGAGCAGGTGCTGATCTTTTTAAATCGACGTGGTTATGCGCCGATCCTGATGTGTGAAAGCTGTGGTTGGCAAGCCAACTGTCCACATTGTGATGCGCATTTTACTTTGCATTCACAGCCCTACCATTATTTGCATTGTCATCATTGCGGCACCATCAATCGTCTGCCTGATCATTGTCCTGCATGTCAGAAACAAAGCTTAAAAACGATTGGGACAGGAACAGCAAAACTTGAAGAACATGTACAGGAGCTTTTTCCACATCATGAAGTGATTCGGGTCGATCGTGACAGCACCAGTCGAGTCGGTAGCTGGCAAAAAATCTATGATCGCATTCAGCAAAATAAACCGAGCATTTTGTTGGGCACTCAAATGCTGGCCAAAGGCCATCATTTTCCGCATGTTACCCTTGTTGCGATTTTAGATATTGATGCAGGACTGCTCAGTGTTGACCCACGTGCACCTGAACGAACTGCACAGCTGATTGTGCAAGTCGCTGGCCGTGCTGGTCGTGGTGAGCATAAAGGCAGTGTTTATTTGCAAAGTTTGCGTCCAGATCATCCGATGCTGACCACATTAATTGAACATGATTATCGTACTGTCGCCAAACAAATGCTGGCTGATCGCAAAATTGCCCTGCTACCACCTTATCGTTATGCAGTATTGGTTCGTGTTGAATCTAAAGACAGAGATTATAGCCAACAATTCTTGGCAGATATTGCACAACAATTACGGACAATGGCTGGAGATTTAGTTGATATTTGGGGGCCCATTCCCGCACCAATGGAACGTAAAGCTGGTCGTTATCGCGCGCATATGGTGATTTTATCCACTGATCGCGCCAAACTGCACTTTTATTTACGTCAATGGTGGCAACAAGTGGTACATTTACCACGTCAGCATTTGCTCAGACTCTCGATCGATGTTGATCCACAAGAGTTTAGTTAAATCAGTGGTTTATTAAATTTTGTGATATTAAAAATCATTTCCAAAAAATAAAGAAATCAAACTATTCGTAATAAACATTAACTTTGCAAATGAAAATAATTATAATTAGCATTATCTTTGTAAAGTTATCCTTTCACCATGCGATTCCGTACCTCCTCCCTCGCTTTTTCTATACTTGCTGTCATGGCAAGTCATACTTTTGCTCAATCTGAACAACAGGAAGATACAGCATCTTCTACCTCAACACAGGTCTTGCCGAAGATTAAAGTTCAGGCAGAAAAACAAGAAAAAAATAGCTATGCAGCAAAGACTGCCACAGCTGTGCTCAGATCAAATGCCCCTTTATTTGAAACAGCCCAATCAATTAGTGTGGTAACCAATCAGCAAATCGAGCAGAAACAAGCAAAAACCGTTTCCGAAGCTTTAGAAGGCGTGGCTGGTGTGAGTTCTGGACAATATGGTCGTCGTGGTTGGGATGACTTTATTATTCGTGGACAAATTTCAAGCTCACAAACCTATATTGATGGTTTACGAGTACAGACATCAGACAATGTACTAAGAGCAGAAGATATTTCAGGCTTAGAATCGATCGAGGTCGTCAAAGGTCCTACTTCTGTTGGCTTCGGTTTTGCTTTACCTGGTGGTTTAGTCAACCTAACCACAAAGCGCCCACAGGCAGAAACCGCTTATCGGGGAACTTTAAGCTATGGTAGCTACAATCTCAGAGAAGGCACTTTTGATATTAACTATGCACCGAATAACACAGAGAAAGGTGCTTTCCGTCTCGTTGGTCGAGTCTCTGATCAAGATGATCCAACCGATTATGTGTATTTCAAAAACTATTACATTGCGCCGTCTTATAACTTTGATTTAGGTGAAAAGGACGATTTATCTGTTATTGCCAGTTATCAGCACCGTGAATATGTTCGCCAACAGGGCATTCCACATGGCAATAGTTCAACCTATAAGAGTTATTCACACAATCTTTTCTTTGGTGAGCCAGATCACGGCTATAACGTTGATGTCTATCGTGCTGGAGCAAACTATGCACATTATTTTGATAATGGTTGGACCTATAAACAAAACTTTGCTGTCACCAAAACAGATACTCAAGGTGATGCCGTTTTAGCTACGAGCAATACCACATTGCCAACCATTAAACGTGCAGTTAACAATCAAGATAAGCAAGATATCAACTATGCGTTGGATAGTAATTTACAGCGCAACTTTAATTTTGGACGAGTCAATTATGATGTCATGGTTGGCTTGGATATGATGAAAGAGCGTAGTGATTATTACCGCCGAACAGATACTATTAATTCATTCAATGCGGATAATCCAAGTTATGGTATTACCAGCGTAAAACTGGGTACACCAACTCAAGAGCTGACTTATAGTCAATATGCAGGTTTATATCTTCGCAATACGGTTAAGATTGATGACAACTGGATTATTGGCTTATCTGGACGCCATGACTGGACTCAAGTTGAAATTGACAACATCTTAAAAAACACCACGACACAGAACTCTGATCAAGCCTTTACAGGTAGCGCCTCTGTCATGTATCGCATCAATGATATGTTTGCGCCTTATATCAGCTATGCGACTTCATTTATGCCAGTGACAGATACAGGTGCAAATGGCGAATTACTCGATCCTGAAGAAGGTAAACAAGCAGAAATCGGTATTAAACTTCAAGCCTTAAATCAACGCTTGCAAGGTTATGTTGCTTATTATGACCTCACACGTAAAAATGTAACTGAATCAGATGCCAGTGGTGCTTATTCCATCCAAACAGGTGAACAAAAAACCAAAGGCTTTGAAGCTGAAATGGCAGCATCTTTGACGGATCAATGGAATGCATCTGCCACTTATAGTTACATCCCAACTGCGAAAGTGATGCAAAGTGTAACGGAAAGTGAAATTGGGAAAAGAGCCAACCATGTACCTAAAAATGCGGGAACATTATCGACTCAATATTATTTTAGTCCTGACAAACTAGGCTGGAATATCGGTGCAGGCATTCGCTATCAAGGTTTACGTACCGCACAACGTGGAACAGCCTATATTGAGTTACCAGGCTATACAGTGTTTGATGTTAATGCAGGTTATGAGGCAAAACATTGGGGAGCTGGCTTAACGATTAAAAACTTCTTTGACCGAGAATACCTAGCAGGTACGACACCAAATGCGCAATTAGTGAATTGGGGTGATCCTCGTATGATTCGTTTGAATGTGAAATTTAAATACTAAGCCACTGCCTCACATTTATTGTTCTGAGAATAATAAATGCCTATTTTCATATGAATGAGCCATGCATTTTCTTAGTGGCTCATTCAATTGATGCTTCTGTGAAATGGTTATTGCGCCCAACAACATCATCTACTTTATAAATACTGCACCTCCATGAAACTCACGTGATATCGTTTGACACGGAGGCGTACATCTCAAGAGCGTTTAAAAATAAAAATCCAAAAGAAAAATTCATATTTCCCTTACAAACTCACCCAATTTTTAAGTTAATGTAACAGCTGAAAGAAATCAGCAGATCAAGGCAGAACATGTCATTCCTACCACAAGCTATTGTTTTACTGGCGGCAGCTTTAATTTTTGCTCCATTAGCGAAGCGTTACACAGGCACGAGTGTCTTGGGTTATCTGATTGCAGGACTTTTACTTGGTTCCAGTGTTTCTGGTTTGATTGAAGATCCTAAACTGATTAATCAACTGCTGCATTTCGGTATGATTGCCGTGATGTTCTTTATTGGCTTTGCTTTTCGCCCGCTAAAACTGTGGGGAGAACGCAAAGACATCCTAAAAAATAGTGGCCTACAATACTTCATTATCACGATCCTTCTAGTTGGAGCATGTTTCTTACTGCTTGATCAAGTGTGGCACAGTCTGATTCTCGGATGTGCTTTAGCGCTCTCCGCGTTGATTCTTCCACAACAACTACTCCAACAAAAACAACAAAGCAACCATAAATTAGAACAAGCTACTTTAGCTACCTTACAATTGCAGGCTTTTATTACCGTCATTCTGATTGCACTCTTTCCTTTCCTAGAAGACACAGCCTCTACTCGACACGGAATCGCCTATTTTGCAGCGCTCATCGCTACGATTTCAGGTCTATTTTTAGCCAATCGTTATTTAGTTCATCCTATATTTCGTTTCTTAGTACATAAAAAAAGCCTCCATCTTATTGCTGTGCTCAGTTTATTCATCCTGCTTTCAGTCATCCTAATTATGGATATTTTAAATCTTCACATTTTGATCGCTGCATTTTTAGCTGGACTTTTACTTGCTGAGACTGAATTTAAAGTTGAAGTTGAGCGTATTCTAGAACCCTTGAAAGATACGGCGACAGGCTTGTTTTTTATGGCGATTGGCTTGGGGCTTTCATTGACACCTTTAAGCCAATCTCCACTCTTGATTCTAGGTTCAATCTTTGCATTGGTCTTAATCAAAGCAGTTGTGATCGGTGCGATCAGCTATTCTCAACAACGCAATGCCAAATTTAGTACCTTATTTGCCGTAAGCTTGGCACAAAGTGGTGAACTCAGTTTAATTCTACTCAAGCTAGCTGAAAGCGAAAATTTAGTTAGCACAGAATTATTAGCACCGACATTTCTCATTATCTTGGGTTCGATGCTATTCACACCTTTACTTTACGCACTGTTTAATCGGAAAATTTTACCGATGCTGCAAAAAAATAAAGCCGCTGTGGCTGATGCTGATATCCCCCAACATCCAATTCTCATTATTGGATTTGGCCGTTTTGGGCAAGTCATTGCACGTGCTTTACATGCGCAAGGCAAACACTTTAACGTGATTGATAGCAACCAACCTGATGCTGACTTTATTGAACAATATGGACATCATTTTATTGATGCCGATGTTACACAAATCGAAAACCTACGTGCTACAGGTATTGAATACTGTAAGTTACTGATTATTGTGATTGATGATGTCGAGGACAGCATGAATCTAGCACGACATCTGCGTTTAAATTATCCAGATTTAACCATTTTGGTTCGTGCTCGAGATCGTCATCATGCACGATTACTTCATGATTTAGGTATCTCACAGATTTGGCGTGAAACCTACGCATCTGCTTTAAGTATGGCGCAGCAAACCTTGGTTGAAACAGGCCTTCCCGAAGATGAAGCACAAAATATGATGATGCATTTTAAACAAGAAGATGAACGGCTTATGCAGCAACATTGGAATTCTAATCAACAAGAGATCATTAAAAACCATCCAAGTGCTATTGCCGAGCTTGAGTATTTATTTGCAAATACAAAAACTTTGATTTTAGATCGTGCGAGCAATGATCAAAACACACAATGTGATGCAAAATCACTCAATGAAACATCTTGAGTTTTGGCAAACTGACACCATTATTGACTGCATAACCATGCACCTCTTTATAAATTCTGAAGTGCGTTACAAAGCAAAGCGTTGCTTTGCGCTCCCTCGAAGGAGCACTGGAGAAAAATATGTCTGATTTACGCCAACGCTTTTTTATCGAAGACTGCCCTGTTCGTGGTGAAGTGGTTCATTTGGAAGAAGCACTACAAACCATTTTGGCGCAACGTGAATATATGCCTGCGGTACAAAGTCTCTTGGGTGAAATGCTGAGTGCAACCGCCTTACTTGCAAGTACACTCAAGATTCGTGGTCGTATTAGCTTACAAATTCAAGCAAGCGGAACATTTAAATGGGCTATGGCCGAATGCAATCACTTAGGTGAAGTTCGTGCGCTCGCAGATTACGAAGAAGATCCGCGCTTCGCAGAAGGTAAAGATAGTCGTACGGTGCTTGCTGCCCTGAGCAACCCTGTGCTGTTCATCAATATCGAACCTGAACACGGCGAACGCTACCAAGGTATCGTACCATTTGATCAACCGACATTAGCAGGTTGTTTAAAGCAGTATTACGATTTGTCTGCACAGATACCAACACATATCGTACTGGCAACTAATGGTCAACGTTCAGGTGGTTTATTAATCCAACTACTCCCTCGTAATAATGAAGAAGAACAACAGTTGGTTGATGAGGACCTGTGGCCCCGTTTGACCATGTTGACTGAAACCCTTAAACCCGAGGAATTGACGGATCTTTCAGCCAATGAAATTCTCTATCGTTTGTATAACGAAGAAGAGGTTCGTTTACCCGAAGTTGAGCAGTTAAAGTTCGGTTGTACCTGTTCAAAGGAACGCTGCGCCCACGCTTTGATTCAAATTGGTGTGGATGCAGTTCATGAAACACTAGAAGCACAAAATCCAATCCAGATGGATTGCCAATTCTGTAATGCACGTTATGAGTTTAGTGCAGAAGAAGCTTTAGGCTTATTTGGTGAACATTTAAGTTAATTGAAAAGTAAAATAAAAAAGACGGGCTTCCGTCTTTTTTTATTTGATATGAATGTCTACTGGATAACACATTTACCCAAAACTCTATTTCACTTAAAGTGATAGTTCAATGGACATCATGATCGGTGTCAGCCAAGCCAGAGGGCTGGCATTTTTTCCAAAACAACAAAACAACAAAACAACTCTTATACAATCGAATCTATTGAAATCTCTTGGATTCGTTTCATAATAAAAGAAACATCTCATTATTATATTTAAGATCATGGCAAAAAATTATTATGAAGAGCTAGGTGTTTCAAGAGATGCCGCAGCAGATGAAATAAAAAAAGCTTATCGAAAACTGGCACGTAAATATCATCCTGATGTGAGTAAAGAAACCGATGCGGAAGCTAAAATGCAGGCGATTAATGTCGCCTATGACACCTTGAGTGACGCCACGAAAAAAGCTGAATATGACCAGATGCTGGATCATCCACAAGGTTTCTCTAATTTTGGACAAGGCAATTCAAATGGGTTTGGCGGCTCACAGTTCTATCGCCAAAGCTCAGGTGAAGGCGCTGACTTTAGTGGCTTTGAGGATTTATTTGGTCGATTTGGCTCAGGTTTTGGTGGTGGACAGCAGCGTTCGCAACGCCAGCAACGTAGTTACAAGGGTGAAGATCAGCATGCCAGTATTCAAGTCGATTTAGATATTGCCTATCACGGCTCAACCCAACAGATTACCTTACAAATTCCAACTTATAACGTCTATGGTGAACCTGAAGTCCAGCGAAAAACCTTACAGGTTAAGATTCCAAAAGGAATGAAAGAAGGCCAGCAAATTCGCTTAAATGGTCAAGGACAAAGTGGTATCAATGGCGGTGAAAATGGTGATCTTTATATTGAAATCCAATATAAAGATACCGACCGCATTCGTATTGAAGGGGCTGATGTCTATCAAAATATTGATGTAACTCCGTGGGAAGCAGCTCTAGGACAAAGCATTGAAGTTTATACTCCCGCAGGTCAACTCAAAGTCAATTTACCTAAAAATGCCAAAAATGGACAACAATTACGTCTCAAAGATAAAGGGATACCAAATAAAACTGCAGGGCATTTATATCTAATTATTAATATTGTTTTACCACCAGCACACAGCGAACAAGAGCAACAAGCTTATCAACAGTTTGCGGATGCTTTTGGTTCATTCAGACCTCGTGCATCATAAGGAGTAAGATCATGACAACTATTCAATACAAAGAAATTCAATATGACGGTCACTGCCAAGTTGAAATTATTGATGAACAATTGGCACTTGATCTTGAGCACTTTGCCGAAGCCTGTGGTCAAAGCACCGACTGGGTACTCAAGCTGATCGACTACGATATTTTGCAGATTCAGGTTGATCCACAAAGCCACCAGTTCATTGGTGAAGATGTTGCTCGCGCCCGTCGTGCCTACCGTTTACAGCGTGACTTTGATGCCAGTCTATCTGCAGTTGCGGTGATGCTGGACCTGATTGATGAAGTGCAGCAACTGCGCAGGCAGTTAAAACATTTTCACTAAGGCAACATCTTTATATATGACTAAACACTTTATTTAAGTTTAGTCATTTTCTCTACCTCTTTGAGTGTTTGCTTAATTGGTTCATAGTCTAAGAACCAAAGTAAATTTACATTCCGTTGTTTATGCTGTTGTGCCAATAGGTCAATCACACTACGCTCACCACGCCCTACCAGATGTTGCTGATAAAAATAGTACAGCAGTACCACCGTGCTCATTAACATGACTGCAAGCATAATCCAAAAACCAACAGGTGACTTTAACCCTGGGATAAATTCAAAATTCATCCCATAAATCCCTGTTAATAAGGTCAAAGGGGCAAATATTGCCGTAATAATTGCCAAAATACGCATATTTTCATTGGTTTGATTCGCAATAGCTGAAAAATGTAAATCAATCGCCGATTGAATCGCATTTCTTAAACGCAAGGTATGTTTTTGAACACGTTCCACATGGCTCATTAAATCATCAAGGCGAACTAAGAGAATATCTTGATTCTTATGCTTAAGTTCTCCCATCACATGATGATAATTATCCACCAGTTCATCTCGGAACTCCTGCAAGGTCTCTATTTGTTCCTCACATAAATTTTCAATTTGCTGGAAAGCCATATCTTCATGGAACAATTGATGCCACTGTTTAAAACGGCGGTTGCCCTGCAAAAGTTGCTGTTGCCAATGTTCAACACGACGTGTCAGCGGTGTACGCAAATTCAAATAGCCATCAATCATGCTGTTCAATAAGCGTAAGCATAAATCGGCAGGTGTGCTGGCTAACTTTCTCGGTTTATTTTGTTCAGCAATCGGACGACCCATAATGACTTGAATACGTTGAATATAGCTTTCGATTGCTTTATTCCCCTGCTCCCTCACACTCACCAAAATATTCGGCGTTAGGATAAAACTCATCGGTGTAGTCGCTAGGCCAAAAATACTTTCATGAGATTCTAAAGCATTGTCACTTTCATAAATTTGATCGTCTGGACTGATCAATTTCCGAAATACTAATAGGTCATATTCTTCAACTGTATCAAAGGCACAAGGATGTTCAATATTGAGCAAATCGCGCATATGAAATTCGTTAAGCACCACACCTGTATGCTCATAAATATTTTTTTGCCAAGAATCGGTATGATTAACCAAATCCTGTCTCAAACTATCAACCCATAAAAACTCAAGCGTATGTTCTGTTTGTTGTTCCACGCTAATAAAAATCGTATTTTCACTGTTATGACGATAAAAATAATAAAGCTGCATAGAGTCGAGATAAGTTTGAAAATCCATAGAAATGCTGCCATGAAGCACAACAAAAAGCTATGTTTATTCTATTATCAAAATCAAATGACATGAAAAAGCCTCGTATACGAGGCATCGAGGCTTTTTCAAATTAGGCGGTATTAAACTTCTTTGTTTACTACCACGCCATGTTTTAAGGCTTGGTCGAGTTGCTCTTTATCTAATGCCTTATCCCATTTTGCAACAACAATTGTTGCGCAAGCATTACCAACTAAATTGGTTAGAGCACGGCATTCAGACATAAAACGGTCAATACCAAGGATCAACGCCATCCCCGCAACTGGAATCGCAGGAACAACCGAAAGCGTTGCAGCCAAAGTAATAAAGCCTGCGCCCGTGATCCCGGCAGCACCTTTAGAACTGAGCATAGCCACCAATAAAATTGTCACTTGTTGAGTAAGTGTCAATTCAATATTACATGCTTGTGCAATAAATAATGCCGCCAATGTCATGTAAATGTTGGTGCCATCTAAGTTGAATGAATACCCAGTCGGAATTACTAAACCCACAACCGATTTTTCACAGCCTGCTTTTTCCATTTTCGCCATCAAAGATGGGAGTGCTGCTTCTGATGAACTTGTACCCAGAACCAACCAGAGTTCATCTTTGATATAACGGATCAGGTCGATAATCGAAAAACCATTATAACGAGCGACTGCACCCAAGATAACAATAACGAAAAGTAATGCGGTGATGTAGAAGGTTGCGATTAATAACATCAAGTTCCCAATTGAACTAATTCCATAAGCGCCAATGGTAAATGCCATCGCACCAAATGCACCAATAGGTGCAAACTTCATTAACATACTCACCAAAGTAAATACGGGATTGGTCAGCTGTTGAAGAAAATCAGTAATTGGACGACCTAAATCACCTGATTTAGCCAATGCCAAACCAAATAATACTGCGACAAACAAAACTTGAAGAATTTGACCTGATACAAATGGACTCACCAATGTATCTGGAATGATATTCATCAAGAAACCTGTAATAGTTGATTCATGTGCTTTAGCTGCATATTCATCAACTTTAGTGCTGTGTAATGTACTTGGATCGATATTTAACCCATGACCTGGTTGAATCACATTCCCAACAATTAACCCGACGACTAACGCCAATGTTGAAAAGGTTAGAAAATAAATCATTGCTTTACCCGTGACTCGTCCAACGCTGCCGAGATTTTTCATCCCAGCAATTCCTGTCACAACGGTCAAGAAAATTACGGGTGCAATAATCATTTTCACCATTTTAATGAAGGCTTCACCAAGTGGTTTTAAACTTTCACCAAATTCAGGAAAAAAATGACCTAACAATATCCCTGCAACAATTGCAAAGATGACCTGTACGTAAAGAATTTGATAAAACTTTGGTTTCTTTGGTGGTTGGTCATCTTGACGTGTGGCGGCATGATCGATATGCATGTGTAATATTCCTTCATATTGGGATAACAAATAGACTTCCGACTATCTATCTAAAACCTTATAAACACAGGCAGGAGCGGAAATTTGGGGAATTCTACGTTAATTGTAATCCTTACAATTTAAGCATTCGACTAATGTCTAATATAAGATAATTTTATGTTTATTGTTTCGCCAATTTATATTTATAGTTTTCATTTAATTAATAAAAAAGCGCATTATAATAACAATGCGCTTTTTTTAAGCAAAAGTATTGCTATTATTGAGCTTGCTCAATATCTTTCATTGTCAACTTAATACGACCACGGTTATCCACATCGGCCACCTGAACCTTAACGTCCTGACCTTCTTTTAACACGTCGGTCACATTCGCAATACGCTCATTTGAGATTTGTGAAATGTGAAGTAAACCATCCGTACCAGGCATGATATTTACGAACGCACCAAATTCAACGATACGAATCACTTTACCGTCGTAGATTTTGCCTGGCTCAACTTCAGCAGTCAGTGCTTGGATTTTTGCAATCGCAGCGCGAGCAGCAGCTTTAGTTTCACCAAATACACGAACTGTACCATTGTCTTCGATATCAATCGCAGCTTTAGTCTCTTCTGTAATGGCACGAATGGTAGCACCACCTTTACCAATCACATCACGAATCTTATCTGGATTGATGTTAATCACTTCGAAAGTCGGCGCATTAGCACTAATTTCTGCACGAGCACGTGAAATGACTTTATTCATTTCATTCAGGATATGCATACGACCAGCAAAAGCTTGGTTTAATGCAACTTCCATGATCTCTTCAGTAATACCTTCGATCTTGATGTCCATTTGAAGCGCAGTAATACCGTTTGCAGAACCTGCTACTTTAAAGTCCATATCACCAAGGTGGTCTTCGTCACCTAAGATGTCTGAAAGTACTGCAAAACGCTCACCTTCTTTCACTAAGCCCATTGCGATACCTGCAACTGGTGCTTTAAGCGGAACACCTGCATCCATCAGTGCAAGAGATGCTCCACAAACAGACGCCATAGAAGATGAACCGTTTGATTCAGTAATATCAGATACAATACGAAGTACGTAAGGGAAACGATCAACAGGTGGAAGAACCGCTTGTACACCACGGCGTGCTAAACGACCGTGACCGATTTCACGACGCTTAGGACCTGATTCACGACCCGTTTCACCTACTGAGTAAGCAGGAAAGTTATAGTGCAACATGAAGTTGTCAGTTTTTGTACCCGCCAAGGTATCAACCATCAATGCATCACGTGTGTTACCTAAAGTTGCAGTTACAAGTGCTTGTGTTTCGCCACGTGTAAATAATGCAGAACCGTGTGCACGATCTAATACGCCAACTTGAACGTCGATAGCACGAACAGTTTTTGTATCACGACCATCAATACGTGGCTTACCTGACAAGATGTTGTCACGTACTGTACGGTATTTAAGATCTTCGAATAATTCGTTTACTTCATCAGCAATACCAGTTTCGTCATTTTCTGGAACGAACTGAGCTACAGCTTCTGCATATAGTGCATCAAGTGCTGCATAGCGATCTTGTTTAACCGCAATAGTATATGCTTGAGAGATTTTCGCTTCGAAAGCTGCTTTTAATTGCTCAAGAAGTGCTTCATTTTTAGTTGGAGCAACCCACTCTGATTCTTTCGCACCAACAGCTGCAGCAAATTCTTTGATTGCTTGTACAGCAATTTGCATTTCGTCATGACCGAAAAGTACTGCGCCTAACATTTGGTCTTCTGAAAGTTCTTTCGCTTCAGATTCAACCATTAACACTGCTGACTCTGTACCTGCAACGACAAGATCAAGATCAGATTGTGCAAGTTGTTCTAACGTTGGGTTAAGAACATATTCACCATTGATCAAACCAACACGTGCGCCACCAATTGGACCACGGAAAGGTGTGCCTGCAATCGACAATGCAGCAGATGTACCTAACATTGCAGCAATGTCAGCATCCATGGTTTTGTCAGAAGACACAACTGTTGCTGTGACTTGGATTTCGTTGAAATAACCTTCTGGGAACAATGGACGAATTGGACGGTCAATCAAACGAGAAATTAAAGTCTCAGCTTCAGACGCACGACCTTCGCGCTTACCATAACCACCAGGGATACGACCCGCCGCATATTGTTTTTCTTGATAATTCACAGTTAACGGGAAAAAGTCTTGACCCGCTTTTGCTTTAGGCTGAGCCACAACCGCAACAAGCACAGTTACACCACCCATTGTGATTAAAACTGTATTTGCTTGACGTGCAACACGACCCGTTTCTAAAACAACTTGGTGTTGACCAAATTGGAATTCTTTACGAACGATATTAAACATTGACATGTATTATATTTTCCTGGTTTCTTTTAAAAAGTTATTCTAGTGAGACCCCTAAGGTTTGGCATTCAGACCACAACTCATGTGTAGATAAATGACAAAGCTTAGAAGCCATCGCACCAGATCAAAATTTTTAAATAAATTTAAACACAAAGAAGGAGCGAACATGCGCCCCTTCTAAAATCGCCTAACTTAAATCAGGCGAAACTTTGTTTTCAGCGTTAAAGCATTGCAACATGCGAAATACCGAAAATAAAGCCAAATCGAATTAACGACGTAAACCTAATGCGCCGATCAAAGCAACATAACGACCGTGATCTTTACCATTTAAATAGTCAAGTAATTTACGACGTTGGTTAACCATACGAATCAAACCACGACGGCTGTGGTGGTCATGTTTGTGTTCTTTAAAGTGACCTTGCAAATCATTGATTTGAGCAGTCAATAAAGCAACTTGTACTTCAGGTGAACCAGTGTCGTTTTCTGCACGAGCAAATTTAGCAATGATCTCTGCGCGATCTGCGTTAGTTAAAGCCATTCGATTTCTCCGAGATGCTTAAAAAATAAAATGATAATGATCAGTTGCAAGCAACTGACTGCCGTGCATCACTACAGCAAGTCACCTATTTTAAGTGATCTATCACCATATTGCAAAAATGTTTTAACTTTGCTGGCATTTCGGCAGCTGACAGCATTGAACAAAATAGGCACACTATCGGATATCTGTTTTCAATTTATGACAGAGACGAAAGAAAACGAAAATATTGCGAGGGAATCGTGAAAATTTTATCAACCAATACTTGTTATGTACCAAATGACTTAAATCAAGTGATTCGCTCAAAAGATGAAGTTGCGGCTGAATTGGGTGGAATGACTGAAAAGCAGATTCAAAAGATCTGGAATAGCGTTGAATGCCTGTATAAAACAGGAAACTATCCACTCGTTACATTATGTTTGCGACGTCAAGGACAAATTTTACTGAACCGCAGTATTGGTTATGCACAGGGTAACTCCCCAGATGGCTTAGCCGCGGATGCAAAAATTGGTACGCCTGATACGCCTGTATGTTTATTCTCTGCATCAAAAATGATTACAGCAATGCTGATCCATATGTTGGATGAGCGCGGTGATTTAAATCTGCTCGATCCGATTAGCTACTATATTCCTGAATATGGGGTCAATGGTAAACGTCGTGCGACTATTTTCCATTTGCTTTCTCACCGTGGCGGGATTCCACGTATTGATACAGAAGTCACACCAGAACTTTTATTTAACCAAGAAGAAATCTTAAAAGTACTTTGCGCAGCTAAACCTGTTTCGCCATCAGGGACACATCTTGCTTATCACGCTGTTACCGCGGGTTATATCCTAGGTGAAATCGTTCAGCGTGTAACTGGACAAAGCGTACGTGAGTTTTTAGCTGAAAATATTGAAAAACCAATGGGGATGGATTATTTCAACTATGGTTTGAAACCACAATATCGAGATAATGTTGCACTAAACTATGCCACAGGAATTCACCCAAGCTTAGGTACAGACCATTATCTTAATCATGTACTTGGTGGCGGTTTACAACTTGCAGTGGATGTAACCAACGATACTCGTTTCATGGATACCATTTGTCCTGCTGGGAACATTTATACCAGCGCTGAACAAATCGGTCGTTTTTTTGAAATGTTACTCAGCGGTGGTGAGTATCAGGGTAAAGAGATCATGAGCGCAAAAACTGTATTTCGCTCAACCCTACCAACATCAGGAACAAGCATAGACCGTACTCTACTCGCCCCAATGCGTTATGCGTTAGGTCCAATGCTTGGTAGTAATCCAGTCGGTTTATTTGGTCCAATGACTGGCCAGGCTTTTGGGCACATTGGTTTTTCTAATATTTTATGTTGGGCAGATCCAGAGCGTGATATTAGTGTATCGTTGCTTACCACAGGAAAATCTGTCGTTGGGACACACCTCCCTGCTCTTGCCAAAACATTATATCAAATCTCAACAAACTGCTCGAAGATTCCAAAGAATCAACGTCGTTCATTATTCGCAACAGATCGACACGAGGCAGACATCGTCTAATTCAATTTGATCGCAGCAAAAAAAGAGCCCAAGTCAGACTTGGGCTTTTGCGCGTTATTCAAGGTTCTTTTCATTTTTCTATTATTATTCTTTATGTTTCTTATTAAGCTACTTTCAGCCCCTCTGAACGTATTTTACACATCACTTCTTATGTTTTGCTTTCAGTGCGTATCTTCTTTATACCGATTATTCTGTCAGAACCAATTGTGGAGAAAAATAGTATTTTTCTTATCTCTATGTAAGCAAAAACGTACGGGGCTGTATAACATTTAACTTAATAATACATAAAAATTGTCAAACAATCATGTTATTAATTTAAACTTTTGGTTAAAAATTTTTATAGAAAAATTAATGTTTGCTTCACACAGTTAGAGGTAGAGATTCTTCATTAAAATCATTTTGATTAAAATAAATACAATAACTATCATGACATTAGTAAGATTAAAAATAAAAAAGCCTTGTAGTCTCTCCCAAAACTACAAGGCTTAGCGGCTGTAAGTTTCCTCTTTTATCACTTACCTCACTGTAAGTTCGCTGTCTCATTGACTTAATTATTATATTTTTGCGATTTACCTAGCTTTCCGTGCTAGGCTCTTTGTGTGTACATGATCTCAAAAACATTTATTTCACTCTAGCGACAATATCTCGAATCTTTGTAAGCTTTTACTTACAGAACAGTGAATTTTAAAGAATAATTTCACAATCCCTCTAAATTGATCTTTTGCACTAAACCACTTCGACGAATGGTTCTAATCATCAATGACTGTTGTAATGCCTTCGGATCAGCCAGAATACTCACTACTTTTTTAGCGCGAGTGACTGCGGTATAGATCAATTCCTGACTCAATAGTTTCTCGGCATGTGCATCCAAAACAATCGCGGTATGGGTAAATTCCGAACCTTGTGATTTATGAATGGTTAAAGCAAAAGCGGTTTGCATACTGCGTGGCAGTCGGTGCGCTGCAATCCATTTATTTAAGCTCGGGAAAAATACTTCAAATTGCTGCGCTTGAGTGCGATGTTTAAAACAAATGCCAATATCACCATTAGAAATCCCAAGCTGATAGTCATTATAGGTCATCATTACAGGACGTCCGATATACCAGTCTCCAACAGCGATTTGTTTCAATTGCTGATTGAGCCAATGCCCCGCATAACGATTCAGTTGCTCGATTCCCAACGGGCCATGTCGAACTGCCGTTAAGATTCGATAATCATCAAAGGCTTGAATCACGCTCTGAATCTGTTCGACAGGTTCATCTGCCTGTATATAATGTTTTAAAGCTTCAATATAAGCTTGAAATCCAGCCATTAGCTTCTGTTGATAAGGTTCAATCTCCACATCCTGCTGCTCGGGTAGATATTCCAACTGGATCAGGTCAGGCATATCTTTATTTAAAGAAATCGTTTGCAAAGGTGCAGCCTGAACAATTTCCGTCTCTAGTTTTGATAAAACTAAATCAGGGCTGCTGAGACCTTGCTGGGCCTGAATAAATCGTGCGAATTGACCAATCTTGGCTTCACCAGAGAAACGACGGCTAGTCTGTAGCTGGACTCGATTTTCAGTTAATGCCTGTACTTGCTGTAAATCAGCCAAAACCGAGCCGACCTCAACCGAAGCCAACTGATTAGCATCACCCAGCAAAATAAGTCGACATTGTTCTGGGACTGCCTCGAATAACAGGGTTGCCAAATTCAAATCCAGCATGGAGGCTTCATCCACCACAATCACATCATAGGGCAGAGGCTGTTTGGGATGAAAGCGTGGTATTTGTCGATTGCCCATACCCAGTAAACGGTGCAAGGTTTGCGTGGTTTGATTACGCAACTCATCGGTGATGAGTCCTGATTCCAATAATTTTGGATCATTCAATGAGTTCTGTAATGCTTCCTGCATACGTTGTGCAGCCTTGCCTGTAGGCGCTGCCATAGCAATACGAATATCGGGAATGGTCTGGTTGAGGGCTGCAATAATACGCGCCAAAGTATAGGTTTTCCCTGTCCCTGGCCCGCCTGTAATAATGCTCAGACCTTGTTGCAAAACCATTTTCAGTGCAGCCTGCTGATGTTCATCACTGAGTAAGTCTTGATACTGTTCGGCATCAACAGCCTGAATCGTTTGTCGCTTTAATCGACAAATCTGCTGTGCGAGGCGTTGCTCTAGGTGCCAATATCGGTATAATGCCAAGCCCTGCTGATCATAGACACAAGGGGCAGCCTGCGTGGTTGCGATTTCGCTGGAAACAGCCAAATCCGCCAATGCCGCAATCTGGCTTGGCTCAACCTCAATACAACTGTCACCTTGTAAGCTGGCTTCAACCAGTTGTTGTAGTACCTGTGCAGCGTTAACGGTTTGAGTAGATTGAGAAAATGGTGCTTGTGAGAGGTAGTTACTCCACATATTTAACCATGTCATTTGTGCTGACTGATCATCAACTTGTTTGTCCACAGAGTTATCCTCAAACTTACCCACACGCTTGTCCACAAGGTTATAAACAGAGTTATTCACAAGCTAAGATTTTGTTTAATTTAAAATCACGCACTTTATCTACACCATTTTCTCAGCTTTATCCTCAGCGAAATATCCAAGAATCGCATCTAAGCGTAAAATAAACTCATCCTCAGGTTTCCAATAGTAACAGCCTTGCTGCGCCTGCCCATTCATGCCGCGCAAATACAGATAAGATGCGCCGCCTAAATGCTGCTGTATATCATAATCCTGCAATTTCACCGACAGATAACGATGTAGTGCCACAAGATATAACGCTGCTTGTAACCAATAACTCGACAACGACATACTTTCTGCAATCTGAGGCTGCTGATAATCCAGTTGCTCCGCTCCCAGATAATTACTCTTATAATCGGCAATATGGTAACGCTGACCATCGAAGTAAACCAAGTCAATAGAGCCATTTAAGTAACGGGCAGATTTAGCCTCAAGTAACTCTGGCATTTCGATGCCATATTCCTCAAACAGCTGCTGTACACGCTGCATCGCCAACACTCGATCTGATAAAGCCAGATAGAAAGGACATTCAGACAAGTATTGTCCTGCAGCTAATTGCTTTAACTGAAAACCCTGATTGAGTGGCGTGTGTAATACCTCACCAAGCCAATCAGCAATCCATTGATACAGTTGTTGCTCGCTATTTTCTTGTTCAGGGAAATGCTGTTGATATTGAAATAGTAGCTCTGACCATAAACTTTGATAGGTATTTTTAAAACGACGGCGAATTTCTTCTACCCACATGTGGGGTTGCTGAAAATTAATCTGTTCAAAAATCTCATGCAGGAAATTTCCAGCCAGCGTTCCTCTCGGAAAGTGTTGTTTAATCCAGGCAATCGGCTGAGCTGTGGCTGTGTTTTTCGATTCTGTAAGATTCAGCTCATCTTCTGCTTGCTCAAAATCAGTGTTTATATTGGCCAAGCGATCAGCCCGAGTCGCTTTGTGCTTTAAATGTTGTGCCAGATAACTAAAACTGGTTTTCCCACGCGAATAAAAACGTTGTGTCGGCAGTGTTTGGGCCAACAGTATGCGCTGTTGTTGAGTTTGTTGCATCTGTAAGGCTTGTGGTCGTACTAAGATCAGCTCAGCATCGGCACTATAGGAATGTTGAAAGTGATCGCCCTGATTCTTCCAGAATGCCAATCCTGACAGTTTGTTCTTATCACCCTTTTCAGGTTCAAACACCGCATAGACCCGATGGCTGGCACGGGTCAACGCCACATACCACAAACGGTTCTGCTCAGCCTGCGCCCGTTGCTGGTGCTGATCCAGCTCATTCTGTTGCAGAAAGTTTTTATCCGCAATCGCCACCACACGCTGTGTTCGTGTTTGTCCTGTTTCTGGCAGCTGGATTTCTGTCGTTGAGAAATTTAAAGCCTCTTTTTTTGAGTCTGGTGCTGCTTTATTTGCTCCAAGCAAAAAGACGATTTTAAATTCCAGACCCTTGGACTGGTGGATGGTCATCAACTGCACCCCAGCTTCACTGGAAAGCTTATGTTCCAGTTCCCATTCACGGTCACTTGGAGAATTGAGTTGCTTTAAATACCAGTGATAGAGGTTTTGCATCCCTTGTACATGTTCACTGTGTTGACTCAGAATATCAGTGAGATGGCGCAGATTCACCACGGCACGTTCATTGTCCTTGCTTTGCGTTGCAACCAGTTGCTGCCAGATACCAAACTGGTTCAGGCAGCGTTGCCATGCCACCAAAAACCCCTGATTCAGCCACATTTCACGGATGTCATCGAATTGCTGAATATAATGGCTCAAGCCCTCTGGACTTTGTTCTAAGGCCAACAGTCGAGCAAGATCAAAGCCAAATAAACGGCTAAGTAAAGCCCGTTTGAGTTTGGCTTCATCATAGGGATGCAGCAAGGCCGTGAGTAAAGCACCTATATCCTGTGCAATCTTTGAATCAAACACACTGCGCTTTGAGGGCCGATTGACACGGATTCCCAAGTGTTCCAGTGCATACTGCACCTCGTCCAGTTGTGGGTGGGTACGCGAAAGAATAGCAATATCATCTTCATCAATCGCAGTCGGAACATCACCCTCTAAATACAATTGTTTTAAATACGATTGATTAAGTAAGTGCTGAATCTGCCACGCCACCTGTGTGGCCTGCTCATTGCCTTCGTGTAGTTGTACCCAACGTAAAGGTTGCGGATTAAATTGTGCATTGTCAATCAGGGCAGGATGTGGACGCGAACCCGCTTGAATCGGGTCATAGATCACCTGCTCGCCAAAATCCATTTGCCGCTGAAACAGCACATCCACCACTTCCACCAGCTCTTTCACCGAACGGTGGTTATGCACCAACTTATACTCACGCCCCTGTTTGGCCATAATATCCTGATAGGCATTCAGGAAGGTCAGCATATCGCCGCCACGAAAGCCATAAATCGCCTGTTTACGGTCACCGACCATAATCATGCAGCTTTTTTGGTAACGTTGCGGATGACGCCAGATACTGGCCAACATATCATCTTGATCTTGGTTGGTATCCTGAAACTCATCCACCAGAATCAATGGATAGCGTGACTGTACAAATACCGCGAAAGATTGTCCTTGCTCGCCCTTTAAGGCATCTGACAAGGTTTTAATCTGCTGGGCAAAGGTGGTTTCACCTTTTTGCTGCAACACTTGAGGCAAACGCTTTTTGACTTGCTGACAAAGATGAAACTGTAAATAGGTATTGAATTGATCTAAATCATTTTGAATTTTAAGTTTCATCTCCCAAATATCTTTTAATAACTGAATCAAAGGATGCTGGTAAAAACAGTCCTGAATGCTTTGATCACATTTATTAAAAATACTACTTCGAGCTTGTCCTTTGGAATCTAAAAATAAAACATCGACGTCTTTGAACGCCTTTTGATCAAAATAAATATCTATACCCTGCTCTTGAATTTGCTGAGCCAGCCGAACTAAGCCTGTTTGAAAAATGAAATGAAAACGATCTTTTGCAAAAGCCTTTTTATTAATAAATTTATAATATGCACCATCGAGTAGATAATAATCCTGTAACTCTTGTAAATATTGTGATGAACTTGCTGCGAACTGATGCAAGCATGATTCAAACCCAACTGTGCTAAACACAGGCAAATCTACTTGTTTCAAATGTGCTGAACTAAAATTTAAACTTTCTTCAACCACTTTAATATACTGATCTACGCTCTTTAGTTGCTGACTCATATATAAAAAATCAATCACTTGCTGTGGTTGGGTCTGAATCCATTCCCGTAACACATCATGAATCAATTGACGGGTGTAGCTTTTGGCATCCTCAGTAATTTCTGCGCGTTCAATTTTGCCACTTTCAAAGGCAAACTCACGCAATAGCTTTTGGCTAAAACTGTCCAAGGTTCCAACAAATAATTCATCCAATTGATCGATGACCAATTTTAGCCGTTCACAGGCATAGGCAATTCGTGGCGCAAAGTTTTGTAAGACCTGTTGTTTTAAGGGATCAGACTCTTGTAATGCCTTGGCCTGAATATCTTGTTCCAATACATCACGAAAAGGCTCTAAAAATTCAAGGATTTCGACCAAACGTAGACGGATACGCGTTTTCAGTTCTGCTGCTGCAGCACGGGTAAAGGTGGTGGCAATCACCTGATTAGGCAGATATTTCTCTAAGAAAATCCGCACCATCAAACTGGATAGCGTATAGGTTTTCCCTGTTCCTGCAGAGGCTTCGATTAAATGCAGCCCTTCAAATTGAATATCTCCAATCGGCTGATAAGACACTGGATACTTTGAGTTCATGTCTTACTCCACCCGTAAAAATTCAAAAATCGGTTGATACAACGCATAGGAATAATGATCACAGGCATACTGTAATAAAGCGGTTGCATCTTGCTCTTGCAAAATGAACTGCCAATCGCGGTGCAATTTACAGGCTTCATTCTGAGTCATATCAAAACCCGAGAAATCCCCCGTATCATTCCAGTCCTTCAATACTTGCTTTTGACTCTCTTCAGTTAAAACCTGAGTTGAATCCAGCTCAATCCACTCATATTGCTTGCCTTTTTCCAAAGGCTTTAACGCTAAGGCAGCAGGCAAGACCACAGGCTGCTGCTGTGCATCGTGCCAAAGCTGTAACCACGCATTTAAATAATGCTGCGCCTGTTGTGAACTTAGGCCTTCACAAATCACCGTCTGATCACTAAACACCACAATTCGGCGCTTCTCTGTAGCAGCGTCACTCTTGATTAGCGCCAGCCAAAGCAGATATTCCAGCCAGACTTTGGCAAAGCGTTTGGCACGTGCACTGGAAGCATCCAAACTGACCCAATCTTGAGTCAGTTGTTTCGGGGTCACACAGGCGATTTGTAATTGTTTCGAGACCCGCCAAACCCGTTGCGTGGTTTCAGTCGGCGCTGGGGCATACTGCTGCAAGCGCTCCAACAAGCGTTGCTGCTCTAAGCGACTTTGCTGCCAAGCACTGTGCTGAACTTTGCCAACAGGCAACTGATCTTGCAACAGACTCGGAGAGAGCTGATCATCCTGCTGCTGTAAAAAATGCCGAATGGCATATTTACCGAGACCATCGAGTAATAACGGTTCAGCTTGATCGACCAATTCTTTTGCGGTTAAATTTTCCACACCTAAGGTCTTTAAGTACAGCCGCGCAGGGAAACTGATATCTTGAATCCATTGCTGACTCTCCAAAATGATCATTTCATTTTGTTCAACGGGATAGACGGTATTGACCCATGCTTGCCGCTCACCTTTCATCTGCTGAATCTGTGAAGCGACCTTAAACCATTGGTCTTGAAAGCGCACAGGACGATCCGAGACAAAGCCGAGTGGATCAAAAGGCTGTAACCGATGTAAATGATACAGCGGATAAAGCTGTGTGGGGACCTGCAAAGCATCCAATCCAGCCAAATCCACTTCGGATAAAGGAGAACCATCTTCGCTGCTCGTCGGTTTTACAATCAAAGCCAAATGATCACGGAAGCCCTGCAACACACTGGATGGCTCTCTGACTTCGCCATCATTGAGATCAAAGCCATTATAAAACAGCCAAACCTGCTCTTGTGCCAATAAGATGGCATCCAAAAATGCCCCCTGATCATCCTCCAAACGAGAACGATCACCCAATTGCTGACGCAGTGCATCCATCAAGTCAAACGGAATATGACTGTCCCGATTTGGAAATTTACCCGTATCCAAATTCAACAGTACAATCAGCCGATAAGGAATCGGGCGAATTTGTCCAATCTGACTAAAGGTAATTTGTCCTGTCGGTTCAACTTGCGCAGACTGGCTTTCTAAAGTGCGTTGAATTTCCTCAATAATATAAGGCAAAGGCAAGGAAATTTGACGTAACTGGGTTTCGGTATCTTCATAATAGCTGGCCAAAGTCAGCATACGTTCTTGCTTCTGAATAATTTCACGGATTGCTTTTAAAGCAACCACATCGGCTTGCTCAAACTCCTGTACATCCGCCTTGATTCGCTGTAGCCAAAACTCGACCGGCAAACGTTGGCCTTGTTCATGTGCCACCAACCAATCTCGACGCGCTGCTAAATCTTGATAGATCTGAATCAGAATACCAATCAGTTCAAAATCACTTGGCTGCACCAAGGCATAACTGAGCATATCCTGCACTATCACATGGGCAGGCACAGCAATTCCTAAAGCCAAACGGTCCAAAGCAAATTTAAAACTATAACGGTAGTCTTGATCTTCGTCACTCAGACTTTGCTTTAAGTGTTGTTCGTCTAAACCACGTTTAAAACCAGCATCATTGAGCAAGGCTAAAATGCGTTGCACCTGCGTATAGTCCAATCCATAACACTGCTGCGTCGCGTAAAGATTAAGCCAATCCGCAAAATCATCCTGCGTAAAACGACCCTGTGTCAGTTGCAAACGTCCAAGTACAGCACGCCATGCGTTTAAGGCATCTAACTGCGCCACCCCTGCAATTTTAACAGGTAAAAATATCTCATGTTCATTGGCAACCGCTGGAAAGACACTGCGAATTAAAGGCTCAAGCTCGGCTAGATTCGGGGTCAAAACCAGCACATCACTTGGGCGACGCGGTGTCGTATCTACTTGAGATAACCAATACAGCAACTGTTCTTTTAAGACTTCCAACTGTCGCACACTTGAGTGGCAAACATGAATCTGAATTGACTCGTCCTCAGGCGCAAGTTCATATTGCTGAGGCTGAGGTTCAGCTAAATAGAAAATATCAGACTGAATTTTACCCAGTAGCGTTTCAGGAAACTGCTCCACAAAAGCATCGACCCACTTACCTTCATCTCCAGTTGCCAGTTGTGACAACAGTGAAAAGTGGTCACGTGCCTGCTTGCCCAAACGTGTCAGTAAGGGATGTCGTGATTCACGATTTAAGGCATTAAACCCCAGACTAAAACTGTCGAAGAATACGGCAATGTCTGCATCACTGGCATGGGGATGTTTGGCGATATAGCGCTCTTTCACCCCCAAGTCATAACGCTTCTTCCAGAGTGGATCGACACTGTCAGCCCAATATTCTTGTGATGGGTTATAGTGCAAAATTACCACATCTAGATATTGCCCCAAACGACGTAAAAATTGCAGTTGGCTCGGTGGTAAATCTAAAATCGTAAATACAATCACCTGACTTGGCAGTTGTGCCAAAGCTCGGGGTCGTGTCTGCTGATCGTCTAGAAGTTGCCAAAAATCAGCATCAATGCTTTGTATTTCAACAAAATCATCATGAAAGTAGTTTTGCCACAACCAACGCTGCCAAGCTTCTAATTGTTCGGTTTGTTGTAGGCTAAAGGCTGAAGTTTGTTGATCTGTTTGAGCAATCAATTGTTCGATATCTAAGGCTTTATTCTGTCCCCAACTCGATAGCCAATTCCCCACACAGGTACAATTGCTTTGGCAGCCGCGTTGACAATGACCGCGATAAATCATGTAGTTACTAAACAGCTGCGAAACTTGCTCCGCCACCCAATACAGCATACTTTGTTTTTTTATTTGTTTTTCAGTGCCTTGTTGCAGTTGATCGGCGCTGTCGTAAATCCGTTGCACAATTGAATATAAAGGGTGCTCATTCACAACAGTATTCTGTTCGGGTTGAATAAAAGGCTGTAAAGCTTGATGAATACGCCACTTTAAAATCAAACGCGGAATATTGGCTTTACGCACTTGTTCTTTATTTTCTAATACTTGCTGGTATGCATACCACTGAAAACCACGAATGCGTTGATGAAATTGATAGTTGGCAGTCATGCCTTGTTGTTCGGCAATTTTCTGCGTCAACCATTGTTCTTGTGCAGGACTGGGAACAATAAAATGCTGAGTTTGAAATACCTGAAATGGAGAAGAACTCGATTGGGTGATTGATGCCATCACACCTTGTAATAACACTTCAAGGCTTTGACTTTGAATAACATGAATACCCATCTACAAATATGACCTCATCAGGAATGCTTATTGTATTGCACGAAAACATACATATTTATCACTATACAACTTCATGTAACTATGTCACGTTAAACATACAAGGAAATAAATAAATTGTTTTGAAATTCACCACTCAATCCGATTGAATGTACTATCGAGGGATAGACTTTAGGTATAACTTTATGAAAATTGAAAAAATTCCTGATTCGATTGATCCAAACTTAAACTTGGAGCAAATTCGCGAAGAGTGTTTGGCACTAACCAAAAATCGTGCATATTGGTCTGCAGGTGCAGCGATTGTACCCATCCCATTTTTTGATGTGGTCGTTGATTTGGGCATGCTCACTCAAATTATTCCTTATATTAATACGCGTTTTGGTTTAGCACCTGAACATATCAGTGTCTATGATCCTGAAACCAAAAAAGTACATTGGGATGAGCTACGTAAACGTGGTTTTGAATTTTCAGGTTTGGTGGTGGCGCGCACAGCCATGAAAAAGTCTTTTAATGGTTTTTTCACGAAAATTGCCACCAAGCAAGTGACCAAGTTTATTCCTTTAGGCGGACAATTGGTTGCTGCAAGCCTCGGTTATTTTATGATGCGTAAAATTACTGAAGCACATATTCAAGATTGCTATAACCTTGCTAAACGCATTCAACAAAAAAGTCGTAGTACCATTGTGGCTTAATCATAATATTTGATAACGACAAGGCGGTTTAATCCGCCTTGAGTTGTTTTAAAATCGCCTTTAAAACTTCGATCCGTGCTGTATTTTTATCATCCGTAGCGATTACATACCAAGGCGCATAATCTGTGTTGGTTCGTTCGAACATGTCTGCAGCGGCTTTTAAATAATCGTCCCATTTATCACGATTACGCCAATCTTCTTCAGTAATCTTGAAACGCTTATGTGGAGTTTGTTCACGATCTTTAAATCGAACTTCTTGTTCATCTTTACTGATTGCAAGCCAAATTTTTACAATCACGGTTTGACTATCAACCAAATTTTCCTCAAACCGATTAATTTCATTATAAGCACGTTGCCATTCAACGACTGAAGCAAAACCTTCGATCCGCTCAACCAAAACACGACCATACCATGTACGATCAAAGATGGTAATTTTCCCGCCATCATTCAGCTTATTCCAAAAACGCCACAAATAAGGACGGCGTAATTCATAACGTTCAGGTGCAGCAATACTATGAATTTCATATTCACGTGGATCTAATTTTTTAACAATTCTTTTTATTGCTCCCCCTTTACCTGCGGCATCCATACCTTCAAAAGCAACAATCACTTTTCGTTCGTCGTAACATAATGCATCAGCTACTTTTTTGGTTAATTTGTTCAATTCTTCTTTGTAGTCATCTTTATCTAGGCTTTGTTTTGAAGGTTCTAACAGTGCTGTGGGAATCTGTGCTTGTTGCCATTTTTCGGTGACTTTAGTTTGATGGTCAGGCAACTCTTGCAATGTTTGCAATATGTATTGAGCAAAACATTGATCACGTAGAGCTTCGTCTTCACCGTCAATCACAAACCAATCATCAGTAAATCTTTGGCTTAAACCTTGTAACGTATCGTATTGTTTTTTATTGCGCCAATCTAAACCATGTAATTTATGCCAATGTTGTTCAGAAGCATCAATTTGGTCTAAGCGTTTTTGTAAAGACTTCCACGATAAATCAAACCAAACTTTGACCACATGCACATTATTATGTTGTAAATCATGTTCAAAAGAACGCATCTGTTCGATATAAGCATCAAACAATGTTTCATCCAATGGTTTTGACACATGCATGGCGGTTGAAAGCAAGTCACTGTACCAATTCCCAAACATCACCACGATCTGACCTTCGGCAGGAATAAAACGCGTATAAGACTGCCAAAAAGTTTGATAGGTCGTTAATAACCGTGGTGCATCTGCTTTAACTCTTAAATAGCGTGGATCTAACCATTCACGTAATTGCTTAACCGCCTCACCTTTCCCTGCTAATTCAATCCCACTTACTAAAATCAGAACACTTTTTGCATTTTTTTTATCTTGGCTATCTTTTAAGGCATATTGCGCTTCAATCAAATCTAAAGACAACGCATCTTCATCACGTAATTCAAATTTGGGTTGTTGTATACTCATATTCGGCTCTAAATGGCTCATTATTAAGAATAAGTATAATGAAATCTATTTCACTGCATGCAAAACCCTTGTACAGTTTCTGTAGAACTCAATCCGTGTATCAACATAATGACCGATTGTTAGACATTTAGAGTTTATGCTGTCATGGTTCTTCGTTATGATGCAGCCTATGATTTTCTGGTTTTATTTTATTTGAGTTCGAATATGTCAAAACTCGCTGCATTTGATCATCTTTTATTACAATACCAAACTCTGAATTACCACCAAAATCCAGCACTTAAGCAACGTCTGCATGAAGTACAAGCGTGGATGAAAGCACGCATCGCAGAAACCCATAAAGAATTTTTTGCTCTGCCTGAAAATCAACTGATGGCACAGTATTTTCTTAATCGCTTGTATGGCGGTCCTGATTTTGAGGCAATTGCACAGCAAATCGAACGCCTGTTGAAATATGCACATAAAGCAGAAAGCTTACTCCCTGAAAATGCAATTAAAACAGGAACAAAATCGGTCAGTCTTGCTGTACTTGCCACTCAACTCGATGAACAAGTCGCAGAACAACTACTCAAAGATTATCCTTTGGAAACACCACTCACTGATGAAATCATGCGCCAGACCTTAGTCAAACTCGATCAAGGCGATGTACGTTATGAACAATTACAATTACTTGACGAGCTTGGTCTCACATTAGATAAGTATATGCGCTCTACGATGATGTATGCGGCTTTTAAAATGTGTAAAGGCATTGCAACCAAATATCAATTTGAACCTATGTACGATTTTATCCAAGAAGGTTTTGCTGCAATGAAACCGATGAAGTCTGCTGCAACGTTTATCAAAACATTTACGGCAAAAGAACGTGAAATCATCGAAAAAGTCCACGCTGGTCACCCAAACCCATTTCGTGACTAAATTGAATTGATAGCCATCCCTCTTCGTATTCGGAGGGATTATTGAATTCCAAAACAAAAATTAAAAATGCTTTTGAGCGTGTGACTTTCTGTATATTATTCATAACAATGATATGCTAAACCCTGTAAAAAAATACAAAATCTGTCATCATGCTTGCTGATTCGTGCCACTAGAGCGAAAGTTTAGGAGAAAACAATGTCTAACGAAAACCAACAGCCCACCCCAGAAGTTGAGCAAAACCCAAGTTCAGACAAAGTCAGTCCTTTTCTCAGTTCTCCACTTCCTCAAGGAGCGCCTCAAGGTCAACAGCAATCGTTACAACAAGGTTCAACATCAACACCGAATACATCAGTACCAAAATATAATTTGCCACGTGGTGCCAACACGGGAAATGTTGGAGCAACCACTCACTTTGGCTATCAAACTGTAAGCAGTGATGATAAGGCACAAAAAGTTGCTGAAGTTTTTCATTCAGTCGCAAGTAAATACGACATTATGAATGACCTGATGTCATTCGGTATCCATCGTATTTGGAAACGTTTTGCGATTAATATGTCAGGTGTTCGCCGTGGTCAACATGTACTGGATATTGCTGGTGGTACAGGTGACTTAGCAAAAGTATTTAGCCGTGAAGTCGGTCCACAAGGTCATGTCGTACTCTCAGACATCAATGAATCCATGCTAAATGTAGGTCGTGATCGTCTGATTGATGCAGGCTGTACTAACGTTGATTTCGTACTTGCCAATGCTGAAACTTTAGAACCCTTTGCCGATAATAGTTTTGATTTAGTGACTATCAGTTTTGGTTTACGTAACGTGACGGATAAAGATGCCGCACTACAAGCCATGTATCGCGTACTTAAACCAGGTGGTCGTTTATTGGTTCTCGAATTCTCTAAACCTGTGTTCGAACCATTCTCTAAGCTTTACGATCTTTATTCATTCACTGCATTACCAATCATGGGTAAACTCGTTGCCAATGACTCTGAAAGCTATAAATACCTTGCAGAATCTATTCGTATGCATCCAGACCAACGTACCCTCAAAGGCATGATGGAAAATGCAGGCTTCCAAAGCTGTGACTACCATAACCTCACTGGTGGTATTGTTGCAGTTCACCGCGGATTCAAACTTTAAGGCTTAAGATATGTGGTCGATTTTAGCACTGGGTGCAGTCGAACGTATCATTCATCAGGTGATTGATCTGGATGCGATTACCCGTATTCAGCTCAATCAGCTACAAGGTCAATTATTGCGGGTTGTGATCGATCATCCACAGCTCTCGGTTGATGTTTTTTTTGATGAAAATAAAGTTCGTCTGGAACCTACCGTGACTGGACACAGTCAAACCCCATCAATATTTGAACAGCGTCCCTACGATGTCCAAAATAAAATTACAGATGCCACAGCCACCCTGCATGTCGCCAATGTGGTCGAATTAGTCAAACTCCTGCTCAGTGATATGGACCAGATTGGCAATATTCCCCTACAAGGCGATTACCATTTATTACAAGATATTCAAAGAATTATACAGCAAGCAGAGCCTGATCTCGCTGCGCATTTATCGCCTTGGATTGGTCCACAACTGGCACATGAATTGGGTAAGATTCGACTTGCACCCAAACAACTCAAGCGTTCATTACAAAGCCATTTGTTCTTTATTGAAGATACTTTAAAAGAAGATAGTGGTTTATTTGCACCACGTTGGCAAATGGATGATCTTCATCGCGAGACACGTCAACTCAATCAAGAATTAGATCGTTTAGAAGCAAGGTTGCAACAGTTACACGCTTCATTTAATCCAGCAAAACATTTCTCACAAGACTAGGTAAGATTTTATATGATTCCGCATGTTACACGGTTACTCGAACTCTGGCGTATTGCAGCACATTATCGCCTTGACACCTTGTTCCCTGCGGAAGAATTACCAGTAAAAGCCCGTCATGCCCTAAACATTATCAAAACCCATCCTGCGGCATGGTCAAGTCGAGAGAAAAAAAATCCACTCAAGCTTAAAGAAGCTTTAGAGGATATGGGTCCGTTAGCCATTAAACTTGGACAATTGCTCTCTACTCGCCGTGATTTGATTCCACCAGAAGTATTATCACAATTGGTGTTGTTACAAGACCGTGTCAAACCATATGACACCCAATTGGCAAAACAACGCATCCAAGAATCGCTCAAGGCTGATGTATCCACACTATTCTCTCGCTTTGATGAGCAACCCCTCGCTGCCGCATCGATTGCACAAGTTCATACTGCGGCTCTACATGATGGTCGTGAAGTGGTGGTAAAAGTCACCCGTCCTGATATTCGCAACCAGATTCTTCAGGACTTTGAAATTTTGGCATGGCTGGGTGACTGGCTGGAAAACCGTCTGGAAGCTGCCCGTGCGCTGCACCTGTCCGAGATCATTCAGGACTACCGTCAGATTATCCTCAATGAGCTTGACCTGAGTCTGGAAGCGGACAACACTCGCCGTATGCACCACTACTTTACAGGCTCCAGCATGATGTATGTGCCTGAAGTCTATATGGATAGTAAAGACGTGATGGTGGCGGAACGCATCACGGGTGTGCCAATTTCTGATATTGCGACCTTTGATCGTTTGGGTATGGACCGTGCGGACTTGGCAGAAAAAGGTTTGACCATTTTCTTTACCCAAGTGTTCCGTGACAACTTTTTCCATGCCGACATGCACCCCGGCAATGTGTTTGTTGAAACCATTAACCCAAGTAATCCGCGTTTTATTGCTCTAGATTGCGCCATCATGGGTGAACTGTCCAAACATGACCAAATGACAGTTGCCCGTATGTTGCTTGCAGTAATGAATAGCAACTTTATGCAACTGATTCAGATCGTACATCAAGCAGGTTGGATTCCACCAGGCACAGATCAAGATGCCTTGTCACGTGAAATACGCCGCACTGTTGGTCCAATGGTATCAAAACCGATGGATCAATTGGATTTCGCAGGAATTTTGATTCAGGTGATGGATATTGCACGTCGTTTCCATTTGGAAATTCCGCCGCAATTGATGCTATTACTCAAAACATTGGTACACGTAGAAGGCTTAGGCACAGATCTTTACCCACAACTCGATATTTGGAAACTGGCAAAGCCGATTCTGACCGAATGGGTCAAAGCCAATATGAATCCTGTTAAAAATATCAAGGAAATTGGACAACAGATTCCAGATCTATTATTAGGCGCTCAAGATTTACCAACATTATTAATTGATAGTTTAAATGGTTTAAAAAATCAATCGGCTTGGCAAGATAAGCAACTCCGTGAAATTCAGCAAATGCGCTTACAAATGCAACAACAGCAACGCCGTAGTTGGATGTTTGGTAGCACTATGCTGATTATGCTCACCATTGCGATTATTAGTCCTTGGTTTGTCTCCATCATTTTAATCGTATTAAGTGCACTGATTGCAGTTTGGCGAATTATGAAATAAGTTCAAAAATCCCTTGCTCTGACAAGGGATTTTTTATAACGTAAATATTTCATTTTATGTTTGGTATCGACTGTAACCGTAAGGTTTCCCCAGAAAAAGGACAATGGTTTCAACTGCGTTTATTGCCAGATTTCCATCAGGGTCAAGTGGTCTGGCTCAAAGATTTTGGCTTTGTACAATTATTTAAGACTCAGTTAAAAGAACAGCAGAGGTTTTATATTGTGTATCAAGATGAAGATGATTTATTGTCCTTTGAGGGTTTTCATGAATTACATTCAAGTCATTGCAAAATAGAACAATATCACCGAGTGATTAAACAGGTTTGTCATATTGAAAAGTTTCAAGTAAGACGATCTAAACTGATTTTGAATCATATTTTTTCAGCCTTGATGGCCTACGTCGAGATACAAAAGAACCAGTTTGAGCGGATCTTTGAAAATGTATATCATTGGCAGAAGAAATTATTTAGACCAATCATCAAAGACTTCATTGATGACTTTATTGTCGATAAAAACCATCTGCTACCACAGAGAATCTATAAATGATAGTGCGTAAGTCCTATTAGATTAAATAAACAAGCTTTTTATTATGTCTTATATTGATACATTTTTACTTAAAAAATTTAAAAAAGTCATTATCACATCTATAAAACTTTGCTATAACTACGCAGGAATCAATTAAAATACCGATATTCGGGGAATAATATAATGTTTAAATCAAAAAAACTGTCATTGAGCTTGTTGACTTTATCCGTTTCTTCAGCCCTTTTACTTACAGCTTGTGGTGGAGGCAATGGGGGATCATCTGGAAGTAACCCTCCAGCGGCAGCAACACTGACAGGACGTGTGGTAGATGGTCCTATTGCCAATGCAACCGTTACATTTACTGATGAAGCAACTGCATGTAAGGATAAAACTGCGACTACAGATGCAAATGGGGTATTTACTTTCCCACAAGGATGTACTGCAAGCGCATTGAAAGTGACAGGTGGACAGGATACGACTACAGGTCTGCCATTTACAGCTACACTAGAAGCACCAAAAATTTCTTTGACAGATGCTCAAGGTATCGATGTTGTTGTTACTCCAATTACCACATTGATCTCAAAAGTGGGCGAAGCACAAGCACAAAAAATTGCGACTGCATTAGGCTTGGGTAATGTTGGTGATTTACTTAAAACCGATCCATTAACAAATAAAACCTTACTAACCAAGACAGTCGCGGCTCAGCAACTTATCGAACAAATAACTAAAGCTGTAACCCCTCTTGATTCCAGCCTTAGCTCAGAGCAAGTCAGCCAAGCGGTCATTATTGTGCTTGCAAACGAGTTAGCAAATACAACCGTTGCAACAAGCCTCAGTGATTCAACCCTAGTCAGCAAAATCGTTACCCAAACTGTCAATGCCGTTAAAGATCAACTGCCTGAAGGTGAACTAAAAAATCATATTAATGAAGCAGGTCAAAACCTTGCTGCTTTAACAGCAAATGTAATCGCAAAGAATGTTGAAAATACAGAAACTGCAATTAATGCTCTTACTGATGTAAGTACGACTCAAGCAATCAAAGTTGCGGGTAATGCGATTATAGAACAGAAAAGTGCAGTTACTACACAAAATCTGGTTCAAACATTAGCAGAAGTCCTTATACAGGATCCAACTAAGGTACAAGCCAAGTTAGCGATCATTTCAACTCAATTAGCTCAAGATAATACTGATACGACAGCGATTACAGATGCCATTACTGCTATTGAAACAGCCACAGGCGTGCAGATTGACAATGGAGCTGTAATCAGTGCCGATCAATTCAATCCAAACCATCTCAAACTAGAAGGTTTAAGTATCGGTGAGATAAATTTCACACTTAAGCAGCTAGATGATTCTTATGGTAATGCAATTAAAGTTCCGAGTTTAGATAATATTTTGGTTTCTTTAAATGGTGCAGGCACATATAAAGATGCAACGACGACTGTAGGTGCGGCTTTACAATTTGACTCGCTATCAAATAATAAATCTGTTTCTCTTTACGCAAGTGATCTTAAGCTAACTTATAGTAATGGGACTTTAACCAAAGCGGTATTACCACAAGGTTCTGTAATTTTCATTGGCTCAACCCAATCTAATATAAAGACTCAAATTGGTCTAGCTAATGAGATTAATGTATTATCAAATGGTAAAATTGCACTAAATAGTACAACATTGAAATCAATTTCACCTACTCTTGCAACACAGTTAGATAATTTTAATAAAGAGGCCAACTCTGCGCGCATTACTGCAATTATTATACCTGGTTCAAAACAAGCAATAGCTGTGACTAATACTCTAGGTAACTTAACCTTTGCTTATGAAAGTAGTGTTTGTAATTTTGAATTTAGCTGTATGTCAGGTAGCGGTGTATTAGCTAAAGTTGACATTCAAAAGTAACTATACCTTAAAAGAGCTACTATATAAGTAGCTCTTTTTTTATGTGTAATTTACAAGGAATTTATATGAAAAATTTAAAATTACTTCCGTTATCTACTCTTTTTCTCTATTCCTTCATCCATGCTGCACCCCATGATACTTTTTTACAAGCCAACTCACTTTCAGGAAAAACACAACCCTTGAATGTAGATGTTGCCATTGATGCCGTCAATAAAACCATTGACCTGTTCGATGTCCGTGCCAAAGAAGGTGCAACTTCAGAAAATGCAGGTGACTATTTAGGTGGACATATCGTTGGTAAATATCAACTTTATCCAAATCTTGAACTAGAAGCTGGTTTTTGGCAGCGTGAAATTGATTATTCAAAAGATACCAATAAATTACAAAGTTGGTTGGTTGCCACAACCTATACCCCAAATTTAAATCTACAGAAAAACGATTTTCTGGATTTACGTTTTAGCTTATGGGGCAACTACGCAGATCAGCTCAAGAAAACAACACCGACAACCATCAACAACAGAACCTTTAATGATGTTCGGGTCAATGATCCATCTGATATACAGCTACAGGTTGATGCAATTTTTTCAAGAAAACTGGATCCTATGAATCAACTCAATGCGTATGTCAGTACAGGCTATAGCAAAGTGAAAGTTGACAGTTTAAAGACCCAAGCCAAATATCAGGGTTGTTTAGTCAACTTGAATATTAATAAAAACAACCATTACACTGGTTCTCTAGCTGAACCGTGCCAGATTGACAATGCGATTATTAATGAACTCAATATTTCAGGTTCAGCATCCGATTTCAATCTGGATGTCGATAAAGATTTAAATTACGATGCTTATTACGCCGCTATTGGAGGTTCATGGAATTGGCGCTATCAACAATTTGAAAGTCAGCTTGCTTATCAATATCAGCGTTTATGGCGTAGTGACATTGATGATCGCGTCAATCATTTTGGCAATAGTGCATTGAAAGATAATCATACTTTTTCCGCACGTTTTAGTTACGACGTTACACCGAATATTACGCCTTTCGTTGAAGGTTATTTATTTAAACGCAATTTTGTAGGTAATATTCCCTTTCTTTATAACGGGGTGACTGCTTCACGTTTAGATCGTAAATATGGCTATGCCTCTTTGGGTGTGAATTTTCATTACTAATGAAAACACCTCATTTTGCCATTATTGGTGCAGGGACGGTTGGGCTCGCAACGGCGATTTTGTTGGCTCGGCAAAGTCATCAGGTGACACTGTTTGAATAGGTCGATGAACTTGCACCTGTTGGCGCTGGTTTATTGCTACAACCTTCGGTTTTAGCTGTTTTTGAACGTCTTGGCGTATTATATGAAGCCCTCAAACTGGGTGCAAAAGTGACAGGACTTGAAGGGTAACTCGCCAATAAATAACTTTTGGTCAATAGCCATTACCATCAGGCAGCCCCCAATCTGTATGGCTTGGGGATTCACCGCCCTACCCACAGCTTTTATTGGATGCAAAAAATCAACCGCAATGGTTATCTGCCCAATACCGTGATGTCGTGATGTCCCAGTTTGGAAAAGGGCGGATTGGGGTCATGGGTGATGCAGCACATGCCATGAGCCCACAACTCGGGCAAGGGGCAAATATGGCACTGTTAGATGCATGGGCCTTTTCACAGTCCTTGCAGCGTGCCAGGAAAAATCAACAGATTGACTGGGCAATGTTGTGGCAAAACTATCACCAACAGCGTCGTTCCTCGACCCAGTTTTATCAATTCCTCAGTCGTTTACTGACCCCACTCTATCAATCTGATCACTGGTTGGCAGGCGGTTTACGTGATCTTACTTTTCAGTGGATGTATCAAATCCCTTATTTTCGTAAAGAAATGGCAATCACCATTTCAGGTTTAAAAACAGGAATGTTGCAGCAACTAGATTATCAACAAATTGCCCACTATCAAAAGGATGATGATTCTTTGGTTTCCAGCAATGAATCCATTACTGATTATTAACCACATTTATTAAGACCTAAACTATTTATGAAAATTAGTCATTTAGATCATTTGGTACTGACAGTTGCTGATATTAAAACCACCTGTCAATTTTATCAGTCCGCATTGAATTTTGAGATCATCAGCTTTGGTAACAACCGAAAGGCACTGCAATTGGGTTCTCAAAAAATCAACCTGCATCAGGTTGGCAAAGAGTTTGAACCTAAAGCTTTTCACCCCACCGCTGGTTCAGCAGATTTATGCTTTATTGCAGAAACGCCATTAGAAGAGGTGATTAAACATCTACAACAGCTTAATATTAAGATTGTTGAAGGGCCAATACAGAGAACAGGTGCTGTAGGTAAAATTGTCTCAGTTTATCTTCGTGACCCTGATCAAAACCTGATTGAAATCTCAAACTATATCGATAGGTAAAAATAAAAAGCTCCATCAATAAGAATAAGGCTAAAACATGAAATATAGTTTTCTATGGGCACTCTATCGACAGGATAAAGGCAAGGCGATTCGAAAAGGATGCTGGTTTTTATTTCCAAGCTTTGCCAACCTGTTTTGTTTTCTAAATTTCCACTATCAACTCCTTGAATGGCAAGTAAATCCTAAATCGACGATAGGAAAATTGGTGATCAGCCCTCTATTTCCGTGGGTGATCTTATGGGACAGCTTGCCCTTTATATTTCTTCTGTTGATCCATCAAACATATTTGCCTCGAATTTTAAACATTTGGCTTTATATCACAGGTGCTTATTTTTTAGTTGATGCTTGGTTCTGGTCAAGCTATCCTTGGGGTATGCTGATCATTGTTGCTTCTGCATTACCCTTTCTCGAAATAGAAAATAAACAACTCATGGGTACTTATATCCAACCCAGCCCTTAAAGCATTTTTTACCCAACAAGCATAGCCAACCCTAGCCACAAACGCTAAACTAGCTGCTTTGCCCACAACGGATTTCACGCATGTCAAACTGGTTAGATGAAGTTAAATTTGATTCCAATGGTCTTGTTCCTGCCATTGCACAACATCATCAAACTGGTCGAGTGTTAATGGTTGCATGGATGAATCGTGAAGCATTACAACTGACGGCTGAAAAAAATCAAGCCGTGTATTACTCACGTTCACGTCAAAAATTGTGGCACAAAGGCGAAGAATCAGGGCACTTCCAAACCGTGCATGAAATTCGCTTAGATTGCGACGCCGATGTGATTATTCTGCAAATTGAGCAGCACGGCGGAATTGCTTGCCATACGGGTCGTGAGTCTTGTTTTTATCGTAAACTCACGCCAAAAGGTTGGGAAATTGTTGATGCTCAACTGAAAGATCCAACTGCAATTTACGGTGCATCTGCGAAAGTCGAAGCACACGATCATGGTCAGGCTGAACAAGTTGACGTACTCAGTCACTTAGGTCGTTTGATGCAAGAACGTAAAAAAGCTGAAGCAGATAGTTCTTATGTTGCCAGCCTATACAAAAAAGGCATCAATAAAATTTTAGAAAAAGTCGGTGAAGAAAGCGTCGAAAGCATTATTGCAGCCAAAGATTATGCAGCACATGCTTCTTTAGAAAATAAGCATGATCTGATTTATGAAGTTGCAGATTTATGGTTCCACAGTATTGTCATGCTCGGCTACTTCGACCTTGATCCACAAGAAGTCCTTGATGAACTTGCTCGTCGCCAAGGTCTATCTGGCTTGGTTGAAAAAGCCAATCGTAGTCAAGAAGCGTAAACCTCGCCTGTGTCGAATATCGAGAAACCCAAAGCTACCTATGAGCAAGCGATTGCAATAGATAACGCGCGTTTAGGTCAGTCCTTTAAAGTGATTGCCTATGCTGGCACAGGTAAAACCACGACTTTACAAATGATCAGTGACGCCATGCCCGAACGGCGTGGTATGTATTTGGCTTTTAACAAAGCGATTGCATCTGAAGCACAGAGTAAATTTCACGGCAATGTCAATTGTCGTACCTTTCACTCTCTTGCCTTTCGTAGCGTACCGCGTGGCGTGACTGATAAATTACGACTACCACGTTTAAGCCCAAGTTTTATCGCTAAAGAATATCGTTTAGAACCAATCACACTTCGTCGTCTCATGGGTGGACGTTATGAAAAATATGTACTGATGCCAAGCCGTCTTGCGAGTTTGGTTGCCAATGCTGTCAGCTATTTCTGTTCGACCAGCTCACAATATCCTGCCCCTCGCCATATTCAAGCGCCAAGCTGGTTGCATCAAGATGATATTGAATCGTTACAACAACACTTATATCCAGCCGTTGAACGCCGTTGGTTAGAGTCAATTGATCAAAACCATCAAGCAGGGATTGGTCACGATATTTACCTCAAACTTTGGGCATTATCAGAACCCAATATTCCAACAGATTATGTTCTGTTTGATGAAGCACAAGATGCTGACCCACTCATGTTGGGTATTTTATTACGTCAAAAAAGCACACAAGTGATTTATGTCGGTGATGCACATCAGCAAATCTATGCGTGGCGTGGTGCAGTCAATGCAATGCAACAGATGCCTTTACATGAAAGCCGTTTAACGACCTCTTTCCGTTTTGGTGATGCGATTGCTGATGTTGCCAATAGTCTGCTTGGTGCATTAAATGAAACTGTTCCACTATTGGGCAATCCAAATGTTAAATCGAGTGTGGTGAATAAACCCCATACCAAAATGCGCGATGCCATTTTATGTCGTACCAATGCACGTGCAATGGAACTCCTACTTTCTGGTTTAGTGCATGGCGACAAAGTCAGCTTACAAGCTGATCATCAGAAGCTCAGTCGTTTTGTGGATGCCGCTAGTTTACTCAAACAAGGCAAACGAATCACTGATGTGCCCGAACTGGCTTGGTTTAATTCATGGCATGATGTGCATGAATATTGCGAAACCAATGATGGTAGCGATATCAAACCTTTAGTGAAGCTGGTCGATGATCATGGTACTGAGCCACTCAAGAAAGCACTTGCCAAAATCACGCCGATTGAACAAGCAGATTATGTTATTTCAACTGCACACAAAGCCAAAGGCTTGGAATGGAATCGTGTGCATATTGAAGATGATTACCAATTTAAAATAAATGGCCTAGAACATAAAATTACAGATGAGGAATTAAGACTACTTTATGTTGCCTGTACTCGTGCTAAAGTAAGTTTAAATATTCATCATCTTTACGATTTAATACAACAATTAAAACGGGGCGCTCCCTCAAGTCTTCGCCAGTCCGTAGGTTAAAGCGCTTATGTTCAGGGAGAGCTTATGCAACTTGAATCAGTGCTATTTAAACATGTTGGCATGTTTCGCGACTTAACCATTGAATTTCAACCGACTCAACGTCCAATTACACTTATTTTAGGTGAGCAAGCTACAGGCAAAACTACAATTTTAAAAAATATCTATCAAGCCTTAACGTGGTTCTCCGCACGTTATAAAGATATTCGCACCGCAGGTGTCGTGATTGCTGATCAAGATATTTTGTTGACACGCTTACAAGCCAAAGTTCAAGTCCAAGTTAGAATGAGCAGTGAATTAACTCATCATCTACCAGAAAGTAGCTCTGCACAAACGACTGACACTCAGAACTGTAGTTGGAAGTTATTTAAAACATTTAACAGTCAGGGGGTTGGAATTAGCCAAGTTGAAACGCAGCAACTTGATCAAATGGTATCGCTATACCAAAAAACCAGTCTTCAAGATCCATTATTTGGATTACCGTTAATTGCGTATTATCCTGCCGAACGCTTTGTACAAGAGGTTAATTTACAAAACAAGAATGCACCAGGAACGCTACAAGATCTTGCTGCCTACGATTTAACAGCAATTCCATACACAACTTTTGCACGTTTCTTTGAGTGGCTACGGGAAATTAGTGATGTTGAAAATGCTCACTCTGCTCATATCGTCAGACGTCTTATTGGCAACGATTTCGGTCAGCAGAATCAATCAGAGGTTTTGCAGCAATTACAACAAGAACTGATGAATCATCCTAAACAACTTTCAGCACCTAATTTATATGCGCTGAAAAAAAGCTTACATACCATCTTTCCAGAATTGAATGATATCTATATTCAATATATTCCTAAACTTCAATTAATGGTGCGTTACAAAGATCAGACTATTCCCTTTCAGCAATTATCGGCCTCTCTTAAATCATGGATTGCATTGGTCGGTGACATTACACGTCGTTTATGCTTGCTTAATCCACATTGTTTCGACCCATGTTTAGAAGGTGAAGGCATATTATTAATTGATCAAATTGAGCATCAATTAGATCAAAATATGAGTGCTGAAATTTTAGAGCGTTTGCATCAAGCATTTCCAAGACTACAAATTATTGCTTCAGGCAATCGCGATGAATTATTAGAACATGCTTTAGAATATCAATGCTTCAGGTTAGGTGATAAAGAAATTTATGAGATTAATCTTGAGAAATCTCAACAACAACTTTCACAACTCTATAATGAGTTAAGTCAATCAGAAAGCATTCTCTTGCAGCAGAATCAACACTTATTAGAATCAGAAAATTTGGTCAGTAAAGTTGATGAACTCTTTCATCAAATCCAAGCGCTTGATGAACAAGAAAAGAGTCATTTGCTTCATCTACTTAAAATTGATGATACCCCTCAAGAGAGATCAATTTGATATTGGGCTTTAAGATTGATTGCATCATTAATCCTTATAAACTAGAGGTCAATTTTTTCTTTTAAATAGGTGTTCTGTACTGAAACACTAGATTGTAGGGATACGCATTTGATCCAAGACCAGATCTATATCCCTCTTCTGTATACAGATAATCGAATGGAAAATATTCAATTAAATAGCGAACAAAAAACGTTGATAGACAAGTTTTAGCGACAAAGATGTTGTTAGTTTCATGTAATAACATCAGATTTTTGTTGATTTTTTATAGTAAAATAAAATTCATTTTTTACTTTCAAGTTGTGCAATACAACTTGCTCTTTCCGTTAACTTGATTGGGTTTCGAGACTTGAAACTTTGGCTTTCTCTTTGAACGCCTTAAGTCTTGGAAGAAAATCCACCATTAGGTCTCTCTCGACCTAAATCATCGACATGGATACCAGTGTGCTACCGATTATTATTTTATTACCTCTCATACTTGGCACAACCCTTGTCTCACAATTGCAACGTATTTCACGGGGTATGACGGCAATTGGAGCAATTGGCATTAGCCTGAGTTGTTTTATTTTACTGCTTAGCCAAGCTGAAACGGTTTTACAGGGTAATGCCCTGCAACAGAGTTGGGAATGGCTTCCACAACTGGGCATCAATCTTAGTTTTCGCCTTGATGCATTAGGATTATTGTTCGGTTTACTCATTAGTGGGATCGGCACACTGATTTATATTTATGCCTATTATTATCTCAGCCCCAAAAACTCACTCAGTAAACTGTATCAGTTGCTCATGCTATTCATGGCAGCGATGCTTGGGATTTCACTTTCCAACAATTTGATTATCTTACTGGTATTTTGGGAACTGACCAGTATTTCTTCATTCTTGCTCGTGGGCTATTGGAGTCAATATGATGCCGCCCAACGTGGTGCGCGTATGGCACTCACGATCACAGGGATGGGCGGTTTGGCGATGCTAGGGGGCTTTGTCCTCTTAGGACAGATGACAGGTACTTACCAGATTGACCAATTGGTGTTAATCAAAGAGTCTATTCAACAGCATCAACTGTTTGTACCCACTCTACTGCTCATTTTACTAGGTGCATTTACCAAAAGTGCGCAATTCCCATTTCACTTTTGGTTGCCAAATGCAATGGCAGCACCTACGCCTGTTTCAGCCTATCTCCATTCAGCTACGATGGTGAAAGCAGGTATATTTTTATTAGCCCGCTTAGCGCCACTCTTTATTGGGGCAGCGTTGTACCACAATATCGTAACTTTCGTCGGTTTATTCACTTTATGTATGGCAGCGGGTTTCGCCATATTTAAAGAAGATCTCAAAGGGCTTTTAGCTTATTCAACCATCAGTCATTTAGGTTTGATTGTTTGTTTACTCGGCATCGGTTCACCACTCGCTGTTGCAGCAGCAATCTTTCATATCATTAATCATGCAACATTCAAAGCTGCTCTTTTCATGATTGCAGGCATTATTGATCATGAAACAGGAACACGTGATTTACGTAAGCTCAGTGGTATCTGGCAACTTCTTCCGTTCACAGGTACTTTAACCATGATCACCGCTGCTTCGATGGCTGGTGTACCGCTAACCAATGGCTTTATTTCCAAAGAGATGTTCTTTACGGAATTACTGGCAAACCTATCAGGTCCAGTAATGATAATTGCAGCGATCGTGGCAACTTTATCCGGTATTTTTGCTGTTACTTATTCTATTCGCTTGGTACATGGCGTGTTCTTTGATGGTGGGCTTGGTAAACACATTCCTAATAAAGATGCACACGAACCGCCTCTCGGAATGCGCTTACCTGCGATTATATTAGCGACATTATGTATTCTGGTCGGCATTCTGCCTGCACTATTGGCTGGAACAGTCGTGAATAGTGTAACGCGCGCAAGTTTGGCTCAACCTGAATTTGAGGGTGTTCATTTAGCGATTTGGCACGGTATTAATGCACCTTTAATCATGAGTCTAGTTGCATTAATGGGTGGTGGTTTATTTTACTTTAACCTCATTAAAAATCAGCATTTACGTAAAATTGACTTAGACCCTTATTTAGGTAAATTCCAAGGCAAACTTTTATTTGAATCATTCCTGAAGCATCTCTTACTTACTAGTCGAAAAATCAAACAAAAGACTGAAACAGGTTCTCTACAAAGTTATCTTCTTTGGATTGTTTTCTTTAGCATCATCATGGTGGGTTTACCCTTATTCAATCAGGGATTAACAACTGGCACACGTGAGCTTAGCCATGCTCCATGGATTGCTGTGGTCTTATGGCTCACATTATTCTCGGGCTGTTGGATGATGTTGTGGTTCCACCACGAACGGATTAAAGCTGTTTTAATTAGTGGTGCTGTTGGACTTGTCGTCACCATGGTGTTTGTCACCTTATCTGCACCAGATCTTGCACTCACTCAGATCACAGTTGACGTTGTTACGACTGTTTTATTGTTGATGAGCTTATCGCTATTACCGCAGTTGACCCCTTACGAATCGAGCCGTCCACGCCGTTGGCGAGATGCAAGCTTAGCAATCGCAGGTGGTATCGGTATTGGTTGGATTACATGGCTAATATTAACGCGAGAACATAATTCAATCTCATGGTTCTTCTTACAACAATCCCTCCCATTAGGCGGTGGTTCAAACGTTGTCAATGTTATCCTTGTTGATTTCCGTGGTTTTGATACCTTCGGTGAAATTACAGTATTGGGTATTGCAGCAATAGGAGCACTGTGTCTCATGGATGGTATGCGTGCACATGGCACCACCATGACACAAGGTTTATCTTATCGTTTTAACCCTTCACCATTGATGTTACGTATTTCAGCCTCATGGGTACTTCCCCTTGCCCTTGTCGTCAGTATCTACATTTTTATGCGTGGTCATAACTATCCGGGGGGTGGCTTCATTGCAGGTCTGATCACAGCAATGGCGCTGATTATTCAATATATTGTTTTAGGTCAGGATAGAACCGAACAACTGATCAAAGCAAAATCTGGTCGTTTATATGAAATTTGGATTGGCTCAGGTTTAGCAATTGCAGGTTTAACGGGTATTGCAGCTTGGTTTTGGACACGCCCATTCTTAACAACAGCACATATTTATATAGAACCACCATTATTTGGGAAAATGCATTTAGCTTCGGCTGTGTCATTTGATCTCGGGGTTTATATGACCGTTGTTGGCGCGACAATGCTGCTAATTTCAGTCTTAGGTGATTCGCGTCACTCAAGTATGTCTGGACCTGTTCCAAGTGGAGATAAATAAAAATGGTTAGTATTGAATTTTTGCTCGCTTCAGGAATTGGTCTGCTAACAGCAACAGGCATCTATTTAATTTTACGTGCCAGAACCTTTCCTGTCGTACTCGGTCTGGCCATGATCGGTTATGCCGTAAATTTATTTTTATTTGCAGTCGGTCGTATTCAAATTAATGCACCTGCAATCCTTACAGAAACAACTAAAGTAACAGATCCGTTACCGCAAGCATTGGTACTCACTGCGATTGTGATTGGTTTTGCAACAACCGCTTTTATTGTACAGCTTGCTTTACGCAGTCGTTATGAATCTGGAACAGATCATGTTGACTCCAAAGAAGAACCAACTGTGACTTATGACCCACGTGAGGATGAGCCATAATGTTTGATTTCAATAATTTTTGGCATGCTCATACCCCTATTTTAAGTATTTTAATTCCAGCATTTACGAGTTTTTTACTACTTTTATTAGGCAATCCTGGTTCTGGTTCTCTAAAACAGGATTGGCGCCAACCTTGGCGACGTGGCATTAGCTTAGGTTCTGCACTTCTAGGCTTAATCACAGCAATCAGTTATTTGATGATCGCCAATACAGGTCAAGTTACCGTCTATCAACTTGGTGAATGGTCTGCTCCTTTTGGAATTGTTTTAGTTCTCGATCGTCTCGCTGCGTTCATGTTGGTGCTGACTTATGCACTTGCAGTGCCTGTCATTTGGTATGCAAGTGATAACTGGGATACACGTGGGCGCTATTTCCACACCATGTTCCACTTTTTGTTAATGGGTATAACCGGTGCATTCCTGACAGGTGACTTATTTAACTTATTCGTGTTTTTTGAAATCCTGTTAATGGCATCTTATGTATTGCTATTACATGGTCAAGGGCGACCACGTTTCCAGCTAGGCATACATTACGTCACCATTAACTTACTCGCATCAGCGCTATTTTTGATTGGTTTAGGGATGATCTACGGCAGCGTTGGTAGTTTAAATATGGCTGATGTGAGTCGCCTTATGCCAACCTTAGACAGCGATCAACATAAACTTGCAATCGCGGGTGGCTTGTTACTGTTTGTTGTATTTGGGATCAAAGCAGCAATGCTTCCTGTCGGCTTTTGGCTACCAAAAACCTATGCTGTTGCAAGCACACCCGTTGCTGCAATTTTTACTATTATGACCAAAGTTGGTATTTATGCCATTCTACGTGTCAATGGTACTGTTTTTGATGATGCAATGGCACAGAGTATTTTCAAAAACTGCTTATTAATGATTGGTTTGATTACTTCACTCTATGGTGTAATCGGCGCAATTGCTGCTGAACGCTTACGCCGTTTTGTTGGCTTTATGGTGTTGTCATCGATTGGAACATTACTCATCGCTATTGCCATGTTGAATACCCAAGCATGGTCAGCAGCATTGTATTATTTAGTCCACAGCACCCTAATTGCGGCTGCATTCTATTTGTTTTGTGGTTGGATAACTGCGCAACGTGGTTCATTCAAAGATCATTTAAAAGTTGCACCGAAAATCAAACAGGAAAAAGCGGCTGCTTTTACTTATTTTACCATTGCACTCATGATGGCAGGTTTACCCCCTTTTAGTGGTTTCTTAGGTAAAGTTTTTATCTTACAGGCTACTGCTGAAACGCCTTATCAGGGTTGGATTATTGCTGTTATTCTGCTTGTTAGCTTACTTAGCATTATCGCATTCACACGTGTTGGTTTTATCCTTTTTTGGCGTGCTAGTCCACCCGAAGAAAATGCTAAAGAACCAGCATATACCGCTTATCAAGCACTACCTGATACAGCTCCTCATCGGAATGACAAAGCAATCTATGTATTACTGATTGCTTTGATGAGTTATGTTGTATTTGCAGCACCAATTCAGCGTTATACAACTTCAACTGCACAACAAATTCAAAATCATGCGCTTTATCAACAAGCGATTCTAAAACATGATAGTCAAGGTCGTGCCATTAGCGTGCAGCCATTTGATGCAGCATATTTGCCTGAAACTAAATATGGTGGCGAGGTTGAGGATCATAATGCGGTATTAATTCCAGATGTTCTCTCAAAACCGACGCTACAAGGCGAACATATTTCGGAATATAAACAACGTCAAATTGCTGAGCAAACTTTGTCAAATCCAACTATTCCAAATGCCACACAATTAAAACCGATGGAGGAACACTAATGCAAAAACGTGCTTTGCTTGATCGTTGGTTTCCCCACCCCTTTGTGTCATTTTTAATTTTTGTGACTTGGCTCATGCTGTCGCATAGTTTGGACATCACAGATATTTTTATTGCAATTCTATTAGGTATCTTTGTTTCACGTTTGGTAAGTCCTTTTATTGCACGTACACCCCATATTCATTGGTTACCTGCAATCAAACTTTTTTTTGTGGTGCTATGGGATATTGTGATTTCCAACTTTCGTGTAGCTAAAATGGTGCTTGGACCAATGGATGAGTTGCATCCAAAATGGTATCGCGTGCCATTAGAAACTGAACATGAGCAAGTAAATACGCTACTCGCAATGATCATTACAACGACGCCAGGTACGGTATCCGCAGGGATTGATCAAGAGCGAGGAGATATTTTAGTTCATGCACTCAGTACCGATAATGCTGAATTAGATATTCAAGACATCAAAAATCGTTATGAGCTACCTTTGCTCGAAATCTTTGATGTAAAGATTGCAGAAGGAGCAGCGAAATGACCATTTTACCTTATGCACTTGCAATTAGTTTAGTAGCGATCACTATTTCCATGTTTCTTTGTCTGACCCGCATGATCATTGGACCATCTGTTGTTGATCGCTTGTTAGCACTCGATACTCTTTTTCTTAATGCAACGTGCTTGATTGTGGTGTTAGGTATCTATTGGGCAAGTACCAATCTATTTGAAGGTGCTTTATTGGTGGCGATGCTCGGTTTCGTTTCAACTGTTGCACTAGCTCGCTATTTTACCACTGGACATGTGATTGATTAAGGAGAGTGCTTGTGCAAATAATTTTTGAGATTATCATTTCGTTCTTTTTGATCTTTGGTGCATTCTTTATGCTCGTAGGTTCAATCGGAATGATTCGCCTACCCGACTTATTTATGCGTCTGCATGCACCGACTAAATCAAGTACGCTAGGCTTAGGAAGCTTTTTAATTGCGGCTATGATATTTGGAGCAACTCAAGGTCGGTTTGGTTTTGCCGAATTGTTGATTACTTTATTTGCTTTTATTACTGCCCCAGTATCTGCCAATTTAATGGCACAAGCTGCAATTCATTTACGTTTGCGTTCAACCAGTGGTGATGTTCCAGAAGCTTTAAATCGTCCGCTACCGTGGCAACGTTATCGTCGTAATGCAGAAAAGAAAGATCAACTTTAAGTTGGTCTTTTTATTGAATTCAATGTCATTCTTTAAGTTTTAGAAACCCTAAGCTAGATAATTAGCTGAAAGATATGATGTCAGAAGAGCAAATCATATCGATCTAGACAATGATCTATAGCACAAAAGAAAGCCACCCGAGGGTGGCTTTCTTTTAAAACTTATTCTTTATCGTCTTGCCCTTGTTCAGGCAGATCCTTCACAGCTTCCGCGATCAGACCAAACATATAGTTACCATAGGCATTGGTTTTATCGTAATGGAAACGCAATCTTGGCGTAATACGTGTCTTGATACGACGGCTCAACTCATGACGCAAGAAACCAGAAGCTTTATTCAATACATCTAAAGTTTCTTTATTTGCGACTTCACTTTGCTCATCACCAAGTTCACGTCCCATCACAGTGACATAAACTTCAGCATAACCCATGTCTGCACTGACTTTTACCGCAGAGATGGTCACTAGACCACCTAAGCGAGGATCTTTAAGCTCTTGACGGATCAGCTCAGACAACTCACGTTGTACTGAATCCGCCATGCGCTTTAAGCGTTGGCTACCCGCCATTAAAGACTCCGTTTAATCAATTGAACATCATAGACTTCGATCTTGTCTTTAACTTTGATGTCTTTATAGCCTTTGACTGCAAGTCCACATTCCATACCAGCACGAACTTCTTCAACCACTTCTTTATAACGACGAAGAGATTCAAGTTCACCTTGGAATACAACCACGTCATCACGTAATACGCGAATCGGTTTATTACGATGCAATGTACCTTCAAGTACCATACAGCCAGCTGCTGCACCAAACTTACTTGAGTGGAAGACTTCACGTACTTCTGCAACACCCAAGATCGTTTCACGATGTTCAGGTGCAAGCTTACCGCTCATTGCAGCTTTTACATCATCAATTAAATGATAGATGACGCTGTAATAACGAATATCGATGCCATCTTGATCAGATTTTTGACGAGCAGTGTTATCCGCACGGACGTTAAAACCTAATAATACTGCTTCTGAAGATTCAGCTAAAGTCACATCTGACTCAGTGATTGCACCAACACCAGAACCAATGATGCGGACTTTCACTTCATCTGTAGAAAGCTCATCAAGCGCAACATGTAATGCTTCTAAAGTACCACGCACATCAGTTTTGAGTACGACATTCACATAAGGAATATCTTTTTTACCCATAGATGCCATGATGTTTTCAAGACGCATTGCGCTTGCACGCTCTAGACGTTTATGACGCTCACGATCAGAACGAGCATCAGCAACTTCACGTGCTTTCTTCTCATCATTGACGACAAGAACTTCGTCACCTGCCATTGGTGCATCAGGTAAACCTAAAATTTCAACTGGAATTGAAGGACCTGCTGAAGTGATACGTTGACCATTTTCATCAACCATCGCACGTACACGACCATAAGATGAACCCGCAAGAACCAAGTCACCAATGTTCAATGTACCATTTTGTACAAGAATTGACGTTACCGCACCACGACCTTTGTCAACACGTGCTTCAATGACTACACCTTGCGCCGCACCTTCTGCTGAAGCTTTAAGCTCCATCAGTTCAGCTTGGATCAAGATAAGATCAAGTAACTCATCAATACCCGCACCAGAATGCGCTGAAACTTTAGCGATAGGTGTATCACCACCCCATTCTTCAGGCACGATTTCTTCATGTGCTAATTCATTTAATACACGATCGACATCAGCAGATTCTTTATCCATCTTGTTGATGGCAACAATAATCGGTGTACCCGCAGCACGCGCATGATCAATTGCTTCAGCAGTTTGTGGCATTACACCATCATCAGCTGCAACGACAAGAACTACGATATCCGTTGCTTTTGCACCACGTGCACGCATTGATGTAAACGCAGCATGTCCAGGTGTATCTAAGAAAGTAATAATACCTTTCTCAGTTTCAACATGGTATGCACCGATATGCTGAGTAATACCACCCGCTTCGCCTGCTGCCACTTTAGAGCGACGAATGCGATCAAGTAACGATGTCTTACCATGGTCAACGTGACCCATGATTGTGACCACTGGAGGACGAGTCGTTTGTTCGCCACGTGCTTCTTCAGCTGCAACTAATAAGTTGTCTTCTGCTTGTGTATCAGAAACTAAAACTGGATTGTGGCCCAATTCCTCAACTACTAATACTGCTGTATCTTGATCAATCGCTTGGTTTTGAGTAACAAGTTCACCCATTTTCATAAGTGTTTTAATTACTTCACGAACCTTAACCGCCATTTTCTGTGCAAGATCAGCAACAATAATTTTTTCGCCGATCTCAACATCATAAATTTGCTTCTTCACAGGTTTTTCAAAACCATGTTTATTCGCTTGGCTGGTTTTTAAACCACGCTTATGATGGCTTTTGCTGAAGCTTTGCTCTGCCTGAGCATCACCACCACGACCGCCTTTTTTACCAGCGCGTGGGTTTGCTGTCGCACCACCGCGTTTAATTTCGCGGTCTTCCTTATTAAAGGAATCTTCATATGCTTGTCCAACAAGACCAGCAGCTAAAGGTGAATCATCGATTACACGAATCGTTGTCGTCGCATCATCACTCGAATATTTTGATGCCATTTTACGCATTTGCTCAAGCGTACGCTGTTGCGCTTCTTCCGCAGCTTTACGGCGTACAGCTTCTTCAGTCGCCTTTAACTTGGCTGCTTCTGCTTCACGGGCTTTTTTCTGTTCAGGTGTTTCTGTTGGCTTGACAACAGGTGCTTTAATTACCTTGTCGCTACCCCGTTTCTTCACCACAACTGCGGTTTTTGCAGGAGCTTGTGAAGCACTCTCAGAAGTATGTGCTGCACGCATTGCTTCTAACGTTGCATTGGCTTTTTGTTCAGCTACATCACGTGCATTTTGAACAGCTACATCACGTGCATTTTGCTCTGCGCGTACTTTAGCATCTGCTTCTGCACGTGCTTTCGCTTCTGCTGCAAGTAATTCTGGATTCGGTTTAGCAAAAACTTGTTTCTTGCGAACTTCAACATTAATGTTTTTTGCTTTACCCGAAGTACTTGTTACTTTAGCAGTACTGGTTGTTTTACGTTTCAACGCAATTTTTCCTGTGTTACCACTGTCCTGACCATGTACTTTTTTCAAGTGATTGATCAAAGTATCTTGCTGTTCAGCGGTAATAATGTCATCTGCTTTACGCTGTGGTAGACCTGCTTCGCGAACCTGCTCTAGGAGTTTCTCTACAGGACGTTCTACGCTGAGCGCTAACTCTTGAATCGACTTGTCCGTCATCTATTATCTCCTAGTTAAACCATGATTCACGTGCTTTCATGATCAATTGACCTGCTTTGTCATGACCTAAACCTTCGATATCTGAAATATCATCAGTCGCTTGATCAGCCAAATCATCAATCGTAACCACACCACGCGCCGCCAATGCATAAGCAATCTCAGTGGTCATACCATCCATACCGAGAAGTTCTGCGCTTGGCTCTTGAATATTTTCTTGCTGTTTCAGTGCATCAGTTAAAGCAGCTTCTTTAGCACGGCTTTGAAGCAATTCAACTAAATCTGTATCTAGTTCAATTTCATCAAATGTTTCGGCTGGAACATAAGCAATCTCTTCTAATGAAGTAAAGCCCATTTCCACCAATGCCATTGCTAAATCTTCTTCAATATCGAGACGTGTAACAAACATATCTAAATACTGTTGTGCTTCATTTTGCTGACGAGCACGATACTCTTCTTCTAACATCATGTCGAGTTTATAACCCGTCAATTCTGATGCTAAACGAACATTTTGCCCTTGCGAACCAATTGCACGTGCTAACTGATCATTGGTTGCGAAGATAATATCTGCACTACGTGCATCTTCATCTAGCACAATACCTGATACATCAGCTGGCTCTAATGCGCTTGCAATATATTGTGCTGGATCATCAGACCACACCACTACATCAATACGCTCACCGTTCAACTCTTGTTGTACTGCTTGAATACGCGTACCACGCATACCAATACATGCACCTACTGGGTCAATACGATGGTCATTGGTTTTCACTGCAATTTTAGCACGAACACCCGGTTGACGAGCAGCTGCTTTAATTTCGATGATTTCTTCAGAAATTTCTGGAATTTCTTTTTTCATCAATGCAATTAACATCTCAGGACGAGCACGAGATAATAATAATTGCGCGCCACGACCTTCGCGGTTTACGCTATATAAAATGGCATTGATACGTTGCTTAGGACGCAAAATTTCTTTATGAATGGTTTCTTCACGCGCCAAGTAAGCTTCAGCGTTATCACCTAGATCAATGATGAAACCATCTTTGGTTTGTTTTTTGACTTCGCCGTAAATCAACTCACCCACTTTAGATTCATAGGCATCGGCAACCAAAGCACGCTCAGCTTCACGAATCTTTTGTACAATGACTTGTTTCGCAATTTGAGCAGCAATACGACCAAACTCAATTGACTCAACTTCTAGCTCACGCACATCACCGATTGACCATTTTGATGGATCAACATCTGAGATTGCATCTTGGCAAGCTGGCATTTCATGGTCTTCATCCGCCACAACTGTCCACTGACGAAAAGTGCGATAATCACCTGTTTTACGATCAATCTCAATACGAAGCTGTGCTTCTTCTGAATGGGTTCCTTCGTAAAACTTTTTCTTCGTTGCTGCAACAAGTGCTTGCTCTAATGCTTGGAAGATCGCCTCACGACTAACACCTTTTTCATTACTAACCGTTTCTGCAACGGTAAGAATTTCGCGGCCCATAAGTCACCTACCGATTTCTTATAAAATTAAGTTAATATTAGTCTTGATAGATTAAATTTGCTTTATCAATATTATTACTATCAATTTCAAGCACATGCTTACCTTCCACTTCAACTTGAATGATTTCATTTTCTAAGTCTACAGAAAGTAATTTCGCTTGAAACTTACGACGATTTTCGACGGCAGCAATTAATCGTAAAGCCACTTGTTGCCCAACATAAGCAGGCAATTGATTGAGTTGGAAAAATGGACGATCCCAGCCTGGTGAAGAGACTTCTAAAGCATATTCACCTGAAATTGGATCATGAACATCAAGCATTGCACCCACTTGTTGTGTCACTAAAACACAATCTTGAACACCAATACCACGCCCTTGTTCAACTTCGCCATCTTCATTCAAGATAGGTTCAACATTCTCATCAACTGCTTTATCAATATAAATACGTAATAAAGAACGTTTACCTTGTGGTAGGAATTCAATCCCCCATAGATCTACACCACACGCAGCTACTGCTGGCGCGATTAGATCATATAATGCTTGAGATTTATTTGATAATTTCATTTACTCTCGTCGCTCTCATGCGAGCCAATCAATCTTAACCGTATAGTGAAGCACGACTATTTGACCAATTGATGTCGAACACTACACGATAGCTAAACAACCAATAAAAAAGGGCGTAAATCGCCCCTATGTTACACAGAAAACCGAAGTCCACTGTGCAAAAAGGCCCACCTTATTGTGAGCCTCTTTTAGAAACTTGGTAGCGGGAGCTGGATTTGAACCAACGACCTTCGGGTTATGAGCCCGACGAGCTACCAGACTGCTCCATCCCGCATCAACGTGCAAAATTATATACAAATATAAAAAAAAGTCAATTTAAGTTTTTTATATTTGCTTGATTAAGTTGCACCTTAATCAAATGGTAGCGGGAGCTGGATTTGAACCAACGACCTTCGGGTTATGAGCCCGACGAGCTACCAGACTGCTCCATCCCGCATCAACAACATCACTGCATACACCAAACTTACTGGTTATTAAGCTTGGTGCGGAAGGGGGGACTTGAACCCCCACGCCCGAAAGCACTACCACCTCAAGGTAGCGTGTCTACCAATTCCACCACCACCGCAGCTTTGTGGGACGCATTCTATTCCTTTAAATATAAAAAGGAAAGTGCTAATTCAACTTATTGAGTTGTTTTAGGTGCGTTTGATGAAGTTTCAGGCGATGTTACTGGTGCAGAGGTCGTGGTTTGAGCAGATTTTAAGCTATACGCATCAGCTGTTTGTTTTTTTGCAAAAACAGCCAAAGTTAAACTCGTAGCAAAAAACAAGGCTGTAAAAATTGCAGTTAAACGAGTTAAAAAGTTACCCGCTCCCGAGGCACCAAATACCGTAGCAGCACCACCGCCACCAAACGACGCTCCTGCCTCAGCACCCTTACCTTGTTGCACTAAAACCAATCCAATAATCATAATTGCTAAAATGATATGTACAACGAGTATAAAACTATACATTTCTACTTCCTATTATTTGCTTTGAGCAAATGCTTTTGCAATTTGATAAAAAGATTGTGCATTGAGTGATGCACCTCCAACTAAAGCGCCATTAATATCAGGACATGCGGCCAACTGAACAGCATTCTCGGCTTTGACACTACCGCCATACAATATAGCTATGTTTGTACCGAATGATGTAATTTGTTTTAAGCCTTCACGTATTTTTGCATGCATTGCTTGAGCATCCGCAGGTGAAGCTGTCTTCCCTGTCCCAATTGCCCAAATCGGCTCATACGCTATCACAATATTTTGCCATTGTTCAGCTTTAACGACGGATGCAATATCACAAATTTGTTGTAATACCACTTGCTCAGCAGCGCCTTGCTCACGCTGCTCTAAGCTTTCGCCAACGCAATAGATCACCGTCATACCTGCATTTAATGCATTTTGCAGTTTTGCTTTTAAAATATTGACGTTGTCACCAAATAACTCACGGCGCTCAGAATGCCCAATTAAAACAAATGCAATCCCACTGTCTTTTAACAGTTCAGCACTCACTTCACCTGTATATGCACCCGTTCCCGCTACACGCGATACATCCTGAGCCACCGTGTAAATTGTCCGAACCGCATCCTTGAGCTGTGCCTGAATACTTGTAAGCGCAATTGCAATCGGTGCCATACCAATATGGCATTGCTCAGGCAAAATATTGTCCTGTTGTAATAGCCGTTTAAATTCTTCTATTAATTGAAGAGCGTCAGCATGCATTGGATTCATTTTCCAATTGCCAACAACCCAAGGGGTAATGGTCGGAGTCGACATACTTTGGTCTACTGCTAATTTCTAAAAAATGCTGCATATTTTACACGGATTTTTATAAAATTCAGTTTTTTTATCTGGTTTAACCTGATAACCACTGTACAGTTGTTTGTAAAAATTAATGTTACAAGGGAATAGCATTCTATTTATTTGAAAGTAGGTCATTTCCTGACGGATTTTATTATTTTCATTTTTAGCTAATTGTCTTGGTTTTAGAAAATTAATTTGTAAAAAATTCGATCAGTTCAACGTTTTAGATACGAATCAAGTCAAAAACGACACTTTCTCCAGTAGTATTTTTACCCAACAAAAGTATAATTTTGTAAGATAGCTATTATAAACATTTATTGTCACAAGGCGGACAGATGTCAGGATTACATACGTCTCCAAAATTTTCAGGGTTCATTCGGCGTTTAGTCGAAGAGGGGCATTTGTCTGCATCAAACATGCAGAATGCCATTGATGCGGCAAAAAAGGCCCAACAGGATATTGTGGCTCACCTGATTGAGCATCAACGCCTCTCACCCCTCACAGTTGCAGAAAGTATTTCCCATGAATTCGATGAGCCTCTTTTTGACCTTGCTGTATATAATACAGCCTTATTACCCAAAGATTTAACAGACAACAAGCTGATACAGAAACATCGGGTCGTACCTTTGGTGCAACGCGGCCAAATCCTATATGTTGCCACCAGCAACCCGACCAATATTGATTCATTAGATGCCATTCGCTTTAACACCAAACTCAATATTGAACCGATTATTGTTGAACATAACAAGCTTGAGAAACTGATTGAACAACAGTTTGGTGATAGTGGTAGCTTTGATTTCGGTGATAGTGAAGACTTTGATTTAGATGGTATCGATACAGCCACTGATTCGGATAAAGAAGAAGACGATACTAATACTCAAAGTGATGAATCACCTATTGTAAAATATATTAACAAATTATTAATTGATGCAATTCGTATGGGGGCCTCTGACCTGCATTTTGAACCCTATGAAAAAACCTATCGGGTTCGCTATCGTGTAGATGGTGTATTACGCCAGATCGCCAACCCACCTTTGCAAATGGCAAACCGTCTTGCATCCCGTTTAAAAGTCATGTCACAGATGGATATTTCTGAAAAACGCATGCCTCAGGATGGTCGTATTAAACTTAAACTTTCCAAAACCAAAGCCATTGATTTCCGTGTCAACTCTTTACCCACGCTATTTGGGGAAAAATTAGTACTTCGTATTTTGGATCCATCAAGTGCTATGCTCGGCATTGAAGCATTAGGCTATGAAGATAACCAGAAAGCATTATTCATGGAAGCACTTGAAAAGCCTCAAGGAATGCTACTGATTACAGGTCCAACAGGTTCTGGTAAAACTGTATCGCTATATACTGGTCTAAATATTCTAAACACTGAAGATACCAATATTTCAACAGCAGAAGACCCTGTGGAAATTAACCTGGAAGGCATTAATCAGGTTAACGTGAATCCAAAGACAGGATTGACTTTCTCTGCTGCATTAAAGGCTTTCTTACGTCAAGACCCTGATGTAATTATGGTCGGTGAGATTCGTGATTTAGAAACAGCCGAAATCGCAATTAAAGCAGCGCAAACAGGTCATATGGTGATGTCAACACTGCATACCAACAGTGCGCCAGAAACTTTAACCCGTTTACGCAACATGGGTGTACCTTCGTTTAATATCGCAACATCAGTTAATCTTGTTATCGCGCAACGCTTGGCACGTCGCTTATGTGCTCAATGTAAGGAAGTTGTTGAAATTCCAAAACAGAGTCTGCTAGAACTCGGTTTTACTGAACAGGATCTCACGGACCCAGAATTTAAGATATTTCAACCTGTAGGCTGTAGTGAATGCAGGGAAGGCTACAAGGGCCGTGTCGGTATTTATGAAGTCATGAAAGTGACGCCAGAAATATCCAGAATTATTATGGAAGATGGTAATGCCCTGGAAATTGCAGCAGCCTCGGAAAAAGCGGGATTCAACAATTTACGACGTTCGGGTTTGAAAAAAGTGATACAGGGGATTACTTCCCTACAGGAAGTCAACCGAGTCACCAGTGAATAAAATCAATAAAAAGGATTACAATCATGGCAGCTAAAAAAGCGCAAATGATGCCTACTTTTGCTTATGAAGGGGTAGATCGAAAAGGCGCCAAAATTAAAGGGGAACTACCAGCACGCAATATGGCCTTAGCAAAGGTCACATTACGCAAACAAGGTGTCACCATTAAAACCATTCGAGAAAAACGTAAGAATATTCTTGAGGGTTTGATGAAGAAGAAAGTATCAACGCTAGATATTACGATTTTTACTCGTCAATTAGCAACAATGATGAAAGCAGGGGTACCACTGGTTCAGGGCTTTGAAATTGTTGCAGAGGGCTTGGAAAACCCTGCCATGCGCGAAGTGGTTTTAGGAATTAAGGGTGAAGTCGAAGGGGGGAATACTTTTGCTGGAGCCCTTAAGAAATATCCACAGTATTTTGACAACCTTTTTTGTTCTTTAGTGGAGTCAGGAGAGCAATCAGGTGCACTTGAAACCATGCTGGATCGAGTGGCGATCTATAAAGAAAAAAGTGAACTGCTTAAACAAAAAATTAAAAAAGCCATGAAATATCCAGCCACAGTCATTGTGGTTGCTGTCGTTGTCACGATTATTTTAATGGTAAAAGTTGTGCCTGTTTTCCAAGATCTGTTTAGTTCCTTTGGTGCAGACCTGCCCGCTTTTACTAAAATGGTGGTCAATATGTCTGAGTGGATGCAAAAATATTGGTTTATCCTTATCATCGTTATTGGTGCAATTATTACCGCTTTCCTTGAGGCAAAAAAACGTAGTAAAAAGTTCCGTGATCTTTTGGATAAAATGGCTCTCAAGGCGCCTATTTTTGGTGATTTGGTCTATAAGGCAATTATTGCCCGTTATAGCCGTACTCTGGCAACCACATTTGCAGCAGGTGTTCCATTAATTGATGCATTGGAATCAACTGCTGGTGCAACCAATAATGTGATCTACGAAGAAGCGGTGATGAAAATCCGTGAAGATGTCGCCACAGGCCAACAGTTGCAATTTGCGATGCGCGTTTCTAACCGTTTTCCATCCATGGCGATTCAAATGGTAGCGATTGGAGAAGAATCTGGTGCCCTAGACAGTATGCTCGATAAAGTCGCCACTCACTATGAAAATGAGGTAGACAATGCCGTTGATGGATTAACCTCGATGATGGAACCTCTGATCATGGCAATTTTAGGTGTCTTGGTGGGTGGTCTTGTCATTGCCATGTACCTACCGATTTTCCAAATGGGTTCTGTGGTCTAATGCAGCAATTACTTTTTTATTTCATCGAAAACTCGATTGCACTTTATGTTGCAGTCGGGATTTTGAGTCTCTGTATTGGTAGTTTTCTTAACGTAGTCATTTTTCGCACCCCAAAAATGATGGAGCAGGAATGGCATCAGGAATGCCAAATGCTGCTTCATCCAGAGCAGCCATTTATTGACTCAACCAAGCTCACACTCAGCCAGCCTGCTTCGACCTGTCCAAAGTGCCAATCCCCTATCCGTTGGTATCAAAATATACCGATCATCAGTTGGGTTCTACTTCGTGGCAAATGCGGTGCTTGCCAGAATCCAATTAGTATTCGCTATCCACTTATTGAACTCTTAACAATGATTTGCTCATTAATAGTAGTTGCTATATTTGGCGCGACCGTACAAATGTTATTTGGTTTAATACTCACTTGGGTCTTGATCACATTAACGTTTATTGATTTCGACACACAGCTATTACCCGATCGCTTTACCTTGCCACTTGCCGCACTAGGCTTAGGAATCAATAGTTTCACTGTTTATACTTCTGCAGGCTCAGCAATTTGGGGCTATTTGATTGGCTTTCTATGTTTGTGGATTGTTTACTATATCTTTAAACTCGTTACAGGCAAGGAAGGCATGGGCTATGGTGATTTCAAGCTCTTAGCCGCACTCGGGGCTTGGATGGGGCCAATGATGCTACCTCTAATTGTGCTACTCTCTTCAGTTGTTGGTGCAATTATTGGTATTATTTTGATAAAAATGCGTGGTGAAAACCAACCATTTGCATTTGGTCCTTATATTGCAATTGCTGGTTGGATTGCATTTTTATGGGGAAATCAAATTATGAAAATATATCTAGGTGGATAATATGCGTTTTATCTTGGGCATTACTGGTGGCATTGGTAGTGGCAAATCAGCAGCTACGCAATGGTTTGAATCCCAAGGAATTGTTGTAGTCGATGCAGATATTGTAGCTCGTGAAGTGGTTGAACTAGGCCAACCTGCTTTGAAAGAAATTCAACTTTCTTTTGGAGACTGGGTATTACTAGAAGATGGCAATCTGAATCGACGTGCACTTCGTGAACACATATTCCAGTTTCCAGAAGCGCGAGAAACACTCGAAAAGATCACTCACCCTGCTATACGCCAATCCATTATCCAGCAGTTACAACAGGCAGAAAGCCCTTATGTCATTTTAGTTTCACCTCTTCTCTTTGAAACTAATCAGCATGAACTTGTGCATCACACCTTACTCATCGATGCAAATGAACAAACACAACTACAACGTGCAAGTCAAAGAGATGGACAAAATGAAGAACAGATACGAAAGATTATTGCAGCTCAAATGCCCCGTACTCAAAAACAACAGCTCGCCAATGATATTGTGCTGAACGATGGCTTGCTCGCACATCTACACAAACAACTCCAACCATTACACCTGAATTATTTACAACGGGCTGAACAGAGCTATTAATCCTGTTTCTGCTGGGATAGCTGGGCGGTTAATGCATCTTTACGAAACCAGCGCCACGGTTGTAACGCACCAATCCCCATACCCACTAACCCACACATAATCGCTGGGCTTAAGGGTTCATTTAACAATGGCACAGCAATAACAGCAGCAATAAATGGCGCTAAGGTCACAATGCTTCCCGTTTTAAATGCACCCAAACGTTCAATGGCGGCCACATAGGTCAGGGTTGCAATAATCACCACCAACACCCCATGAAATACACCCTGTATCAGCAAATGGACAGGCTCTGCTTCCTGAAAATGTTTCGGAATAAACAGGATATAGATCGGCAAATAAATCAGTGCTGACCAAATGGCCACACTTGCCATTGAATGCCAGGCTGATAATTTCCATTGTTTTAGCAGTACGGTGAAGATGCCCCACCAAACTGCACTCAGGAAAAAGAGAATATCACCAATACCAAAGGCAGAAGCCTGCTCATGCAACATCAGATAGCTCATCAATGCCAGAGCACTCAACATAATGCTGAGACTGAGCCAGGTATGTTTATCAAAAGGTTGTCTAAACAATAAATAAGCGGCAACTGCCGTACATAGAGGAATACAGCCATTTAAGAAAATTGCAGCATGGGCTGCTGGTGCTTGCAAAAAAGCAGTATAAACCGTTAGACAGTAGGCCAGCCCACCTGTTAGCGCCAGAATAACTGGACGGGGATGCCACAAGAATGCCAAATCTTTTTTATACACCAGCACAGGCATGAGAATGATAAAAGCAATCGCAAAACGCATGGCCACCAAGTCCCAGGCACTGACATGCCAGTGCAGATTTAAACGGGAGAGAATGGTAAAACCACCCCAGATGCACATGGTGATACAGACAAACAGATAGCCTTGCGTGCGAGCAGTCATTTTTAATTACATTGACGATAATTGTGTGAATTATACAGCATTACGCTGACGGCATGCCTCATAAAGTGCCATGCCTGTTGCCACACTGACGTTTAAACTTTGTAAATCACCAGACATTGGAATATACACCGTATGATCACATTGAGACTGAGTAATCGGTCTTAAACCTGTGTCTTCCGCACCCATAACAATGACAACTGCACCCTTAAAGTCACATTGCTGAATTGGCAATGCTTTTTCATCAAGCATTGTGCCAATAACACGCATATGTGTGGTCTCTTTTAAATGAGCTAAGGTTCGAGCTAAGTTAGTCACTTGAATAAACTTAACTTTTTCCGCCCCACCTGCAGCAACCTTACGTGCTGTCGGGGTTAAGCTTGCTGAACGATCACGCGGCACAATCACCGCCTGAACACCCATCGCAGCTGCGGTACGAATACATGCACCGAGATTATGCGGATCCGTCACTTGATCCAATGCCAACAATAAAGCATCAGGTGACTGCTGCATCAATTCGTCTAAATCTTTTTCATTTAAGGTTGGATGTGGTCGAACTGCAGCCACTACACCTTGATGAAAAGGTAAGCCTGCAAGCTTTTCCAAACTATCCCGACTCGCCTTTTGGACGCTAATCCCAAAAGGTTCGGCAAGTTGCAAAATCTTTTGTAATCGCTGGTCATCACGACCTTTTAAGGTAAATAAAGTCAAAACGCGTTCAGGCTCTAACTCCAACAATGACTCAACCGAATGAACGCCATAATAATATTCAGGTTTTGCCATGAACGACCTCTTGCAGTATTCCCGATCTATAAAGGGAGATTTTGAAAAAATAAAAATCCTGCAAAGTAGCTTTACAGGTGAGGAGCGAATAGCTCCGCAAGGGAATTTAATAAAAAAATCCTGCAAAATGAATTTACAGGATTCTCTTTAGGTATAGTGTACCCGATTTAGGAAGCGATCAGTTAACCTTCTAAATGACATACATAATCAAGCACTTCATCAGTCTCGATGTGGAAAACACTATTTCCTGGGACATAAAAAGACTGACCTGCACGGAATAACTCACTTTCTGTACTGTCTGCAATTTTTACACGACATTCACCAGAAATGATTTCCATACGTTCTGGCACATGTGTTTCAAAAGTTAATGCCTGTTCAGTAGGTAAAATCACACCTAATGTCTTTTTAGTACCATCTTCAAATTGTACAGTATGGCTGATACATGCCCCACCAAAATATACATTTGACTTTTTAATGACCGTAACATGATCAAACTGCACTGAACTCATGCATACTCTCCAAATAATGCAGCATTTATATTAGGTTATGATGGACGTAGTTTAATTGTGCCTGCGTCACTAATCAATCCATTTTTATCATGCTTTAACAGCAATTTTTATGCCTTTCTACTAAAGTTATGTTCAACTCACAAGCACTTTTAGATCAAAGCATCCGATCTAAAATACAATAGAAAAAATCTTATAAATTGATAGACGAGCTTTACATCACTAAATTATTCAAAACAACTCCAGAAATAAAACATGATTTCATCAACACAACGCTGATCCTCTTGTTCGATTAGCAAAATTTCTCTATCTTTAAGCAAAAGATTGCGTGCACTGGATGCATATATGCTCACCCATTTAACTTTAATTAATTTTGCACTTGCAGACCATTTAGCTTTAGATATTGAACAAGGTTTCAATGTTTTGACTGGGGAAACTGGTGCAGGAAAATCATTATTGTTAGATGCACTGTCTGCGTGCTTGGGTGAACGTACCGATACCAACTATGTCCGTTATGGTGCAGATAAAGCAGATGTCACTGCTGTCTTTAGTTATCAAGCTGAAAGTGCGGAAGCAAAATGGCTTACAGAACATGAACTAGATGATGATTCTGGTGAAATTCATTTAAGACGTGTCATATTTGCGACAGGCCGAAGCAAAGCATGGATCAATGGACGCCCAAGTAGTTTGTCGGAGTTAAAAGAAATTGGACGCTTACTGGTACAACTTTATAGCCAGCATAGCCAACAGCAATTACTTGAGCCCCCTTATCCGAAGCACTGGTTAGATCGTTATCATAATTTTGCCGAACCAGCAAATGAAGTACGTGAAGCGTATAGCACATGGCAAAAAAACATTCGCCAGCATCAAGCCGCTTTAGATGCGCAAGCCACGCGTATTCAAAAAATACAAAATTTAGAATCCCAAATAGAAGAACTTGAAGAGATTGTCCAAACGGATTATCGAGAGATTGAACAAGAGTTTGATCGTCTCAGCCATCATGAACATATTATGCAAGACTGTAGTTACAGTCTAAATGTTTTGGATGAGGCTGAACAAAATATCACTCAAGAAGTTGCTTCAATCATTCGTCGTTTAGAGTCTCATGCAGGGCGCAGTGAACAGTTATCAAATATTTATAATTCGTTACTCAATGCGCAAAGTGAGATTGAAGATGCAACCGCGAGTTTACGTCAATTTATTGATCGCCAAAGTTTTGATCCTGAAAGAATGGAACAGCTCAATACAACCTTAGAAATTTTCCATCGTCTCGCACGCAAACACCGTACCCAGCCTGAATTACTCAAACAAGAATATGAAACTTGGCAACAGGAATTAGAGCAATTACATCTATTAGAAGATCCTGAAACCTTAGCTGAACAGGTAGAAATTTCTTATCACATTTTTATGCAAAAAGCTGAGCACCTAGATCAGATTCGTCGTACAGCCGCAGTTCCACTGGCGAAGCAATTGACTGAACAAGTGAAGCCGCTTGCTCTACCTGAAGCATATTTTGAATTTAAGTTCGAGCCAATGGAAGCAAATGCCGAAGGTCTCAGCTTTATTCAGCTTCTTTTCACTGCCAATAAAGGCATTCCACCACAACCGCTGGCTCGCGTTGCATCTGGCGGTGAACTCTCTCGTATTGCACTGGTCATGCAAGTGATGAATGCCGAAAAAACAGAATCTGAAGTTTTGGTCTTTGATGAAATTGATGTCGGAATTAGTGGTGGTACAGCCGAAGTGGTTGGTCGTTTACTCGCCGATCTAGCTCAGCATGTACAACTACTCTGTATCACTCACCAAGCTCAAGTTGCTGCACAGTCTGACCAACACCTATTGGTCAAAAAACAACAAACAGATCCAGCAAGCAGCACCATTATTGAGTTGAATGAGGAACAACGCATTCTAGAACTAGCACGTATGTCTGGCGGCGTCGAGATTAGCGAAACCACCTTGCAACATGCCAAACAACTGCGTCAACTAAAATTTCAATCCGCTTAATACGCATAACAAAATGTGAGAAAAAGATTGGCGAAATCCGATTAACTCTTGTATGTTGATAAGAAGAACCTATATAGATAGATCAGCATAATATTTTTGATGGAGAATCGCCTAGGTGACGAAACAATATCTAACTCACCGTTGTCTCATCGCTCCACCAGACATAACAGATGACTTCTTTGCCAATACTGTTATCTATGTGGCACGCCATGATGAAGATGGTGCACAAGGCATTATTATCAATCGCCCTTCTGAGTTACAGATCAAAGAATTATTGAACGATTTAGAGATTGATGCAGATAATGTACAACCTCATGCTGTGTTGCAAGGTGGACCATTACGCCCAGAAGCAGGTTTTGTCCTACACACAGGTCAACCTACTTGGCATTCATCAATCGCAGTAGGTGAAAATGTTTGCATTACCACCAGTAAAGATATTTTGGATGCAATTGCACATAACGAAGGTGTCGGTCGTTACCAAATTGCCCTAGGCTATGCCAGCTGGGGCAAAAATCAGCTTGAAGAAGAAATGGCACGTGGTGACTGGCTGATTTGTGACTCAGACATGGATTTAATCTTTAATCTACCTTATGGCGATCGTTGGGATGCGGCATACAAAAAAATTGGGGTAGACCGTACATGGTTTGCTTCAGAGATTGGTCATGCCTGATTTTAAAACTTCGCAATCCATTATGGCCTTTGATTTTGGCACCCAGAAAATGGGGATGGCAATTGGTCAATCCACTATTGAAAGTGCCACTCCCTTGCCATTATTTGCCATGAAAGATGGTATCCCTGACTGGAACCAACTATTAAAACTCGTCAAAGAATGGCAACCCAACCTGTTTCTGGTTGGCTTACCATTGAATATGGATGATAGTGAATCTGAACTCTCTGCTCGCGCACGAAAATTTGCACGACGTTTGCGTCATCAAACCAATATTGAAACGTGGATGGTGGATGAGCGTTTGACTACACGCGAAGCGAGAGAAGAACTTGAGTCTTATCAAAATAAAGGCCGAGCAAAACGCTTATCGGCTGATAGTTTCGCAGCCGCACTACTCATTCAAAGTTGGTATCGTGATCCTAATGGAATAACACCTTAATTATTTATATTTAAGCGCTTTATCACGGTATAGCACACTGATGTACCGTGATAAAATCAGATCCAGACCATGAAAATAACTGCTTTAGCACGTCTACAACCCAAACCATTTGCATAAAATTTAGAATGCAATTCTTAAAAAATAAATCAACTCAGACTACGCCTGATTATTTCTCAATAATTCTCACCGTTGCAGTTCGCCCTGAAACAAAAGCCAATGGATTCTGAGGCCGTTCATCTAAAATAATTTTTACAGGCACACGTTGCGCTAAACGTACCCAACTAAAAGTAGGGTTTACATTTGCCAATAGATTAGAACTACCAGAACGCTCACGATCTTCGATCCCTGTTGCAATACCTTGAACATGCCCACGAATGAATTGACGATCCCCCATCAACTGCACCGTCGCCGAATCACCGACATGAATACGATTCAATTTGGTTTCTTCAAAATAACCCACGACATAAAGCTGATCACGATCTAGCAGCGCAGCAACCGCTTGCCCAACCTTAACATAATTCCCAACACGTAAATCAAAGTTAGCTAAGGTTCCATCCGCAGGTGCAACGACTGCTGAACGACTCATATTAAGCTGAGCTAAATGTAAATTGCTGTTCGCTACTTCGATCAAAGCTTGCTGTTGTTGAATGGCGGCATTGGCCTGTTCGATACTCGCTGCTAGCTGCTCTTTTTCCGCAATCGCCTGATCGCGTGTAGCAAAAACCTGATCTTGCTCTTGCTTAGAGATCGCACCATCCATCAAACTCGCATAACGTGCTGCATTCTTCTCAGCCAATTTCATATTAGCTTCAGTCTTGACCAAATTTGCCTTTGAACCAACTAAGTTTGCATGCGCCTGAGCCAAACCAGCATTGGCTTTAGCTAAATCAGATTTAGCTTGTTCAACCTCAAGCGCTTGACGTTCTACATCAATCTTGAAAAGAACTTGTCCTTTCTTTACCGTCTGATTGTCCTGTACCAGCACCTCAGTTACTAATCCATTAACATCCGAAGCCACTTGAACCACATCACCACGCACACGACCATCACGTGTCCACGGTGCGGCATTGTAGTAATTCCATAAATGCACGACTGCATATATCGCAATCAAAACCGAAAGTACTAATACAATTGGACGTATGACTTTTCGTACATCAAATGCATTCATGTTCATCACCTTTACCACATATTTTTAAATCATTAAATTTCGGAGAGAGCTACTTAAAGGCTTGTACCTTGTAAATAAAGACATAACCAATGCATACACAGCAACAATCCCAAGTACAAACACAAGTTGAAAATATTCGGTAGTACAATCCAACCTCTCATAACTAAACGATCGATCAGTGGACTCATCAGCTTAAAGAGCACGTAGGCGATGATGGCTTGCACCAAAAGAATTGGAATATAGATTCCATAAACGTTAATCTCACCCATGCAATACACCTAAATCATATGTTTCTGAATCTATCTTTTGTGTTGAGACATGCCCGATGCTTTCACAAATATTATTCATAGAAATCAACATTCTTTGAGCGAGTTGCTCATCTTCGATTTGCAGTGCAATCCGCTCTAATAGATCAATCTGCTGTACAATTCGAATTGGAAAATGGTTCAGAGAAAGTTGTTTCTCTTGCATTTGAAAATATTCTGTCAGTTGCTGTTGCAGCACATTGACTTCATTTTTCAAACTGACCAATTGGGGGAGTTTTTGGCTAATTTCTTGCAATCGGACTAAGTCAATAATTGAACTACTTTCAATCAAAGCATTCTGAATCGAAATCTTAACTTCAGGATTTTGAACCATTTTGGTATTCAATACTCCAACTCGGTCCAACATACTGCGTAGATGAATTTTGAAATCACTACCATAAGATAGATTTAATGCCTGACGCATCGCCTGATAATGTAAAGTTAAAATTCGCGTTGCACTGGTATCAGGTGAAACAGCTCGAACTAAATCAATCACAATGAGTGAAACCAATACGCCCAGAACCATTGCAAATGAACTATCTAAGTAAGAAACAGCATCCATGCTGTATTTATTGTGCAGATTCAATCCCATCATGGTGTTAATCCCAAGCACCATGCCAACTGGCATCAGCATTTGATTGGCCATCATGCTCACAGCCACTAAAAACACAGGAAATAGCACCAAAGCCAATTGCCAAAAATGAGTCACATGCGGAAAAATACCAAATGCATATAAGAATACTAAGCCTGCGGATACAATACTGCCCCAAATGAAAATCCGTAGCACAGGTACTGGGTTATCCAATGCTGTTAAGATACACGCCGTGATAGCCCCCATTTGCGCCATCATAAAACCCGCCTTCCAACCTGACAGAATCCAAGCTGCAGTGACAATAAAAGTAATCAGTACGGCACTAATTCCACCTCGTATCGCAATACCATGATCACGATGTAAACTTGGATATTTCGTCGTAATGGCTGTAATTTCTATTGGGATTTCTTTATTACCTTGCTGAATCTGTTGCCAGAGTAGCTTTACTGCCAAGATATTGGCCATAAAATGACGAATGTCCATCTTTAATGCAGCCAATACCACTTTCTGTTCAGACGTTGCTTTAGAAATCAGCTCAGCGAAATCGTCTTCAAATCCAATCGGCAAAGTCTGCAAATCAGCAGGTACTAAACTTTTCTCTTGTTTTAAAAATGTCAAAGTATGCTGACGAAGCATATCCAAATGCGAAACAAGATTAACCAAGTGCAAATGTTCGAGCTGTTTTACACGTTGAGACAATGCAACCAAATTCGCAACCACCAATGACACTTGATGTAGCATTTCTTGTAAAGGCTTGGTCATGCCTTTCAACTCACCTTTCTCATAAGCCAAATGTACAGCTAAAGCATGAATATCAGAGGCATCACGAGTAATCACAGATAAAACTTGCGTGTAATTTTCAGGTGTTTCTTGAACTGCAATCAATTTTTCAAAAGTTGCTTCTAGATCGTTTAAGGTTTTATTGACACGTTGCTTGATCATTGCGCCAACATGAACTGGAAAAAAAGTTGCCGAAACAACGGCAGAAGAGACCACCCCAACTGAGATTTCAAGTACACGTGCAACAGCGATATCAAAAATATTGTAGGTATCGATATAGGTAATTGCATTGTAAACAATCATGGCAGTTGAATATCCTGCCAACATAAATACGTAGCTACGCGGCGTGCGGTCTAGTAATGACACATATAAAGCAAAGCCCACCCAGAGAGATAAAATAACCGTAAATAGCCACGGCGTATTAATAAAATGTGGGGTCAATAACAGTGCTATGACTGCCCCTGCAACAGTTCCAATCAAACGATACACACATTTCGAAGACACCATTCCTGAATAAGGATTGGCAATAATCATGACCGTTCCAATCGACCACATCGGATTAATCAAATCTAATTCAAAAGAAATAAACAGTGCCAGCATACCTGCTACAAAGGTTTTACAAGCAAAAATAAGATCAAGTCGGCTTGGTCTGAAAGCTAACAGCTGTTTAAGTAACATGAATATGTCTCAATTCTAAGTCAGCCTGATCTAATGACACATGACAATTTGGCACGAAGTTAGACCAATTTGGAGTATCAAATCAGTTGACAAGAAAAAGCTGATTATGGGGAGCAAGGCATAGTGTCGAGAGCAAATAGAAATAATTTAACGAATTTCATTATCCAATGAAGACACTACATCTATAATTTTTTCAAAACAAAGCAAATTAGTCAATATAAATTATCACTATTTGATAATTTTTCATTTTAATTTAAAATATTTTCAATAAAAGCCATATTTTTTCTCAATTCAAGGCTTAATTGGTCGAGGAAAAATATTCCGACCTAAAAGTCCATACACGATCTCAGGCTTTTCTGATATAAAGCAATAAAAGTTCGATTTTCACGTTATTTTTAAGGAGTAGACAACGCATCATGGCAATTTCGAGTTTTGGTAAAATTCTCACCGTGCTGGATTTATTTTCAGTTTCACGTCCGATTATCAATGTCGATATCATTTGTGATGAGCTTGCTCTCTCAAAACCCACCGCCTATCGTTATCTTAAAGAACTTGTTTCAACAGATATTTTAAAGCGCATTAGTGGTACATCAGGAGACTACACTTTAGGCTCTAAAATTGCCGTTCTTGATTATATTTCTCATAGTACCGATCCATTGGTTCAGATCAGTATTCCTTTTATGCGTGATATCGTAGATCGTACTGAACTCTGTTGTTTATTAACCTATTTAAACCATGATTATTGTATTGATCTACATCATGAAACCTTTAAAGAAGCAGAACTCATCTCATACGGCAGGGGCTGTCCGCGACCTGTATATGTGGGAGCCTCTCCAAAAATCGTGATTGCCCATTTAACCAAGCAACGGATTCAGGCCTACTATCAGCAGTTTACTCAGGAACTCTCTCAGGTTGGTTTTGCCCATAGCCTCGATGAATTTATGCAGCAAATGCGAACAATTAAAAAACAAGGCTTTTATTTATCACAGGGTGAGATTGATCCAATGGTATGTGGTCTTTCCGTGCCGATTCGCTTTTCTACTAAAGAAGCACCGATTGCACTCACGCTAATAGCATCAAAAAATCGTTTTGATTTCTTGAATATTCAAAAACTGATTGAGATCTTGCAAAATAATGCAGCGCAAATTGAACATAAATTTGCAACACTTTCCGAAAATCAGTCAAACTGAAGTGAGAATTTTAAAAAATATTTACATTTTTATCCGTTGTAAATAGCAATATATTCTCATATTATGATTATGTTCTTCAGCATACCCTCCTAAAAAGAGTATGACTTTCCTCAGAGAACCAAGCCCATCTTTGTTATGGGCTTTTTTCTTGACCAGTTTTTATCAAAAGGCATAAAAAAGCCTTTCAAAAGAAAGGCTTTCATTTATATGGCTATACAAAAAATCGTTAGGGCTGCTTCAGATAAGGCCATGCTGCTTTCATATAAATAAACATCGACCACAAGGTCAAAATCACTGCCGCATAAAGCAAAGCGTAGGCCCACATTTCCAGTGGTTTCCAGTTCAACAGGAACACACTAATCGCAATCATTTGAAATGCTGTTTTATACTTTCCTACTGTAGAAACTGCAACGCTCGTACGTGCACCTAATTCAGCCATCCATTCACGCAATGCCGAAACGGTAATTTCACGCGAAATAATCACGATTGCAGCAAAAGCCATTGATATCGTCGGTTGCCATTGCACCAATACAATCAATGCGGCTGCAACCATAAGCTTATCGGCGACTGGATCAAGAAAACGCCCGAAAGCAGAAGTCTGATTCAAAGTCCGAGCTAAATAACCATCGAACCAATCTGTCACTGCTGCAAGAACAAAGATTGCAGTCAATATCAGATGTCGCATCATTCCCCCATGATGCTCAGCAATCCCAATGGCAGGCGGCCAATAGGCAATTGCCAGAAACACGGGAATAAGGGCAATACGCGCCAAAGTTAAAATATTAGGAATGTTCAGGATTCGCCCTGTACTCATAAACACCGCCATGTTGTTCGCATCAAATATGCATGTCGCACAAAGGATGTGCCGAGATTGTATCCATGTGTAAGCAACTTTATACGAAATGCACGGCAGTGTCGACTAGGCAAAAACGGCAACTGTTTGTCGAAGTATCGCAATCAGTCGATTTTCATCATCCCAAAGATAGGCATACTCGGTTGAATAACCATGTTCAGCATATTCAGTCACTACTTTGTATTTGAACCAATCCTGTACTTGATGAGCAATCGGCTGCAAATAGGTAATCTGCCAAGTTAATGAGCTTGCAGGTGCAGGGGTTTTAAACATTGGTAACACACCCGGTGGCCACACATCCATCAATCCAAATAGATCGGCCAATTTCATTTCGCGATTTGGATGCAACTGAGGAATAAAACGACACCATCCGCCAAAGTCAGGTACTTTGCTACCAGCCATTGGATAATTACCTTCAGCCCAACATAGTTCAAACTGTTGCAAACATTGTGGCATTAAGCCTTCAATATAAGCCGTTTTTTCCAACTGCGCAGGCAATGGATAATCAGGAATTTGCGGTAGATTTTGCACATGAATCCGAGATTCACGCTGCGAACCAAAACTTGCTATTAAAATACTTTGTACAGTATCTGCTTGCCATAACCGCACTTCTAAGGTTGTAACCGATTTACCTTCTCGCAACACCTCCGCCGTGAGTTTAGCCTGCCCTTCTTGCACAGGACCAACAAAGGTGACATTACAACTCAATAACTGCTTTGTTGTATCATGAACCACGCTCTGCGCCTTTTGGATTAATAATCCTGCAACTAAACCGCCAAATACGGTGCGACCTTGTAACCATCCTGATGGAATATCAATCCACTCTTGATGTTCAACCTGTTGATACAGCGGAAGCAGTGACATTATCTTTCCTTAATCGTCAAACCATCTTATCTTCAAATGTTTTTATCTATTTGTGAATGATCATTGACGCATCAGTCATTGAGAGATTGAGCCAATCGGTCAAGTTATTCGTGCAAAATTTTATAAATCGTTCTCGCCATGACTTCACCCAAACCTGGTACAAGCATCAACTCTTTTTCTGACGCTTTTAAAACACCTTGTATACCACCAAAATGAGTGAGTAGATCACGACGGCGTTTTGGCCCTAGCCCAGGAATAGCCTCTAAAACTGAACTACTACGGCGTTTATCACGCTTAGCTCGATGTTTGGTAATGGCGAAACGATGCGCTTCATCTCGCACTTGTTGGATGAGGTGCAAAGCTTTATGGTCTTCGGGTAATTGAATCTTAGTGCCATCAGTAAAATGCAGCGTTTCTAATCCCGGTTTACGTCCCTCACCTTTAGAAACACCAATCATAAAAGCATCAAGCGCTAATTCTTGCATGACCTCCATCGCCATATGCAACTGCCCTTTACCACCATCAATCAAGAGTAGATCAGGTAACATATTTTTTTTATAACGGCGTATCAACGCTTGGCGCATCGCCGCATAATCATCACCGCCCGTAATATCCTGAATCGCAAACTGACGATAATCTCGCTTTCTTGCACCGCCCTGATCAAAGACTACACAAGAAGCAATCGGTGCTTCACCCATGGTATGACTGATATCAAAACATTCAATCCGATCAATCGGACGCCCAACCACTTGTTCAAGTTGATGAAAACGCTCGTTTAATTCCAAGTGATTACTCAGTTTGCCTTTAATCGCATGTTGCACATTCATTTGTGCCAGCTCTAGCCATTCAGCCCGAGTCTCTCGCACTTTATGCTTGATTTGAACTTTCTTATTGAAGCTTTGCTGTAATGCTTCTTCTAATTGTTTTTGATCGGGAATATCTACATTTACAATCAATTCTGATGGCACTTCATCCGCCACTTGGAAATAGAAATTCGCCATAAAATCATTCAGCATTTGCGCCAAATCATCTCCCAACATATCTGGAAAATAACTTTTTCCACCAAGCATACGTCCATTACGAACATGCATGATTTGTACACAAGTCACACCCGCTTGGTAAGCAATCGCCAAGATATCGGCTTCGCCTTTGATCTTAAATACTGCTTGTTGTGCTTGAACCTCGCGCAATAAAGCGAGGCGATCACGATAAAATACGGCTTTTTCAAACTCAAGAGCTTCGGCAGCCTGTTCCATTTTTCCAATCAGCTCTTGATTGAGTTCTTTGGTATCACCTTGTAAAAAACGAATTGAATTATCGACATCTTCCTTATAGTCCTGAGGGCTAATCAGACCGACACAAGGCGCTGTACAACGTTTAATCTGATACTGTAAACAAGGGCGTTTACGTTGTGAAAAATAACTGTTTTCACATTGGCGCACATTAAATAATTTTTGTAAAACCAGTAAGGTATCTCGTGCACTATAGGCACTGGGATAAGGCCCAAAAAACTTGCCGACCTGATGCTTGCCCTTGCCACGCCCACTGGCAATGCGGGGATAGGGCTTGTCTGCCGAGACAAAGATATACACATACGACTTATCATCGCGCAACATAATATTGTATGGCGGACGATGTAATTTAATCAGATTTTGTTCAAGTAATAATGCTTCTGTTTCAGAACGAACAACTAAACTTTCGATGTCATAAATTCGCGCAACTAAAGCCTGTGTCTTAGGATGGTCAATCGTTTTAACAAAATAGCTGGATACACGATTCTTTAAGTTTTTGGCTTTTCCGACATACAGTAACTCTCCATCTTTGCCGAGCATTTTATAAACACCAGGCAATTGAGTCATATGAGTCAGGATTTTTTCAATATGTTCACGCGCGTTTGGATTCACAGCAGACTTTCATCATCAGTAATGCTTTCGATGATGTAGTCTGCATAAATCAATTTCAAGTCAATTGAGCCAAAATGCATCAATTCAATAACTCAAATAACACCTATCATTTAAAAACTCGACTCAATACTTGATCAGCGCTCTTAAATGCAGACTCATGAAAGAAATCACAGGCTAGTTCATTTGTTGGAGCGATTGGATTAACTTCTCTAGCTGTATGCTAAAAACCCCAATATTCACGAGACTGATGGCGAATCCGAGTGTCTGCTAAATTAAACTCAGTATTAGGTATAAATGTAGTCCAAGCTGCATTTTGCCAAATATCTTTGCGGATAATATTACTTCCTACACTTACATGTGACAGATTTTGGGTTGGATAAGACTCAATATAATCTTGAGTACTCAACTGAACTTGTTTTTGCCAACATTCATAAACAAATAAATAACTAAATCATCGTTATAAAAAAACGCCCTTTCGGGCGTTGATCTCATTCAGACTTAAAATACATAAGGTCGAATAAAAATTAAGAAAAATAGCCCTAACATGATGAACCATTTCAAAAAATAATATAAACCACGATTGCTTGCTTTTAAGGCTTTGGCTTTTAAACGAAACTGATAAACATAACCAAAGACTTTATTTAAGCCACCTGTTTGATCGCCTGCCTCATTAGGTGAACTGGCTGCGGTCATGACACTTTTACCAAACCAATGATTAAACTTTTCCATAAAACGGGTTTTTAATGGGCGTTCTACATCAGCGAAAAAGATAATACGATTCTGGTTCGTCGTGTTTTCCGCATAATGGATATAGGTTTCATCAAACACCACACTTTCACCATCACGCCACGAATATCGCTGACCATCAACATCAATAAAACAGCGATCATCATTAGGTGTAATCAAACCTAAATGGTAACGCAATGAACCCGCATAAGGATCACGATGGCGAACTAAACGGCTATCTGGTGCCAACTCAGTAAACATCGCAGCTTTAATTGTTGGAAGCGTTTTTAATAATGCGGTTGTTTTTGGGCAAAGTTCAGCAGCAGATGGATGTGCCGAGTCGTACCATTTCAAATAGAAACGTTTCCAACCTGTTTTAAAGAAGGAGTTGAAACCGAGGTCATCATAACTACTTGAAGCTTTAATCCCACCTTTGTCATATAAAGCTTTGGCTTCGTCTCGAATCATTTCCCAATTTTCATCTAAAACTTTTAAATCTTTAAAATACTGCGTATCAATATAAGGTTGATTCGGTACTTTAGAAAACATGTACATTAAAAAGTTTATAGGTGCAAGAATCGTTGAATGATCGAAAAATTGACGATAAAACGAATGTTTTACTTTACCGCGTCGTTGAATATACAAAGCTGAAATGATAAAAATCGCTAAAATGATCCATTTAACCATTGAAAAAATCGACCAAAAAAATGAATCTCGGAATTTTATCATCGTCTTTTTTAATTTCTAGCCAATTTTGGTTCAACAATTTTTTCCACTTAATTCATTAAATAAAATAAACAATAAATATCATATATATATAAAAATAAATCTTCCAATAAAAATTGTTATTTTTTTATTTTTTGCTGTTTTTTGACCAAATACATTTTTGCATCAGCTTCATGAATCAAAGTAGATGCATCTAAGTAACCATCAACATGATCTGTTTGTTTTACACCGATACTCAAAGTAATACTCGGCTCAATATGATAAACATACTGTAGTAATCTTGGAACGAAACTTTCGAGTGCCTGTGCTTCAGTACAACGTGGAAACACAATACAAAACTCATCTCCACCACATCTAAAACAATGATCATCCAAACGTGCAACAAATCGAATCGCATCCGCTACAACTTTTAACATTTGATCACCTTTAGAATGCCCAAAATTATCATTAATGATTTTAAAATCATTGATGTCAATAAATACGACTGTAACGGGTTCTAAACTTCGTTCAGCCGCATAAATTGTCGAATTTAAAATACGATTTAAATGTCTCACATTTAATAGTCCTGTGAGCGGATCAGTTTGAGATAAAGCTTCCATTTGCTGAGCCCGATCTTCTAACACAGAAGCATATTGCTCAATTTTTTCTTTAGATGCCTTCAACTCACTGACCAAACTCCACACATAGGTTTCTACAACCAGCGAAATATCAAACATAAATAACTTTTCTAAAGTAGAACGTATTTGATGAAAATTCTCTGTATCGCCTAATTGTTGTTGAATCATTGATATCAGCATGATTTTGAGATGATAGACGGCGGATAAATATAATTTGGGTTCGACACCAATTCGTTTATGCACTAAACCGATTCTCAATCGATTATTGACATAATTGGCATCATAATTACCTGAAAAAAGTTCTACCAAGTATTGGCGTTGTGCATGTTGTAACCGAGATAAAGTGTCTATATCGCCAATCAGTGAAGCAATCTCCGAAATCGAGGTTTGCTGTTGATAAAAGGTAATCACAACTTGGTCAAGTAAATACTCAAGATCAATTTGTCCCCCTAAGTCAACCAACTGCTGTAATTCTTGATGACTTAAACTAAGCAAAGATCGTCGATATTCAATTTCTTCAATCGAAATATGCATTTGTTTCATCAATGTTTGGTCTGTTGGTTTCATCTGTTACCCAGCCTTCCCTAAACAGGTTTGTTTTTTATTCAGCTTCCCAACCACATCATCAACAAATAATTATTTTTCTATTCGTTTTCATATAAACCCTAAAAACAGTTATAACTAACATTTTTTGTCATAAAATCAAACTATGTCTCATTTTAAAAAAAAACAAAAAAATCTTTCAAAATACTTTTTATAACAAAGATTTAACAACAAAATATTGCTTTCGCTATATCTATAATAAAGCAATAAATAAGCCATAACTTTAGCAACCTAACTTAAAGCTTAAATATGCTAATAAAAAATATACGAATTTAAAAATGATTTATGGGTTGCTTAATACAATTTTTACGTTTAAAACCGATAATCACATGACTAAAATCAATAAAATTTTCACTGTTTTTAAAGGAAAAAATAGCTTTCTATTTTTATACAAGCCTTAGAAATAAATTCTTTAAAAGAATAGATGACCCTAGCGTCACGGCTTGATACAACTTGTTATGTCCTTTTTGGATATAGTTATCGTAAGATTAGCAAAGCATTTTGTGTGCGCTAACGCATACAGGCTTTATGACATCAACTCAGAATCCTCCACAACAAGGGAGATCAGGCATGATCCACGCTGGCAATGCCATTACCGTCCAAATGCTTGCGGACGGAATTGCAGAATTCCGCTTTGACTTACAAGGTGAGTCGGTTAATAAATTTAACCGTGCAACCATCGAAGACTTCCAAGCAGCAATTGCTGCGGTTAAAGCCAATAACGACATTAAAGGCTTAGTTGTTACCTCTGGTAAATCAACATTTATCGTTGGTGCAGATATTACTGAATTTGGCGACAACTTCGCTGCTGGTGAACAAGCAATTGTTGATTGGCTTATGCCTGTACATGACGTCTTCAATAGCTTTGAAGATTTAGACATCCCTAAAGTTGCTGCGATTAATGGTACAGCGCTTGGTGGTGGTTTTGAAATGTGCTTAGTGTGTGACTACCGTGTCATGTCTGAGCAAGCTCAAGTTGGCTTACCAGAAATCAAACTCGGTATCTATCCTGGTTTTGGTGGTAGCGTACGTTTAAGCCGTTTAATCGGTATCGACAATGCCGTTGAATGGATGGCAATGGCGAATCCTAAGAAGCCAGCTGCTGCACTGAAAGATGGTGCTGTAGATGCGGTTGTTGCTGCTGACAAACTTCAAGAAGCTGCTGTTGACTTAGTTAAACAAGCCATTGCTGGTCGTTTGAACTGGAAAGCAAAACGTCAAGAAAAATTAGACGCAATTAAATTGAATCCACTTGAACAAATGATGGCATTCAATACAGCAAAAGGTGCGGTACTTGCAAAAGCAAACCCTGCACAATACCCTGCGCCAAAATTGTTACTTGACTCATTACAAGCAGGTGCAAGCCTTACACGTAATGATGCATTAAAAGCAGAAGCTCAAGGTTTTGCTAAAGCAGCAATTACTCCACAAGCAGGTGCATTGATTGGTTTATTCATCAATGACCAAGTTGTGAAGAAAACTGCGAAGAAATATGAAAAAGGTGCTCACCCTGTAAACCAAGCAGCTGTATTAGGTGCTGGTATTATGGGTGGTGGTATTGCTTACCAAGCGGCAAGCAAAGGCACTCCAATCATCATGAAAGACATTGGTAACCCACAACTTGCATTGGGTATGAAAGAAGCGAACGGCTTGCTAACGAAGCAAGTTGAACGCAAGAAAATGAAACCTGCGCAAATGGGTGAAACCCTTGCTCGCATCCGTCCTACTTTAAGCTACGATGAGTTTAAAGAAGTGGATATCGTGATCGAAGCGGTCACAGAGAACCCTAAAGTAAAAGGTATCGTACTTGCAGAAACTGAGAAAAATGTTCGTGACAACACGATTATTGCCTCAAACACTTCAACGATTTCAATTACGCGTTTAGCAGAAAACTTACAACGTCCTGAAAACTTCGTTGGTATGCACTTCTTCAACCCAGTACACATGATGCCATTGGTTGAAGTGATTCGTGGTGAGAAAACCTCTGAAGAAGCGATTGCAACTACTGTTGTTCTTGCTCAGAAAATGGGTAAAACACCAATCGTTGTGAACGACTGCCCAGGTTTCTTAGTTAACCGTGTATTGTTCCCTTACTTTGGTGCATTCGACCTTCTTGTAAAAGATGGCGCGGATTTCCAACAAGTGGATAATGTCATGGCGAAATTCGGCTGGCCAATGGGTCCTGCATACTTGATCGACGTTGTTGGTATCGATACAGGTGTACATGGCGCTGAAGTGATGGCTGAAGGTTTCCCTGACCGTATGAAGCCAGATTACAAAGGTTCTATCCAAGCGATGTACGAAGCAAAACGTCTTGGTCAAAAGAACGATGTTGGTTTCTACAAATATGTGTTAGACAAGAAAGGTAAGAAAGCGAAAACTGTTGACCCAACAGCTTACGAAATCATTGCGCCTTTCGTGACTGGCGAAAAACGTGAATTTGATCCACAAGAAATCATTGACCGTATGATGCTTGCTTTCTGTAACGAAACAGTTCGTTGCTTAGAAGACAACATCGTTGCAACTGCTTCTGAAGCAGATATGGCGATGATCATGGGTGTAGGTTTCCCTCCATTCCGTGGTGGTCCATGCCGTTACATCGACCAAACAGGTGTTGCTGAATACGTTGCGCTTTGCGACAAATATGCACATTTAGGTAAAGCTTATGAAGCGCCACAAATGTTGCGTGACATGGCTGCTAACAACAAAAAATTCTACGGTTAAGGAGCGACGTGAATGGCTACTTTAAATCCACGTGACGTTGTGATTGTTGATGGCGTTCGTTCTGCCATGGGCAAATCACGTAACGGTATGTTCCGCAATGTTCGTGCCGACAGTTTATCTGCTGAATTAGTACGTGCACTTGTTGCTCGTAACCAGTTTGATACCAATGAAGTTGAAGACATCATTTGGGGCTGTGTAAACCAAACTTTAGAGCAAGGTATGAACATTGCTCGTAATATTGGTTTATTGGCTGACATTCCAAAAACTGCTGGCGGTCAAACAGTAAACCGTCTTTGTGGTTCTTCTATGCAAGCACTTCATACTGCTGCTGCACAGATTGCAACCAACCAAGGTGACATCTTCATCATCGGTGGTGTAGAGCATATGGGTCACGTAGGTATGATGCACGGCATCGACCTTAACCCTGAAGCATCTAAACACTATGCAAAAGCATCGAACATGATGGGCTTAACTGCTGAAATGTTAGGTCGTATGAACGGTATCTCTCGTGAAGAGCAAGATGCTTTCGGTGTTGAATCTCACCGCCGTGCTTGGGCTGCAACTCAAGAAGGTCGTTTCAAAAATGAAATCGTGGGTGTTGAAGGTCATGATGCTAATGGCTTCAAAACCCTTTGCGACATCGACGAAGTGATTCGTGCTGACGCAAACCTTGAAGCATTCAAAGCGCTGAAACCAGTTTTCGATCCTAAAGGTGGTTCAGTAACAGCAGCAACTTCTTCTGCTCTTTCTGACGGTGCTTCTGCAATGTTGTTGATGTCAGCTGAACGTGCTGCATCTTTAGGTTTAAAACCTCGTGCTGTGATTCGCTCTATGGCGATTGCAGGTTGTGATGCTGCGATCATGGGTTATGGTCCAGTTCCAGCAACTCAAAAAGCGCTTAAACGTGCTGGTTTAACGATGGCGGATATCCAAACGATCGAATTAAACGAAGCATTTGCTGCTCAAGGCTTATCAGTCATGAAAGGCTTAGGCATTTATGACAAACAAGACATCATCAACTTAAATGGTGGTGCGATTGCATTAGGTCACCCATTGGGCTGTTCTGGTGCGCGTATCACAACAACATTGTTGAACGTGATGGAACAACAAGATACTCAAATCGGTCTTGCGACCATGTGTATCGGTCTTGGTCAAGGTATCGCGACCATTATCGAACGTGTTTAATCGACACTGAGATAAAGAGAAAATCCCCGCTATATGCGGGGATTTTTATCTTAATCAATGATATAAGCTATGGTTGTCTAAAATCTTTTAAACCATTTTGAATTTGCTGCTGTAATAGCAAAATATCATTCAAATTGACTTTAATCGAACCATCACGAATGCCATCAATATTGTTTCGATTTATATTAAGTGGCTCTAATATTTTAAATACACCATTAGTTGGATCAGATGATTGAAAACCTGAGGCCACCGCTAGAATATACTCTTGTAACCCAGGTGAAACTTGAGATAAGCCTGACTGCACCTTTGGTTCAAATTCAACTGCACTAATATTCTCAGGAATTTCTGCATTCTGCATATCAGTATGAGTTTTATAAATACGATGCTGAAGTGCTTGACGTACTTTTTTATCTTCTTGAAATGGAGTAGGTCCTACAATTTCTTCACGTAATTCAGATTCAGCCATAATACGAATGGTTGGTAAAGTTTCAACCTCTTCGGCATGTACTGCTGAAAATCCAACCAAAGTAAATGCCATCATCAGCGTTGATCGTTTTAGAAAGTTCATCACTTGCTCCAAAAATCATTCACCATAAACATTGAATAAAAATAGCTATAAATTAAGCCTACAATAAAGTGATATTGAATTCTGTATCACTCTGATAAACGGTAAATAGGATTATTTTTTGAACGTAAGATAAAATGATCGAATCAAATAATATGTCTGATCTTTGTAAAATGAATAGATAAAAGAGGAAAAAATCTCGCATAAGCTCGTTTTTTTGATTACTGTGCTCGAGTGAATTTATAAATATTGATTATTTTATATACTTTAAAAAGCGATTAGGAGAAATGGATGATTTCAACTCTAATTAAAATGACTACAGCAATATCGATTACAGGATTATGTTTAGCAGGTTGTGCAACCAAAACCCTTATTACCAAAGACAGTAAAGCTTATATTCGCACAACCAAGGTTACTTTGGTTGAAGATAGTGTCATTGCATTTGGAAGACCTGCTCAACAATCTGCAAATTTACCTAAAGATAGTCTCGTAATCGCAGGGCAAAAGAATAGCTATATCCTCACCCAAGGTGGATCTCAATTTGTGAATTTAATCACAAAGCTCGACCCCAAAAATATTCAAATTACACGTGAGCTAAGCTTTTATTCTGAAAAAAATGATGGCAATTTTTCAGGTACACTACCCCTTTCATATATAAAACTAAAAGAAGACTTGAGCAAAAAAGATTTAGAGTTTTTCATTGAGAATGGTGCGAGAGAATGTTCTTCTTCAAGTGATGAACGTATGCAAGCTCAACGCTTCTGTTTCGATATCAAACTCGCTGGTGTTGTTTATCCTACTGCAAATAATCTAAGTTCACTCAAAGCATTAAGTAAGCCTTACCAAATCTCTATCTATACCAATAAAGAAGAAAGTTATAAATCAAAATCAGGTATGAATCCTTTGGAAAAACTGGTATTGCTCCCTTTTGCCGTGGCGATTGATGTGGTAAGTCTACCTTTCCAAGCAGCAGAAAAGATCTTTGATTAAGCTTAAACTCGAACTCAATCATGCAATGATGTATACAAGGCATCATTGCATCACGAAATTATAATTCTTCATCTAATACTGCAACATTGTTTTGCTTAATTTTATCCATCTTCTGATTTAATCTGAGCACATCTTGATAAAGCGCATTAAACTTTTTGACTTGTGCTGTTTCCTTAAAAAGAATCTTGTTATCTTCTCTTTGCCAAGGGTCAGTTTTTAACATATCAAACATCGCTTGTGCTTTCTCAATCACTTGTTGTTCAATCGGAAAAATGTCATGCGCCTTGTCTGTTTTCAGGTTATTTTGCAGTTTTTCTTGTAAAGATTTTCTCATTTCATGATGAATGGCGAGATTTTTTGCTTGTTCAAGTGAATCTGCCTGTATTTTCTGTCTCTTTATTCCATATTCAATCGAGATTTTTCGCACATCCTGAAGCATCTTTTCAGTCTCAAGATAACCTTTTTGACGGTCTCGATCTAAACGTTCGACATCTAAAAAAGTATCCCAATTTGCTGCTTTGAGTTGTCTTAAATAAGCGTTTCTTGCCTCAACATTTTGCATCCAATAACTAAGTAGAAACTCGGACATCAACTTATAATCACCAGATAAACGATCATCATGCACATTGAGTTGTATAGGCTTGCTCCAATCCTGCGCTTGATCATAGAGCCCACGCATTTTTTCAGCCATAACAATTTCAAACATTTGTTCGGTATTGGCTGCATTTTGCTTTAAGCGATATTGATAGAAAAAGAATGTACCCAAACAAATCACGACGACAGTTAAAAATAATAAAAAACGGCGCATACAGCCTCCAAGTATATTTATATTTCTTATGTTCTGAATTTAAGTTTAATCAACCAAACACAGACTGTTAATTGATTTTTATTTCATTTCTCGTAACGGAGCATTACATTTTCATCGCTTTAAATTTCGTACTTTCGCCCCTATTATCAAATCAACTGAAATTGTAGAGATATGCCATGCGCGTAGATATTTGGTCAGATGTCGTTTGCCCTTTTTGTTATATTGGGAAAAAGCGTCTTGAACATGTTGCTGAACAAGCAGGAATTGAGCTTGATATTCATTGGCATAGCTTTGAACTCGATCCAGATGCACCTGCCAAACATGAGACTTCGAATACGGAACGCTTAGCAAAGAAATATGGGCGTAGCTTTGCTGACATGGAAGAAATGGAACGTAATGTTGCGGCTATGGCAGCGACTGAAGGCATTGATTTTCAATGGCAAAAAGCCAATTCAGGCAACAGCTTTAATGCACATCGTATTATCCATTTGGCTCAAAGCAAAGGTTTGGGTAACGAAGCAAAAGAAGCTTTTTTTCATGCTTATATGACTGAAGGTCTTGCAATTGGTGAACGTGAAGTGGTTGAAGAAATCGCTTCACGGATTGGTTTGGATCATGCTGAAGTCGAGTATATATTGAATTCAGATGAACTGGCAGATTTTGTTCGCCATGATGAAAAAATTGCACATGAGCAATTAAATGTAACGGGTGTACCCTTTTTTGTTTTTAATCAAAAACTAGTACTTTCAGGCGCACAACCACGTGAGATTTTCTTACAAGCATTACAACAAGCTCAATCTGCTTCTACAGAAGAAATTCAGCAAACAGAGGCGGCTCAATGTAGCGATGATCAATGCGAAATTAAGCCCTAACAAGCTTGCTAAAATACAAGCTTCAGCAACTGTCTGAAGCTTGTGTGCAGCGAACTATTCAAACTAGATGTGATGGCTACGTCACCTATTATCTTAAAAAGCATACCGTTTATCTCTAGTGGTAAATTCTGTAACAAACTAAGTATTTTATTGATCAACTTTTAACTAAAAAAAATGTGATTAAAATCACACTAAAGTGATAGATTTATAGATATACTTCCCCAGTGCGATCTATTTATCCGATTTATTGTTTTAAAATGTTGATACTTTGAAAGCCAAAACATGATCAAAATCTCTATTTGGAATAACTAAATGAGATTTTTTACTAACTTGCAGTCTATAGATTTTGCATATTTTTCTTCTATAATCGTCATAAAGTGACATTCTTTTGTTATGAAAATTCAAGAGTTACAAGCCCTGATAAATGGTCAGATTCAACCCGAACAAATATGTATTGAGCAACTTGTAGCCTTGGCTAGACAGCATAATTTGACGAATACATCTGAATACAAACTGTTAGATGATGCTGTGAATATTGTACTTATTCATTATTTAAAACAGGCTCAAGCCTATCTCTAAGGAAACTATCAATGGACGTATTAGAGAAAGCATTATTGGTTGATGAGCTCAAACATCTGATTGTTGGGCTAAACAACGATAAAAACTCACTTTTTGAGATCGCAAAATCAAAGCGACGTATTAAGGATATTTGTGCTTCTTGTGACGATCCATTGTTTCAAGAACAACTCACCCCATTTAAAGAATTTATTCAACAAGAAGAATTTTCGGCTGAAGAATTAGAAAGCTTTGGGTATGCACTCACTTATCGCGGAACATTTAAATTTATGGGGCATGTTGAACATGCTTTATTTGCATCAGGCGACATGGGATGGGCAGCTTTACGTCAGTCACAGCATTGGCAAATTTGGGTTATTCGTCCTGCATTGTCTTTTATAAAGAGCCCTTGGTTTACATCTACTCGACAAGCACTTGAATGGATTCAAACGAGTACAAGTGATTATATAAAAACAGATGATGAACTCAAAAGTCTTATTCCTGTTTTAGAGCCAATTCATCAAACTTCAACAAATTTATCATTAGATTCAAATCAGACAATTCACAAGGACAGATTATCTGCTATGAGAGAAGAAACTGCGAATTTTGAAGCACAACTCGAAGCAATTATTCAGGAAAGAATTCAATCTGTACCCAATACTCCAACACCAAGTATACCAACGGTCGCAAAGCCTAAACCAAGTTTTAGACAAAATGTGCGTCCTGTTGCAAATCTAAATAAAGCGAAACCTGTTGCACTAAAAGATTTTAATTTAGATGGACTCGTATGTCGCTTAGAGCGTATCGATCCTAAAACATTTCCATCTTTATATCGTGTAGAGCTACACGATGAGATTAATCAAAATATTAAAATTGATTGGTTATATTTAAAAGCTGAGAATGACGTTCAACCTATTTGGGAAACAGCTCAAATCTTTGTTGCTGAACAGCTTTATGCTCAAGGACAGTTTTCACATTATGTCGTCCTTATTGGTACTCATAGTGTCGAATATGCTGCAACAATCTTACAAGCTTATACAGACAAACGTCATACTCAAACAAGCTCGATTCATCAAACAGACTGGGTTATTTTTAAACAACATTACCACCAACATGAAACACTATTTAATGAATGTATCATGAATGGTAATCAAGTTTGGCAGCGTAGTGAGCGATCTTACCCTTATATTCCTGCTGCCTTTATTAACACGCAAAAGTTTATTCCTTTTGAAGAAACAACAGCGACTTTTTTGACGCCAGTCATCCTACTCAAAGAGCGTCAAAAAATCAGAGTGCTACACGGCGCAGAACGCGTAAAATTATCGAGCGAAGATCAAGCTTATCCGTATCTATTGTTAGATCGTGCAGACGGCTATACATGGCAATTAATACGTCAAGTGATTAGCCGCCTACCTCAACCAATTTCAGTTCATGATCTCTATCAAGCACTCGAAAATGCGGATGTTTCAGCGACCTAAATATCCATTTTTAAGATACCTCTAATCCACCATCAAACTTGTGATTGCTTATTGCAAGTTTCATGGTGGATTTTCATAAATACTCATTAAAATTTTCAAACGCATTGTTAAATTGCTGTTTTTTGTGTCTTTAGCTTGATTTTATTGCTTGAATAATCAAAAGTTAAATGAAGAACAATATATAAGTTTTAACTATGACGACTTTAAATCAAACAGTACCATCATATATTTTATATACGCTCATTGCACTTCCATTCGGTTTATCAACAACTGTCAATGCTGCAACTAAATCGGTTGAACAAACTGAGAATAATATTCCCAAAGCGGAAATATCAAATCAAGAAAATTTCTTAGACTATATTCCTAAATGGGTAGATGCGAGCCCCGCCGTTCTTCCTGAACAATCTGATCAATCTATTGTTCCTCCAACCGCTGAAACTGAGAATAAAACTTGGGTTGATCGTAAACAGCGTGATATTCGCAACTGGGCTGATCGAACCTCGGTTAAGATTGATGACTGGTTTGGTGATGTCGACCCTGAAAAACCAGCTTCAGCAACGATTCGTTTTATGTTGGACAATTATTGGAATGAATATGATAACTATGAAGTTAAACCTCGTATTCGAGGAAAAATCAGACTTCCAACTTTAGAAAAAAAACTTAGCTTAGTTTTTGGTGATGATTCTCTAGATGACGAATTTAAAAACAATATTGCCAATACCAATACACAACCAAATCAAGATCCAAATAAAAAACTTGATTCTAAACAAACACGTGACAGCAATGGTTCTCTTGGATTACGTTGGTCTAATTTTTCCAAAAAGCTACCATTTGATACAGATGCAGATATTGGTATTCGTTCTGGTGAAGATGTCTACTTACGTCTAAGAGCTGAGAAGCATTGGGATTTGCACAATGATTTCCACTTTAATGCTGAACAAATCTATCGATATGGTAGTCAAAGTGAGAACTATTTACGTACAAATTTAGAATTGATACATGCTCGCCCTAACCAACCTTTTCTTTCAAATCAATTCAGTTTAACTTACGCTGACAAGCAAGATGATGATTTGTTATGGGACAATCGCGTTTTCCGCCAACACCAATTCTTTGCGCATAACAATTTTAATTACGGCCTCTATACGGGTGGCTATTACAACAATAATGACTTACGTCTAAACAGTTGGGGCCCATTTGTCTCATGGCGGCAACCTCTGTGGCGTGAATGGTTTTATGTGCAGGGCGATCTGAACTATTTCAATGACCACCGCGAGGATCGAAATCATTATGTGAGTACTTTCGTTCGTCTTGAAACGTTGTTCTGATAAAAATATCAACACAACTGTGGATAACTTAAATGTTATCCATAGATATACAAAACCTCTGCCGAAGCAGAGGTTTTTAGGTCAAATCACTTATTGTAATAACAAGCTGTTGATACGTTTGACATAAGCCGCAGGATCTTCTGGTAAGCCACCTTCAGCAATTACCGCCTGATCGAAGATCACATTCGCGAGATCATCAAACTGTGCTGAGTTTTCTAGTTTTCTTACCAATGGATGTTCAGGGTTAATTTCCAGCGTTGGCTTGCTTTCAGGAACAGCCTGACCTGCCTGTTTCAACATGCGAATCAATTGCGGAGAAAGCTCACCTTCGCTAGTCACTAAACATGCTGGTGAATCCACCAAACGTGTCGTTACTCGCACTTCTTTGGTTTTGTCTTTCAATGAGCTGCTTAAACGCTCCACCACAGGTTTAAATTGTTCAGCCGCTTGCACAAGCGCCTTTTTCTCATCCGCATCCTGTAGATCACCTAAATCCACGGCACCTTTAGACACGTTCTGTAATGGCGTACCATCAAATTCAAAGACAAAATTCATTGCCCACTCATCGACACGGTCTGCCATGAGTAACACTTCGATGCCTTTCTTCTTGAACACTTCAAGCTGTGGTGAGTTTTTCGCGGCGGTTAAGTTATCCGCTGTTACATAATAAATGGCTTTCTGCCCCTCTTTCATGCGGGCTTTATAGTCAGCCAAAGAGGTTGAGATTTCATCATTGGTCGATGTCGCATAACGTAACAGCTTTAAGATACGCTCACGGTTACCAGTATCTTCACCCAAACCTTCTTTTAACACTGAACCAAATTCAGTGTAGAACGTCTTGAATTTTTCCTGATCTTTCTCATCTTCCGATTTTGCCAGGCCATCCAATAAAGTCAAGACACGACGCGCATTGCCTTCACGAATGGTTTTTACATCACGGCTTTCTTGAAGTAATTCACGGCTGACATTTAATGGTAAATCCGCACTGTCCACCACGCCTTGAACAAAACGTAAATAGTTTGGAATGAGGTTGTCTGCTTCATCCAAAATGAATACACGCTTCACATACAATTTGATGCCCGCTTTTGCTTCACGTGTAAACAGATCTTGTTTAGCCTGACTTGGAATATACAATAATTGCGTATATTCAGTGCTACCTTCCACGCGGTTATGCGCCCATGCTAGAGGTTCTGCAAAGTCATGGCTGAGATTTTTATAAAAGTCGATGTATTGCTCATCAGTGATTTCACTCTTATTACGTGTCCATAACGCACTCGCTGAGTTAATCGCTTCCCATTCATCCGTCTTCACCATCTGACCGCCTTTAGGCTCTTCACCTTCAGCGACTTCCTCTTCTTGCCAGATTTCTTTTTGCATTTCGATTGGCAAGCTGATGTGATCTGAATACTTATTGATGATTTGTTTAACTTTCCACGACTCAAGATATTCCAGCGCATCATCACGTAAATGCAGAATGATGTCTGTACCACGGCTCGCCTTATCAATTTGTTGAACTTCGAACTCACCTGTACCGCCACTGATCCAGCGCACACCTTCGGCAGCATCCAGACCTGCACGGCGCGACTCCACCGTGATTTTATCGGCAACAATAAAGCCAGAATAAAAACCAACACCAAATTGACCAATTAACTGTGCATCTGCTTTCTGATCACCACTTAACTTTGACATAAAATCTTTAGTGCCCGATTTTGCAATCGTACCAAGATTCTCTATCGCCTCTTGTTGGCTCAAACCAATACCATTATCGGAAATAGTTAAAGTTTTATTCTCTTTATTCAAGCTCACACGAACATGTAAGTTTGCATCATTTTCATAATATTCAGGGTGATTAATTCCTTCAAAACGTAACTTATCGCAAGCATCCGAGGCATTTGAAATTAGTTCACGTAAGAAAATTTCTGGGTTGGAATACAGCGAATGTGTTACCAAATGTAATAACTGAGCAACTTCAGCTTGGAAACTATAATTTTGTGCGACTTGTTCACTCATAAATCACTCCTTATCTTGAGGCTTATATATTTGGAATGATTTATGAATGGTGCATATCTTGAATATTTCAATCCTTGTGTTTTATTTTTTCAGTTAAAAAATGCACAAAAGAACAATTAGAATGGTCCTTGACTCAATATACGTGTTTGTAGAAGTTGATCCAATTGCTGTTGTCTTTGTGCATATGCACGACGAAGACAAGAGGTATTTGCTGCACATGAATTACGCTGTTTCAACCATTGGCATTGCTTATCTTTTTCTGCATCACGTCCTCCCATAGGTAGTGCGTGCAAAATAATCTGGTAAGTTGTTGCCAGTTTTACATCCGCATCATTTAAACCACGATCATTACAAATCTGTTGTTCCGATTTCAATTTTGCAGCTTTGCATGAGAAACTGGCGGCATGGGTTTGAGATAAAATGAGTAATGACATAAGAAATAATGCTGAGCTTAATAATTTTTTCATCACCGATCACAACTTATTAAAAACTAGTTCTTAGCTTACCGCACGCTCTTTTTAGGCTTGTATCTGTTTTATATTACGATTGTAAAATAAAAAACCTCACGATTTGTGAGGTTTCTTTAAATCTAAATCGTCTTAGAACTTATAGCTATAGCCCAAAGTATAGACCATTGGATTTAGGTCTAAATCAAACTTCGTACCATTAACCAACTTCACTTCAGGGCTAAGATCTGCATATCGAACATCCATATATACACCCCAGTTTTTAGCGTCAGCAGGTTGGAAATTAAAACCTAACTGACCAGCAAAACCATAAGTATTTTTCACGTCATCAACTAAGCCCTTTTCGTGCCATGCAATGAAGGCTGTACCACCAACACCAATATATGGAGTAAATCGAGTTGAATTCTTAAAGTTATATTTTGCTGTGATTGTCGGTGGTAATTGACGAACACTTGCAACTTTCTCACCATTTAATAGAACATCGTGATTAATTGGGTTAGCAAGCAAAACCTCAGCTGAAAAAGGCGTATCACCAAAGAAATATTCTACTGAAGGTGTAAATGCGAATTCATGATCACCTTTAACTACAACACCTGGAGCTAATGTTGTATCTGCAGTTGGCGCAATAACACTACCACCGACCTTAACCTGAAAACCACCTGCAAACGCAGTTGATGATAACCCCAATAATGTAATAACTAATAATTTTTTTAGCATTTAAAAAAACCTCTTTAATCAAAATTTCAACCTATATTTAATAATAATCATGTCTTTTTATTTTATGCAATACATATTAATTCCGACCAATTTAATTATTTTTACAAATATCTGATTAACAACAATATAAATTTGTAAAGATATGTAATTATTTATAAATCAAACTAATTTACTATGATTAACCAATTGAAAACCAAGTGTTTTTATCAGAATTAACCAGCTTAAATATATATTTAAAATAAATCTTTTAAAGTATAAACTAAATAAATTTAGTTTTATTACAAAATAGAATGAGAACTTAATATAATAAACAGGAATAAAAAGACAAAAAATTTCACTTTATTTCTTCTATGATAAATAAATAGAAACTATTCATATCAAGGTGGTTTAAAATAAATATAGTTATTATTTAATAAGCATAATTATTATATTTAATATAAATGATATTTTATTATTTCTTAATATAAAAAATGGTTCCTTATGGAACCATTCTCTATTCATTATAAAACCATTGCTGCGATCCAGCCAAAAATAAGTAGCGGGATATTAAAATGTATAAATGTTGGCACTACAGTATCCCAAATATGATCATGTTGACCATCTACACCTAGTCCTGCTGTAGGTCCTAATGTTGAATCTGAGGCAGGCGAACCTGCATCACCTAATGCAGCAGCAGTACCAATCAATGCAATTGTCGCCAAAGGTGAGAATCCAAATTGTACGCAGAGTGGCACATAAATCACCGCCAGCACAGGCACACTTGAGAAAGATGAACCAATACCGATCGTGACAAACAAGCCAATAAATAGCATCAAGAACGCAGCTAAAGCATGATTATCACCAATGATATGTACAACACCATTCACTAAATGAGTAATGTCGCCTGTATGCGTCATGACTGAAGCAAAACCTGCCGCAGAAATCATGATAAAACCAACTAAGGCCATCATCCGCATCCCTTGCACAAACACATCATCGGCTTCTTGCCATTTAAAGATGCCAGAAGCGGATAACACAGCAAAACCAACAAGGCCACCTAAAATCATCGAACCTGAATACAACTGTGCAACTAAGGTTAAACCGATTGCAAGTAACGCCATAAGCATGGTTTTTTTGGAAATATAAGGTACATTTTTAGCTTCATGCTTCAACTCTTCAGCATCCGCCTTGAGGTCATATTCAGCTTGTGTTGTTGCTCGTAGTGGTTTATCCAAATCAATGCTTGTAACGGGTGAAATTGATCGATCAACATATTCACGGGGCTTACGATAACTAATAAACACAGCGACTAAAGTACCTAAAACCATACCCAAAACAGGTATCGCCATGCCAATAGGCATCATGCTACGTTCTACATGCAAACCATATGCAGCCCCAATTTTATTGATATTTCCCATCAAAATTTGTTCAAGGAAAATGGCACCAAAGCCCACAGGTAAGAAGATATATGTTCCAACTAAACCCAACGTCAGTACACATGCTGCCGCACGTCGATCAAGCTTGAGGTGATTCATCACTTTTAACAATGGCGGAACCAATACAGGAATAAAAGCAATATGAACTGGGATTAGATTTTGAGAGAAAATTGCAGCGATGAGTAAAATCGTTAATAAAAGATATTTCACTTTTTTTTCTTGATTTTTACTGGCTTCCATTCCTAATAAACCAATCAGTTTATGTGCAAGTAAATCTGGTAAACCAGATTTAGATAATGCTAAGGCAAAAGCACCTAGAACAGCATAAGCCAAAGCGACTTCAGCACCATCTCCCAGTCCTGCATTAAAAGCTTCTACAGTTTGAGAAAGGCTCAGTCCAGCAACCAAACCACCAATAATGGCTGATATGACCAAAGTGAGAACAACAGAAACGCGTGCCAGTGACAAAATAAACATCACGGCAATCGCAATTACGACAGCATTCATGGACAAAATTTAGGAGCAAAAAGAAAGGCGACATTCTAGCAGATTCATTGTATAGAAGCTGAAAATGTCGCCAAATTGCAATCTGTTTTAAGTGATTTTTATTTTGATTAATCCGCTAAAGCCTTAAACAGTCTGGCGTTTTACAAAATGACGGATTAGTTCAGCAATTTTAGTTGGCTGACTTAGAACCGCCCAGTGATTGGCATCAAGTTCAACATATTCAAAGTTTTCAACCCATTTTGGCATTGATTCGGTAATATATTCAGGGCTAACAAATGCATCGCGTTTTAATACAATCGCCTGTACAGGACATTGAGCATAGCGTTGGCGTGGTTGAGTCAGTGAAGGAATAAAGTTAGCACGATACAGATTAATACCGTATTTACCATCTGACACAATATTTGCATTTAATGGCAAGTTTTGTTTTTTCTCTAGGCCACTTAAAATTTTGCCCCATTTTTCTGGACTAAAGAAAGTCCATACGGTTGGAGCAACCAATGGCAAATGGAAAGCACCAATGTACCAAGATTTAGTCAGCATTTTCAGTACATTACTTGGTGCAGATTTAAACTTTTCACGCAAATATAAAGAAGCATGATCCAAGCAAGGGCCTGAGATTGTTGTATAAGATAGTAAACGGCCTTTTAACTTAGGTTCAGTTGCTGACTCCCAAGACTGTAAAGAACCCCAGTCATGCGCTGCCATATGGAAATTGCGGTTGGGTAACACTTGATCAACCACTTCTTGTAAATCCAAAGATAAACGCGGTAATCGATAGTCTTTAATACGCTTTGGAATTGATGACAAACCTGCACCACGAACATCGTAAGTAACGACATAATAGTCATCAACCAATTGCTCGATAATTGGTTCCCATACTTCTTGATTATCGGGATAACCATGTACTAACACCAATGGTGTTTTCTTTTCATCACCCCATGTTTTGACACAGAGGCTTTGTTGGTCAGAAGTGGTTACTGTTTTTACTTGTTCTTGCATAATTCTTTCCCATTTTGTTTTCTATCGGCTTGGTTATAAAACAGCCATTGCCAGCGATGCACTAAAAATGATACTTATGGAGTATGAATAGCGTTGCAAGAAAAAAAATTGACCATGAAAGACTTTTTCAAAAAAATTCGAACCATTCCAGCGATTTCTAAATTTATGCTCAATCATTATTCCCCTTATCGTGGGGCAGGCATTGCAATCGAAACATTTGATCTTGATCGTTACTTCATTCGTGTCAAAATGCCGCTGACTAGAAAAAATCGTAATATCGTCGGAACACATTTTGGGGGCAGTTTATATTCGATGGTTGATCCCTTTTATATGCTGATTCTCATGCATCATTTAGGACATAAATATATTGTTTGGGACAAAAGTGCTTCTATTAATTTCCTGTCACCTGGTCGCAGCTCCGTCTATGCGGATATACAGCTCAGTGCCACTGAAATTGCGGAAATTAAGCAACTGGCTGAAAATCATGAACCTGTGTTTCGAAACTATACATTGAATATTGTGGATGATGCAGGAACGCGAATTGCAGAAGTTGAAAAGGTTCTGTATATCCGTCTGAAAAAGCCCAAAGTCAGTGCTTAATTTTACGCATATAAAAATGCCTGCAAGGTTTTGCAGGCATTTTTGAATCTGAGAAATTATCTTTTCTTCTCTTGGATTGCAGCACCTGCGCCACCACCGATTGCACCACCAATCGCTGCACCAGTATCACCACCAAAAATAGACTTACCAATCACAGAACCAATCCCTGCGCCAATTGCACTACTTGTGGTTGAATTACTACTACCACCCTTGGCATTTGCACCTACACCAGCACCTGCTGCTGCACCTACACCCGCTCCTAAGCCGCCACCTACATGATTACCAACACCACCACCAACTGCACCACCCAATGCTGCTGCACCAATACGCTGATCAGATGCGCTCATGTTTTGGCAACCTGTAAACATCAAAGTAGATAATACTAATGTTGAAATTAAACCCATTGTTTTTTTCATGTCCAAAACTCCTCAGCTTTATAGTCTAAGCATAATCTGATTTTTGTGAGAAAATAATCAGATTATGTAATTGCTCTAAGTGCATTCTTTTCTTTTTGTAATAAAATAAACTAAATGGAAGAATCTTTGATCAATACAGTACTACAACTACACTGTTGATTGAATTAGGTTATTAAACATGAAGTCAAAGTTCCAATCTAATCAGCATGAAAACAAAATGTGTGGCTCAATGTAAAAATATAATTTAACAGGGGCGAAAAAATGACAAGATTTATGCTATCCATGTTGATCTTGATGAGTTTGAATTCAGCAACTCAGGCAAATTTTTTCAAGTTCCAAACATTAGCAAAAGTAGAATCACATAAAAATATTGCTTATGGTCATGATTCCCAACAAATGATGGATATCTATTTCCCATCTAAACCACACACCGATAATAATCTAGCCCCAATCATCGTTATGGTACATGGTGGTGCTTGGAGTATAGGTGATAAAAATAATGCTGCAGTAGTAAAAAATAAAGTCGATTATTGGGGTAAACGTGGGTGGCTTTTGATCTCCGTTAATTACCGATTAATTCCAAATGCAACCGTACAGCAACAGACTCAAGATATATCAAATGCTTTAGTCTATATTCAAAAACATGCAAATGATTGGCATGCAAACTCAAAACGGCTTATTTTGGTAGGGCATTCTGCTGGTGCACATTTAGTCAGCTTAGTTACAGTACGGCCCTCGTGGTTAACTCCACAACCGCAACCTTGGCGAGCAACTATTGCCTTAGATAGTGCTGCTTACGATATCGAAAAAATAATGCAAAATCGGCACGCTCGATTTTATGATCGAGCCTTTGGCCAACAACCTGAAAACTGGAAAGCTCTATCTCCGATCTTACAACTACATCAAAGTTTACCTGCATTTCTCGCTGTTTGCTCAACCACTCGCCCTGATCAACCCTGTATACAGGCTCAACAATTTATTCAGCAAGCACAAAAACTTGGGACATCCGCACAATTATTATCACTCCCACTTTCACATCGTGAAATAAATAGATCTTTGGGAGAAGATAATGCATATACCCAACAAGTGAATCAATTTATACAATCACACTAATTTATATCTATGAAAACTTAGTTTAGTTGTAAGCCTCCAGTGAATCACCACTATTTTTAGTGGATCAATCCCCCGATAGTGTCCACTAACCAATAAGTGGACACCTATTTATGGATTTAAAGACAGTTATAGACAGTGCACCAACGCAAAAAAAGCCTCGCCGAACTTTCACAGCCGAATTCAAACATCAGCTTATTCAACAATGCCAGCAGCCAGACACATCAGTGGCTAACGTGGCAATGCAACATCAGATCAATGCTAATCTACTGCATAAATGGATTCGCCAGTCCGAATCAATGCCCCCTCCATTAAAAAACCTGCCTATCCCACAGACCGACTTTCTTCCTGTCATTGTTCACTCGATGCCAGTCAAACAAGAGACATCTCCATCACCTGTGCCTGAGAAGAAAGCTCCTGCTCATATCAGGATTCCACTGCATGAGGGACCAGGTTCCGAAAGAGATCAAATGATTGAAATCGAATGGCCTGTGGAATCAACAACTGAATTACTATTTCTGCTGCAAGGTTTGATCAAATGATCCGCATTGATGAAATCTGGCTCTCTACCCAACCCATGGATATGCGAGCAGGTACAGATACTGCACTTGCTCAAGTCCTGAAAGCCTTTGGTGGTGTTAAACCCCATTGCGCCTATCTGTTCTGTAATAAACGAGGCCATCGTATGAAAGTGTTGGTACATGATGGTCTAGGGATTTGGCTGTGTGCCCGACGATTGGAACAAGGGAAGTTCCACTGGGCGCAGGTTCATCAGGGTGAAACAATGAGTATCAATGCGGAACAATTACAGGCATTAATTCAAGGTTTAGCTTGGCAGAGAATTGGGCAACAGCACGTGGTCACAATGATCTAAACCAGATACCTTTATTTTACCATCCTCCAAACGACCTATTTCATCCCTAACCTGATCTCAGGCATACTGCGGTCATGAATATGCTGCCTCATTTAAGCCAACTGACCCATGAACAATTGCTGGAATTTACCCAGCAGTTGGCAATGCAGAATCAGCAACTTGTAGAAGATAAACAACAACTCGAACAATCCAATCAACACCTCGATGCCAAAGTTCAGCACCTATCTGTACTCACACAAAAATACGAGCATGAACTTGCGCTGTTTAAACGGCATAAATTTGCTCAGAAGAATGAACACCTCACTGCCAAACAAATCAGCTTGTTAGATGAAGCAGTTGAAGAAGATATCGCAGCCGTTGATTTAGAACTGGAACGACTGAATGCGGATCAACCCAAATCGGCTGAAACCAAAGCAATAAAACCGAAACGCCGACCGCTGCCAGATCATCTAGCCATCATTCGTATAGAGCATGAGCCTGCATCGACACAATGCAGTTGTGGCTGCACGCTTCGTCGTATTGGTGAAGACCTGAGCGAGAAACTCAATTTCAGACCAGCACAGTTCTACAAGGAACAGCATATCCGTGGCAAATGGGTCTGTGATCAGTGTGATACCTTGATTCAAGAACCGATGCCTGCTTATGTGATTGATAAAGGCATTGCTACACCTGAATTGCTCAGCCATGTGCTGGTTTCAAAATATGCGGATCATTTACCTTTATATCGTCAACGTCTGATCTATCAGCGTGTCGGGGTTGATCTTGCTTGCTCAACCTTATCGGAATGGGTTGGTCAATGTGGTGTACAGTTAGAACCACTAGCAGAAGCCTTAAAACAGATCATATTACAACAACAGGTGATTCATGCAGATGAAACACCAGTGACCGTGATGCAGATTGCCGAGAAGAAACCCAAGAAAGGTTATGTCTGGGCCTATGCCACCACACAGTACAACTCTATTCAGGCGGTGATCTATGACTTTCAACCGAGTCGATCAGGTCAACATGCCGAAGATTTCCTAAAAGGCTGGCAAGGTCAACTGATCTGTGATGATTATAGTGGTTATAAGGCACGTTTTGCCTCAGGTCAGATGATTGAAGTGGGTTGTATGGCCCATGCCCGTCGTAAATTCCATGAGCTGCATGTGACGGGTAAAAGTCTCATTGCCGAACAAGCTCTGCAATTGATTCAACAGCTTTACCAAATTGAGGCAGAATTACGAGAGATACCAGACTGTAGTGCCGAACAACGCCACCAGCGAAGGCAGCAGGACAGTCAACCGATCATGCGTCAACTGTATGTCTGGCTGAAAGAATATCAAGATAAAGTACCAAAGAGTTCGCCTACAGCGAAAGCAATCAATTACAGCCTAAAACGCTGGTCTGCCTTAAGCCGTTATCTGGATGATGGCAATTTGCCAATAGACAATAATTGGATAGAAAACCAGATGCGTCCGTGGGCATTAGGCAGAAAAAACTGGCTATTTGCAGGATCACTGCGTAGTGGTCAACGGGCAGCGAACATCATGACTTTAATCCAGTCAGCCAAGCTGAATGGTCTTGATCCGTATGCCTATCTCAGTGATGTGTTGAAAAGGCTGCCAACACATAAAATGAAAGATATCGAAGCGCTGCTGCCGCATAATTGGAAGCCTGCTTGAGTTCAAGTGGGCTTCACTGGATGCTTACGTTTAGTTTTCTAAATACAATCATTTTGCTACTTTCAAACATAAAAAAGGCACCCAAAGGTGCCTTTTTTAATTCGTTAAGACTTAGAACTGGTCTGAGTTCAACGCTTGACTAAATGCTTGGTCAACTTCACTGAAATCGTTATGAAGTTCAAATTCAGCAGCTTCTGCTTCTTGACGACGACGCTCTAAGTGATATGCAAGACCTGTACCCGCTGGGATCAAGCGACCCACAACAACGTTTTCTTTCAAACCACGTAAATCATCTTCTTTACCTGTTACAGCCGCTTCAGTTAACACACGAGTTGTTTCCTGGAAGGATGCAGCAGAAATGAATGAGTCAGTAGAAAGCGACGCTTTAGTAATACCCATCAATTGACGTTCAAACTTCGCTGGAAACTTGTTCTGAGCCAAGACAGCTTGGTTCTCTTGAACAACGCGGATGTAATCCACTTGCTCGCCTTTGATGAAGCTTGTATCACCGCCGTCAGTGATATCAACTTTACGCAACATTTGACGTACAACAACTTCGATGTGCTTATCGTTGATTTTTACACCTTGGAGACGGTAAACGTCTTGAACTTCGTTCACGATGTAGTTGGTTAATGCCACTTCGCCTTTCAAGCGTAAGATGTCATGTGGGTTTTGTGGACCATCAGAAATGGTTTCACCACGGTTGACATGCTCACCCTCGAACACGTTGATTTGACGCCATTTAGGAATCAACTCTTCGTAGATCTCTGAACCATCATCAGGTGTGATCACTAAACGGTTCTTACCTTTGGTCTCTTTACCAAAGCTTACGATACCAGACACTTCTGCCAAAATCGCATGTTCTTTCGGCTTACGTGCTTCAAATAAGTCAGCTACGCGTGGAAGACCACCGGTAATATCACGGGTACGTGAAGTTTCTTGTGGTACACGACCAAGTACATCACCCACACCAATCGTTGCGCCATCACGAACGGTTACGATCGTATTTTGTGGTAAGAAGTAGAATTGTTCGCCACCATCTGTTGTATCCAACACAATTGCAGGACGTAAATCTTTACCAGAAGCAGGACGAGCTGTTACAGGCAAGATTTCAACAGTGGTCATACCCGTTGCATCATCAGTTTTCGATGTTGCAGTTACGCCATCAGCGATCTGGCTGAAACGCGCTTTACCAGCAACTTCGGTAACAAGTGGATGTGTATGTGGATCCCAAGTCGCCACGATACCGCCCGCTTCTACAGCTTCACCATCTTTCAACAAGATGGTTGCACCGTAAGGAAGTTTATAACGCTCACGTTCACGACCTAATTCATCCGCAATACCAATTTCACCTGAACGTGAAACTGACACCAAGTGACCTTTGGCATGTTGTACAGTTTTCACGTTGTGGAAACGTACAGTACCTTTGTTACGGACTTGAACACTGTTTGCAGCAGACGTTCGGCTCGCAGCACCACCCACGTGGAAGGTACGCATCGTTAACTGTGTACCTGGCTCACCAATTGATTGTGCAGCCATAACACCCACTGATTCACCTGGGTTCACCAAGTGACCACGTGCAAGGTCACGACCATAACAACGCGCACATACACCGAATGTAGATTCACATGCAATCACTGAACGTACTTTGACTTCATCGACACCCGCTTCTTCAAGCTGAGCAGCAATTTTCTCGTCAATTAACGTACCACGTGGAAGTACAACTTCATCATCAGATGCACGACGTACATCTTCAGCAGTTACACGACCTAATACGCGATCGCGTAATGGTTCAATAACGTCACCACCTTGAATGAATGGTGTCATCACTAGGCCACCCGCTGTACCACAGTCAGATTCAGTAATCACCAAATCTTGTGCTACGTCTACAAGACGACGTGTCAAGTAACCCGAGTTCGCAGTTTTCAATGCGGTATCGGCCAAACCTTTACGCGCACCGTGTGTTGAAATGAAGTACTGAAGTACCGTCAAACCTTCACGGAAGTTTGCTTTAATTGGGGTCTCAATGATCGAGCCATCCGGCTTCGCCATCAAACCACGCATACCAGCAAGCTGACGGATCTGCGCCGCACTACCACGGGCACCCGAGTCAGACATCATATAAATCGAGTTGAATGATTTCTGTTTCTCATCTTCACCTTGTTTGTTTTTAACAAGGGTATAAGACAAGTTATCCATCATCGCTTTCGCAACTTGGTCGTTAGTACGCGCCCAAATATCGACAACTTTGTTATAACGCTCACCTGCAGTTACGAAACCTTGCTCAAACTGTTGTTCGATTTCACGAACTTCGGTTTCAGCTTTATCGATAATCGTATGCTTGGTTGGTGGAATCAACATGTCTTCCATACCAACAGATACACCTGAACGCGTCGCTTGACGGAAGCCCAAATACATCAATTGGTCAGCGAAGATAACAGTATCTTTCAAACCAAGTTTGCGGTAGCAAGAGTTGATTAACTTAGAGATGTTTTTCTTAGTCATCTCAAGGTTGATCATATCGAAGCTTAAACCTTGTGGAACGACTTCCCATAACAAGCAACGACCAGGTGTTGTATCAACAATAATGGTTTGCTTTTCACGCTGACCGTTTTCATCAATTACAGTTTGATGTACACGTACTTTTACACGTGCATGGATCGCAACTTTACCCGTTGCTAATGCACGGTTAACTTCGTGAGTATCAGCAAACACCATGCCTTCACCTTTGGCATTTACCGCATCACGTGTGATGTAGTAAAGACCCAAGACAACGTCCTGAGAAGGAACGATGATCGGCTCACCATTTGCAGGTGACAAGATGTTGTTGGTCGACATCATCAACGCACGTGCTTCTAACTGTGCTTCCAATGTCAATGGAACGTGTACCGCCATTTGGTCTCCATCGAAGTCGGCATTAAACGCAGCACATACGAGTGGGTGAAGACGGATTGCCTTACCTTCGATCAGAATAGGTTCAAATGCTTGAAGACCTAGACGGTGAAGTGTTGGCGCACGGTTCAACATGACTGGATGTTGACGAATTACAGAAGCTAGAACGTCCCAAACTTCTGGCGTTTCGCGCTCAACCATTTTCTTCGCAGCTTTAATGGTTGTTGCTTGGCCCGATGCTTGTAGTTTCGCGAAAATAAATGGCTTAAATAATTCAAGTGCCATCTTCTTCGGAAGACCGCATTGGTGAAGACGTAAAGTAGGACCTACGGTAATGACCGAACGACCAGAATAGTCAACACGCTTACCAAGTAAGTTTTGACGGAAACGACCTTGTTTACCTTTGATCATATCTGCCAAAGATTTCAATGGACGTTTGTTCGAACCTGTAATTGCACGACCACGACGACCGTTATCAAGCAACGCATCAACAGACTCTTGTAACATACGTTTTTCGTTACGTACGATGATGTCTGGCGCAGCAAGGTCAAGAAGACGCTTCAAACGGTTGTTACGGTTGATCACACGACGATATAAATCGTTCAAGTCTGAAGTCGCGAAACGACCACCTTCAAGTGGTACAAGCGGACGTAAGTCTGGTGGAAGTACAGGAAGTACGTTCATCACCATCCATTCAGGCTTATTGTTTGAATCTTTGAATGCTTCCATCAATTTCAAACGCTTAGACGCTTTTTTAAGTTTCGTCTCAGACGTTGTTTGTGGAATTTCTTCACGTAAACGCGCAATCTCAGCTTCAAGATCGATATCTTTTAATAAATCCTGAACTGCTTCTGCACCCATTTTCGCAGTGAATTCATCACCGTGTTCTTCAAGTGCATTGTAGTATTCTTCATCTGTTAAAAGTTGATACTTTTCAAACGGAGTCATACCAGGATCAGTAACAACATAAGATTCGAAATACAATACACGTTCGATATCACGTAATGTCATATCAAGCAGTAAACCGATACGGCTCGGTAATGATTTCAAGAACCAGATGTGTGCAACTGGAGAAGCAAGGTCAATGTGACCCATACGCTCACGACGAACTTTTGCAGTTGTTACTTCAACGCCACATTTTTCACAAATGACGCCTTTGTATTTCATACGCTTGTATTTACCACACAAGCATTCATAATCTTTTACTGGACCAAAGATTTTGGCACAGAACAAACCGTCACGTTCAGGTTTAAAAGTACGGTAGTTAATGGTTTCAGGCTTTTTAACTTCACCGTGAGACCATGACTTAATCATCTCTGGTGACGCAAGACCAATACGGATACGATCAAATTCAACAGGTGCATGACCTTCTGAATCCGTTTTCTTACGCATGATATCGAGCAAGTCTTTCAATTTTTTTCTCCGTGTGTCGGGGAGCTACGCTCTCCCGACTGGGTCACAAATATTGTTTTTACTGAAATTTGGAATCTCCCCTAACCCCTCTTTAAGAAAGAGGAGAACTTCCCCCTTTAATAAAGGGGAATCGAGGGGGATTTAGTCACCATTTTTCAGTTCAATGTTGATACCTAAAGAACGGATCTCTTTGGTCAATACGTTGAACGATTCAGGCATACCCGGATCCATATAATGGTTACCATCTACAATATTCTTATAGATGCGTGTACGACCTTCGACGTCATCCGACTTCACTGTAAGCATTTCTTGGAGCGTATATGCTGCACCGTATGCTTCAAGTGCCCAGACTTCCATCTCACCGAAACGCTGACCACCGAATTGTGCTTTACCACCAAGCGGCTGTTGGGTAACAAGTGAGTAAGAACCTGTTGAACGCGCATGCATCTTGTCATCAACCAAGTGGTTCAATTTGAGCATGTACATGTAACCTACAGTTACAGGACGGTCAAACTGTTCACCTGTACGACCATCAAACAATACTGTTTGACCTGTACGAGAAATGTCTGCCAATTCAAGTAAGTCTTTGATCTGACTTTCTTCAGCACCATCAAATACAGGGGTCGCTAATGGAACACCGGCACGCAAGTTACCTGAAAGCGCCAAGATTTCTGCGTCAGTCAAGCTATCAAGCTCTTCCTGCTCACCACCAACCTTGTTATAAATCTTGTCTAAGAATTCACGCAGTTCAATCACTGTACGTTGTTCTTTCAACATTTTTTCGATCTTATCGCCAAGACCTTTCGCCGCCATACCCAAGTGTGTTTCAAGAATCTGACCCACGTTCATACGTGACGGTACACCTAATGGGTTCAATACGATGTCGACTGGTACACCATTGGCATCATGTGGCATGTCTTCAACTGGTAAGATGTTTGATACAACACCCTTGTTACCGTGACGACCCGCCATCTTATCACCAGGCTGGATACGACGTTTAACTGCAAGGTAAACCTTAACAACTTTCAATACGCCAGTTGTTAATTCATCACCTGTAGAAAGTTTACGCTTCTTCTCAGCAAACTTCTCGTCAATCTCGTAACTCTTCTCTTTCAGGAATACCTGAATTTGAGTTAAGCGTTCAGCAATTGCTTCGTCATTTGGCTGAATTTCAAGTAGATCAACCAGCTCTAAACCAGACAATACGTCTTCAGAAAGTTTATCACCACGTTTGGTTGTACCACCACCGTTAGATTCCTGACCTTTCAACAAACGAACAATACGTTCACGTGCTGCTTCTTCGAAGATTTTATATTCTTCTTTCAAGTCTTTACGGTATGCGTCAAGTTGAGCTTTCTCAATTGCTTGAGCACGTTCATCTTTTTCCAAACCATCACGTGTGAAGACTTGAACGTCAATCACTGTACCTTTGGTACCAGACGGAACACGTAAAGACGAGTCTTTTACGTCAGCCGCTTTTTCACCAAAGATTGCGCGAAGTAATTTTTCTTCAGGTGTTAACTGAGTTTCACCTTTAGGTGTTACCTTACCAACAAGGATGTCACCTGCAGTCACTTCAGCACCGATATAAACAATACCTGACTCATCCAATTTAGACAGCGCAGCTTCACCAACGTTAGGAATATCAGCAGTAATTTCTTCTGCACCTAACTTAGTATCACGTGCGACACATGACAATTCTTGAATGTGAATTGACGTTAAACGGTCTTCTTGAAGTACACGCTCAGAAAGTAAGATCGAGTCTTCGTAGTTATAACCATTCCATGTCATGAACGCGACACGCATGTTTTGACCAAGCGCAAGTTCACCCATGTCAGTCGATGGACCGTCAGCCAAGATGTCACCACGAGCAACTTTGTCGCCTAATTTCACGATGACATTTTGGTTAATACATGTATTCTGGTTTGAACGTGTATATTTGATCAGGTTGTAGATATCTACACCTGCTTCACCCGCGATCATTTCATCTTCGTTGACACGAATTACGATACGAGATGCATCAACATATTCAATCGCACCGCCACGGTTTGCGATCACACACACACCTGAATCACGTGCTACGTTTGCTTCCATACCTGTACCAACAAGCGGTTTGTCAGCACGCAATGTAGGAACAGCCTGACGTTGCATGTTCGAACCCATTAATGCACGGTTCGCGTCATCGTGTTCAAGGAATGGAATCAATGATGCCGCAACTGAAACAACCTGCTGTGCAGAAACGTCCATATGTGTGACACGCTCAGGCGACATACGTACGAATTCACCTTGATGACGGACAGAAACCATTTCTTCAGTCAGGTTGCCATCTTTATCAACAGCGGAGTCAGCCTGTGCAATGACAGTCCCTACTTCTTCAATTGCAGATAAATATTCAACTTCATCAGTTACACGACCATCTACAACTTTACGGTATGGTGTTTCCAAGAAACCGAAGTCATTCGCTTTTGCATAGACAGAAAGCGAGTTGATCAAACCAATGTTTGGACCTTCAGGCGTTTCAATTGGACAAACACGACCGTAGTGAGTTTGATGTACGTCACGTACTTCGAAGCCCGCACGTTCACGTGTCAAACCACCAGGGCCAAGCGCAGATACACGACGTTTGTGTGTAATCTCAGACAATGGATTGTTTTGGTCCATGAATTGAGACAATTGGCTTGAGCCAAAGAATTCTTTGATTGCAGCAGCAACAGGTTTTGCGTTGATCAAATCTTGTGGAGACAAGTTATCTGTTTCTGCTTGGCTTAAACGCTCTTTAACAGCACGTTCAACACGAACTAAACCAACACGGAATTGGTTTTCTGTCATTTCACCAACAGAACGTACACGACGGTTACCTAAGTGATCGATATCGTCGACTTCACCTTTACCATTACGAATTTCTACTAATGTACGTAATACATCAATAATATCGTCGTGTGACAGAATTCCTTCAACTTCACGTGACTTCTGGTCAGTACCCACTTCATAAGGACGACCCAAACGACGGTTGAACTTCATACGACCCACTGGAGAAAGGTCATAACGCTCAGAAGAGAAGAATAAGTTGTTGAATAAGTTCTCAGCAGCTTCTTTCGTTGGTGGTTCGCCTGGACGCATGACTTTATAGATTTCAACAAGTGCTTCTTCACGACCTGTTGTTGTATCCGCACGCAATGTATCTGCAACGAAAGGACCACGATCGATGTCGTTCGTGAACAGGATGTTAAACTGTTTAACACCACCTTCAGCGATCTTCACCATGATGTCATGGCTAAGTACGGTATTCGCAGGAATCACATCACCACTTTTCAGTGTGATATCTTCAGCTGTAATACGCTCATATAAATATTCATCAGGTACAGAAAGCTTGGCTAAGTTCGCAGCTTCCATTTGACGTACATGACGTGCATTAATACGTTTACCTTGTTCAACGATCGCTTTACCATCATTATCCAAGATATCGAATTGTGCCATTTCACCACGTAAGCGATCTGGAACAAGATCAATCTGATAGCTACCCATATCAAGATATACAGGTACTTTTTCATAGAACAAATTCAAGATTTGTTCATTGCTGTAATTCAAGGCACGCAGAATCACCGTTGCAAGCAGCTTACGACGACGGTCAATACGTACGTATACTAAATCTTTAGCATCAAATTCAAAATCTAACCATGAACCACGGTAAGGGATAATACGTGCTGAATACAACACTTTACCACTTGAGTGAGTTTTACCCTTATCATGATCAAAGAATACACCTGGTGAACGGTGTAATTGAGATACGATGACACGCTCAGTACCATTGATAACGAAAGTACCGTTATCGGTCATGAGTGGCATTTCACCCATGTAAACTTCTTGTTCACGAACGTCTTTAATTGATTTCGTTTCACGATCTTTAATGATCAAACGAATTTTTACGCGCATTGGTGCTGCATAAGTTGAACCACGTAAAATACATTCACGCACGTCAAACTCAGGCTTACCAAGGCTATACTCAACAAATTCTAAAGCAGCATTGCCAGAATAACTTTCAATAGGAAAAACTGAACGAAATGCGGCTTGGAGACCGATATCTTCGCGATTTTTTGGAGTTTTACCGCCTTGTAAGAATGTACGGTACGAATCGACCTGAATCGACAGTAAGTACGGTGCTTCCATTACGTGGGGCAATTTACCAAAATTCTTACGGATCCGTTTCTTTTCGGTATATGAGTATGCCATCTGGAGTCCTCGGAAAGTAAACTAAACCCGCCTGCAGAACGGGTCTAGAAGGAATTACGCAGGCCGATATGGCCACCACTGTTTACAAATGCTGCAATTTTTAGTGGTATTAAAACGCTTAACAATATTTTTATAAGCAAAAAAATATTGGTAAGCGTTTGATTTCATGAATTTTGTTTAAATAATACGCACAATAAACGTAAAACTATCAAAAAACGAGCCGATTATTGTAACGCAAAAAGGCTGATGACCCAAGAGCCATCAGCCATTTTTTGGAGCCGATTTTGAAAAAATCGACTCCCTACAGCATTACTTAAGTGTAACTGTAGCACCAGCTTCTTCAAGCTTCTTCTTAAGTTCTTCGCCTTCTTCTTTAGAAACGCCTTCTTTAAGAACTGCAGGAGCGCCTTCAACAAGATCTTTCGCTTCTTTAAGACCAAGACCAGTTGCTTCACGAACTGCTTTAATTACAGCAACTTTGTTCGCGCCGAAAGAAGTCAACTCAACGTTGAATTCAGTTTGTTCTTCAGCAGCAGCAGCAGCGCCTGGAGCAGCAGCAACAGCAACAGCAGCAGCAGATACGTTAAATTTCTCTTCGAAAGCAGAGATTAATTCAACAAGTTCAAGAACAGTTTTTTCAGCAACTGCGTTTAAGATTTCTTCGTTTGTTAAAGCCATGAGAATAACTCCAAATGGATATTGAATGGTGTGAAAATAGGATTAAGCCGCTTCTGACTCGTTTTTCTCTTTGAGCGCTGTAATAAGGCGACCCAATTTCGAAATAGGAGCTTGAAGAACAGACGCGAGCATAGTAAGCGCTTTTTCTTGGTTCGGAAGGTTTGCAATTACGCTAACGTCAGCACCTTGATAAACCTTACCGTCAAATGCGGCAGCTTTAAGTTCAAATGCTTTGTTAGTTTTCGCAAATTCTTCGAACAAGCGTGCAGCTGCACCCATGTCATCTTCAGAAGTTGAGAAACCGAGAATGGTTGGGCCAACAAGATTGTCATTTAAGATATCGAATTGAGTACCTTCTAATGCGCGCTTAGCCAAAGTGTTACGTACGATACGCGTTGTAACACCCAACTTACGAGCTTCAACACGAAGTTGTGTCAACTGCTCTACGCTTGAACCTTGATAGTTAGCCACAACAACAGAAAACGCTTTAGAAGCAACTTCGCTTACTTCTGCAACGATCTGTTTTTTGCCTTCGATAAGAAGAGCCATTGTAAAACCTCCTAACGGTGATTTATGCACCTATACAGGCACACTCCCAATTCGTAAGCCTTTCGACTTACACGTGGAGGAGGAACAAATCACACCACCACGTCTACTCAGACTGGATTTTTAAGAAAAGTGTCCGAAAACACTTCTCGCCTGAGGTCTTTGACGCTGATAAATATTCATTTACCAATTCAAAGTTTGCCTAAGTTCGCAAAATACGACAGCGCGTTTCTTACGTAAAAATCAAAGCAGCACTTTGATTTTTGCTCAGGGCTTTAAAATTCTGTCTAATTACTTAGAAACGTTGTTTACGTCAACAGTAAGACCTGGGCCCATAGTAGAGCTTAAAGTGATCTTCTTAACGTATACACCTTTAGAAGTTGCAGGTTTTAAACGTTTTAAATCTGCAATTAAAGTCTCAACGTTTTGACGTACAGCTTCTTCGCTAAAGCCAAGTTGACCGATTGCAGCGTGGATGATACCCGCTTTGTCTACACGGTAACGTGCCTGACCAGATTTAGCATTTTTAACTGCATTAGCAACATCTGGAGTCACTGTACCCACTTTAGGGTTTGGCATTAAGCCACGTGGACCAAGAATTGTACCTAACTTACCAACAACGCGCATTGCATCAGGAGCAGCAATAACCACGTCGAAATCAAGATTTCCACCTTGAATGCTTTCAGCAAGGTCATCAAATCCAACAACATCTGCACCTGCTTCTTTTGCAGCTTCAGCAGCAGCACCTTGAGCAAATACTGCTACACGTACAGTTTTACCTGTACCTGCAGGTAAAGTCGTCGCACCACGAACAACTTGATCAGATTTACGTGGATCAACACCAAGGTTTACAGAGATGTCTAATGATTCTTTGAACTTCGCAGCTGGAAGGCTGTTAAGAACTTGTACTGCTTCTTCCAAAGTATAAACTTTGTTTGCTTCTACAGCAGCAGCAATGGCTTTTTGACGTTTAGTTAACTTTGCCATGTCTTATAGCTCCACTTCCAAGCCCATAGAACGTGCAGAACCAGCAATGGTACGCACACGAGCGTCTAAATCAGCACCAGTTAAATCTGGTTCTTTAGTCGTCGCAATTTCTTCTAATTGAGCACGAGTCAACTTACCAACTTTAGTTTTGTTAGGTACAGAAGAACCCTTTTGAATACCAGCAGCTTTCTTAAGAAGAATAGATGCAGGTGGAGTTTTCATGATGAATGTGAACGACTTATCGTTGTACACAGTGATCACGACAGGAATTGGCAAGCCAACTTCAAGTTTTTGTGTAGCAGCATTGAATTCTTTACAGAATGCCATGATGTTTACACCACGTTGACCTAAAGCAGGACCAATTGGTGGAGATGGATTTGCTTTACCAGCTGGAACTTGCAGCTTGATATAGCCGTCAATCTTCTTAGCCATTGAAAATTACCTCTGGGTACAAACGCCGTCAGGCTCCCCAAAAAATTAAACAACACCGAAGTGTTAGAACAACAATGCCCGATCAAATCGGGCGCTTACCAACCAACTCAAATTAAATCGTTTTTTCGACTTGTCGAAACTCGAGTTCAACTTGCGTTGGTCGATTAAATACATTGATCGTCAACGTTAAACGTGACTTTTCGTATTGCACTTCCTCCACGACCCCTTTAAAGTCAGTGAACGGACCATCAACCACGAGTAATTCTTCACCAGGCTCAAACATTGTCTTAGGACGAGGTGCTTCACCTGTATTACGTACACGCGCAAGAATTGCATCAGCTTCACGTTGAGAAATTGGTGCTGGTTTTTCTGGTGTACCACCAATAAAACCTAGAACCTTTGGACACTCTTTAACGATGTGCCAAGTATCATCATTCATTTCCATTTCAACTAATACATAGCCAGGAAAGAATTTACGCTCAGACTTGCGCTTCTTACCATCCTTCATTTCTACTACTTCTTCAGTAGGAACAAGGACTTCACCAAAACTATCAGCAACAGTGCTGCGCTGGATTCGGTCATTAAGTGAACGCATCACTTGTTTTTCAAAACCAGAATAGGCATGAATAATATACCAACGTTTCATCGCACTCTTACCCGATAATTAACCTAATAAACCAACCTAACCCGTAATCGAAACACCATAAAACCAATGATGCAACAACCACAACCAAAAGTACCTGCCACGATGTCGTGATCGTCTCTTGTTTTGTTGGCCAAGTCACTCGACGCAGTTCAATTCGCGCATCTTGCAACAAACGCACAAAGCCTTTGCCTTGATGGGTGGCGTATAATAAACCTAAAGCGACGACGACACAAGCCAAAATTACCCCAACGCGCACCCAAATATCATTTGCAGGTGCCCAATAGGCTGGTAAATGTTGATTTACCAATGCTGAACCAACTAACAAAACAATTGCAATTAACCACAAGACAATATCAAGTGGAGAATTTGCATTTATAACTTCTGCAGCATTATTTCTTTGAGGGATTGGCGCGTCGCTTAATGCGTCACGCGATTTATCATTCGACATTTTTTTACTCGTCGTAGAATTCGCGAATTATTATATGACAACTTAGCCAGAATTAAGCTTTTTTATTTAAAAAAAGTGGCAGGCCAGGAGGGACTCGAACCCCCAACATTCGGTTTTGGAGACCGACGCTCTACCAATTGAACTACTAGCCTATGAAGCAAATCGAAAGCCGAAGCTTTCGATTTGAATGCAATATAATATTGGGCTTATGCAGTTACTTTAGCAACAACACCAGCACCTACAGTACGACCACCTTCACGGATCGCAAAACGTAGACCTGGGTCCATTGCGATCGGGTGGATTAACTCTACTGACATTTCTACGTTGTCACCAGGCATTACCATTTCTACGCCATCTTGTAATTTGATCGCGCCAGTTACGTCAGTTGTACGGAAGTAGAACTGTGGACGGTAACCGTTAAGGAATGGAGTATGACGACCACCTTCTTCTTTAGAAAGTACATATACTTCTGCATCGAATTTAGTGTGTGGCTTGATTGTACCTGGTTTAGCAAGTACTTGACCACGTTGTACGTCTTCACGCTTAGTACCACGTAGAAGAACACCACAGTTCTCGCCCGCACGACCTTCGTCAAGAAGTTTACGGAACATTTCAACGCCAGTAACTGTAGTCGTTTGAGTATCACGGATACCAACGATTTCAACAGACTCACCAACTTTGATGATACCAGCTTCTACACGACCAGTTACTACTGTACCACGACCAGAGATAGAGAATACGTCTTCGATCGGCATCAAGAATGCTTTATCGATTGCACGCTCTGGTTCTGGGATGTAAGAGTCAAGCGCTTCAACAAGTGCAAGAACTGATTTCTCACCATATTCGCCATCATTGCCGTTCAATGCTTGAAGCGCTGAACCACGGATGATTGGAGTGTCATCACCTGGGAAGTCATAAGTAGAAAGAAGTTCACGAACTTCCATTTCTACTAATTCAAGTAATTCTTCATCATCAACAAGGTCACACTTGTTTAAGAATACGATGATGTAAGGTACACCAACCTGACGTGAAAGAAGGATGTGTTCACGAGTTTGTGGCATTGGACCATCAGTCGCAGCACACACAAGGATCGCGCCGTCCATCTGAGCAGCACCCGTAATCATGTTTTTAACATAATCGGCGTGGCCCGGGCAGTCTACGTGAGCGTAGTGACGGATTGGAGAATCGTATTCTACGTGTGAAGTATTAATTGTAATACCACGTGCTTTTTCTTCAGGAGCTGAGTCGATTTGTGAGTAATCTTTCGCTTCACCGCCGTAAGTTTTTGCACAGATCGTTGCAATCGCAGCAGTTAAAGTTGTTTTACCATGGTCAACGTGACCAATTGTACCCACGTTTACGTGTGGTTTATTACGTTCAAACTTAGCCTTAGCCATTTGATTTTCCTCGTTTACGTCGACACCAGTTTAGAGAAAAACAACCCTGAAAAACTTTCTTTATCGACATTCGCCTAAAAAACTAGACACCCAATACTTGAAAAGCAGACTATAATAGTCTGCTTCTTTAAAAATTTTGTAGAAATTCTACTAAGCTGTATATCTGGAGCTCTTATCGAGATTTGAACTCGAGACCTCTCCCTTACCAAGGGAGTGCTCTACCACTGAGCTATAAGAGCGACATCTTCGATGGAGCGGGAGACGAGGATCGAACTCGCGACATGCAGCTTGGAAGGCTGCCACTCTACCAACTGAGTTACTCCCGCATGTTGGTACTTACCACTTCAATCGAAGTTAGATGGTGGTGAGAGAAGGATTCGAACCTTCGAAACTTTCGTAGCAGAGTTACAGTCTGCCCCCTTTGGCCGCTCGGGAATCTCACCATATCACACTTACACAGTGCTGTTCTTTACGCTATACTACCGCACTTTAAGATGGTGCCGGCACACGGATTCGAACTGTGGACCTACTGATTACAAGTCAGTTGCTCTACCAACTGAGCTATGCCGGCTCTTTCTTAGTGTTTCGTACGTTTCGTATCGGAACGGTGTGCAGTTTAGCAAAACTCTGAATCGATGCAAGTGGTTTTTTCAAAAAAACCGTTAAAAACTCATAAAATCAATCCGTTTGATGATAATTCAACCGCTTTGATCACTGCGCGAGCTTTTATTTGGGTTTCATTCCACTCTGATTCAGGGTTTGAGTCTGCAACTAAGCCTGCCCCTGCCTGTACATAGACCTTTTTATCACGAATCACACAGGTACGAATCGCAATCGACATGTCCATTTCACCATGCCAGCCTAAATAACCTACAGCACCACCAAATACACCACGTTTAACTGGCTCTACTTCATCAATAATTTCCATAGCGCGGATTTTTGGCGCGCCTGAAAGGGTTCCAGCAGGAAAGGTTGCTTTAAACACATCTAAAGCATCCACGTCATCACGTACTTCACCCTGCACATTAGACACGATATGCATGACGTGAGAATAACGCTCAATCACCATACGATCAGTCACTTGCACTTTACCAATTTTAGAAACGCGACCAACATCATTGCGACCCAAATCGATTAGCATGAGATGCTCAGCAATCTCTTTTTCATCTGCGAGTAAATCTTGTTCCAAGGCAAGATCTTCTTCCTTGGTTTTACCACGTGGTCGTGTTCCAGCCAAAGGACGTACTGTTGCAATACCATTTTCTAAGCGTGAAAGAATTTCTGGCGAAGAACCCACGATATGAAATGGCTTTTGATCTGTGAGCGTTTGTCCTTGCACCAGAAATAAATACGGCGATGGATTGAGATGGCGTAATGCACGATAAACTTGTAAAGCCTCACCATCAAAGTCAGACACCATACGTTGACCAGGCACAACCTGCATCACATCGCCTGCACGGATATACTCTTTTACTTTCTCAACGGTTTCTAGAAACTTTTCTTTACCCGTAATGGATTCGAAATGTGGCGCAGTATGAGGTTTCGCTTGTAAGCTGACAGGCGTAGCGAGCAACTGTTCAAGTTGATCCAACTTCTGCTGAGCCGTCTTATAGGCATCAGGCTGACTCGAATCTGCGTGATGAATTAAAAACAAAGTGTCCTTTAAATTATCAAACACAATCACGGTTTGAGACAACATTAACCAAAGATCTGGCAACGTCACAGGATCAGCCGTGGGAACGTTTCTAAGTTTTGGTTCGATATAACGTACCGCGTCATACCCCAAATACCCAACCAAGCCACCAGTAAAACTTGGTAACTCAGGCAATTCAACTTGGGTTGGCACTTTAAATTGACTTTGAAAATCACGGATATACTGAAATGGATCAGCGCAGTCTTGCTGACGAAGCGAGCCATCAGCTTGCTGAATGGTCAATACACCTGCATTACAGGAAAAAACAATCGACTCCCCTAAACCAATCATTGAATAGCGCGCCCAATTCTCACCCCCTTCAACAGACTCAAAGAGATAAGCTTGTTTTTGTTCTTTAAAACGTGCAAAAACAGAAAGTGGGGTTTCTGTATCGGCTAAACGTTGGCGATACACTGGAATGGTGTTATAGCCTGCTGATTTTAATTGCTCAAATTGTACTAAGGTCGTCATGAATCTTCTCTATGGTTTTAATTTCTGTGCGTTTTTTCTGTAGTGCCTTCTCAAGCCCGCCATCGAAAAACCATAACAAACTTCATGCTTGTCTCCTGACTAAATCATCTTCTATCAATTCTGCCAAACTATCGACCACTTGCTGTGGCTGACAGTCATAGATACTTTCCCCATGATTATAGCCATAGCTGACCACAATACAATCAATACCTGCACGTCTAGCGGCTTCCACATCATTACTCGAATCACCGATCATCAAAGCTTGTGACGCTGTAATATTTTGTTGCTGCATACAGTGTAGTAAAGGCAAAGGGTGAGGTTTACGTTCAGCTAAACTATCACCACCAACCACCATCTTAAAATATGGGCTTAACTGCAAAATATCGAGGATACCTTGCGCTAAATGCTCTGGTTTGTTAGTTACGCAAGCCATCGTAATATTATGCTGTTGGCAGTAATCCAAAAATGGTAAAACACCTTCATATACGTTGGTGTTTACACATAATTCTTGTTCATAAATCTCAACAAAAGTATCAAGCAATTGCTTCTGCTGCTGGGCATCAATCTGCCCAAACAAATGCTCCAAGACAGTCTCACATAGTTTAGCCGCACCTTTGCCTACCCAAGCTCGAATCTGCACCTCTGTTACCAATGGTAATGCCAGTTTTTCCAAACTTAGATTCATTGCTCGATATAAATCAGCCGCCGAGTCCACAAGCGTCCCATCTAAATCAAATAAAATTAAACTTCGTTGTTGTAACTGAGCAACAGACATAGATTTCGACTCAAGAAATAAAAAGGCACGCCCATATGAGCATGCCTTGATTGTAAAAGGTTAATATAATTATTTAAAGAATAACCAAGCAATCACAGCTAAAATGATGAGTACAACAATTGAAATCAAACCAATCGATGCATTTTTTTGCTGTTCAATTTCTTGTTGAACACGAGAAATAGGTTCTTCAATCGCAATCGGCTGCTGTTCAGCAGCAGCATGAACATCAATACCTTCAGGAATTGGTGCTGGTTTTGGAATTCCAACTTGTTGTGGCATACCATCTCGATTAATCGAAGTCTCCGCAGCTCGCTCTGCAAGCGTTGGCATACCCGCATCGTGATTCGTTGCCGCTACTGGCTCAACTTCAATTTCAGGTAAATCAGCCTTATAACGCTCAGGAGCAAGAATCATAAATATAAAATTGGCAAACTGGAGCATATCCCCATCATGCAATTCTATTTCCTGTTCCTGCTCAACACGCTCACCATTCACAAATGTTCCATTTGTAGACTTTAAATCTTTTACCCAAACATGGTCATCTCTAAACAGTAATGCAGCATGTTTTCGTGAAATGTCCTTGAGCTGCAACAAAATTTCAGCGTCCTGATCCCGCCCCACCAGCATGTCACGCTCAATACTAATCTCTTGCCCTGTAAATTCACCTGTAATGGCTTGTAATTTCCAAGTCATAGATGTTTATCCTTATCATCATTTCTTTCAATCATAACATTGTGACATAAGCGCTTCTGTGCATCTACTGTGAAGACGCAGGACGAATCGTCGTGGTTGTCACTGTATGTTTACTGCGTTCAGTTGCTTTGGCTGGAAGCTGCACCGTTTTTCGTTGTATTTGAGGCTCAACTACAACGACAGGCTTTGTGATAACCACAGCCTCTTTTTGTGTTGTTGTTGGAACTTTTTGGTATGGTGAGCTACTTACCGCAGGTTGTGGGCGATAAATATCCGCAACATTTTCAGGTAATTTTGCAAAATTACCATTTTTATCCATAGACAATTGGAGACTGTATAGCTGGTTATAACGTTGTTGAGATATACGTTGCACATCCTCAGCATCACCCACTATGGTTGGATGGATAAATACAAGTAAATTACGTTTTTCATTGCCACGACTATCTGAACGGAACAAACGACCAAGATAAGGAATATCCCCAAGAACAGGCAAACTTTGACGACTAACATCTGTCTGATCGGTAACCAAACCACCCAACACGACTGTTTGCCCATGATCTGCGAGGACTGAAGTTTTAATCGCTCGTTTACTTGTCACCAAGTCAGCAGCCTGACCCTTACTATTTTCAACGTTTGAAACTTCTTGCTCCACTTCAAGTCGAACAGAACCACCTTCACCGATATGAGGGATCACCTTTAAAGTAACACCCACATCTTTACGCTCAACAGTTGTGTAAGGATTCACCGTACTGTTTCCAGTCGTCGCAACTGACCCTGTTACAAATGGAACATTCTGCCCTACGACAATATACGCTTCTTCATTATCCATTGTCACGATGGATGGTGTAGACAATAAATTTGATTTTTTATTTTCTTTTAGCGCTTGGATGAGAGCACCATATAATTTACGAGAGCCATTCGCACCTTCTTTGTAGTCACCCAAAATAATAGATGAACCCGTACCAAGTGCTGAACCAACGCCAGCCGCCCCACCTGTTAGATAACCTGCTGCGAGCTTAGAAATACTAGAGCCAACATTCGAAAAGTTAATTAACCCAACACCGCTATTTAGATCACCTAATGCCCATTGCACACCAAGTTGATCAGCATCACTACCTACAATTTCAATAATGGCAGCCTCAATCAAGACTTGCTGACGTCGAGTATCTAACTGCTGAATGGCTGCCTCAATTTCACGCATCAATTGCGGATCAGCTTTAACAACCAAAGCATTTTGAGTGCTATCTGCAATAATACTCACACCAGCACTATTAAAGCTTGTAACACCACTATTTTGGCTATTATTGCTGGTATTGTTTAGGTTAATTGATGAAGTAGAAATTGACGATGAACCTGTCGATGAACCCGAATTTTGGTTATTTGAAACTAGATTGCTAATTGAGTTTGGTTTACTAGCACTAGTATTTGATGAGGACGAAACTGACTGTCCTGTGACTAAACCTTGTAGAATTTCAGCTAAGTTCTTGGCACTCGCATATTTTAAACGGAATACTTTCAAACCACCCAAGCGATCTGCCGATGGAACATCGAGCATTTCAATCATCTGGCGTAAACGTTTGCGTGAATCAGGATCACCCTTAATTAAAATACGATTGGTTCGATTATCTGCAATAATTCGCACACGCGAACCAATAAAATCTTTCGAGGCACCTGTGGCACTCATGGTTTCGAGTAAACCAATAACTTCTTCAGCCTGACTTGATTGCAAACTGATCGCTTCAATATCATTTTGCCCTGTACCATCCAAATTACGGATAATATTTTCAAGTTGATAAATATTCGTCGCACGATCTGAAACGATCAAAGCATTGGTGCCAGCCACAGCAGCCAAATGTGCAAATTGCGGCATTAATGGTCGTAACGCAGGAATCAAATCATTTGGGTTCGTGTTTTGCAACCAAATGACACGAGTAACAATTTGATCCCCACCTGCACGACTTCGAGCATCGTAAGGAATTCCTGAGTTTTTAGCATTGCTATCAGGAACTAACTTGACCGTATTACCTGATGGAAGTGCAACCACACCATTAACATTCAACACACCTAAAAATAGGTCATATACCTCATCTTTATTGAGCGGTTTATTGGAAATAACAGTAACGTTCCCGCGCACACGAGGATCAACTGCAAAGTTCTTACCCGTAATATCAGCGACTTCATTAATAAATGCCGTTAAATCCGCATCACGTAGATTAATCTTCCATGTTTGTGCTTGCACATTGGTACTGATGGTCGCAACCAAAGGTGCGGCAGCAAGTAGTGCCCAAAGTGGACGTTGATGATTCAAGAAAGCCATAACCTGCACTTATTCCTAACTAATGTGATGACGTGTTATCACTAAAAACTTTGTTGTATGGTCATCACTTGATCACCACGTTTTATTTCTATTTTGGCATGTCCTTCACGACGTACTTGCTCTAATAATTGCACTTCGCTAAGACCCTGCCCGACTGTCTGACCGTTGATCGATAGAATACGATCACCAGACCGCAAACCCAAGGTATTTTTTAAATTCGTTGGTGTTCGATCTGAGATTTCGTAACCGTCTGAACCACCACTCACTCCCATATTTTTTAAATACTGCTCACGATTTTCCTGCATTTGTTGGATGGCTTGTCCCAGCGCAGATTGTGATGAGTTTTGAGCAGGCGCAGATGTTTGAGGTGTTGCAGCTTGAGGGTTTAATACAGGGGCAATTGGCTGGTATAAACCATTATCTAAACCCTTAAATTTAACTTCTCGTGTTGCACCATTATCCTGCTTCAGAATGACATGGTCCCAATACACTTCCGCCAGTTGATAGGAAGTTGAACCAATGGTTTCACCAACACGATAACGTTCAGCAGTATCGTTTAATTTAATAACCGCCGATGACAAATAGCTTGGATAACCCAACAATACGCCCTGCAACTCCACATTGACATTATCTTGTGCTGTCGTAGTAGCAGGTTCATTAAATAGTGCAAAAGAACTAATATTAGGAACTTGCGCCTGTTGTGAACCCAATGCAACACGATCAAACTGCATCGGCTGAGGTGGCGCCACAACCAACCAGAATAAAGAAGCTAACTTCCAACATAACCATAAAATGAGTAAAGCTAGGATAAAAGCACTTGTTTTATCGAATTGCTGCCAACGAAACTGCTGTAGTTTTTGTGCTATTGTTTTCATTAAAAACCACCTTGCAACAATGGTTGGCGAGAACTAATCACGTAAGTGTCGAGTCCCGCTTTACCTTGATAAGATGGTACATTTAATAACATCCGCTGTGTCAATTGAACATCGAGCATAAGATTCGGGTCTAAACTTAGATTCGCCATTTTCTGACTTTGCTGATCCCGAACATCTATTTGCAATTGCCCATTTTCATCTTTCATTTCCGCAGTCAATGAAGGCATACTCATACGATCTTGGCGTTGGCCAAAGGTATAATTCAACTCACCACCACCCCAGTGCCATTTACCTTCAGTTGCAGTAAAGCCTTTTTCTTTTTGATAATTAAATTGTACATCTTTAAGTTGAATTGAATTCTCAGGCCATTGCCAATTGGCAAAATACTTTAAAGTCTCTGGTGCAATTTCACCTTGCAAATCTTTGATCAAAATCTTTTGACCTAAACCGTAACCCAAAATACCATTAAATTGGGTATTCCCGCTGTGAATATCGAGATTTGCGCCAAGACGCAACATTAATAAATCTAAAGGACGGGTTTTCCAATGTACAGAACCACGTAACTGACCTTTTTGCCAATCCGCTTGTCCCTGCCAAATATTGCCGCTAACATTATGTAAGATTTGATTATCTTTAGAAAATTTCGCAATTAACCATGTTGCTGGAATTTGTAAAATAATAAAAATTAAAAATGCAAAAATGGTGAAAACCCACCACTTCCATTGTTTGGTATTTTTCTTCATTCCACCCTTACCAAATGCACAAATTATCATCCTTTTAGAGACACTCGCCCCTGAATGACATTATGCATACTTTTTCAACATCGCCAATTCTCTCATATAAAAAAACCAAGCTTTTTAAGCTTGGCTTTAATGAAGCATAGAATCATCGTATGACAGAACGATGACGAGTAAAACTTGCTTAGATTAGAAAATCTTCAAGTTTTGCGCCTTTCTCTAATTCAGCAACTAACCAACGTGGCTGTTTACCACGACCAGTCCAAGTTTCTTCTGTATTATTTTTATTACGGTAACGTGGTTCTACTGCTTTGCGCGTTGTCTTCTTACGCTTTTGCTCACCTAACTCCAATAACTCTTCAACACTAAAACCAACTGCTTCAGCTATTGCAATAATTTCATTATAAGCATCTTCAATTGCTTGATCTTTTTTGCTTGCGATTAAAGCTTCCGCTTCTACCTGTAAACGTTTTAAGTCTTCTACAGATAAATCACTAATATCTGGTTTCATTAGAACCACTCCAACTCAAAAGAAATATATCACTCAAAATAAAAAAGAATTCAAAAATTCTATTGCCATAGTAATTTATATACAATTAAATAATCAATATTAAATTAGTCAAATTAATCACAATACAACCATAAATCATCTTATACTTACAATAAAACAAAAAACTTAAGTGCATTTCATTAAATCCATTGTATTAATTTTTTTTAAAATGATGAAATAATTTTTAGAACCTGATGAATATTAATTTTACCTTAATTCTTGATGCTTTCTATAGGTTGAATTCCATATAACAAATCTAGACTATCTATGAATTAATTCACAAAATAAAAAGATAAGTTATATGAGATTAACGCACTCAAAATAAATATAGACATAATAGTCTTTATAAAATTATTTTAATGCAAGATTATTTCCAACACTTTGTTCAATAGCAATAATATTTTGTTTAATCAATTCAGGAATAGCTTGTTTATTGGAGGTTACTTTATCAACACAAACCATCACTGCCTCTCCTGTTGCAACGATTTGGTTTTGTGTTTCACTCCATAAACTATAATGCATTCGAAAAGCACTATTTCTGAGCTCCTCAATACGTGCACCAATATGCAGCACATCAGGATAAAATACTGGCTTTAAATACTTACATTGACTAGAGGCTACCACCGTCACTATATCTTGATCAAATATATTTAATGCCATTAAATAAGCAATTCGTGCACTCTCAATATAGCGATAATACTGCACATTATTTACATGCCCAAAAGCATCCATATCACCCCAAGCAATTGTTTGTCGATGTACAACAGGATAGACAGACAGTTCTTTCATATCTCACTCATATCTTAAAGTTTAAAAAATTAACATCATTTTCAAAGATTAAATTCAACTGCCTGATCAAATCCAGATTATCTCCAAGCGTTGATTTAATCCGCAAATAGCTCATTAATATATTATCAGGATATAAAGTTAATAACTGCTCAGCTTCTTCTAAACGTTGAGTTGCAACATAAATATGCCATTTTGCAAAGGTCAACATTGGAACACTCGTGTAACGCTGTTCTAGCTGAATAATACGTTGCTCAACATAGCTATAATCGGGAATTTGCTTCAGTAGTTGCTGTTGGAACCAAAGATAAAAAACCTCTGGATCGAAATTTTCTTGCAATAAATGCAATGCAAGATCCTCATGCTGCAATCCCATTTCTGGCATACGTGCCAATAATTTTAACCACAAAACCTTACTACTATATGGTCGTGCTTGAATTTCATTCTCTAGAGCAATATACCGCTGTTGCAGTGCAGCTAAGTCATCCACAGATGCTTGATCAAACTGTATGAGTAATTGTTGCAACCAGAGATCTCGATGTTCTGCACTTAATAAACCATGCTGAATTGATTGTAAATAGGACTTACGCACTATTATTTATAGATTCTCTGTGGTAGGAGATGATTTTTATCGAGAATAAAGTCATCAATGAAGTCTTTGATGATTGGTCTAAATAATTTCTTCTGCCAACGATATACATTTTCAAAGATCCGCTCAAACTGGTTCTTTTGTATCTCGACGTAGGCCATCAAGGCTGCAAAAATATGATTCAAAATCAGTTTAGATCGTCTTACTTGAAACTTTTCAATATGACAAACCTGTTTAATCACTCGGTGATATTGCTCTATTTTCCAATGACTTGAATGTAATTCATGAAAACCCTCAAAGGACAATAAATCATCTTCATCTTGATGCACAATATAAAACCTCTGCTGTTCTTTTAACTGAGTCTTAAATAATTGTACAAAGCCAAAATCTTTGAGCCAGACCACTTGACCCTGATGAAAATCTGGCAATAAACGCAGTTGAAACCATTGTCCTTTTTCTGGGGAAACCTTACGGTTACAGTCGATACCAAACATAAATCGAATACCATATTTTCTTATGGTTTTTAGATTTCCAGTCGATGAATACCAACTATCACCTGTAATAAATTGAATCTTTGCACCCCAACTAAGTACTTCACTTAACATATCCATAAAGTAATCATTCTTGGTTTTACCCTCAGATTTGTCATAAATTCGGAAATTAATTGGAATATTTTGACCATTCTGATCTGTCGCATACAGGGTAATGAGATTAATCCCCTTGACGGATCGGTGGTGTTTGCCTGACCAAAAATAGCTAACCAAGTCCATATGTTGACTATATGGTTTATCTAAAACAGTATCATCAATACTGACTATAAGTTTATTATTATCAATATGTTGAATTGCTTCTTGATATAGGTCGTGAGGTGTGTAGTCTTCACGCTCCAGAAAGCGATTTACACTATCATGCGAGATATTATAAGTCTCGGCAAGTTGTGTGCAGCTAATAGAGTTCGGTTCTGTCATGAGAAAGCCCATATAAATGGGTAATGTACAAGTTGCTGTAGAAGCATGTTTAGTTCGTCTGATCACAGATACTTTATAAACTATTTTAATACTTTTTTGAATCCGTCAATGCGTAAGTCCTAGTAAAAATAACCAAGGCTGTTGTAAGGCAAGTTTGCCCCACAAAACAGTAATGCGTTGTTGATAAGCAGTTTCAATCTCAGCCAACCAAGGTGAAAGTTGATGCTGTGCAAGGAATTCTAAATGGGTTAATGCTTTTTCTGTTTCATGTTGTTCTAAGAAAATATCGATCCGCTGTAGTTCTGCCAGCTCAAAGGCCATCGGTGCTGATTTCTCTAGTTTCTGCAAAGCGAGTTGATAGTCACCATTTTTATAATCAAATTGTGCATCAACAATATTACTCAGCAATCCTGATTGAGCAAAAACACGCTCAATAAATCCCTGCTGTTCTTTTGCCGCATCAAGCAGCCAGACTATACCGAGCTGCTCATATGGATGTAGATCTTTAAATTGTAAAATATTTTCTTTCTTACGCTGTTCTCGCGCAAAATATCTGCGACTCACAAACCATAACAACTGTGCGAATAAACTAATCACAATAAAAAGTGCGATTAAGCCCCATAAACTGCTTTGGAACTGCCAATCGCGCCAGTAAATATAAACATAGCCATTACCGTAGCCATAGCTCAGCATGGCAAACATAGCAAAAAATAATAGGCTTACAAGTAAATAAATGAACACCAGTTGTTTCATAATTACATTACCCCAGTAAACCAAGGGTCGTTAATTTAGGTGTCGGAATAACTGAAAGATTTAACAGCTTTTCTAATTTTTGCTTGATCATTTGACTGTTTTTATCAGGTAAAATTGAGAATAATCGAATTACCTCTTGAACGGATTTGCGATACTCAGATGCTTGTCCCTGATGTAAGGCTTGTGAAGCAAGCAGTAAACGTAACTGAGCTTCCTTTAAAATGAGATGACGATTGATTAAATCAGGCTGTGTACGCTGCACCCTTTCAAATTTGAACCAAGACCACCATGAAGAGGCTTCAGCTTTTTGCATTTTAATAGTTGGGTTATGCACTTCTTGTAAAAGCTTTTGATCCAATTGCTGCAATAAAGTATCAATCTGTTGCTGCTGTTGGGTTTGCATAAGCACATAATGTTGAATAGCTTGTTTATCCTGTTCGATCGCTTTCATCAAACTATGCTGTAAAGCAGGAGATACCGTATATTGGACAATATGCTGCTGTACTTGATTTAATTGATCAATCGCATAAATGAACTGTTGTTGATCTATTGCGAATTGAACTAACTGTAATTGCTGTTTGATTAATATAACAGGCGCTACACCCGTGACCATACTGGGTAAGCTCGAAGCTTCTGAAGGGTCAGATAAATGAGCATCTTGTAATTTTCGCTGCAGAGCGACAAATTGATCATTCAGCAAAGAACAACGTTGCTGCTGCTGTGTAAGCTGTTGCTGGAGTTGAGGAACGATCTGAGAATATTGTGCTACGTCATAACTAAGTTTGGCTAACCATAATAAACTTAGTAATAAAATCAGGTAAACAATCTTTCTCATATACGTCCTTGCCAAGCACCGATACGTTGAATAATCTCTGATATAGATAAATTATCAAGCTGAATAATGTTAATCTCTTGATGTGTTTGCAACCGTGCATTTTTGAGTAGCTGCGCTAAACGGTCACCTAGCGCCAAATATATCCATTTCGCATCTATATTATTTTGACCACAAAGCTGCTGCCAATTATTCCAACTCGCTTCACTACTAATCAATACCATAACAGGTTGACTTGGCATTATTTTTTTTAAAATTTTTGGAAAAAGCCTAACACTTTGAATTGGGCATTGGCGACGATAAAGAACAAAATTAAGAATCTCGACACCTTGCTGTTGCAACTGCTGCATCATAAACTGCCGCCCCCCAAGACCACGCCAAAAAGCAACTTTATCCAAATGTACTTGTTGATTTAATATTGGAAGCTCTAGCATACCTTCCGAATTTTCAACCTCAGGGATGTGGCTGTCTATATCAAATTTTGCGAGTGCTTGGGCAGTTGCTTGACCCACTGCGATCCATTGCACATGCTTAAGTTGATCTAAGGATATCTTTTGTTGTTGTAAATATTGCATACCAACATCAACAGCGGTCGGGCTGACAACAACAATAACTTGCACCTGCTCAAGTTGCTGATACAGTTCACGTAAATGCCCCGAAAAAGGTTCAGCTACAAGTTCCAACAATGGCAGATTGATAACCTGATGACCCACTTCCAACAATGCTTGCGTTAAGTTCACAGCACGATCTTCAGGGCGCGTATTAATAAAAAGCATTAATAAAGCGCTTTTAACAATTCACCTGCACCTTGCTCCAATAAGCATTGTGCAAGTTGTTCACCTAATTGTTCAGCATCTTCTGAAGTTCCAGCCAATTGTTGTTTTAGTAAGATTTTTCCATCAACACTTCCCACACGACCTTCTATGCTGAGCTGATCATTGGCTAAAGTTGCATATCCTGCGATTGGAACTTGACAACCACCTTCTAAATAGGCATTAAACGCACGTTCTGCACGCACACAAATTGAGGTTTCTTCATGCTGTAATGGTTGAATGATTTTTAATAATTCCACATCATCTGCACGACACTCTAAGCCCAATGCACCCTGACCAACAGCAGGTAAACTTAAAACAGGCGCTAAACAATGACGAATTCGATCTGCCAAACCTAAACGCTTTAATCCTGCACTGGCTAAAATGATCGCATCATATAAACCATCATCAAGTTTTGATAAACGCGTCCCCACATTGCCACGTAAGTCAATAATCTCTAAATCAGGACGTATTTGTAAAATCTGGCATTTGCGACGCAAACTAGATGTACCTACTTTGGCACCTTGAGGTAACTCATCAAAACTTTGGTAATGATTCGAAACAAAGGCATCAAGTGGGTCTTCTCGCTCACAAGTCACAGCGAGCGTTAAACCTTCGGGTAAGTGCATTGGCACGTCTTTCATTGAATGGACCGCCAAATCAGCGCGACCCTCTAACAAAGCAGCTTCCAGTTCTTTAACGAATAATCCTTTACCACCAATTTTTGCCAAAGGTGTATCTAGAATTTTATCACCTTGCGTCACAAACTTAAGCAACTCAACCGTTAAATCTGGATAAAGCGCATTTAAACGGGAGCGAATATGCTCCGCCTGCCAAAGTGCAAGAGGGCTTTGTCGAGTCGCAATTTTTAAGGTCTTCATAAATTCAAGTTAAGCATGGATCAAAACAATTGTTTCAAACTTAACTTGCTCATCTAAAATTGCAAGCAAAAACTGATTTTTCATCTGACTTAAGCTCAATATTTTATAATTGATGCATACATTCTCTTAAGCTTGGTAAATGACGGCGACTTACAGATAGGCGTTCATCTAGCTCACGTAATCTAACCTGATACTGACCAGCCGCAATCAGTTCCAACCGTTCTAAATAATCAAGAGAAACTAAAGCATTACGATGAATTCGAATAAAACGATCTGAAAACTCAGATTCTAGATCTTTTAAAGTTTCATCAATTAATACACTGCCATTCCGATGACGCACAGTGACATATTTCTGATCTGCTAGAAAATAGTAAATATTCTCTATTGGAATAAGTTCGACCCCGCGATAAGTTTTCGCAGCAATTTGATGGCGTTGAGTTTTACTATCGTACATATCGTCTTGTTGTTGTAAACCAGTCATTTGTGCTTGTGTAAGTTGCGTCAGACTATTGAACACCTGTTGTAAATCTTGTTGTGCAATAGGCTTGAGCAAATATCCCTGTGCTTGAAATTTAAACGCTTCCAATGCGTGTTGCTCATATGCTGTACAAAAAATAATAGCTGGACGAGGGCTAAAATGACTGATCTGCTCAGCGCACTCCAATCCGTTCATTCCAGGCATTTGAATATCTAATAGAACAACATCGGGCGAATCATTTTCAATATGGTTTAACACATCCTGCCCATGATGCGCCGTCGCAATCACTTCATGACCCATTTGGGTCACTAAACGTGACAAACGCTCTACTGCGAGAGGTTCATCATCAGCAATCAGAACTTTCATCCTCTCCTCCTTGTCACCGTTAACTTCATCCGTCATTTTTTTATGGTTAACTTAACTTATTATTTTACTCGATAGTGATAACTTACCACCGTGGTATATAACGATACTCCTCCATAAACCTGAAACTTCACTGTCTGTCCGTAATAGGCTTTTAGACGTTGCTTCACATTGTCTATTGCAATACCATTCCCTTGTCTCGATTTTATTGTATCGTGAGAATAAGGGTTAGTAATGACTATACTGACTTGATTTTGCAATATTTCAACCAATACACTAATGGTTGAGGGCTGTAAAACTTTTTCTACTCCATGAAAAATACTATTCTCTAGCAAAGGTTGCAATGTTAATAATGGAATCGTGACTCGTTTTAACTCTAAAGACGTCGCCTGTATATTCCATTCTACCTTTAAACGCTCTCCTAAACGTAATTTTTCAATACTTAAGTATTGCTGACACAAGTCAATTTCTTCAGCCAAACTCACCAATTTCAATTCTTGAAAACTGGCGCGGAATAATCGTGACAAGTTAATCAGCATGTTTTCTGCTTTGTCAGGATCAATTGAAATCAAACTCACGACACTATTTAAACTATTAAATAAGAAGTGAGGATGAATACGTGCTTGCATGGCTTGAATCCGCGCATTCAGCTCACTATATTGCTGATTCATCCATTGCTCTCGCATATAGAGATAACGCAAACAGAAAGCACCAAGCAAGATGCCATACCCCAAATGCAGACTTACACCTTGAAATAAGATATCTTCAGAAAAGTTATTTGTTGATGAACCCCAATATTGAATTATATTAATGACACACGTGGTAAGTAAAACAATAAGTTGAAGAAAAATAAAACCTAAAATTAACGCCATTTTCTGACTAAATTTGACAAAAAACTCTTGAAAATAGTCAACAAAAGCAGAAAACGATAAAATTATCCAGTTAATAAAAAGCATGTATTGAAAAACTCGGATACTTTCTACTGCTTGCCAAGAACGGGCTTCTGCAAGTGCGAGTACCATTGCCAAAACATTACTTGCTACAATTAGTTCCAATAAGTGTTGCGATTGCCTTATTTTCGTAAAAAAATAGGACCCTGCTGGACTTATTTGACGTGTTTTCGATAACTTCTTGCGTCGAATTTCAGCAACTACGTTTGGATTTGCTATACTCTTTTTTATTTTACTGAGCCGCCATGACCACATCTTCTCAATCCTCTTCTTCAGCAAGCCCTAATCAAACCTCTGGAATGTGGGGCGGTCGCTTCTCTGAAGCAACAGATGCATTTGTTGCAGAATTTACCGCATCTGTTCAATTTGACCAACGTTTTTATAAACAAGATATTGCAGGTTCGATTGCACATGCAACCATGCTTGCTAAAGTTGGTGTACTGACCGAGGCTGAGCGTGATGATATTATCCAAGGTTTAAATACAATCAAGGCTGAAATCGAAGCAGGTAATTTCGAATGGCGTATTGATTTAGAAGACGTACACATGAACATTGAGTCTCGCTTGACTCAACGTATCGGCATCACAGGTAAAAAATTACATACTGGTCGTAGCCGTAATGACCAAGTTGCAACTGACATCCGTTTATATTTACGCGATGAAATTGATGACATTTTAGGTCTATTACTACGCTTACAAAAAGGCCTACTCAGTCTGGCAAGCAAAAATACCAATACGATTATGCCTGGTTTTACTCATTTACAAACAGCTCAGCCAGTAACATTTGGTCATCACCTATTGGCTTGGTTTGAGATGTTGGTTCGCGATACTGAACGCCTTCAAGATTGTCGCAAGCGTGTTAATCGCATGCCACTCGGTTCAGCAGCCTTAGCAGGAACAACCTACCCAATTGATCGCGCATATACAGCCGAATTATTGGGTTTCGAAGCTGTTTCTGAAAATTCGCTTGATGCTGTTTCTGATCGTGACTTTGCCATTGAATTTAATGCGGCGGCATCTTTGATTATGATGCATTTGTCCCGTATGTCAGAAGAACTGATTTTATGGACTTCGGCTCAATTCAAGTTCGTCAATATTCCAGACCGCTTCTGTACGGGCTCATCTATCATGCCGCAGAAGAAAAACCCAGATGTTCCTGAGTTAGTACGTGGTAAATCAGGTCGCGTGTTTGGTGATTTGATTAGTTTATTAACACTAATGAAAGGTCAACCATTGGCATATAACAAAGACAACCAAGAAGATAAAGAGCCTTTGTTTGATGCAATTGATACCGTTCGTGGTTGCTTAATGGCCTTTGCAGATATGGTGCCTGCACTCGTTCCAAACATTGAAATTATGCGTGAAGCAGCGCTTCGTGGTTTCTCTACAGCAACTGACCTTGCTGATTATCTTGTGAAGAAAGGTGTTGCTTTCCGTGATGCACACGAAATTGTAGGTAAAGCAGTTGCGCTTGGTGTGGCTGAAGAAAAAGATTTATCTGAATTGACATTAGAACAGCTTCAACAATTCTCTGATCTGATTGAAGCAGATGTATTTGACAAAGCTTTGACTTTAGAAGCTTCTGTAAATGCGCGTGATCATATCGGCGGGACATCGCCAAAACAAGTTGAAGCAGCCATTACTCGTGCACACACTCGCCTAGAACAGTTATACGCTTAAGGATAAATCATGACGAGACAAGTATTTTGCCGCAAATATAAACAAGAGCTTGAAGGTTTAGACTTTGCACCATTCCCAGGTGCAAAAGGTCAAGAATTCTTTGAGACGGTTTCAAAACAGGCTTGGCAAGAATGGTTAAAACACCAAACCACGCTCATTAACGAAAAACGCCTCAATGTATTCGAACCCGATGCGAAGAAGTTTCTTGAAGAGCAACGCGAGAAGTTCTTCAACAATGATGAAAGTGTTGAAAAAGCAGAAGGTTGGACGGAACAAAAGTAAATCATTTCAGCTAACACCACTGAATAAAAGAGAGCTAAATATAGCTCTCTTTTTACATGACATTTACACAAGTAATAAAGGTTTACAGAGTATACACAGTTGTCTACGTGACAGATCAACACTCTCCGCTTATATTGAATATCAGAAGCAAAAAGAGATAGTTCGATATCTCAAGTAACACATAATATTTCTCTCCCAGACTTTCCCCCGAAGTCTGGGATTTTTTTATTTGTATGATATCAATTTATATAAAAATCATATTCACGGTTATATTAGGTCAATCAATTGCCCAGCAACGTTGTTCAAATTACGCTAATCCCACAATAAAAAATGCCTTAGGATTTTGAGAAATTATTGGATGACTACTCTTAAAATTTACCTAATGATTACTTCATTTCCGATGACTTTATGCAACGTATGGCAATAAAAAAAGCTGCTCATTATGTAGCAGCTTTGAATCTTTATTTGATGATTATTTTTGATTCACTTTTTGTTCAATTTCTTCAATACTGGTATGACGTACATCCATCCCTTTTGCCATATAAATAACTTGCTCTGAAATATTACGGGCATGATCGCCAATTCGCTCAAGCGAACGCAATACCCACATCACATTAATCACACGAGCAATATGGCGTGGGTCTTCAATCATGTAGGTCATCAAAGTTCGTGTTGCAGACTGATATTCACGATCAATATCCACGTCTGCCATCACCACTTTTAAAGCCTGATCAACATCTAAACGCGCGAAAGCATCCAAAGCATCATGAATCATAACACGCACTTGGTTACCAATATGGCGTGTTTCCATATAACCGCGTGGAGACTCACCTTCTTCACATAAATTTTGCGCAATACGAGCAATTTTTGAAGCTTCGTCACCAATCCGCTCTAAATCTGTATTTGCTTTACTCATCGCAATGACCATACGCAAATCAATTGCAGCAGGATGACGGCGGGCGAGAATCAAGGTCAAACCTTCATCAATATCACGCTCATATTGATTAACAACATTATCTTTAAATTGAACATCAATCGCCAAATTTTCATCTGTGTCTAATAAAGCATGAATTGCATTTGCAACCTGCTGCTCTACTAAGCCACCCATAGTCATAAATTTGGTATGTACATCTTGTAAGTCTTCATTAAATTGTGAAGAAATATGGTGACTTAACACAGGATTACTTGGACTCACAGTATGCCTCCACTAGACACATGGAAAAATGATTGGTGATTAAAACACAGCAATGATGAAACTTTTATGACAATAACACAGCTGAGTCAAAAGTCGATTGCTGCGAATTGATAAAACAAAAATCTAAAAATCTGTTAGTCTAAATGCCTAGCTTGACGGAGCGCAGTTAATTAACTGCTGAGATTATCTTAATCGCAAGATTTAAAGATGAGTACCGTTGAACCTGATCAGGTTAACACCTGCGTAGGAATCAAGCCCAACAAAAGCCTCGCCTTTATTTATCAAAGAGATAAATGCGCTATCGTTTTTGCTCGTGCTTGATTCGTTAATGTAATACATAAGGATCATGCCATGAACCAATTAACGAATCTTCCCTCTGCTGATATTTCTGCTCAACATGAGCAAGATGCTAAAGATTTAACCCGTATTTTACCTGCTTCACGCAAGGTTTATATTGAAGGTTCTCGCCCCGATATCCAAGTTCCATTTCGTGAAATTAGCTTGACAGAAACGCCGACAGGTTTAGGGGGTGAATATAATCCTCCTGTTATGGTTTATGACACATCGGGTGTTTATACCGATCCTGATGTCCAAATTGATTTAAATCAAGGTCTACCTTCTGTCCGCCAAACTTGGATTGAAGAACGTGATGATACCGATGTACTCTCAAGTTTAAGTTCTGATTTTGGTCAGGCTCGCTTAAAAGATATTCGTACTGCTGACATTCGTTTTGCTCATATTCAAAATCCTCGTCGAGCTAAGGCAGGGAAAAATGTTACGCAAATGCATTATGCGAAACAGGGCATTATTACGCCTGAAATGGAATATATTGCAATTCGTGAAAATCAACGCCAAGGTGACGGCGTAGACATGCGTCAGCATGCAGGACAAAACTTTGGTGCTCAGAATTTAAGAGAAATTACACCTGAATTCGTGCGTCAAGAAGTTGCCGCAGGTCGTGCAATTATTCCTGCCAACATTAATCATCCTGAAATTGAACCAATGATCATTGGTCGCAACTTTTTAGTAAAAATTAATGCGAACATTGGGAACTCCGCACTCGGTTCATCGATTGATGAAGAAGTTGCTAAAATGACATGGGCAACGCGTTGGGGCGCCGACACGATCATGGACTTATCGACGGGTAAGAATATTCATGAAACCCGAGAATGGATTATCCGTAATTCACCTGTTCCTATCGGTACTGTTCCAATTTATCAAGCTTTGGAAAAAGTAGATGGTGTCGCGGAAGATCTCACTTGGGAAATCTTTAAAGACACGTTGATTGAGCAAGCTGAACAAGGCGTCGATTATTTCACTATTCACGCAGGTGTGTTATTACGCTATGTGCCTATGACCGCAAATCGTCTCACCGGTATTGTGTCTCGTGGCGGTTCAATTATGGCGCAATGGTGTCTTGCGCATCATCAAGAAAACTTCTTGTATACGCATTTCGATGAAATCTGTGAAATCATGAAAGCCTATGACGTTTCATTTAGCTTAGGTGATGGTTTACGTCCAGGCTGTATTCAAGATGCAAATGATGAGGCTCAATTCAGTGAGCTTAAAACCTTAGGTGAATTGACACACCGTGCTTGGGAACATGATGTTCAGGTGATGATTGAAGGTCCCGGTCATGTGCCTATGCATATGATTAAAGAAAATATGGATCTACAACTTGAAGTTTGTAAAGAAGCACCTTTCTATACACTTGGTCCACTCACCACCGATATCGCACCAGGTTATGACCATATTACTTCTGCAATTGGTGCTGCAATGATTGGATGGTATGGCACAGCAATGCTGTGTTATGTCACACCGAAAGAACACTTAGGTTTACCAAATAAGAAAGACGTCAAAGACGGCATTATCACTTATAAAATTGCAGCACATGCAGCAGACTTAGCCAAAGGTCATCCGGGTGCTCAAGTTCGTGATAATGCATTATCGAAAGCACGTTTCGAATTCCGATGGGATGACCAGTTCAACCTCAGCTTAGACCCTGATACAGCACGCAGCATGCACGATGAGACTTTACCCAAAGAAGCACACAAATCTGCACATTTCTGTTCTATGTGCGGACCAAAATTTTGCTCGATGAAAATCACGCAGAATGTGCGAGATTATGCACAAAATCAGCACAATGCTAAGCAATCAAATGATGCTGAAAAAGATGTTGAAGCAGGTCTCAATGCAATGAAAACCGCTTATCAGGAACATGGTCTAAAACTGTACCACAAGCTGTAAATCGACTAAAAAAAGATTTGCCCACGAATCAATCTCGGTTAGGATGAGATATGTACAATCTCATCCTGATTGAAGATGAATATTCTTGACCACGCCAGCTATTCAGCATCCGACGTTACGATAGAATCTCGGGAGTTTTTATTCCGAGGATTCATTCAAGTTGAGAAAGTGAATCTTACGCACCGACTATTTCATCGATCTGAATATTCACCAATTATTCAGCGTGAACTTATACATCGTCCAGAAGCTGCTGGCGTTTTACTTTATAACAATCAGCAACAACGTTTCGCACTTATTGAACAATTCCGAGTTGGTGCATTAAATGACTCCGAGTCAGCATGGCAACTTGAGATCATTGCGGGTGTACTGGATGGAAATGAATCTCCAGAAACCTGTATTCGTCGTGAAAGTCTAGAAGAATCAGGCTGCGAAATTAATGAATTGCAGCATTTATTCAGTTTTTATCCTTCTGCTGGTGCATGCGCTGAGTTTTTTCATTTATATGCTGCAGAAGTTGATTTACCAAGCAGTGGTGGCATCTTTGGCGTTCCAGATGAAGGGGAAGATATTCAACTCCATTTGTTTGATTACGCTGAAATCACCATGTTATTCAAAAATAATCGCTTGAAGAATGCCCCTGTCATCATGGCATTACAATGGCTTAGTCAACATATACAACGACAATAAATCTGAAAGGGGATAAGACGGTGACTTTTCAAGTCTCAAAATTATCACAAAAAGATTTTGTGATAATACAAATTACTGATACTCATTTATTGGAGTATCCGCATTTAGAGTTTGTCGGGATGCACCCTGAACAAAGCTTTCATGCAGTAATTGACTTGATGCGCCAACAACATCCGCAGATCGATATGATTGTGCATACTGGAGATTTAGCACAAAACCCAACAACTGTGACTTATGATCGCTATCTTAAGCATATGCAGAGTATAGGTATTCCCTTTTTTCAGACGCCCGGCAATCATGATGATGTATCTCACTTCCCTTTTCATGGAGCAGATCCGCATCAACCTACTGTCGTAGAAATTGGCGATTGGTGCATTATTTTACTCAATAGTGCACAGCCAACAAGAATTGATGGCAAAATTGCAGAGGCTGGCCTTGAACAATTAACAGAATTATTAAAAAAACATCATGATCGTCATATTATGATTGCCTGCCATCACCATCCTTTTGCGATGGAATCTGCTTGGATTGATCAACATAAACTAAAGAACTCATCTGATTTACTCGAAAGGATTCAACCTTTTTCAAATATCAAAGCCATTATCTGTGGTCATGTCCACCAAGATTCTATTAACACATGGCAAGATATTCAATTTTTATCAACGCCATCAACCTGCATACAATTCAAACCTAAAAGTGATAAGTTCGCACTCGATGAAGAACATCCGGGTTACCGCTTTATTAAACTCAAAGCAAACGGAGAAATCGAAACTCAGGTCTATCGTTTATCAACTTCACAGCGAATGAATAGCTCTGAAGTCTTGGGATATGACTAAACTTTTGATTACAAATTACATTCTCGTTTTCTCACAAAATCTGGACGGGAATGACTACCATCTTGCTGAAAAACTCTATATGATGTCGACCCTTGATGGGAAAAACCATCTTAGGTTTCTATAAAAACACTTGCATATCACCATATTTTTTGCGTATAGATAGTACGTGTAAGATGAGGAATGCCCTATATGGCGAATGACAACCAAAATCAAGTCTTGGACGAACAAACAGAAGTGATCGACGATCAAAAATCGGCTGTGAAACGCGTACGTAAAACCAAACCAAAAGCTTCAGAAGGTGGTACAACTGCCAGCTTATTTGGAATTGCACCTTATCAGCCGAAGAAAAATGAAGAATATATGTCTGAAGGACAGCTTGAGCATTTCCGCCAAATTTTAAATGCATGGAAAGCTGAGTTAATGTCTGAAGTTGATCGTACATTAAACACAATGCAAGATGAGTCAACTGCGCTTCCTGACGTCAACGACAGGGCAACGCAAGAAGAAGAATTTGCGATTGAATTACGTACACGTGACCGTGAGCGCAAACTCATTCGTAAAATCGAACAATCACTTGAAACAATTCAAAACGAAGATTACGGTTTCTGTGAAACCTGTGGTATCGAAATTGGCTTACGCCGTTTAGAAGCACGTCCAACAGCGACTTTATGTATCGATTGCAAGACTTTGGCTGAAATCAAAGAAAAGCAAAATAACGGTTAATAATCCCTCCCAACCTCCCTTTGAAAAGGGAGGAATACTACGAATTGAAAGATTTATGATATTCGAGTATTTCCCCTCCTTTATAGGAGGGACTGGAGAAGGATTGAAATACACAACCATAAAATCTTTATGCCTTATATCGGACGATTTGCCCCCTCTCCAACTGGCCCATTGCATTTTGGCTCCCTACTCACCGCAGTCGCAAGTTACTGTGATGCCAAAGCCAACCACGGCAAATGGCTAGTTCGAATTGAAGATACCGATATTCCTCGTATCTATCCCAATAGTGAAAACCATATCCGATCTTGTATTGATGCCTTTCAATTTGAACCCGATGCAGAAATTATTTGCCAAAAAGATCGTTTAGAGATTTATGAACAAGTTCTTGAGCAGTTAAAACACTTAGATGCGATCTATGCCTGTCAATGTACCCGTAAAATACTGGGTTCAAATCATATTTACGCTGGTACTTGCCGCGATTTACATCTGGATTTCAATGATCAATCTATTCGCTTGAAAGTTGCCGATCAATTGATTTGTTTTGAGGATCGCTTACAAGGTCAGCAATCTGCCAACTTAAAACATGATTTAGGTGATTTCGTACTCAAACGCCGTGACGGCATTATGAGCTATCAATTGGCTGTGGTCGTAGATGACTATTTACAAGGTATTACGCATGTGGTTCGCGGCGCAGACCTTTTAGACAATACCGTCAGACAAATTTGGTTAGGCTCTTTACTGAATTATCCATCTCTCAACTATATGCACCTCCCCCTTGCCATGAATCATCAAGGGCAAAAACTGTCTAAACAAAATTTGGCTCAAGCACTGGATATCAGCAAAGCATCAAACCTCTTACAGCAAGCCATTTTAGCTTTAGGGCAACCTTTGGTTGAACTTGACCAGCCACGCATCATGCTTCAACAAGCTGTTCAACAATGGGACATCAAGGTAATTCCTAGAGGTATCCATCTCACAGGTACTTTCTTATGAGCCATAAAAAAGCCCTACTTAAAGTAGAGCTTTTTATTTTCGATACGATTAGAAGTTTGATTCTTCTTTAACTGGATTAAGTTCTTGCGTTGATGCATCAATTTTCAGAATTAAACTAATCATTGCAGCACACATCATTAAAGATGTACCGCCATAACTAATGAATGGCAAAGTCAAACCTTTAGTCGGCATTAAGCCCATATTCATGCCAGCATTTACCAAAATTTGCATCAGAAAAATAATGCTAATGCCATATGCTAAATAGCCTGCGCGTAAGTAGTTATGTTGCAGAGCACGATGTCCTATTCGAATACAGCACGCTAACATCGTAAAGGACAATACCATCACCAAGGTGACGCCAACAAAGCCAAATTCTTCGCCAAGAACCGCCAACATAAAGTCTGTATGCGCCTCTGGAAGATAGGAAAGCTTTTGTACGCTGTGTCCTAAACCCGTTCCAATCCATTCTCCACGTCCAAATGCCATCAACGCATTTGATAACTGATAACCGACACCTAATGGGTCAGCCCAAGGATTCGTAAAGGAAATTAAACGCTGGAAACGGAATGGTTCAAATAAAATAAGTGCCGTAATCCCTGCAAGGATTGCTCCTAACATAATTAGGAATTGTGTTGCTGGTGCACCTGCCAAGAAAAACACACCCACCATCATGAGGACAATAACAACCGTTGCACCGAGATCGGGCTCTGCAACAATAAATCCAACTGTCAAAGCCATGACGCCACTTAGTCGCAATAAGCCTTTCCAATGCGTTCGAACTTCTTTAGCACGGCGAACAACATAGTCAGCGGTAAAAATTGCCATCACAATCTTGGCAATTTCCGTCGGTTGTAAAGTAAAACCACCGAGCTTAATCCAACGATGTGAACCGTTTACTTCCGAACCAACGACCAACACCGCCAATAGTAGTACCATCGTCACAAGCCATAATGGAAAAGCATTTTTAAACCATAAGTTCAAGGAAACTCTATAGGTTAAGAATGCCACCACAGCAGCAACAACAATCGAAATTCCATGACGAATTAAGAAATAAAAAGGATTCTCATGAATATATTCGGCATATGGCATCGATGCGGATGCCACCATGACCGAACCGAAACACAGCAAAGAAATGACGCAAAAAATGAGAATATTACGTGCTGTCATTTCCGCAGGAAGCTTGGGCAACCGACTCAATAATTGTGAAATCTTTTGTACCGTATTTTGGGCTAAATCAGCCATAGATCAGTTCCTAATTTTTATTTTCATTCAGGGCATTTACACATGCCACGAATTGATGTCCACGATCATTATAGCTTTTAAACATATCAAAGCTTGCACAAGCTGGTGATAGTAAAACGACATCTTCAGCCTGAGTATATTTCTGTGCGAGAGCTACAGCTTCCGATAAACTCGTTGCGTGTTGGATTACGGTGGTACCTTGAATAGCTTGTTCAATCACAGCTGCATCTTCACCAATCAGAATCGCTGATTTTACGTATTTTTGAATCGCATCTCGTAATGGTTTGAAATCCTGACCTTTACCTTGACCTCCTAGAATTAATGCTAGTTTGCCATGTTTCACTTCGATAGCAGCGCCTAAACCATCAATTGCAGCAAGGGTTGCACCTACATTGGTTCCTTTAGAATCATTATAGTAACGCACCCCAGAAACTGTTTTCACATATTCACAGCGATGCTCTAAACCTTTAAAGTGCTTGAGTGTTTCCAACATGGATTCAGTATCTAAACCAATCGCTTCACCCAGCGCCAAACATGCGAGTGCATTAGCAACATTGTGCATACCTTGAATATACATATCAGAGGTTTTCATCAAACGTGCCCTGCCACGCGCTAACCACATCGTGCCATCAGCATCACGAAGCACGCCATATTGATTTAAATCAGGTGCATTCAAACCAAAACTTTGCATTGGTGTAACATCAGGTACAAGCGGACGACTCAAATTGTCATCGCGGTTATACACCACTTTTTTCACGCCTTGGAAGATTCGATGTTTGGCCTTGTGATAACCGAGCATATCACCATGACGATCTAAATGATCTTCACTCATATTCAAAACAACTGCGACTTCTGCATTTAAATTTGAGGTTGTTTCTAACTGAAAACTAGATAACTCTAAAACAATTAACTCTGGCTTATCTTTGAGCAAATCTAATGCAGGACGTCCTAAATTCCCGCCTACAGCGACTTTTCGACCAGCTTCTTGTGCCATTAACCCAATCAGCGTCGTTACTGTGCTTTTTGCATTTGATCCTGTAATTGCAACAATTGGAACTTCAGTAGCACGACGTAGTATTTGAATATCACCAACAACAGGAATACCTTGTTCAATTGCTTGTTGAATTTCTGGCAATTGCGGCGCAAGTCCTGGACTAAGAATAATTTCTTCTGCTTGTAATAAAAGTTCTGTATCCAACTTTCCAAAACTGGTACGAACACCGGTAGGAATTTGATCATGCCCTGGCGGTGTTTCCCGAGAATCCGTTACTGCAACTTGGTAGCCTTGTTCATGTAGGAAGTTGACTGCTGACACTCCCGAAATCCCTAAGCCAGCTACAACTTTTAATCCACCACGTTGTATTAACATTTTTGCCCCATTTTTTTGCAGATTACAGAATGGCAAAAATGTTAGCACTTTACTGTTTTAAATGCTTTTTCAGTTTTCATTTTATTCAGGTTTTTTTGTGTCAGTGCGTAAAAGTGAATCTATATCTTGTATAGGGAATTGTTCACATTCAAAAGATGTTTGTGATATGAGCCGTATAGCGCAAAATTTTTAGATAAAAATACGTTTCGCGAGATTTATTCATTCTGAATGAAGAAAGATAACGCAGTGACAACAACAATCGTTCTCTGTAGGGCTTTGACTAAAATGCTCACCATTCCCAATTAATTAGGAATAAAATAAGAAAATACCAATAAAATGATCGCAACATACATTATCCCATCAATTTTCTTGGCTGTGGCATTTCGTAGCTGAAAATGAATAATCTCAGGTCTTAACCATAAATACATAAAACAGAGATTAGAACCTAAGCAAGATAAAATTGCTTTTAAATGATGAGTTTCCGACCAATTCAGAATAGCAAAAATATTCAGCAACACGATGAAACCAAACAAAATTAACTTATGTCTAAGGCTCAATACTTTTATTTCTATATTTTCTAGTTGATTCATTCTGTGACTCTTTATTTTAGTTCTTTGATTATTAAAAAATTGCCCATACCCTAGGATATGAGCAATCATTATCTTTTAACGCCATTTGATCGCTTGAATGGTTTCCTGTTTCTTGGGTTCATTGTTATCATCGACAGCACAGCCGCAACCTCCGCCACAGCCCACCACAATTTTAGGTTTTAACCATGTTGCCAAACGGTACCAACCAAATCGCTGACATAGATTTGACAAAATAAGCGACAAGGAACTTGCGGTTTTAGGGAATACTTTCTTAAAAACGACAAAAGCACTCCATAACACTAATACAGCAACAATCGAATACTCAAACATAAGCGACTCCTTTTAGCCCCAAATGCGTGATGCAATTTGGTAGGTGAAAAAAGACATTAGATAAGCCAAGCCAAACAAATACGTTGCCATGATTGCAACATATTTCCATGAACCCGTCTCACGGCGTACCGTTGCTAAGGTTGCCAAACAATGTGGCGCATAAATAAACCAAACCAATAAAGATAAACCTGTAGCCAATGACCAACCTGTACCATCCATACTGATTAAATGTGATAAACCTTGTGCCACTGCATCATCATCAGCACCAGATAAAGCGTAGACCGTACCCAATGCTGCAACGACTACTTCACGTGCTGCCATCGCTGGAATCAATGCAATACAAATCTGCCAATTGAAACCAATTGGGGCAAAAATTGGTTGTATCAAGTGACCTAACATTCCTGCAAAGCTATAATCAATTGCAGGCTGTGTCGCACCATCTGGTGCTTGTGGGAAAGTACATAGGAACCAAAGTAAAATCGAAAGAGCGAAAATAATTCCACCCACACGTTTTAAGAAGATTTTGGCGCGATCTAATAATCCAATCCCAACACTTTTTAAATCAGGAATACGATAATTTGGTAACTCAAGTAATAATGCATGTTGTGATTTATCTTTTTGTAGAAATTTCATCACAATCGAAACACACAATGCACTAACAATACCCGACATATATAAGCCAAAGAGTACCAAACCTTGCAGGTTGAAAATTCCCCATACCATTTGATTTGGAATAAATGCTGCAATCAATAAGGCATAGACGGGTAATCGTGCTGAACAAGTCATTAATGGTGCAACCATAATCGTGGTAAAACGATCACGCGGATCACTAATACTACGTGTTGCCATAATACCCGGCACTGCACACGCAAAGCTTGAAAGTAACGGAATAAACGCACGACCACTGAGGCCTGCTTTAAACATTAATTTGTCGAGCAAAAAAGCTGCGCGTGGTAAATACCCAGACTCTTCCAACACTAAAATAAAGAAGAACAGAATCAAAATTTGGGGCAAGAACACAACAACGCCACCTGCACCCGCAATAATCCCGTCAACGACTAAACTATGGAGCAAAGGCTGCGAAATATAGGTACCAAGTGTCGTACCTAACCATCCGAAAAGGCTTTCAATCCCATCCATAAATGGAGCTGCCCAAGCAAATACAGCTTGGAACACAATAAACATCATCACAGCAAGGCTTAATAAGCCCAATACAGGATGCAAAAATATTTTGTCGAGAAAATCGGTTCGCTTATCTTCCTGATCAACAAAGTTCACCACATCTTTAAAAATAACTTGGATCTTTTGATGATGCTCACCCGTTAAACCACTGAGTTCGGTATGGGGCACTGTATATTTTTGTTGATCTAATGCGTGCAGTAAGTTCTCAATACCTGAGTTACGCACAGCGACTGTCTCAACCACGGGAACGCCCAATCGTTCTGATAATTTTTGAGTATTGATTTGAATTCCACGGCGACGTGCTTCATCCATCATGTTTAACACAACAAGGATCGGACGCCCTAACTCAATAATTTCTAGCACTAATCCGAGATGAAGCTTTAAATTAGTCGCATCAACAACACATAAAAATGCATCTTGCTGCCCTTCTTCAGCAATTTTACCTTCACACACATCACGCGTGATTTCTTCATCAGGGCTTGTTGCTTGCAAACTATATGTTCCAGGCAAATCAAGTACTCGAACATTTCGACCTGAAGGCAACTGAAAATGTCCAACCTTACGCTCTACTGTGACCCCTGCATAATTGGCAACTTTCTGGCGTGTTCCAGTTAAGTGATTGAATAAAGAAGTCTTACCACAGTTTGGATTTCCCACAAGGGCAACACGTAACGCATCACTCATGCAGGTGCTCCTTCAAATTGGATTTCAATTTTATCGGCTTCAGTTTTACGTAATGCAAAACGAGTAAAACCAATTTGGATTAGAATCGGATCGCCACCAAAAATACCTTTGGTAATCACCTGTACTTGTGTACCAGGCACAAAGCCTAAACTCTCTAAACGAATAGCCACAAGGTCTGGCTGTTCGGCATCATCGACTAAGCGATTCACTTTAGTAATCATCGCCGTTTGCTTGACTTTTAATGCTGACAATCGCACCGCTTCTAACCCTAAACTCTTTTCTCCAAGAGTATACAGACAAATGAGAATAATTACCAAAAACAATCTCAATGGCATTCGCTTCTGTGACAGATCGACAACAATTCATTTTTCTTTTACAGTGCAGTTGAATGAAGGACTTTTCTGATTATGTTAAATAAAAAACCTCGTATTCCAACTGCAGTCACAATTCCAGAACATCTCAGTTTTTTACACGGTTTTCGTGATTATTTAGTGGCGCAAACCGTGAGTCCACATACACGTAATGCCTATCTATCAGATCTTATTCAATGTGCTGAGTTACATCCAAATGTGACATTAACGCAATGGTCCAGTGATGATATTGCTGATGTATTAATTGCACTCACTAAAGCAGGCAAAAGCCCACGCTCCATTGCACGCTGCTTGTCTGCTTTACGTCAATTTTATAAATTTCTAAGAGAACAGAAACTAAGAGATGATAATCCCGTGGCAAACCATCGTTCTCCTAAAATTGGACGTGCTTTACCTAAAGATTTATCAGAACAAGATGTAGAAGCATTAATCAATGCACCCGATGTCAATACGGCGCTTGGTCTCCGTGACCGAGCAATGTTTGAAGTGTTATATGCCTGTGGCTTACGTGTATCAGAACTACTTAATTTACGTTTGGAATTGATTAATCTCAAACAGGGTTTTCTTCGTATTACAGGTAAAGGCAATAAAGAACGCCTCGTCCCTCTCGGACAACACGCTTGTGAGTGGATCGAAAAATATCTCGCCGAATCACGACCTCAGCTCTATAAAAGTAGTACGGATTATTTATTTTTGACGCAACATGGCGGCATCATGAGTCGGCAAAATTTTTGGTATGCGATTAAACGTTATGCACTACAAGCGAATATTCTCGCTGAACTATCCCCACATACCTTACGACACGCGTTTGCAACACATTTACTCAATCATGGTGCTGATTTACGTGTTGTGCAAATGTTACTTGGCCATAGTGATTTATCAACTACTCAAATTTACACGCATGTTGCTCAGCATCGGATGCAAGAACTACATAACAAATACCATCCAAGAGGATAAAACTACCTTTTATCAATCAACATGATTTCATTCACATGGCATCAGCAAGATTTAACGAACTCAATTTAAATTTTTGGTATGCTTGGGCAAGCTTATAAATACAGTATGAAAGGTTGTTTATGTTGTTTACTCGGTCTCAGTTGTTCATTGCATGTGCATTAACCTCAACACTTTTGATCAGCGCTTGTTCAAAAGAAAATTCAGCACAAAAGCCTGATGCTCTGACGGCGAGTGCACCAGCCACGGGTGAAGCATCAACTTTAAATGAACGTAATGCACAACAACGTCTGGTTTCTACTTTAGAAAAACATTTTAAAACCGCCAATATTAATGCCAAAATTCTTGCAATTAAAAAAACCGAGGTTCCAAATTTATTTTGGGTGAGCCTAGAAGGCATGGGATCAGTTTATGCGACCAGTGATGGGCAATATATCATTCAAGGTGATGTCATTCGTCTTGGTGAAAAACAATTAAAAAATGTGAGTGAAGCTTTACAAGCGACTGAAAATAAAAAGCACTTAGCAGCACTCAAAACAGAAGACCTTATCGTTTACCCAGCACAAGGGGGTAAAGCGAAACACGTCATTTATGTATTCACTGATTCAAGCTGTCCTTATTGTCACAAACTACATGAACATCTTGCCGAAATTAATGCGAAAGGCATTGAAGTCCGTTACATCGCATGGCCACGTGGAGAGCAATTTATGCCAACCATGCAAGCGATTTGGTGTAGTCAAGATCGTAAAGCTGCATTCGATCAAGCTGCGCAAGGCTTACCAGTTGCATCAGCAGAATGTAAAAATCCAGTTCGTGATCAATATCAATTAGGCTTAAATATGGGCGTGAATGGCACACCTGCAATTTATAATGTTGAAGGTGTGTATTTAGGTGGATACATGACTCCAGATGAAATCATTAAACGCCTAGAAAAATAAAACATTCTCTACACCACCTCACCACGACTCGGGCGACAGATTAAAGATGATCTTAGCCCTAGTGTCTGCGCACTTTTTTAGCTATGATCAAGCTTCATTAAAATGATTGAATAAAATGGAGTGTGACGTGAAACCAGTTCGTCTGGCGATACTCGGTCTTGGTACTGTAGGTGGTGGAGCCCTTAAATTATTACAAGAAAATGCTGCTGAAATTAAACGCCGTACCGGTCGCGAAATTCAAATTACACATGTAGGCACACGCCGTCCACGTCCAGATTTACAACTCGAAGGGATCAAACAAAGTGATGATCTCATGGACATCGTACGTCAACCTGATGTTGATGTCGTAGTCGAAGTGATGGGCGGTATTCATCCTGCCTATGAAGTTATCATGGAAGCCATCAAACATGGCAAGCAAGTTGTTACTGCCAATAAAGCATTACTTGCAGAACATGGTAATGAGTTGTTTAAAGCAGCTGAAGATAATGCTGTTCAAATCGCTTATGAAGCAGCGGTTGCTGGTGGTATTCCAATTATTAAAGTCATTCGTGAAGGTCTAGCTGCAAACCATATTCAATGGCTTGCAGGTATCATTAATGGTACAGGTAACTTCATTCTGACTGAAATGCGCGAAAAAGGCCGTGCATTTGATGATGTGCTCAAAGAAGCTCAAGAACTCGGTTATGCTGAAGCAGATCCAACTTTTGATGTAGAAGGCATTGATGCTGCGCACAAACTCACCATTTTGGCTTCTTGTGCATTTGGTATTCCATTACAGTTTGATAAGGTCTACACAGAAGGCATTAGCAAAATTACCGCACAAGATGTGAAATATGCTGAAGAACTTGGCTTCCGCATCAAACATTTGGGTATTGCACGTCGTGCAAGTAATGGTATTGAGTTACGTGTTCATCCTACACTGATTCCAGCAGAACAACTGATTGCCAATGTGAACGGTGTTAAAAATGCGGTATTGGTACAAGCACATGCTGTAGGTCCAACGCTTTACTATGGTGCTGGTGCTGGTGCTGGTCCAACGGCTTCTGCAGTTGTCGCTGATGTGATTGATATCGTACGTGATATTTCTTATACCGAAGATGGTGCAGGAACGATTCCACAATTGGCATTTGAAGCACTAACGAACATGCCTATCCTGAGTCGTGAAGAAATGACGACTGGATACTACATCCGTTTAAATGCTGAAGACCAAACGGGCGTACTCGCTGATATAACCACCATCCTTAGCCGTGCTGGTATCAGCATCGATGCGATCATGCAGCAATCTCGCTTGAAAGATTTGATTCCTATCGTGATTTTGACAGACCCAATTGTTGAATCAAAAATGGATGAAGCACTTGCTCAAATTCAAGCATTACCAGCTATTCGTGGCGAAATCGTAAGAATTCGTTTAGAATCGCTCGATAGTTAATCAGGTTGAGGGAAAATGCATTCCCTCTCCCAGCTCTACCTCATATTGGAACACCATCATGTCGAATGCCAATCGTTATACTGGTCTTGTAGATCGTTATCGTGACCGTTTACCTGTGTCTGCAACTACACGTGCAATTTCTCTAGGTGAAGGAAATACTCCTCTTATTAAACTTGAGAATATTCCACGTATTATTGGCAAAAACGTTGAAATCTATGTGAAGTACGAAGGTCTTAACCCAACAGGTTCATTTAAAGACCGTGGTATGACGATGGCTGTAACAAAAGCTGTTGAAGAAGGTTCAAAAGCGATTATCTGTGCATCCACTGGAAATACTTCTGCTGCAGCAGCAGCATATGCAGCGCGTGCAGGAATTAAAGCCTTTGTTTTGATTCCTGAAGGCAAAATTGCAATGGGTAAAATGGCTCAAGCAATGATGTACGGTGCAATCACCATGCAAATCCGCGGTAACTTCGATGACGGTATGCGCCTCGTAAAAGAAGTAGCAGATCAAGCGCCTGTGACTATCGTAAACTCAATCAACCCTTACCGTTTGCAAGGTCAAAAAACGATTGCTTATGAAATTGTAGAAGCATTAGGCCGTGCACCTGACTACCACTGCTTACCAGTTGGTAATGCAGGTAATATCACGGCTCACTGGATGGGTTATACCGAAGCAGTTGCAAATCAACCTGCTGATCAATTTGAATCCGTTATCTATGATGCTGCAACAGATCAATTCACAGGCCCTAAACCTGAAGGCTTACCAACGATGGTTGGTTATCAAGCTTCTGGTGCAGCGCCATTCTTACGTGGCGCTCCAGTGGAAAGTCCTGAAACCGTTGCAACGGCTATTCGTATTGGTAATCCACAAAGCTGGAATCATGCAAAAGCAGTTGTACGTGATTCGAAAGGTTGGTTTGATGAACTTCAAGATAGCGAAATTCTTGAAGCTCAACGCTTACTTTCTATGTATGAAGGTGTTTTCGTAGAGCCAGCTTCTGCTGCTTCTATCGGTGGTGCTATTCGTGACATCAAAGCAGGTAAAATTGCTGAAGGTTCTGTGATCGTATGTACTGTGACAGGTAACGGTTTGAAAGATCCAGATACAGCAATCAAACAATGTGCGGATGCTGTGATGTTATCCATCGATGCAACGATGAATCAAGTTAAAGATTCTATTCTTTCAAATATGTAAGAATAAATTTTTAGTAATAAAAAACCAGTTGCAAGCAACTGGTTTTTTATTAACTAGAACATGATTTTATTCTTCATATTCATAATCTTCATCATAGCTGTATTGTTTTGCTAAGTCTTTTTCAATTTTTTGAATTTCTTCTAGATTAATTTCTTTAATTTCAAACAAAGGTTGCTTCAATAGCGAATTCACAGCATACAATGCTTCATCTTGCCAAGCATCAATGACAAGAGTTTGTTTTGCTTCATCATAACTTAAACCAGATTGTGTACTAATCATTGCTTGCAATAAAATCGGTTGGGCTGAAAGTTCATCCAAGCTGCCTTTTATTTCAATTGCTGAATAATCATAATCAGCAAAAATATGCTCAACTTTAGATTTAAAAGCATCTAAACTTTCTGAATATATTAAACCCGCAAAGCATTCATCATGCTCCTCCACCCATTGTTGTTTTTTTACAGACCATAAACTATAAAACTTGACTTCATTTTCGAATTCAACCAATTGGAATTTTTGCATTCCAGCAAGCTGAATAAATTCAAAGGTATCATCGTCACTTAAACTTGCAGGTAATACATCGTCAGAAATATCCCCTTCTTCGCAAATATGTTCACCACAACGTGAATATACGAAGTCATCTAATTGCTGCAATAATGCTTCATCAGCATCAAAAAGGGATTCAACTTCATATAATGCAAAATCACGCGCTCCATCTATCTCAAGTTTTTTATAAGCTAATTCAGCCTGTTGCTTATTATCAAAAACATTCGCAATACGATTGCCAGCTACGTAGAAAACTTCATCGTTATAACCAAAATACTTCTCACGAATCACATAAGTCGCCATCTTATTTCCCCAATTTTAGCTTTTTTGACATGAAAATAATTATTAATGTCTGAAATGCTAATCTAACAAAAAGTGCTCAAAATAGAAGTGATAAAGCATTTTTTACGTCATAAAATGTCGTTACGTTATATAAAAAAGCTCCTCATATGAGGAGCTTTACGTTCGTAAGCAATTAAATTCTTTTCGGTAAAGTACTCAGCCAAGTTAATAAGTTGGTTGCATCATTGGTACGTGCTTGAGAAGTTGAAGCCCCCAATAGTACGACTACAGCAGGACGTGAATTAACAGTTGCATGCATGACCACACAGCGCCCAGCCTCACCGATATATCCTGTTTTAGATAGATTAATATTCCAACCACCATTACGCACTAAGGCATTGGTATTATTTGACTTAAGCACACGATAACCTAAATTAAAATCATAAGTTGGCGTGGTAGAAAATTGACGAATCAAGCCATATTGAGAAGCAGCACTCACCAAAATACCAAGATCACGTGCGGAAGAAACGTTATGAGGATCTAAACCTGTTGATTCTGCATAACGGGTTGAGGTCATTCCTAATTGTTTTGCTTTTGCATTCATTGCAGCAATAAATGCTGAACGTCCGCTTGGGTAAGTTCTCGCTAATGCTGCCGCAGCAGGATTTTCTGATTTCATCAAAGCGAATAACAAAAGTTCCGCTCGATTCATGGTATCGCCTACTTTCAAGGTCGAACTTGAATTCTTTCCACCTGCACCCGCAAAGTCAATTTGCTGTAGCGTAATTTCTTCCGACATATTCAGCCGTGCATCTGCGGTAATCACAGCCGTCATCAATTTGGTAATTGAGGCAATCGGTACCGACATATTACTGTTTTTACTAAACAGTACTTCGCCCGTTTGTGCATCCATCACCAAGGCTGCACGTGCATTTACAGCGGGTTGGCTACTGAAATGAGAGGTATCTCGAATCTGTATGCTTTTTTGTGGCGTTGCAGATGAACTAATACTTGCAGAACCACCACTTCGTAAAGTGGTTGTAACCGAAGTTGAACCTTGCGGGCTGATCTCTAATGAATCATCATCTTGCATCAATTGGCTTGCATCACTTGCAGACCAATTTAACGAAGCTGAAGAACTATTCGCACTTGTAGAGGCTGGATTGTTGTTTACAACCAGCTCAGCATAACTTGTTGAACTAAGCGCCAACAAAATAGACATGCTCAAGGCATGCATGATAGATTTTTTAGAATTTTTCACGACACAATACTCAACTCGGGACGCTGCACATTTGCGCTTAATAACATTATGCCTTACATTTGAACAAATCGGGTAAAGCTTTTATAGACACAATTGTGTACAACTATTCTCTAAACATGGAGAATAGGATTGCTAATTTTGTCGTTTGATTGCAAGCTCATTTTTCTTTATGTAACAAAAAAATCGTTTTTTTGAAAAAAGGAGGTCTTCTTGATCACTGTTCTCGTTGTTGATGATCATGAACTCGTACGTACAGGCATTTGTCGTATGTTGGAAGACCACCCAGATGTAGAAGTCATTGGACAAGCTGAATCTGGAGAAGAAGCGATTGCTTTAGTTCGATTAAAGCATCCTCAGGTTGTACTATTAGATGTCAATATGCCAGGAATTGGTGGCGTAGAAACAACACGTCGCCTTTTACAAACAGCACCTGAGACTAAAGTGATTGCTGTCAGTGGTTTAGCGGAAGAACCTTATCCATCGTTGTTATTAAAAGCAGGGGCAAAAGGCTATATCACAAAAGGCGCGCCTATTTCAGAAATGGTACGTGCAATCAATAAAGTGATGCAAGGTGGTAAATATTTCAGTGCAGATATTGCTGAACAGCTTGCGAGCTCTTATCTTTCAGATACGCAACAATCCCCTTTTGACGCACTTTCTGAACGTGAAATGCAAGTCGCAATGATGGTGGTAAATTGTATTAGTGCTCAAGAAATCGCTGATAAATTATTTGTTAGCGTTAAAACTGTAAATACTTATCGCTATCGAATTTTCGAAAAACTAGCAATTGATAGTGATGTAAAATTAACCCATCTCGCCATCCGTTATGGACTCATTAAACCTTAATCATATTAAGTGATCGCTTATGTTGGGAAAAATTGCGTCATCAGTGTCCCAAACCGTTTATCGGCTCGGAATTTGGTATAGTGGATACAGACTGATTATTTCAATCAGTCTGATTCTTATTTACTTACTTACCGCAGAGCAACTTGCTACCAATTATGATTATCCATTTTTATATTTCTACACACTAATTTGTTATATTGCCATCAACATTTTCCAGCTTTTTTTACTTAAGCTGGTTCCATTACAAATCAGTAAACAGCTTATTTTTATTTTTATTGTAGACGTGATCTGCTTAAGTGTGATTACCTTTTCGGCAGGCGGTCCAAACTTACAATTAAGCTTATTGTATGTCATCATTATTTTTTCCTCAGCAATCCTCTTGAATGCTCATCTTTCACTGATTGTGACCCTTTTTGCCGTTATTATGGTGGTTTACCAGCGTTTCCTTGGCAATTTTTTTGATTACAGTAATTTAAATAACTTAGGTAATAGCGCATTACTTGCTTTCTTATTTTTTGTAGTACACGCGATTGGTCGTATTGCCGTTCAACGCTTTAAGATTTTAGAAACACTCACTTTTCATCAGTCGATTGAGATTCACCAGCTGCAAAATATTAACCGCTATATTTTGGAACAAATCGAAGATGGCTACTTAGTTTTAGATACCAGTAACCATATTGTACTGAGTAACCCAGCCGCTAATACCTTATTGGGGATTCATATTCCTGTTTCTCCTGAAAAAACACCATTACTCAAATGGCAACCGGACTTATTCGAATTAATTAAATTTAGTGACTTAGAAGATGGTGAAGAATTTAGTTTTGAATCACAACAAAGTCCTTACACAATTAATGTCCGTGTTAAACACCTAATCGTCCCTGAACAATCATTAATTTTACTTATCTTGAAAGATGCACAAAAACTCACGCAGCAAGTTCAACAATTAAAACTCGCCGCGCTCGGTCAACTCTCTGCAAGTATTGCACATGAAATTCGCAACCCCTTAGCAGCAATTGTGCAGGCCAATGAATTATTTAAAGAAAGTGACAGTCATCAACAAGAAATGCTCTGTCGTATGATTAGCAAACAAGCTAGACGTATTGATAATATTGTGCAAGATACATTAGGCATGGCGCGCAACAAACCAACAGAGCCACAAGTCATTCAATTGGCTGATTTTTTTGAGAGCCTATTGAATGAAGATCTAGTCGATGCGAAACATATGATTAAACTCAATCTGCCCGAACGCACTAGTATCCTGTTTGATGAAAAGCAGTTAAGGCAGGTCATGATCAACCTGATTCGTAATGCTTTGCGGCATAATGCCGCAGATGCCGAACATATTGAGGTGCAGGTACATTTAAAAGAGGGCCGAACTTGTATTGATGTCATTGATTTTGGTACAGGTGTGGCAAAACGAGATATTTCTCAGCTATTCAAACCATTTTTTAGTACCGAAATTAAAGGAACTGGTTTAGGATTGTACCTGTCTCACACCTTTTGTGAGGCAAATCATGCAAAGCTCACTTACGTAGAGCGACAACAAGGAGCATGTTTCAGGATTGAATGCTCAAAAATTCATTGATTAGATTAGGTTTTTCGGGGAAATGGCAACTAAACAACCGCTCGTCTTACTCGTAGACGATGAAGAAGACTTATGTCTCTTAATGCAAATGACGCTCGCACGAATGGGCATTAAAACTCATCTTGCCTATCGCGTAGAGCAAGCAAAAAAATTCTTTACCGAGTTTCAGTACGATGCTTGTTTAACAGATTTGAATCTCCCAGATGGCAATGGTCTGGACTTGGTTAAACATGTCACACAAAACTATCCCAACACACCGATTGCAGTATTAACAGCGTATGGCAATATGGATATTGCAATTGCTGCATTAAAAGCAGGTGCTTTTGATTTTGTCAGTAAACCTGTCAATCAAACTCATTTAGATCAATTGATTCAAAAAGCATTGAATCGACCACAGCCTGAACAAGAAGCTGCTGAAAGCGCATTAGAAAATAAACTTCTCATTGGTCGATCTACGCCCATTCAGCAATTACGGATTGCTTTAAAGAAAATTGCTCGATCTCAAGCCCCTGTCTTTATTACCGGTGAATCAGGGACAGGAAAAGAAGTTGTTGCCAATTTAGTTCATCGTCTGAGTAACCGTAGTGAAGGACCTTTTATTGCGATCAACTGTGGTGCTATTCCAACAGAGTTAATGGAAAGTGAACTATTTGGTCATAAAAAGGGCAGCTTTACAGGCGCAACCCAAGACAAACAAGGTTTAATTCTTTCCGCACATGGGGGTAGTTTATTCTTAGATGAGATCGCTGAATTACCTTTAAGTATGCAGGTAAAACTGCTTCGTGCTGTACAAGAAAAGAAAATTCGACCTGTCGGCTCCGATCAAGAAATTGATGTTGATTTCCGTGTCATCAGTGCAAGTCATCAAGATCTTGAATTACTAGTGCAACAAGGTCGTTTCAGACAAGATTTATTCTTCCGTATTCACGTCATGGATATTGTATTACCTCCTTTACGTGAACGTGGGCAAGATATTTTGTTATTGGCGAATCACTTTATTCAAAAAATTAGCCAAGAATGGGAAGTCTCTGTCAAAACCCTTTCTTCTCGTGCTGAACAATTCTTATTGCAACAATATTTTCCAGGTAATGTACGCGAGCTTCGAAATATTATTGAACGTGCAATTACGCTCAGTGATGATGAAACAATTGATCTTGCTCATCTACAAACTGCACCATTACGTAGTCCAATTCCGACACCAAGTATTTCATTTTCCTCACAAGAAGAAACTGATCATACAACAGCCACTGCAAGCCCAATGATGGGCTCTAAAAAACTACCGCCAGAAGGTTTGGAACGCTATTTAGAAAATATTGAGAAAGAGATTCTTCTCAATGCACTGAATTTAACCCATTGGAACCGAACGTTAGCAGCTAAGAAATTAGGAATGACTTTCCGTTCTTTACGTTATCGTTTGAAAAAATTTGGTTTAGATACAGAAGATGATGAATAGTCTTAAAAATAAAGCCCCTAAATAGGGGCTTTATTTTTAATTAAATTTTACTTTTTAGAACCAAATCTGTGACGTGTTCCAAATAACCATCTTCTTTCATTTCAGGTAACAACGGATAACTTTGATTCGGTTGAATCCCTTGACCTTCAATCATATTCCCATTGGGCGTGTAATAATGTGAGACCGTCATTTGCAATGCTGCACCACTCGGTAATGGAAATAATTTCTGTACCACACCTTTTCCATAGCTATTTTCACCTACAACCCACGCACGTTTATGTTCTTTTAATGCTGCGGTGAATACTTCAGCTGCCGAGGCTGAACGATGGTTAATTAAGATACCTAATTTTATATTTTGAAATTCATTTGAAGGTAAAGCCTGAAATTGTTGATCTCCTTCTGAACGACTCTTTGTCGTCACAATTAAACCTTGATTCAAGAATAAATCTGTTGATTCAACAGCAGCCGACAATAAACCTCCTGGATTATTACGCAGGTCAAGAACGACAGCCTTGAGTTTAGTTGTACTATATTCTTCGATTAAACGTTTAATTTCATTCGCTGTATCTTGTTGAAACACTCTAATTTTAAGTACCAGCACCTGATTATGTAGTAAAACAGGTTCAATATCTGTCTCGACCTTTTTATTTCGAACCAAAATCACCGTACTATTATTATTTTCTGGTTGTATTTGTACGGTACTGCCTATCGAGCCATAAAGCAGACCTTGCACTTGATCCTGATTTAAATTTTTTAATTCTTGATTATCGACTTTGAGTATGGCTTGTCCATTACGCAAACCCAACTTACTAGAATCAGACCCTGATTTTAGGTCTTGAATTTGCCATAAACGATTATGAGCATCGTAATTTAAATTAAAATCAACAGAAGCCAGATCACCTTCAGTGTATTGAATAAGCTGGCGGTATTCTTCGGCGGATAAATAACGAGAATAACGATCTAAACCGCTCACTAACCCTTTGATTGCTTGCTGAAAAAGTGCATCGTCTGTTTTTTTATCAACGTAGTTATCTTTCACAATCCCATAAATCTGTACAAATTGCTGAATAGATTCAAGTGGCACTTCAGCATTTCGACTTGTAGTCTCTTCCCCCCATCCTGAGGCATGTGTAATAGGTGCAGATAACGTATGTGATCCCCAACACATCAACAAACTCGCAAAGAACCCTCGATAAATGTTGTTGTGTTGGGTCATAAGTTCACCTTATTTTAAAGTAATTAAATTCTTGCCTTGCATGTCGGAAGGTACAGGAATATTCATCAAATGAAGTAATGTTGGTGCAACATCAGCCAATACACCACCCTCTGCAATCGTTGCTTGAGTTGGGCCCACATAAATAAATGGCACCAATTCAGTGGTATGTTGTGTATGAACTTGTCCACTGTCATAGTCTTGCATTTGCTCTACATTACCATGATCCGCTGTAATTAACATATGACCTTTGTTTGCCATTACTGCTTCATAGACACGACCTAAACACGTATCAACAGTTTCAACCGCTTTCACTGCTGCATCAAATACACCAGTATGTCCGACCATATCACCATTGGCATAATTGACAACCAGAAGGTCAAACTCGCCCGAATTAATAGCATTTACTAACTCATCAGTGACTTCATAAGCACTCATTTCTGGTTTTAGATCATAGGTTGCGACATTCGGAGAAGGAATCAAAATACGCTTCTCTCCCAGATATTCATCTTCACGACCACCGCTGAAGAAGAATGTCACATGTGCATATTTCTCTGTTTCAGCAATACGCAATTGGGTTTTGCCCAAACCTGATAAATATTCACCGATGGAATTTTTAAGCTCTTCTGGCATGTATGCAACTGGCGCATCAATACTTGCCTGATAGCGTGTTAGCATCACAAATTTAGATAAACTTGGAGCGACTTTACGCGTAAACCCAGTAAAATCTTTCTCAACAAAGGCACGGGTGATTTCACGCGCACGATCAGCACGGAAGTTCATGAAAACCACACTATCGCCATCTTGGATTTTGGCAATTTCACCAATACGTGTTGCTTGAACAAACTCATCATTTTCTTCTGCTGCATAGGCTTGCTCTAAACCTTCTACAGCTGAGTTTACAACACGGACTGCCTCGCCTTCTGTCATTAAACGATAAGCGAGTTCAACACGATTCCAGCGGTTATCACGATCCATTGCAAAATAACGACCAATCATCGAAACGATACGACCTTGATTTGGATACTGAGCAAATAAAGCATCGAATTTTTCTAATGAAGGTTTTGCGCTACGTGGAGGGGTATCACGACCATCAAGGAAAGCGTGTAGATATACTGTTGCGCCACGTTTTAATGCCAGCTCACACATCGCCATAATATGATCTTCATGCGAATGCACTCCACCTTGTGACAACAACCCCATGACATGAACGGCGCCATTCGCTGCTTTGGCTTTTTCAACTGCATCCACTAACACTTCATGCTCAAAAAAAGCACCTGTCCGAATATCTTTAGTAATCCGTGTAAAGTCCTGATATAAAACACGACCTGCACCTAAGTTCATATGACCTACTTCAGAGTTACCCATTTGTCCATCAGGTAGGCCTACATCTTCGCCAGAACCTGAAATCAAACTATTTGGATGCTTTGCTTTCATCGCAGTCAGATTTGGTGTTTTTGCTGCTAAATATGCATTATCCTCAACTGCTTCACGATGTCCTACACCATCCATAATTACAAGAACGTGAGGAATTTTGCCAGCATTTGCATCCGTCATAATGGACTCTCTGTTTGTCTATCATTTGATCGGCGTATTTTACCCAAATTTACTGTAATTCTCTATGGCGTTACTGATGGCTTTCATCAATCAAAAGCATCGGGAATCATCTTTATATTCAAGTTTGGGGCTGATCTTGATTCATTATTTTATTGAGCATCTGCGTGATGACGTGTTGGGTATAACTATGTGCCTGAGGCAAACTCACCCCTTTTGGACCTGCGACATTTAAAGTAGTAATATTATTCTGATGACAAAATAAATAGATCCGCTCTGCTGCTCGCTCGATCGAAACCTCATTTCCATCAATCAGCAAATATGCTTTGGACTGCTTGATACATTCTAATAAGGTAAGCTCTGTACCACCTTTGGGATAAATATAATCGAAATAGATAATGACTGTTGCATCACTATCTCGAACATTCTGCTTAGTCCGCTTTCGATAGCCACTCTCTGCTAAAATAATTAAGGGATACTTGTCTGGAATTCTTCCATCTTCAGCCATCCGATCCTCGGGACACCAACCACCACACGGTACCCCTAAAATCTAATGCGGCATCTAAAGCAGTTCTATCAACCCCAGTTTGTCCACCAGATATAATTTTAATGTGCATAGAAATCTAATTTTCTACCTTGCTCGATATAATAAATAGCTACCCATCATAAACATCAATACCACTGGTAATAATACGAACCAAGCAGGCGACGGTGCATAAACTAAGCTTGCATAACCTAAAAAGTCTTGTAAATAGAAGAACCCTAACCCAGTGAAAAGTGCGATAACCAAGCGAAAACCCATCGACTGCTGACGCAATGGGCCAAAAATAAATGAACAGGCAATAAGAACCAACGTAATCAGTGCAAATGGAGACGTGACTTTTTTCCAAAAGGCTAACTCATAGGTCTTTGGAACTTGGCTATATTCTGATAAATACTGCATAAAACTAATCAATTGACTTGGTGATAAATCATCTGGGTCCAAAGTCACCATGTGTACATATTTAGGTTGTAAAGCCAATCCTAACGCTTGTTGCTCGTGATCCGTTTTAATCGCATTCCCTTGAGCAAGTAAATCAACCTGATGTGATTTCTCTAAAGTCCACTGACCATCTTTTAAAAATTGGCCTTTTTCAGCAGTGACAAACGACTGCAATCGATAGTTTTGATCAAAATCAATCGCCTGAATATTACGTAATTGACCTTGGGAATTCGCATAATCAATATAGATAAAACGTTGGCCTTCACGTGACCAATAACCTTTTACCTCACCTAAAGCCGCTACGCTACGTTGTTTTTTAATGCTTTGTGCTTTTTCATTGGTATAAGGAATCACCCATTCACTCAACACAAAAGACAATACAATTAAAAGTAAAGCTGAGCGCATTACCCAACCCACAATACGCCACAGGCTGATACCAACCGAACGCATGACGATCAGTTCACTATTCGAAGCAAGAGCACCCAAACCTAAAACAGAGCCGATTAACGCTGCAACAGGTAAAATATCATACAAATAACTCGGTGCGCCCCATATCACATATAGGAAAGCTTGCCACGCATTATAAGTTGGTTTCAGCGAACCTAATTCACCTAAGTAAGTGAATAATATTTGTAAAAAAGATAACACGAGCGTTGTGCCCAGCATTGCAAGGACTGTAGTTTTTGTCACATGTTTGGCGACTATTCGACGTGCTAACATTACAACCCCACTCGCTGAATACTTTTCTTAAGTTTTGGTGCTAACTTTTGTTTCCGTGCAAAAATTGCCGCCGCAATGGCATAAATCATTAATGCGACAGGATAAGCCCAGATGTCTAATTCACCTTTACTAATTCGTGTCTGAATTGCGATCATTAATACAATAAGGCTAGCAAAAATAAATATAGATGGAATAAGACGATAATATCGACCTTGACGTGGACTTACTTCAGATAACGCAACCGCAAGCATCAATCCAACAATAATCACAAATGGACCAAAGATACGCCAACCAAGCTCGCTGCGAATGACAGGATCATCACGTCGTTCCCATAGCTTAGACATCGATAAAGCTTCAACATCATCGCTTTCAAACTTAACGTCTTTATCATTCTCTAAACGTAAGCGATAAGATTGAAATTCTGCTTGGGTATAGCGTGGCTGATTCGGATAAATTTCGTAACGACGACCTTGAACCAAATCAACGACATTTGCCGTATCATTTGCCATTTCGACCCGTGTCGCTTCTTTGGCTAAAATCATCACATCTGGTTTATCTTCACGATCGGCTTTCTGATAATAAAAAATATCTTTTAAATTTTTTCGATCTTCAGAAAGTGAACCTGCGTAAATGGTATAAGGCCCTGAAGAAATAAACTCTTTAGGTCGGACCAAATCAAAACCTGCTCGCACTGCTTGTGTTTGCATCAAGCTTTCGTAAGCACGAATTCCAGATGATGAACCCCAGAACATTAATATTGCTTGAACAATCAAAAAAACAAATGTCATCGGCAATAAAAGTTTGGCCAATTGATTACGGCTAACACCACTGCCATTTAAAACTGCCATTTCATGGTCAACATATAGACGACCAAAAACCAGCATGAGTCCAATAAAGAAACCCAATGGCAAAATTAAAGTTAGAAACTCTGGCAAACGATAAGCAATGATACTCAGCAACACACTAGCGTCTAAACGACCCTGTGCAGCTCGCCCAAAAATCTTGATTAACTGCCCACCCATAATAATTAAAGTAAGCAAAGCAGTCACAACCAAAGAGGTGGAGACCACTTGTTTGACGAGATAACGCCGAATAATCAAAGTAATGCTTCCAAAAATAGACCAATCGAGGGGTAGTGCTAGTTTACCCGAATGTTAAAAATATAAAACCTATCGCTTGTTGCGGATTGCAACCTCATATCTGAAAGTGTTTAATGGACTTATCTTTCTTTTTCGCTGCTTAGGTTCTATACAAACAATGAAATTTACCCTTCATACCGCATTCCCAACACAGTCGTCTAGTGAATCTTTGTGGATTTTGGTTGATTCAGAACAATTACAACAAAACTTAAATCGTTATCAAATCAATCATCTAGAAGATGTTCTGAATGCCACACAATTCAAAGCTGGTTTTAATGAAAATATTGCCCTGATTACCAATATCGCTGTACAAGCCAATGCACATTTACTCGGTTTAGGCAAAAGTGCTGAATTGAAAGCGACAAAATTAGCAAAACTCGCACAAACGATTATCAAATCATCACAAAATAAATTTAGACAAATCACTGTAGATCTCAGCGCATTACCAACTGATTTACATTACCTATTTGCCTTAGGTTTAACTCAAGCAGCCTATGCCTATGATGAATTTAAATCTAAAAAAAATGAGTTCATCTTAGAAACGATTAATCTAGTTGCAAATGACACTGTACTTGATGATGCTCAATTAAAGCTCGTCCAAGCAGTTCAGTCTGGACAAAATTACGCTCGAGATTTAGGCAATCGCCCAGGAAATATTTGCTTCCCTGAATACCTTGCAGATCAGGCGATTGCACTTGCAGCACAATACCCTGACCTATTAAAAGTCACTATTCTGAATGAACAGCAAATGGCTGATTTAGGGATGAATGCTTTTCTTGCTGTAAGTAAAGGCTCTGATCGACCAGGCAGAATTATTACACTTGAATATCACGCGAAAGCTGATCAAGCACCTATCGTACTTGTCGGTAAAGGCGTTACTTTTGATACAGGCGGTATTTCATTGAAGCCAGGCTTAGGTATGGATGAAATGAAATTCGATATGTGTGGTGCTGCCTCTGTATTAGGTACTATGCAAGCACTTTGCGAAGCTCAACTCCCAATTCATGTTATCGGTGCGATCGCAGCAGCAGAAAATATGCCTTCAGGTCATGCAACACGCCCTGGAGATATTGTGACGACCATGAGTGGTCAAACTGTAGAAATTTTGAATACTGATGCAGAAGGTCGTTTGGTTCTATGTGACACCCTCACTTATATCAAACGTTTTAATCCTGCGCTTGTGATTGATATTGCGACACTTACAGGTGCATGTGTTGTTGCGCTGGGCAAAGTCGTCAGTGGGCTATTCTCTCCAGATGATGAACTTGTACAAGAATTACAACTTGCTGGTGAACAATCACTCGACCGTGTATGGCGTATGCCTGTGATGGAAGAATATCAAGAACTCCTTGATTCACCGTTTGCCGATATTGCCAATATTGGTGGTCCTTATGGTGGTGCAATAACTGCAGCATGTTTCCTTGAGCGTTTTACTCGTGATTACCGCTGGGCACACCTTGATGTGGCTGGGACAGCATGGTTATCTGGTGCAGCTAAAGGTGCAACTGGACGCCCAGTACCGTTACTTATGCAGTTTTTAGCTAATCGTGTTGAAACGAATAACTAATCTATGGCACAAGTTAGTTTTTATTTGTTTGAAAATAGCATTGAGCGGCAAGTCGAAAGTGCTTGCCGTTTATGCCGAAAAATTCTGAATCAGCACCCACAGATTTGGTGGTATTGTGTTGATTCAAATTTACAAAATGAGTTGGATAACAAGCTATGGAGTTTTGATTCAAGTAGCTTTATTGCTCATGGAATTGATCAGTTGAATAGTCCAGTGTGTATTTCAGCTGAATTACCACCATCCAATGATTGGATTGTATTTAATTTTAACAATCATGCACTTGAACAAACTCAAGATTTTCGCCACATTATCGAAATTATTGAAAATAATGAAACTGCAAAACAGATCGGGCGAGAGAAATTTAAGATGTATCGTCGTTTAGGCATTGAGCCACGCACATTTAAATTATAAGTCTGTAAATCATAGCATCGTATAAGGAGTGTCGTGTGGCATTAAATGTAGGTCAAGATTTTAAAAAACGTTGGTTAAATACGCCTGAAACTGTACGTCAGACCTATCAGGAAGATTTAGCTCGTATCTGTGATCTACTGTTACCACAAACACAAATCCAAACATGGATACAACTCGAAGAAAAAGCTCAGCTACGCTCTCAACAACGAATTGATCAATCTTATGCACATTTAAAAGCCGAGTTAATTGAACAAGCACGCGTTCGTAAACAATTGGCTTTGGAAAAAGCTTTAGCAGAAAAACGTGCTGCCCAAGCTGCTTATGCCGCGCAACTGCAAGCAGATGAGTTAAATCAGTTCGAACAACAAACGGAAAATCTTGTTGCCCTTCGACAACACATTGATCAAGAAATTGCACAACAAACTGAACGTTATCAACCAAATCCTGAACAACCAAGTATTGATTATGCGCAGGCTCAACGTGTTCGGATTGATGACCAACAAATCTTATCTGAACTTGAAAGTGTGCGTGTTCGCTTAGAACTAGAAGCAGAAAACTTAATAGAACAAGCTGTAACTGTATTCCGAGCAAAACTACATGCACTTGCCCAAGATGAAATTGATTACATTCTGAAAAATAGTAAGTTCTCAGATGAAAAATAATAAAAAAGCCCAGTTTAAACTGGGCTTTTTTATGTTTCATTTTTTATTTTAAGAAACCGTTTTCAGCCAAAAATGCCATACTGATGTTTGACTCAGTTTTTTGTTCCGCTGCTTTATCACCTAACAATAAGCGCTCGATATAACGTGCCAGCACATCGACTTCTAAATTAACTTTTGTACCGACTTGCCATGTGCCAATATTGGTACGCTCAGCAGTATGAGGGATGAGATTCAAACTCAGAATATTGCCACGTAGATGGTTAATGGTCAGACTAATCCCATCGACAGTTACAGAACCTTTTTCAGCTAAATATTTTGCTAATTCAACAGGTGCTGTTACTTCAAAATATAATGAACGTGCGTCTTGCCGAACAACTGTAATTTCTCCAAGACCATCGACATGCCCACTCACAATATGTCCACCAAAACGTGTTGTTGGCAACATTGCTTTTTCGACATTGACGGATTGACCTACTTTCCATTGACCTAAAGTCGTTCGATTTAAGCTTTCACGAGACACATCTGCAGCATACCAATTGCTTCCCCACTCGATCACTGTGAGACAAATTCCATTCGTCGCAATTGAATCACCTAAATGTACATCAGACATATCCAAATCAGTTTGAATACGTAGACGTACATCACCGCCTACACTTTGTAAGCTCTCAACCTTACCTAAACTTTCAATAATGCCTGTAAACATGGGAGTTCTAACCTAATCTTATGCAATATATGCCATAGTGAATCGAATACCATAAAGCAAAGCCTTAGAGATAACAAGGGACTCCAAGTTCAAATACTTGCAATAAAAAAGGCGATCTATTGATCACCTTTTATTATTTTTAACCTTAAATTACTGCATTTCAGAGACACGTTTATTGGCTGTCTGTTTAAGCTCAACCGTATTATTTAACAAGAAATGGCTAAAAAATAATTTATAGCCTAATACCCCTAAGCAAGCGCCAACAATCGGTGCAAAGATAGGCACAATAAAGTAAGGAATATCACGACCGCCAGTAAAAGCAATTGAACCCCAGCCTGAAAAATAGGCCACAACTTTTGGACCAAAATCGCGTGCAGGATTCATAGCAAAGCCTGTTAATGGACCAAAAGAAGCGCCAATGACAGCAACTAATAATCCCACCAAAATTGGTGCTAAAGCACCACGTGGCAAACCATTATGATCATCCCCAATCGCCATGATGAGCCAAAGTAATAACATAGTGATAAACATTTCCACCATAAACGCCTGTCCAATAGACAATAAATGATGTGGATAGGTTGAGAAAATTCCAGCCAACTCCAAACTCTCTACACTCCCCCGTACCATATGGTGTGTTTGCTCATAATCCATAAATAGATTGCTATACAACCCATAGACCAGAAGTGCGCCTAAAGCAGCACCAGAAACTTGAGAAATAATATAGAAAGGAACCTTCCGTTTATCGAAACCAGCAAACAGTGCTAATGCAATCGTAACGGCAGGATTGAGATGAGCTCCAGAAATACCTGCAGATAGATAAACAGCTAATGCTACAGCCAAGCCCCATACAAGGCTGATTTCCCATAGCCCTAGACTTGCGCCTGCAAGTTTAAGCGCAGCCACGACACCAATACCAAAAGATAAAAAAACTGCGGTAGCAAAAAATTCAGCTATACATTGCCCCAATAAGCTGGGTTCCGAGCGACTCATCACAACCTCTCTTGGTCAGTGCTGCGTATAGACATGACCTGAAATAAAGCTCGGCAAAATATATTCATTTTCGAAAATGATCAATATTCTTATGGTAGTTTTTCAACCAAATAGTAAAATATTTTTTGTAAATAAAAAAGATTAATCCACACAATAAGAATAGATAAGCAATTGTTTTTAATTAATTTAAAGGCAAATAGTTATTCAGAAAGACTAATTTAAATTCAATGACAATTCATGTAAAAACAATCATTTATTTTATAAAATTATATGTATTAGCAAGAAAGTGAAAAAAATAGAAAATAGACACCACTTTATCCAAAGATGGTGTCTACTTGAATTTACCAAAGTGCAAGCTGAGTACTATTGCCTGTCGTATCAACACCACCCAACTCAGCAAAATGATATAACTGCCCTAAAAGTTGTCGTAATGGCGGGCCAGACTTCGCATGGGTATCCGTAATCACAATAAACTCAAGCACACGTGCACGTTCTGATTGACGCTGTTTACTCACTCGATAACGCGGTACATCTTGAGTTAGCAAAGTCACTTTGCCGCGCTTTAAATTAGCAGTCAGCAAATCTTTAGGCTCAATATTTCCATCAGTCGAATAACTAGTCAAAATATAGCGTGCATTAATCGTTTCCAATAACTTTTCATAAGCCTCTTTCGCATACTTAGATGAGTTATAAGGACTTGGGCGCTCTTTACGCCATGCGCGATCAATTCCACTCTTAAAGCCTTTGGTATCAGGTGATGGTAAATCGACTTGATCCCATAAAGTCAGGGCATTGAGAACGTGGTAATTACTACTGTAGGCATGCTGATTATAAGGTGGATCAAGATAGGCAACATCAACTTCGAAACCACTCATTTGGTTAGCTAAATGTTGTGCATCGACACACCACATTTCAGCCGCAGGTCGTTTGGGATCTCCAATCTCACAGAAACGACTCGGTGTAAGCCATATTAATGACTCGATTCGTTCTAGCGCCGTTTGAGTTCGGCCACCCCAACCCTGATGAAAGCTCTTAAATACACCACTGGTATTACTAACAAAACTTGCCGAATATAAAAGTGGTGCCAATAGAGCACTCATTTCTACATCATTGATTGCACCTTGCGCCTGCCAAGTTGCGATCTGTTGACGAATTGCATCAATACGCATCCCATTGCGGCGTTTGAAAAACAAACGATCACGAGCAGGATCATACACATCATCATTACGTGGACAAAGATTATGTGTCACCCAGCCTTTGACTTCTGGCAATCGATTCAGATAATCAATCGCTTTTTGATAGCCACCTAATTCTTTAAATGCGGGTGCATCAACACAGGCTAAAATGGCGTTGTTCAATGCATGGCTATACGGTTCCCAGTCATTTGCAATAACACGATAGCCGTTTTGACGTGCTAAACGTGAGACCACGCCACTCCCTGCAAAGAAATCAGCAAAAATCGGTGGATTCTTTTTCTTACTATTCAGTGTGCCCGTAATCTCAAGTGCTTCCAAAATGAGATGAAGCAGTCGACGCTTATTGCCTAAATAAGGTACTAGCTGATGAAAAAGATATTCGTCAGTCGTACGTGCTGCATGACGACGCTTGTGATAAACCGATGGTTCTGGATTCATATCATCTCTTGGATAGGGAGCAATCTTAGGCGAATATCTTGCCCAAGTTGGGTTACATCGACTAAATCAAAACGCAATTGTTCTGCCATTGTACTCAATTCAGCATTCAACATTGCACGAGCAGATTGACCAAGTAAAGTCGGTGCAACATAACTGATCATTTCATCAACTAAACCCTGCTGTAAAAAAGCCGTTGATAAAGTTGCGCCTGCTTCAACCAAAACATCATAAATTTGATACTGCTGAGTTAAAGTTTGCAATAATTGACTTAAGGATTGCGGCGTCAATTGTATCACGCCTAAATCAGCAAGTTCTTGACGAAATGGTGTCATCACCATCACTGTTTCAGGATTTTTCAAAATCTTCGCTGAAAGTGGTAACTGTCCTTGGCGATCCAATACAATACGCTTCGGCTGAACCACGGTACTTAGCTCAATACCGTCCAATGCACGTACATTCAGCTCACAATCATCGGCTAAAACGGTTTGAATCCCTGTAATCACAGCACCCGAAATTGCACGCCAATGTTGTACATCTTGTCTAGCGATTGCTCCAGTAATCCATTTTGATTCTCCTGAGGCCATTGCAGTACGTCCATCTAAACTTGATGCAATTTTCAAACGCACATACGGCGAACCCGTAGACATCGCTTTTAAAAAGCCCAAATTGAGCGTTTTTGCAGTTTCTACACAAATTCCTGTTTCAACTTCAATACCCGCTGCTTGTAAAATTTGAACGCCTTTTCCCGCGACTAATGGGTTTGGGTCTGAACAAGCGACCACGACTTTCTTTACCTGAGCTTTAACCAATGCTTCTGCACAAGGCGGAGTTCTACCATAATGTGCACATGGTTCCAAAGTCACGTAAGCTGTCGCGCCTTTAGCATGTTCGCCCGCTTGGCGAAGTGCAAAAACTTCTGCGTGAGGTTGGCCCGCTTTAGGGTGATAGCCCTCTCCAATCAGCTGCCCATCTTTGACAATAACGCAACCCACATTAGGATTCGGCTTGGTTGAATATTGCCCTAGTCGAGCCAACTCAATTGCTTGCTGCATCCAATATTGATCTTGGGATAAATGAATTTGCGTGAACTCAGACATGATTTCTCTAACTTATGCTTCATTTTCACGTTGTTGCATTTGCTCAATCTGACGACGAAATGCTTCAACATCTTGGAAATCTTGATAAACAGAGGCAAAACGAACATAGGCTACATGATCCAGTGCAAATAAAGCCTGCATCACAATCTCACCAATTGTTCTAGACTTTACATCTCGCTCACCTAAACGGCGAATTTGTGATTGTATATCACTTAAAACCGTTTCAATTTGCTCTTGGGTTACTGGGCGTTTCTGTAAAGCATGCATCAATGAGCGGCGCAATTTTGCTTCATCAAATGGTTCACTTTTTGAATCGGATTTAATGACTCGCGGCATCACCATTTCATAACTTTCAAAGGTGGTAAACCGCTCACCACAAATCGTGCATTCTCGACGACGACGGATTTGACAACCCTCAGCCGCAAGGCGAGAGTCGATGACTTTACTATCAGCAGCGTTACAAAATGGACAATGCATAATGGTGCGATTATTTACTCACTTTACTTAAGTGTAGCAAAGTTTCTGCAATTGCTGAACTAGCACACGAAAGGCATAAAAAAACAGCCTTATTCGGCTGTTTTTTAAACTTCAAAGAATAATGAATTATTCGATACGCTCGCCATGTTGGCTAAGGTCAAGACCCATGCGCTCATCATCAGCACTTACGCGGATACCAATCACAAGATCAATCACTTTAAGGATAATGAAAGTCACTACTGCGCTATATACCATCGTTGCGAGTACACCTTCAAGTTGTACTTTTAGTTGTTCGATGATTGTTGGAGCAAGCGCAACGTTAGCAGCTTTAATGATTTCATCACTGTAGAAGATACCTGTCAGTACTGCACCTACGATACCACCAACAGCGTGTAAACCGAATGCATCCAAAGCATCATCAGCTTTAAGTAAGCGTTTCAGTGCAGTAATACCCCAGAAACATACTACGCCACCGATCAGACCCATGATCAATGCACCACCTACACCAACGAAACCAGCAGCAGGAGTGATTACAACCAAACCAGCAACCGCACCTGATGCACCACCAAGTACTGAAGCCTTACCACGAACGAGACGTTCAACAAGTAACCAAGAGAATGCAGCAGCGGCAGCAGCAACTTGAGTTACCAAGATTGCCATACTTGCACGAGCACCCGCACCTAATGCGCTACCACCATTGAAACCGAACCAACCTACCCAAATTAAGCTCGCGCCGATTACAGTTAAAGTAAGGTTATGTGGCGCCATAGATTCACGACCAAGACCTGTACGTTTACCTAACATGTATGCAGCCACTAAACCAGCAACACCCGCGTTGATATGTACAACAGTACCACCAGCAAAGTCTAAAGCACCTGCTTTGAATAACCAGCCATCTGCAGCCCAAACCCAGTGAGTAATTGGAGCGTAAACGAGGATGACCCAGATTGCGATGAATGCCATGAACGCAGAATATTTCATACGATCAGCAATAGAACCACTGATAATTGCCACAGTGATGATCGCAAACGTCATTTGGAAAATTACAAATAAGCTTTCAGGAATCGTTCCGCTTAAGGCATCAAATGCTACGCCATTTAGCATTGATTTGGCAAAGTCACCGACATAAGCACCTGAACCAGAGAATGCAAGCGAATAACCAACGATAACCCAAATTAAGCTGACTAGAATTGCCGCAGAAAGGCTAAACATCATGGTGCTGAGTACGTTTTTCTTACGAACCATACCACCATAGAATAGAGCCAAACCAGGAATAGTCATCAACAGAACCAGTGCTGTTGAAACGAGAATCCAAGCTGTATCGCCTGTATCAACTTTTGCAACTGGTGCAGGAGCTGGAGCAGCTTCTACAGGAGCAGGAGCTTCTGCTGCTACAGTGACAGTTGATGCAGCCGCCGTATCAGACGCTGTTACAGTTTGTTCAGCAACGGGTGTTGATGCAGCATCTTCTGCCCAAACCATCGCTGAACCACCTAAGAGTGCGCCAGATAGACTGAGCGCCATAAGCATTTTTTTCATTCGTGTCCCCCAACCTTATTTTGTGAGCTATTTCTCTTAATTCTAACTCAGCAAACTTTGTGCCAATTTAGACAGCATCTGGTCCAGTTTCACCAGTACGAATACGGATGACTTGTTCCAAATTCGTGACAAAGATTTTACCGTCACCAATTTTTCCAGTGCTTGCGACACGAGTGATAGATTCAATAACCGCATCGACCATTTCATCGCTAATCGCAATTTCAATCTTTACTTTCGGTAAAAAATCAACGACATACTCTGCACCACGATACAGTTCAGTATGACCTTTTTGACGACCAAAACCTTTTACTTCAGTTACGGTAATCCCTTGAACACCAATATCAGAGAGTGCTTCACGCACATCATCGAGTTTGAATGGTTTTACAATTGCAGTTACAAGCTTCATGTGTGTTTTCCTTCGGCTTATTTTCACCAGTAAGGTTTTATGTTCAATTTTCATGCCAATATTTGAAGGTTGGGGATTTTCAAACCATTAGCAAGAGCTTTCTTTATAACCTATTTGGGCGTCAAGATGTAGATATTCAATCGAAAATAAGTTTCATTTGCTCCTGTTTAACTGAATTTAGATACCGGTGGCATCAATGCGTTGAACAGGGCTATGGGATTACTACAAGCAATGGTACACTTGCCTACAAATACATATAACCTATTGAGCGCTTCATGATTGAAACTCTTTTACAAGCCATTCTTGAACAAGTTGACCAACCTAAAAAAGATTTAGAAAAAAATTTACGTGCTTTGCTAAATGAAAGCGTCGAAAAATTAGATTTAGTCTCTAAACAAGAGCTGGAACGCCAGAAAATAGCGCTAAATTTGGCAAACCAACGCCTCGCTGCACTGCAACAGCAAATGAATGCACTAGAAGAGATGGTGCAGAAGCAAAAATAAGCACTAGTTTAGCGCAACAACCCATAAAAATGATTAAAAATAAAGCACCATGATGGAACAATAATAAAATGTCTTTCGCAAAAATTTACACGAGGGGTTTATTGGGTTTACATGCCCCTCAAATCGAAGTTGAAGTTCATATCAGTTCAGGACTCCCCTCCTTAACCATTGTAGGTTTAGCAGAAGCCGCTGTAAGGGAAAGTAAAGATCGAGTTAGATCAGCAATTATTAATAGTGGTTTCTTGTTTCCAACCAAACGTTTAACGATTAACTTAGCACCTGCAGATCTTCCCAAAGATGGCTCCCGCCTAGATTTACCGATCGCACTAGGAATTTTGATTGCTTCAGGTCAACTTCCTGAAAATTGTACTGAAGGATTTGAATTTATTGGTGAACTTGCACTCGATGGGCATTTACGCCCTGTTTCGGGAATATTGCCAATTGCGATGGCTTGCCAACAAGCCCAACACCGCTTATTGGTTCCTACTAATAATCTAGAAGAAGCCAATCAACTCCCACAGTTTGAAGTTTATGCTGCCAAGCATCTGCAAGACGTATGCGCACACTTTTTGGGCACTTCTTATTTATCAGCGTCGCCCAAACATGAAAATTTAACCACTACTCAGTATCAATTTGATCTTGCAGATGTCAAAGGTCAATTACGTCCTCGTCGTGCACTAGAAATAGCAGCAGCGGGTGGACATTCTTTACTTTTCAAAGGTCCACCTGGTACAGGTAAAACATTACTGGCTTCTCGGCTACCTTCTATTTTGCCACCACTCAATGCCCAAGAAAATTTAGAAGTCGCAAGTATTTATTCGGTTGCAAATGCTCAACATACTTTTGGACAACGCCCCTTCCGTGCACCACACCATACTGCGTCAGCGATTGCATTAGTTGGAGGCGGTTCACAACCTAAACCAGGCGAAATTACACTTGCACACTTAGGCGTATTATTTTTAGATGAATTACCTGAATTTGACCGCAAAGTTTTGGAGGTTCTCAGACAACCGCTAGAGTCGAAAGAGATCGTCATCTCCCGTGCGGCAAGACAAATGACATTTCCAGCGAATTTTCAATTTATTGCAGCAATGAATCCATGTCCTTGTGGTTACGCATTTAACCAAGATAGCCGCTGCCAGTGCTCAGCAGAAAATATTCAGCGCTATCAAAACCGTATCTCAGGTCCATTACTAGATCGTATTGATTTACATATTGATGTGCCACCTTTGCAGACCAAAGAACTACAAGATCAAAGTCCGACAGAAAGTTCTACAATTGTGCGGCAACGCGTGATGAAAGCTTATGATAAACAAATGTTAAGACAACAATGTTTGAATCAGGCACTTTCTCCAAATTTGCTAGAACAATATGCTCAATTAGATGAAAATTCAGCCAAAATCATCGAAATGGCTCAACAGCGACTTAATCTCTCAGCACGCGCCTATCATCGGGTGTTACGTGTGGCACGCACCATTGCGGATTTGGCAGAAAGTGAAATTATCTCAAGCTCGCACCTGACTGAAGCACTGTCTTATCGGGGTCATTCAACTTAAAACCAGACCATAAAAAAGCGACCTTATAGGTCGCTTTGGTTTTTATTGTTCTTAGAAAGCGTAACCTAAACCCAAAACAACTTTATTTTTTTGCTTTGTTTCATCACGAGTATAGCCACCGAAGATATAGTCTAGACTCCAAGTTGCACCAGTATTACCTAAAGGATGTGACAGTCCAAGAGTTGCGTGACGGAAAGCAAAATCAGTTTTGGTGACATCTCCTGCTTTAGCTTGGTAAGCTAAATACTCATCATCATCACCATAATAATAAGCCGCAACTTGTGCTTTACCTGTAAATCCGCCAGCTAATTTAGATGCATAAGTTGCCAAGAAATAGGTGTCACCTTTATTACCAAAAGTCACATTATTTAATAATGTCTGAGCAGTAATATTAAAGTCTTTGTAGCTCAGTCCGACAATTGTTTCATATCCCGTTGATTCCCAACCTGGATAATAGTAATAAACCGTACCACCAATTTGATAACCAAGATCATCTGTAATCTTACCTTTATAACCAGCATATAAATCATTTTCAAATGACTTTTTAGCTTCTTTTACATCTGTCGGTGAGGTATTAAAATCTGCATATGCAGCAGTTAAGGTCGAAAACCAGTATCCCAAATAGAATCCACTATCATGCGTATAATCAAGTCCACCTTGTACTGCAGGTGTATCACTTTCAGGTGAATTTGTCATACCACGTAAATTATAACTAGATACTACGTTTACATTGCCTGTAATCGTTCCTGGAAATGGTAGCTTTGTTTCTTCAGCCAAACTTAAAGTTGATGCTGTAAATACCATCGCTAGAACTGTAGCTTTGCATGCAAATTTCATCATATTGATTTCCCCCATGATTTAGATATTCAACTGATTTATGTTCTAAATTGCATCATGATGAAATTTGCAAATGCTGTGCCAAAAGTACAATTTAAATTTAAATTAAATACAAACCATTGATTATAAATATATTTTTAAAATGTTGAGTATATTTTTATATTAATCAATCAACCGCTCAGGATTAAAATGTGATAATAAAATGCATCTTTAAATATAGAGGCGCACATAATTAGCACCTATTTTTAATATGAAATTTTCGTTTTTTCTTTTCTAAGAATGAATAAAAAAAGCCAGCAATTTGCTGGCTTTTTAAAGGTTTATAAATGTTTTTTAAATTAGAATGTTTTAGTCAAACTAAATAAAACACCCGTATCATAAGGTTTTTTAGCATTATCGCTCATACCTGAAGTACTTACATTTGTTCCAACAACATCAACTTCAGCGAGGATACCTAAGAAGTTATAATTTACACCAACTTTATAGTCGATATAATTATCATCTTTTCCAGGACCACCAGCAACAACACTTAAAGCGTCTTTATTTTTTAATTTATTATACCCTACAGATGCTAAACCTGTTAAACCTGTGCTTGCAATTGGTGCTGAGTAACCTAAGTTAAAATACCAAAAATCATCAGTTCTACCCCAGTAATCAGGTGAATAATTCACGCCTACACTTAGAGCATCACCTGCTAATAATGTTTCAGGGAAAGTCAGCTTACCAAATACTTCTGTAAAAGCTAAACCTTTCTTACCATTATATCCATTTACAGCATTAGATTTAGAACCTATATATCCATAATGAATTACACCTACATCGTAGGTTGGTTTAATTTTATCTGTTAAGGCAAAACTATTAGTAAAACCTAATGTAGCGTCAGTTTCAGTTGAAACACCAGGAATACCGAAATCTACACTTGAACCCCAAAGTGCTAAATACGCACCTGAAGTATGTGAAAATGTAAATCCACCTTGAATCGCAGGATTATTCGAAGATTGTGTCACACCACGAAAACGATAATCTGTTACAGCTGAAACATTGCCCGATGCAGTAATACCATATAATGAAGGTTTATCTTCTGCCATAGCAAAAGTCGAAGTCACAGCAAAAATACTCAACGCGATCGCTTTACATGCAAATTTCATCATATTGATCTCCCCCATGATGGATATTCGACTGATTTATGTTTTAAGTTGCATCATTTTGTAATTAGCAATTGCTGTGCCAACTTTTAGAAATGCTTGCTAAATCTAGCTTCTGTTCAGTAAGAGTGCTATCGACGCCATTTGGCTGTGCTGAAATATTATTTTTTCTTTAATAAGGTTCATTTTTCTGAACCATTAAGAAGCACTGCCATTGTTGTGCCTAAAAAATGCACAAAAATAATGCAATTCAATTTAATAAAAAGTGCTTTTCTCCTTAAATAACAATCAAATATGTTGATATAGCCTAAATAGCCCCCTAAAAGTGCACAGATAAAACTTAAATCTTCCTGAAAATAATGGTGTGTTTTTGTACAGCGAAAAATGTCATTCGTCGGGATGTAATTTTTTGCAAATCAGTCGAATAGCTTTTGATCAAAGAAAAAATAAATCATTAAAATAAAAGAGAAAAAACAGAAACAAATCACGTATTTTTAATGTATTTAACCAAAAAATAATCAATATATTTTACGATTAAAATAAAACAATATATTAATAAAAATCAATATATTAATTTAAATATGATTTAATTTTAAACGATAATTAAATCATAAAATGTTAGCTGAATTTTGTGTAAATTTAATTAAAATATTTTAATAAAAATCTATCTTTTTTATGCATAACTTATACAATTGGTCAAAATTTCGATTCTGACCGAAATTGATCTTATTTATTATGAGGCTACCTATGCCAAAGGCACAGAAACTTATATTGGCGGTTTTGATTAATGCCGCATTGATCTCCTCAACATACGCAAGCGAACAAAGCGAAGCAAAAGGTTTTGTTGAGGATGCAAATGGTTCAGTATTGTTCCGCACAGGCTTTTTCAATCGTGATAAAAAAGACGGTTTAACAAATGATACAAGCTCAACAGCGCAAACTGCCATTTTTGATCTTCAATCAGGTTTTACAAAGGGTATTATTGGCTTTGGTGTTGGCGTAGTAGGTGATGCATCTTTCAAGCTTGGTGCGAATAATAATACGGGTAATCAAATGATTCCTGTAGATGATCGTGGATTTGCTTATGATCATTGGGCTCGTGGTGGTGCCAATGTGAAAGCACGTATTTCCAACACAACCGTGACTTATGGTACACAGGTATCAACACTTCCTGTCATGGCAAGTAATCAAGCCCGTTTAGTACCTGAGTATTACACAGGTGTTTTCGTTGAAAGTAATGAAATTCCAAATCTAAATGTGGTTGCAGGTAAGTTCACAAAAAACCAAATGTCAAACCAAATTAGTACCGATAAAGATGTGACAGGTCAAGGGCTTGATCGTGCAGTAGTTTGGGGTGCTAAATATAAATTTAATGATCAACTCAATTCATCGTATTATGGCTTAGATGTTCAAGATAAGCTAGAACGTCATTATGCCAATGTAAACTTTACCCAAAGCTTAAAAGACAAGAGTACCTTAACACTTGATGCCATGGGTTATCATACAAAATGGGATAAAGATGCGCTCACTGATTCACATACCACAGATGATCTAGCAAACCGTAAAAACTCGATTTGGGCTGTTTCAGTGGGCTATGGCAAAGATGTACATAATGTCATGCTTTCTTATCAAGATAACACAGGTAATACTGGATATGACTATGGCTATAATGCTGATGGTTTACAAAGTATCTATGTGCCTAATTCCTATTTAGGTGACTTTAATGGCAATGATGAAAAATCTGTCGGGCTACAATATAACTACAACTTCAAAAATCACGGTTTACCTGGTCTAAACTGGACAACTGCATTTGTCTATGGTTGGGATATTGATATCGCTAAAATAACAGATCGCTCAAAAATCATTGACCAAGCCGAAGAACATGAGTTCTTTAACCAAGTCAAATATACAGTTCAAACAGGTGCATTGAAAGATGCAAGCCTACGTGTTCGCTATTCTTACTTACGTTCAAGTGATACCTATAATAATGTTTCTGGTCAATATGTCAGCAATGTCATTGGCTCAACCAATGAATGGCGTTTATTCCTTGATATTCCTGTGAAACTGTTCTAATTCACTTTAGATCAATTCATAAAAAACCGCCATTCAATTGAATGGCGGTTTTTTATGAGCCTGATTTTAGGGTGATAAAATCTGGCTTTATTTTTTCAAAATTATTTTTTAGCAGCTTCGATTGCTTTCAACACTTCAGCTTTTGCAACATCAGCATTTTCCCAACCACTGATTTTTACCCATTTACCTGGTTCTAAATCTTTGTAATGCTGGAAGAAATGCTCAACTTGACTGATCAACAGCGGTGGAAGATCGGTATATTCCTGAACATCTTTATACAATGGAGATAATTTCTCGTGTGGCACAGCGATCAGTTTCGCATCGATACCACCATCATCTTCCATATTCAGTTTGCCCACTGGACGGCAACGAATCACAGAACCCGCAGCAACAGGATGTGGAGTTACAACAAGTACGTCTAATGGATCGCCATCTTCAGACAATGTATTTGGTACATAACCGTAGTTTGCTGGGTAGAACATTGCTGTGCCCATGAAACGGTCTACAAACAACGCATCAGAATCTTTATCGATTTCGTATTTGATTGGCGCTGCGTTTGCAGGAATTTCAATGATGACATAGATGTCATTTGGTGCGTCTTTACCCGCAGGAATATTGCTATAACTCATATCAACACTCTTTTATCTTGTGAACTTAGATGTAAATCCGACAGATTATAGCGTGAATACCATAAAAATGATGCTAGATATGCTGAGCGTTAAAGAATTTTATACTCAACATCAATTTAGGTCACTTTAATCGTAATCACAAACAATAAAATTGGACAAAATATTGAAAAAAACCAGATGATTGAGCGCAAGGTCGCTAGATTGGCCAAATAACATATTCCATAAATAATGCGCAATACGATATATGCCCAGCCTAAGCTCAGAATAAATTTCTCAGGCACAACCATATATTCGGCCATTAAAATTGCAGCGATAAATAAGGGTAGACTTTCAAAACTATTCTGTTGTACTGCATTGGCTCTGGCGGCTAGACCTGTCGTTTTCGCCAAAAATTCACGCGGATTCTGGTTATCCTTTGCCTGAAAACCACCTTTTGCTTTTGCAATCAGGGTAAAAACATACGGCAACAAACATGCGATGATAATCATCAATATAATGCCGCTAATACCTTGCATGCTCACATCCATCATTTGAAGTTCTGCTGATCATGCTATCATAACTCATAATCTATTGAATTTTCATTTGTGCTTGTTCGCCAAGTGTTTCCTTTAAATATTTTCTTTGTGTAAAAGTTCTGTTTTTTTCATACTGTTTTAAGGTCAAGTTATGCAACCTCAAAATGAAAAAGAAATGTTTGATGTCCTTGCCAAACAACGGCAGCATCAGCTTTTAGTTGACCGCGCGCTGAAAGTAGTGTTGCCCATCATCGCATTTCTACTCAGCGTGATTTGTGCCAACTTAAACTGGCAGTCTACATTGGGAACTTTTGTGGTGCTAACCATTGCCTTTTATGCGGTGGGGATTCAGCGTTTCACTCTTTGGCACTGGCTAACGATAGTTGTTCTCTACGTTTTTGCGGACAATTACTTCAGCTTTAATGGAATTGACCCAATTCGCTTACGTTTTCAACTTGCGACCATGCTTGTATTTGTCGGCATTGTTGGGATTGGACGGCCTTATATTGATCGTTGGTTGATGAAATCAAATAATACTCAATAAGCCCAAATAAAAAAAACGCCACAATTGTGGCGTTTTTTATTTCCAATAGCTCCCTTATTTTAAACGGAGACTAAGTGGGATTCTTAAGCTGGTTTACGTAAATCTTTACGTAAGATCTTACCTACGTTCGATTTTGGTAGATCATCCATAAACTCAACATAACGTGGGCATTTATAGCCTGTTAAGTTTTGTTTTGCATAAGCAATAATTTCTTCAGTTGTTAATGAAGGATCTTTTTTCACGATGAATAATTTAGGCACTTCACCTGATTTTTCATCTGGCACACCAATCGCAGCAACTTCCAATACTTTTGGATGCTTCGCAATCACTTCTTCAATTTCACTCGGGTAAACGTTAAAGCCTGAAACCAAGATCATATCTTTTTTACGGTCTACAATTTTGAAATAACCGCGTGAATCCATGACACCAACATCACCCGTACGGAAGAAACCGTCTTTGGTCATGACTTTCTCAGTTTCATCAGGACGATTCCAGTAGCCTTTCATTACCTGTGGGCCACGAATCGAAATTTCACCCTGCTCACCAAATGCCACTTCGTTACCATCATCATCAAGTAAAGCAACTTCAGTCAATGGTAATGGGATACCAATCGTGCCGCTAAACTCAGTCGTTGCAGGAGGGTTTGCTGTTGCAACTGGTGAAGTCTCAGACAAGCCATAACCTTCAATGATGATGGTGCCTGTTACTTTTTTCCACGCTTCAGCAGTCGATGGCAATACCGCCATACCACCACCCATTGCCATCTTCAATTTGCTATGGTCAAGCTGTTTGAATTCTTCGTTATTCACTAAGGCATTAAACAAGGTGTTTACTGCTGGGAAGAAAGAAGGTTGGTATTTACGTAATTCGCCAACGACTGCTGGTAGGTCACGTGGGTTCGGAATCAAGATATTCGCTTGACCTTTATACATACCGTAAAGCGCGCACACCATGAATGCAAAGATGTGATAAAGCGGTAACGCACACACGATACGATCATCTTTAGAACCGTCACCTGTGCCAAATTTACTTGAGAAAATACCATCACATTGTAATAGGTTAGAAACCAAGTTACGGTGTGTTAACTCAGCACCTTTAGAAACACCTGTCGTACCACCTGTATATTGCAGTACAGCAGTATCGCTTAAGGTCAAACTTGGGCGTTTATAATTGCTTGGATTTACTTTACCTAACGCTGCATTAAATTTAACGTGGCCAGGAATATTCCATGCTGGAATTTGTTTACGTACTTTACGTAAAACGAAGTTTACAATCGTACCTTTCAGTGTACCGAGCATGTCACCGACAGAAGCAACCACAACATGCTTCACTGGTGTTTTACCAATAATGCTTTGATAAACACTAGCAAAGTTTTCGATGATTACAAGAGCTTCTGCCCCAGAGTCATTTAACTGATGCTCAAGCTCACGTGAAGTATAAAGTGGGTTTACATTGACCAATACTAAGCCTGCACGGAATACACCTAGAGCAACTACTGGATACTGGAATACGTTCGGCATCATCACCGCAACGCGCGATCCTTTTTTCAAGCCCAGACCTTGCAGGTAGGTGGCAAATTTACGGCTGGCGACTTCTAATTCATTATACGTTAAAACTTTATCCATGAAGATAAAGGCATCACGTGAACCGAATTTTTGGAAATTGCGTTCAAAAATATCAACAAGTGAGGTGTTTTCAGCAGGCAGCGCAACTGTTTCTGGGATTCCTGTCTTTTGGTATTCTGCAAACCAAATTTTTTCCATAATGCCATTATCTCCGAGTAGTAATCCTTAAAAATGTAACGACGTTACTTTCCATGACAAAACTTTTTTTTAACTTTTGGAATTGCCCTGTCAATCTATTCAAATAATATGAATACCTTGTCATATATAACGTATTTTTATCACAGAATACTAGCCTTATCTCTGAATGAGGAGTCTATTTGCTTTTTGATATCCCCGTGGTAAAAGTTGCCCCTTTGTTGCTCTTTTTCCTATATATTTTTGGAGATCGTCCCCTTTCAGTTTTAGGTGTTGTTGTCCTGCAGCGACTTGGATTATTTCATCTAAACTCAGTGTTGTCATGGATAAAATTTGCTCTTTTTCATCAAGTTGTATCAACTTGTTACCTTTACCTTTATTCAGAACAGGTAATTCAGCCAAATCTATGATCAATAAGCGCCCTGATGAACTGAGAATTGCAACATGTGTGGCTTGTTGAATTGGCAATAAAGGTAAAGCGGTTGCATTGTCTGCAACTGTCAAAAAGGCTTTACCTGCTTTCGCATTGGTATCTAACTGCGCCGCTTGCGTTTTAAATCCATATCCGTTTGAACTGACAGCAAGTAACTCATTACTGTCCTCATCAACAAATACTTGAATAAATGACACGCCGCTGGCTGGTGCAAGCTTTGAGCTCAATGGCTCGCCTAAACCACGTGCAGAAGGGAGACTACTAATCGGCAGCGCATAACTCCGCCCTGTTTCATCTAAAAAGTAGACTCTCTGATTGGTTTTCCCAACTGCATGACTCAAATATTGATCACCTGCACGGAAATTTAGATTTGCTGCATCAACGTCACCACCTTTAGCGGCTCTCACCCAGCCTGCTTCTGACAAGACCACAGTTACTGTTTCCGCAGGCATTAAATCTTGCTCTTTGATTTGTACCGCATCTGCACGTGTCACAATCGGTGAACGACGATCATCACCGAACTTTTTCGCGTCTTCTTTTAACTCACCAATAATTAAATTTTTCAATGATTCAGGATTTGCAAGTTGCTCGCGAATAATCGCTGCTTTTGCTTCCAGTTCTTCTTGTTCACGTCGGATTTCCATTTCTTCAAGTTTAGCCAAATGACGAAGCTTGAGCTCCAAAATTGCCTCAGCCTGAATATCATCAATCCCAAAGTGCTGCATCAAAACAGGTTTTGGTTGATCTTCTTCACGAATAATCCGAATCACGGTATCAATATCTAAATAAGCAATTAAAAGGCCTGCCAAGATATGCAAACGCTTTTCGATTTTAGTTAAATGGTATTGTAGACGTCGTGTTACGGTTTGCTTACGAATCTCAATCCATTCCAACAAAATACGGCGAATCGATTTGACTTGAGGACGACCATCTGCACCAATCATATTCAAATTAACGCGATAGCTGGATTCTAAATCAGTGGTCGCAAATAAATGGCTCATCACCGTTTCAGCATCTACACGATTAGAACGCAATACAATGACTAAACGTGTTGGATTTTTATGATCTGATTCATCACGAATGTCTGCCACCAAAGGCAACTTTTTCGCAATCATTTGATCTGCAATTTGCGTGACGACTTTTGAACCTGAAACTTGATAAGGTAGCTCAGTAATCACAATCTCATTTTTTTCAACCGTATACACTGCACGCGCACGATAGCTACCACGCCCTGTAGTTTGGATTTTCAGTAATTCTTCTGGTGGCGTAATAATTTCAGCTTTGGTCGGTAAATCGGGTGCTGGAATATATTCTGCTAATTTTTCATCAGTGGTTTCAGGGTTACGAATCAGCGCAATCGTACCTTTGACCACTTCACGTAAGTTATGCGGTGGAATATCAGTTGCCATCCCCACTGCAATGCCCGTCGTACCGTTCAGTAGGATATTGGGAATCCTTGCAGGCAAAGTAATCGGTTCTTTCATCGAACCATCAAAGTTATCTTGCCATTCACTCGTTCCTTGCCCAAGCTCAGTCAGTAATAATTCACTATAAGCAGACAATTTGGCTTCGGTATAACGCATTGCAGCAAATGACTTAGGGTCATCAGGTGAACCCCAGTTGCCTTGACCTTCAATCAATGGATAACGGTAGCTGAATGGCTGTGCCATCAATACCATCGCTTCATAACAGGCTGAGTCACCATGCGGATGATATTTACCAAGTACATCGCCAACAGTACGGGCTGACTTCTTCGGCTTGCCTGTTGACTTCAAGCCCAGCTCACTCATTGCATAGACAATACGGCGTTGTACAGGTTTTAAACCATCGCTGATATGCGGCAATGCACGATCCATAATCACGTACATGGCATAATTTAAGTAAGCTTGTTCTGTGAATTCGGCTACGGAGCGGTTTTCGGTTGCATGATGTGCAAGGCTGGTCATTTCAGCAAGTCATCCAAAATCATTGTTATCGTCAATGCTTTGTATGCTATGTGGATGAATGGCTTGTGACAACCCCTTGTTGTTGTTTAAACGTCAAATGGTGTCTTTGTATAGAAGATAACTTGATCTATCACTTTCTATGGTGAGTATCGCTTTGATACTCACTATTCTTTTAATTAATTAGCGTTATAACCAAATGTTCTCGTAAGTAATGTATTCTTCCACCAACTTTCTCGATTTAATATGACTTGGTCATCAGTTGTTGATTTAAAAATATCTAAAATAGAAAATTTAAAATTCTTTTCAATATATTCTCGACTCAGTTTTTCTAACTGAATATTTCCACCATGCCCACTTTTGATATAATTTTGCCATCTATTTAAAAGCATATTTTCACCATATGCTGACCCTACATACATTTTTCCATTAGAAATATCGGTAATGAGATAAACAGCTTTTTGATTTTGTAAAGCAATTTTCCATGATTCTTTATCAATGACATATTTCAACTGATTCCATGACAAATGGATATGTTCATATCCTGGAAACTTTTCCATAGGTTGATCAGAATATAACTCTATTACTTTTTTATCTGCATTATGATAATGTTGATGCCATGACCTTTCTGCATCCCCCCAATCAATAACTAATCTAAATTTTAGCGCATTAAATTGAGGCATTTCTTCAAGATCATACTCATACTGATCTTTCTCTGGGTTATATCTCCCACTATGGACTTTAAATACCCCCCAAAATAAGGACTTTCGCCCCTCAAAACCAATAAAAGAAATAATGTAATCTAAATTTTTAAATACATCTTTACGCTGTTCACTTTGATAACCCTCTAACTCTGAAATATTAGGAACAATATGTTCAGAAAGCTCTAAGAATCGTTTCTTATCCTTATGGCGAACATACTTAACTCTACTATTTTCATCTAAAGGGCTATTTTCAATTAATTTCATTAAGCTTTTAAATGTCAAATGGTTCACTATTGTTCTCTTTTCTATAAAATATGATTACTTAAAAATTAAGTCAGGTTGAATATCTAAGATACGAAGTAAAAGCAACACTGAACCCGTTGGAGATCGCTTTCGACTTTCCCAATTTTGAAGCTTTTTCATATCTATATGTAAACGTGCAGCGAACTCCTCTTGGGATAAATAGGTCTTTTCTCGCACTTTTTTCACATCTGGATAAGAAATATTACGAAGTACACATTCTATCGGATTGTTCCCCAATCCAAGTTCCCCTTCCTCCAATAAATCCTTAAATTCAGGGTGATTAGGTGAAATTATTTTGACTTCTAAATTTTTAGACATTTATCTATCGACCCTATATTTTTTTAAAGTATAAAGTGCTTAAATTTATAAAAATATAAGGATAAAGATCAAGACGTCAAATTATGGCGCATAAAACATAAGTAATTAATCTATACAAATAATTGTAGAAAAAGCACTCTTATTTTAATTTTGACTAAAAGAATCACTAAGAATCTTGATCTGCTGTCTTAATTGCTTAAGTGCATCATTATTCATTTTAATGCTCATCTGTTGAAGAAGCAGACTCAGCATCATCTTCTTTATAAATAAATTTCGGCATTTGCAAACCAAAATAAATTGCGATTACACGCAAGGTAAAACCAAATACTAAAGTAAAAATCACAGTCAAATCATGAGGTAAACCAATTTCCAAACACACCCAATAGCAGATGACTGCAACGAAGGAAATACTGGCATACAACTCACGGCGGAACACCAAAGGCACATCATTACAGAGAATATCTCGTAGGATACCGCCTGAAACTCCCGTTAACACGCCTGCCACGGCAGAAACTACAAAACCATGCCCCATCGATAATGCAATTTGACAACCAATAATCGTAAAACCAATTAAACCCATGGCATCGAGCAATAAGAATACACTGCGTAAATGCTTCATCCATTTGGCGATAATAATGGTGACAAACGCTGCACAACAAGTCAGAACCAAATATTCAGGATGTTTGACCCACGTTAAAGGATAATGGCCTAGTAAAACATCTCGAACAGAACCACCACCTAAAGCAGTCACACAAGCAATCAGTGTTACCCCAAACCAGTCCATACTACGTCGTCCTGCTGATAACGCCCCTGTCATCGCTTCCGCAGTAATGGCAATAATATAAATCACGGTGAGTAACATCTGCCGACATCCCTAAATCAGGCATCAAAGTGTGCGCTATTTTAAGACAAACTTAGATGAATTGTGCACAACATTGTTTAAATTTTTTCCCTGAACCGCAAATACAGGGTTGTTTCATGGTGATTTGCAGATCCAAGGTTGGATCAAGAAAATACCAGTGCTGCTGATGCAAAACAAAATGTGAAATTTCATGATGAATATGCGCCTGTTTGTCACCCTGATTTTTATCACAATAATGAGCTTTGAACTCGACCAAGGCATGGGTTTTATCCAGTTTTGGCTGGTGCTGCACGACTTCTAATTTTAGCCACTGATTGGATTGACTCCAATCTGCAATCGCATCTCGATCCAAAGCGGCTTGCTGCCCCAAAGCGGTGGTTTCCAAAATATAATCAATCTGTTGTAAAGCAAAAGCACTGTAACGCGAACGCATTAATTGCTCTGCATTTTGAGCAAATTGTTGTTTCAAATGCAAAGGTTGGCAACATGTTACATATAGCCCACTTCCACATGGGCAATTCTCTGTCAATGTCATTTCAATACTCAAATAAAAATAGCCTTGAGCAAAACGACCGTAATCACGATCGTAAAACTCAGAGGCTATTTAAAACAAACTTAATTATGTATCGGCTAACTTTTCTTTGGCAATAATACGCACTTTTTCAATTTTGTGCCCATCCATTGTAACAACTTCAAAGCGATAGCCATCAGCTTCAACCATTTCCCCATTTTCAGGTAAACGACCTAAATGGAATAACACATAACCAGATAAAGTTGAATATTCTTCACTTTCATCAACCAGATCTTTACCTAATAACAGTGATACATGGCGAATGTCAGTTGAACCTTCCAGCAACATCGAACCATCATCAAGACTTTCTGCCGCTGCTTCCAGCTCATCTTCATCAGGGAATTCACCCGCAATCGCCTCTAGTACATCTATCGGCGTTGCAATTCCCTCGATAGAACCGTACTCATTTAAAACGATGGCAATTTGTAATGGAGCCTGACGTAACTGCTCCATCACCATTAATACTTGTGCATTTTCATGCACAATCACAGGCTCACGTAAGTGTTTACTGAAATCAATTGCACCTGTTTCAATATATTCATTCAACACTTTATGCGTTAAAACAACACCTTCAATATTGTCTAATTCACCACGCGCAATAATCAACCGCGAATGGGTCATTGCCATTAAACGTTCTTTCAACTCTGCCGGATCAGCATCTAAATCTAACCATTCTAATTCAGGACGCGGCGTCATCACAGATTTCACAGGACGCTCAGATAAGCCTAAAACACCCTGTACCAATACGCTGTGATAGACGCCATTATCTTCGTCAAACACTTCTTTGGCATAGGCTTGAGTCGCTAAAACATCTTCGGCTTCTTTATTTTGACCTTCATTACCATTACCTTTACTGCCCAACATACGCAAAACGGCAGAAGCTGTGCGATAACGTAAATCAGTCGTCGTCACCAATTTCTCTTGATTACGACGCATGGTCTGATTCACGATTTCCACTAAGACAGAGAAACCAATCGCAGCGTACAAGTAACCTTTCGGAATATGGAAACCAAAGCCTTCAACCACTAATGAGAAACCGATCATCATCAGGAAGCCAAGACACAGAATCACCACTGTTGGATGCTTATTCACAAAATCCATCAGCGGTTTGGATGCCCAAAGCATAATACCAACAGCGATAATCATTGCTAGCATCATGACACTTTGATGCTTCACCATGCCAACCGCAGTAATCACACTATCTAAAGAAAAGACGGCATCCAAAACTACAATCTGAACAATCACCATCCAAAAAGTCGCATGTACAGGATTTTCTTCTTTCAGTGTTTGGTGACCCTCGATTCTTTCATGTAACTCCATCGTCCCTTTGAAGAGTAAGAACACACCACCAAACAGCAAAATCAGGTCACGACCAGAAAAGGCATGGTCAAAAATATGGAATAGTGGTTCAGTTAGAGTCACAACCCATGCAATTGCAGCAAGCAATCCTAGACGCATAATTAAGGCGAGAATCAAACCAACTCTACGAGCAGCATTACGTTGTTCTGGTGGTAGTTTTTCTGCCAAGATTGCAATAAATACTAGGTTATCAATACCTAGGACGATTTCAAGCACCACCAATGTGGCTAAACCAACCCATGCAGCAGGATCAGACATCCATTCAAAAATCATTGATGTGACTCCTCTGCAAAATCAGCAATATCGTTATGTAGTTGAAATTTTAAAAGGTCAGCACAAATAGCCAAAACATTTTTTTTAGGAAATAAGAACAAAGCGGAGCGACAACAACCACTACTCATAGAGGTACATAAATTAATAAAAGGATTTTCAGTATAGGCAAGATTGCAGTGAAATTCATCTTTTTTATGTGCTTGTTGTTTTCAAATTTTTTCTAAAATTCATGATATTGTTTTGTACGTAAAGTGTGCATAAAACTGTCATAAAAGTCATTTAACCTAGACAAGCACAATGAAAATGATAAGGTGAAAATAAACCGAATGAATAGTGTATTTAGAATGACAGATAAAAAAACCATTTCTTCTACTCCCAAAAAAACCACCCAATCCCTTATTGCTTTATATTGCGGTTCTCGTACAGGTAACAAACCCATTTATCGAGATAAAGCCATCGAACTTGCTCAACACATCGCGAATCAAGGTCTTGGAATTGTCTATGGCGGGGCAAGTATTGGCTTAATGGGTCAAGTTGCAGATACTGTACTCGAACATAGCGGTGAAGTAGTCGGTGTAATTCCTGAGTTTATGTTGGACTATGAAATTGCACACAGTAAATTAACAGAGCTTCATATTGTTGAAACCATGCATGAACGTAAAGCATTGATGGCAGAACGTGCCAGTGCTTTTATTGCTTTACCTGGTGGTTTGGGTACTTTTGAAGAGATTTTAGAAATAGCGACTTGGGGCCAACTCAATCAGCACCAAAAACCGATGATTATTTATAATGTTAATCGTTTTTATGATGCCTTGATTGCTCAACTAGATCATGCAGTTGAAGAGGGATTTTTACCTCCTCAACATCGTGCCAAAGTGATTATTTGTGATTCGCTTGAACAAATTACCAATGTAATTAAAAATTTGAATAGTCCTACACGTATCGAAGTCTAAAATACTCAACATAAAAAAACGGATCAAATTGATCCGTTTTTTTTATGCCAAGAGTTTATTGAAGATTAACTTGGTAAACAGCCGTTGAACCACTGACTTCATTACCAACCACCAGTAATGGCTTGCCATTTGGGGAGTCTTTTGCTGAGACAAAGATCAACCCCTCAGGTCCTAAATCACCCTGCTGCGCAATATCTGTTTCTACAAAGTTACGGGTAGTAAAATATTCAATAAACTTAGGTTTATTCGGCGTGGTGATGTCATACGCCATGACGCCACTCATACGTTCCAAACCAATAAAAGCAAAGGTTTTCTTCCCGATTGTCCCCACAGTAATACCTTCTGGTTCTGGACCTTTGGCAGCACTTCGCTTATCAAAAGTGACTTCTTCATGATCACTATTAAAGTATTTAGGGAATAACTCTGCTATTTTCTTTTCAAATTCGCTGCCCGAATCCCAAACAAGTTGACCTTGGGTATTCCAGATACTAAATGAACGTGCACCATAGGCATAGAGTTTGTCATAAACCAGATAACCATCTGCATCCAGTTTTGGTGTACCGTCTTGATTCATTTGGTATCCTTTGGTCCACGTCACTTTTAAACGACCTAATTGACCATCTTCACGACAGCCTTTTGCATCTGTTGCCGTTGCGCCACAATAACCAAAAGTTGATGCATTTAATCGTGCACCTTTTACGCCTACAGCGATTTTCTGTAAATGCGCTGGATACTCATCTTTGACTTTATTGGTAAAACCACTACTCTTAAACAGATCTTTAACGCGAATTTCTTCTACAAAGCCCTTACTGGTATCACCACCAAAATATGCCTCAGCATCTTTTAACCAAGCTCGTGAATCCCCTTCATTGGCAGTCACCAAATAAGTTTGTCCATTCACCTGATAGTTCGCAATCGAATCTGGTTGATACATCCCCACTAAACCTTCCCAAGGTTTGATATTGATAATTCCCTTATCTTTATCTTTGGTATCAATAACACCATCACCATTACAATCCGTTTTTGGATCACAATCCCGATCACTCAAATCTAAAGCATTCTCAACCAAACTATGCTCTTTATAGCCTAATGGATAAATATCGGTGACTTTCTGTTGTGCGATATCTATTCTCGCAATTGCATTATTTTCTTGTAACGTGACCCAAGCGGTTTTGCTATCTGCTGAAATGGTTATATATTCAGGTTCTAAATCTTGAGCAACGCTGGCATTTGGACCAAAGATACGTACTCCTTTGGCTAATAAATCTGACTTTTGATTATTCCATGCACTAAAACCTGCCACACTGGCTTTAGGTTGTTGGATATTGCTGATATCAATAATGCTGATCGAACCTTCAGGATCAACCGAATAATCATCATTCGGTTCTGCTTCATTTGCGACTAAAACCGTTTTAGCATCTGGACTAAAAGTCAGCATATCAGGTAAAGCACCTACACTCACTTTGCTAATAAAACTGAGATCTTTGGCATTAAAAAACACCACCATTCCGGTATCCGTTTTATTCTCAGCTTGTACTGCAATCGCAACAATGCCATTTTTCACAGCAACACTATTTACTTCAGAATTTGCTAAATAAGTTCGTGCTGAAAGCTCTGCAATGTGTACAGGCTGTGCTGGTTTAGATGCATCTAAAACATCGACTAAACCTTTTTGTGCATTGACTACAAATAAGCGTTTACTTGCCGCATCATACGCAGGAATCTCAGCTGCACTTTTAACAAACACCTTGGTTTCATAACGCCCTAACAGACTTAACTTCATTGTTTCAGGCGTTGCTTCTACAACCTCTGTTGAGTTCGTAGCGTTATCATTCTCATTACAGGCAACCAACCCGACAGACAACAATGTTGTCAATAAAACTGAAATCTTAAATTTCATCATCAAATTCCATACCCTTATTTTGTATGGTTAATTTAGTGATTTGAGATGCAAGTTCGATGACACTTTAATGTCAGTTCCATGACCACTCTTTGACAATTTTGGTCTTTATTTCCAATAGGCTTGCATTAAACTAGAACCGATTTCTTATGTGTCAGAACTCATGACCACGACAACACACCAAGCTGTACAGCCCGAATTTCGATGGTTGGTCATATTGGTTTCGATTGGCTTTTTTATGCAAGCCTTAGACACCACCATCGTGAATACTGCAATACCAGGCATGGCGATTCAACTGAATGAGAATCCATTACAAATGCATAGTGTGATTGTCGCCTATGTATTATCTGTTGCAGCCTGTATTCCCTTGAGTGGTTGGTTAGCCGATCGTTTTGGGATTCGTAATATTTATCTCAGCTCTATGGTGATTTTCAGCTTGGCATCATTGGGATGTGGCTTATCTCAAAATCTAGAACAACTCCTGTTTTTCCGTGTCATTCAAGGAGCCGGCGGTGCATTACTGATGCCTGTAGGCCGTTTGGCTTTATTAAAGCTAATTCCACGCTCCCAATTTCTTTCAGCCATGAGTCTCATGAGTTTGGCAGGGCTAATCGGTCCACTGATTGGACCTACATTAGGCGGTTGGTTAGTTGAAGTCGCAACATGGCATTGGATTTTTTTGATTAATCTTCCGATGGGTATTATCGGTATGATCATGACATTTAAGATCATGCCCAATCAAAAAGAGCCGACGGTGAAAACTTTCGATTTCAGCGGTTTTATCTTATTAATGGGCGCGATGGTCGGTTTATCCTTAGGCATTGAAAATATGGCCTCCTCACAATATTCAAATCTTGTGAGTATCAGCTTATTGTTGATTGGTATAATTGCCACGGTTAGCTATGCCTATCATGCGCACACCCATCAAAATGCATTATTTCATGGGCGTCTATTCCGTTACAAAATCTTCTCGATCGGTGTATTAGGTAATTTCTTTGCGCGTTTAGGCAGTAATGCTATTCCTTTTATTTTACCTTTGATGTTGCAAGTCGTCTTTGGCTTTGAACCTTTCATTACAGGATTAATGATGATTCCATTGGTCTTGGGTTCATTATTTTCGAAACCCATTATCCGTCCATTAATTCAACGTGTAGGATATCGTCGTTTTCTACTCACCAATACCATCTTGGTCGGATTATGTATTGCGAGCTTCTCATTCATGACAGCAGTGACTCCACTGTGGTTGAAAGTCTTACACTTGTTTATTTTTGGCACATTAAATTCGCTACAGTTTGTAGGCATGAATACGCTCACTCTCAAGGACTTGCCACAACACGATGCCAGCAGCGGTAATAGTTTCTTATCAATGATAATGATGCTGTCTATGAGTATTGGGGTCGCAATGGCAGGCACATTGATTAATCTATTCAGTCAGCACCTTTCAACGACATCAATGAGCAGTGCTTTCCATGCCACATTAATTACACTGGGTTGTATTAACATCATTACTGCAATCATCTTTTGGCAGATCCCAAAAGAAACTACGGATGAGTCTCCATAAGAGAATGTCTAGGATTACTCTCAATACATCATGTAAATTTGTGGAACAATTGAGCCATCAGATGATCAATCTAAAAGCTAAACCGAGTACAATCGCTGCATAACGAATACTGTAAATCTAGCACTCAACTCGATATTGCATAGTACAAAATCTCATTATGGCAAAGAAAATACCGAAGTATCCACTCTCTCAGCATTATCCAGCACTGACTAGTATTGCTTTAACAGTGATGCTCGGTATCGTCAGTTATTTTGGATTGTTCTATCAACAAAAAGCCGTAGCACAAAACTATTCAATCCGTGGATTTGATGTATCACATCATCAAGGTGAGATTAACTGGAAAAAGATCTCTCCGATGCAATACCAATTCGTGTATCTCAAAGCCACCGAAGGTGGCGATTTCAAAGATCAAAATTTTCAGCAGAATTGGCTCAAAGCACGTGAAAGAGGTTTACATGTCGGTGCGTATCATTTCTACCGTCTCTGCCGTGATGGCACCGTTCAGGCTGAAAATTTTATCGCTACTGTGCCAAAGAAAGCAGATGCCTTACCACCTGTGATTGATCTTGAATATGACAGTAATTGCATTAATACCTATACCAAAGAGCAGCTACTCAAAGAAATTCAGATCATGAATGATCAACTACACAAACATTATGGCAAACAACCTATTTTTTATATTTCCAAGACTTTTTACCACATTGTCTTGATGAGTAATTTTAGCAATACCCCATTATGGGTGAGGGATTATGAGGGTAAACCTGAACTCAAAGATGGACGAAAATGGCTCTTTTGGCAACATAGTCAAAGTGGAAAGATAGATGGGATTCCCAAACCTGTTGATCTGAACGTATATGCAGAGTCACCGAAACAGTGGCGAATCTTTTTAAAACAACAAGGCATCGTAGATGCCAAGTGAACTGCGCAAAATCATCCACATTGATATGGATGCCTTTTATGCATCGGTTGAACTCAGAGAACGCCCTGATCTCAACGGCTTACCTGTGGTGATTTCTTCACATCACCCTCGTGCTGTAATTGCTGCAGCATCCTACCCCGCTCGCGTATTTGGCCTACGCTCGGCGATGTCGATGGGACAAGCCAAAAAACTCTGCCCACAGGTTATCGTGATTGAGCCTAATTTTGAAAAATATCGTGAAGTTTCAGCACAAATTCATCAGATTTTCCAACAATACACCCCTCTAATTGAACCGCTATCATTAGATGAAGCTTATTTAGACGTGACTGAGAATCTAAAAAACATTCCGAGTGCGACTGAAGTCGCTGCACACATTCGTGCTGATATTTTTGCGGTGACAGGACTCACTGCGTCCGCTGGTGTAGCTCCCAATAAATTTTTGGCAAAAATTGCCTCTGATTGGAACAAACCTAACGGTTTATTTGTGATAAAACCTCATCAGGTACTCAATTTTATTCAGGATTTAGCGCTCAATAAAATTCCAGGGGTCGGTAAAGTCACTCAAGAAAAATTAAGTCAGCTGAATTTACATACGCTTGGTGATCTACAAAAAATAGAAGAAAATATACTTATTCATCATTTTGGCAAATACGGAAAACAACTGTATTTATATGCTCAAGGGATTGATCATCGCCCTGTAAAAGCAGAACGGGAGCGCCAACAAATATCAAAAGAGATCACTTTTGATGATGATTATACACTTGAAGAATGTCATCACACTTGGCAGCCCCTAGCTGGGCAAGTGTGGCGTAGTCTGAATAAAAAACAATTAACTGCTCGGGGAGTCAATGTAAAACTTAAACTTAAAAATTTTCAGGTTTTACAACACAGTAAAAGTTTCAAACAAGCGCTACAATCTGAACAGGACTTAACACAAGTCATCTTTCAACTACTGAATGAAATGCATATTGACCCCACTTTTCAATTCCGTTTAGTCGGTGTTGGTGTCTATCAATTACAGCCCATGCAACAAGAATCTCAACTTTCTTTATGGTAGTGGCGTTTTTTTACACAAAAGCATATCCCAAACTAAAATTTATGTTTGCTTTTTATGCGGTTTTCAGTACTCTAGGCGGCGCGGTAACATTATCCTTGTTGCTTGCCCTTGCTAAAGAAATCCTCGCTTTTAGCATTTGCTCCTGTGGTTAGCGTGACGATCAAATCCGAATATTACAGGGCACTTCAGGTGTCCTTTTCTTATTTATCTTTTATAAAAATTCTCAACATTAGTTCTCTCGATCCAGACTTCAGTTAAACTTACATCATAAAATTAGAAAATATTGATTACTGATTATTATGAATCAAAAACAAATTCTCTGTATTGAAGATGAAGCTGCCATTGTATTACCACTGCGTTATGCACTTGAACGTGAAGGTTGGAGTGTCAGTTGGGCAAATACAGGAATGCAAGCACTCGAATTACTCTCTCAACAGACTTTTGATTTTATTATTTTAGATGTAGGTTTACCTGATCTCAATGGTTTTGAAGTCTGCAAACAACTGCGTCAAAAATATCAAACACCTTTATTATTTTTAACTGCTCGCGATGATGAAATTGATCGGGTTGTCGGTTTAGAAATCGGTGCTGATGATTATTGTACTAAGCCCTTTAGCGCACGAGAAATTGTGGCACGAATTAAAGCCATTTGGCGTAGAATGGAAGTACAAACGCAAAATATTCCATCACAACCACCCATCACACCAACAGAAATTACTTTGCAATCTGCTACGTGGACGTGCAATCCACAATCGCTACAAATTCAATATCATGGGCAAATGCTGCAACTGACGCGATATGAATATCGTTTGTTGTTTTTACTAATTCAACATCCAGAACAAGTGTTTAGTCGTCAGCAACTCATGGATCATATTTGGGAACATCCTGAGCATAGTTTAGAACGGACAGTGGATACTCATATCAAAAGTCTAAGGCAAAAACTTAAACAAATTACCCCCGATGATCCTATTCGAACGCATCGAGGGTTTGGGTATAGTTTGGTACAGGCTTAAAATACGGTTTCAATACTGCAAATACAGACAATACTAGAATGAAAGAAAAGATTGATATGCATGATTGGTCACTTATCTCCATTCATATAGATTGGATTCAATCAAATCTGAAAGTTCAGCTCAGAAATAATCAATCTGAAGATGTCACACTCATTGCTGAAAAATTTAAAAACTTTCATATTGCTAATCACAATGAATGGGGTAAAAGTATCTCTATCAATCAAATTTTAGATTTCTCTATTTTAGAAAATGGTCATTCACGAATAATCATTGAAATACAATCAGGTGATCTATTCGAGATTGAAGCAAAGAAAATAACACTTCCCTTCATATCCTAAATTTTGATGTCATCATAATATGTCCATCTTTATCCGCATTTGGTTTTTCTTTAGCTTGGTGGTGGTACTGAGTCTCAGCTTTATTGCCTATACCCTCACCCAACAAGTCAAACCCAATGTACGACAAGTGGTCGAAGACACGCTCGCGGAAAATGCCAATATTATTGCGCAACTCATTGCCGAAGATGTACATCAACAACAAGTAAATACCCTAGAGTTTGATCAGAAGATTCAAGCTGCATTATCACGTCAACTTGATGCAACGATTTGGCAACATAAAAAAGATCAAATTAACCAACAGCTTTATATTACCGATCAGCATGGTATCGTCATTTATGATTCCGAAGGGAAAGCGGTTGGACAAGATTATTCTAGATGGAATGATGTCTACCTAACGCTACGTGGCAAGTACGGCGCACGCTCTACCGCCACCAATCCTAATGATCGAAGTAGCAGCGTCATGCACATTGCTGCACCGATTATCTATAAACAACAATTGCTCGGTGTGGTGAGTATCGGGAAACCGAATCAATCCGTACAGCCCTATATTGAACGTGCCGAGCAACAACTCATTCATCAAGCCTTGTGGATTGCAGCGCTCAGCTTATTACTTGCCAGTATGGTTGCTTATTGGCTTAAACATAGCATTGATAAAGTACGGCGTTACGCCCAAGCACTTGCGCCTGTGAATCAAGCACCGTTTTTCTATTCAGCCAAAGAGCTGAATCAAGTGACCCAAGCGCTCAGTGACATGCGGGAAAAATTGGAAGATCGAGCCTATGTTGAAAACTATGTCAATACGCTCACTCATGAGTTGAAAAGTCCACTGACTGCAATCCAAGCCAGTGCAGAATTATTACAGGATGATTTACCTTTAGAAGATCAACAGCAATTTGCAACCCATATTGTGCAACAAGGTCAGCGTCTACAATCCTTAATCGAACGCATGCTATTACTGACACGACTTGAAAAAAATCAGCATGTTTTAGAATTTCAAATGCTCGACCTAAGCACGCTGATTCAACAATGTTTTCAGCAACAACAAAGCGCGTTACAGCGTAAAAAAATACAGGTGCAACTTGATCTTCCTGAGCATTGCTCAATCTATGCTGATCCATTTTGGTTAAAACAAGCACTCAATAATCTATTGGATAATGCGAGAGATTTCTGCCCTGAACAAGGTTTGATTGCAGTTCGATTGAAACAGCATAGCGTTACGAATAGTATTGAAATTTCCTTGTTTAATGAAGCTGAAGCGATTCCTAACTATGCACTCGCTCGGGTCTTTGAGACTTATTTTTCGCTAGCACGTCCGCATAATCAACAACGAAGTACTGGAATTGGTCTTAGTATCGTGCAGCAAATTATTCAACAACATCAGGGCAAAATTAGCATTCAAAATATCTCAGCTAACGCTCTCGATTTCTTAGAAAATCATCGTTCTGGTGTCCTAGTTACACTGATACTTCATACAAACTTCACATAAGCTTCAAGCGGAACTCATCGGAAGTGCATCTCGATTCGGAATACTTGTCATATCACAATGACAATGGATTCCACCATGCGCCGTAATTTTATTTATCTGAAAATAGCAGCAATTCTGTTCCTGATTTTGGTTTTTTATATTGGTCTTTTCTTTATTTCCAACTTGGTGACGGAACGTCAAAGCTACCAACAACAAGTGATTCGTGATATTGCCAATGAACAAATTCGACCACAACAAGTCATTGCACCTTACTTAAAACTTCCTTATCAAGTTCAAACCACATGTACCAATGAAGAAAAGAAGACCTATGATTGTACTCAAACCGTTTTTATTAGTTTAGGGGCAGAAACAACAGACTGGACAGCACAATTTGACGTATCAGACAGCACTTACAAGCGTAATATTTATAAAGCCATCAGCTATCAAAATACGATGTCTGGTAAAGGAATATTTAAAGCGGTCGGCAATGAATCTCAACGCAACTATCTTTGGGATCAGGCTGAAATTATTTTCCCAATTCAGGATGCACGCGGGTTAAATGCCAAACCCATGTTTAATGTTGATGGCAAAGCCTATAAATTCGATTTTGCTGAACAAAGCCAAGGTCAGCAAGGCTTTGATTTGATGCATATCACAGCAAAGCAATATCCTGAGTTAATCCAAAAATTTCAACAAGGATTTCTATTTAGTCTGCAATTCAAACTAGAAGGGCTGAGTGAATTTCGCTTTATTCCAACCAGTTATGAAATGACCTATCACGCAACAGGCAATTGGGGTGATATCAAATATGATGGGCAAAGTCTACCGTTTAAGAAGTCCAGCAAGAAACAAGAATTTTCAGCTGATTGGAAAAATATCGCTCTAGGTAAGCGTAATTTAGACAGTGTTTCGAAGTGTGAAAACAGCCAATGCATTTATGATGTGTTAAATAATTCAGGCGCTGCAACGGCGGCACTCGAAGCACGTGCTGCTGATAATGTAACATCCTACGCTACAACCACGTTATCGAATATCTCAGGGATTTCTACTCAGTTTTTAGAACCCGTCAATATCTATACCCAAACTGATCGTGCCATTAAATACGGCATCATGATCATTATTATTACCTTTGGGTGCTTCTTCTTATTCGAGGTCTTAAAAAGCCTTAAAATTCACCCTGTCCAATATGCGTTAGTCGCTATGGCACAAGGTGTGTTCTTTGTTTTATTACTTTCAATCAGCGAATATTATGCTTTTGCATGGGCTTATCTAGTCGCTGTAGTTGCCTGTATCAGTTTAATTACATGGTATTTGTACTTTGTTGTTCAAAGTTATAAAGCAGCATTCCTATTTGGTCTTTTGCTGAGTACGCTATACGGCATGATGTATCTACTTCTGCAATCTAGCGGTAAAACCTTCTTATTCGGTTCTATTCTTTCCTTCATTCTTATCGCCTGCGTCATGTTTATTACTCGTCATGTCAATTGGTATCAATCAGAACAACAAACCATATAAATCGAGTTGGGCGTAACTCTCATTTCGCCCAAGTCCTAAATCATATTAATAGGAATAAAACCATGTACCAAACGACTTATTTAGCGTTAAAGCAACTTAAACAGCTATGTCCTTTACATAGCTCGATTGCAAGCTGTCTGAATCAATTACGACAAGCCAAAATCCAGTTTTTGAATCTGGGAAATATTATTATTTGCCCACAACAACGCTGCATTTTGATTTTCAAACATCGTAACTTAATGGAAATAGAAACTTTTTTCGCCTGATTTATAGAAAATTACATTGCAGTTGCATGGCATCAAGTACAATTCTAGCTATCCATTTTCATTAGGTAATTCTTTATGACTGTGCAAAGACTGCATGTCACTTCACGTTATTGCGAAGTCGCAATTTCAGGAAATCTAGTTCATTTGGCAGGTCAACTGGCAGATGATACCAGTGTCGATGTTACTGCACAGACACAACAAACTTTAGATAATATCGATCGTTTACTCGCAGAAGCAGGTACAGACAAAACGCATATTTTATCTGTCCTTATTTTTCTAAAAGACATTGAACAAGATTATGCAGCAATGAATGCGGTTTGGGATGCATGGATTGCTGAAGGTCATCCCCCAGCACGTACCTGCGTAGAGTCTAAACTGTATACACCAGATGTTTTGGTTGAAATGACCGTGACAGCAGTACGTCCATAATCAATTAAGATGATTTTGCTGCTAGAACATTATATTTCATAACTCGTTCCGTTTGCGGCATTGTGGTTGCTGTGATTGAAACAGGCATGATCGGTTCAAGTAGATCAGGAACTAAGTTCTCACGTAACTCTTGCTCCGTTGGAATACTGCTATAGCGCAATACTCGATAACCCGCTAATTCTAATAAGCTGTCTTGATAATGCTTTTGATGTAGACGATTCACATATGACTCGTCTGCAATCTCAATAATTGCAAGCACTTGATGTTGCTGATCAAGTACGACAAAATCAGCAACTAAACCTTGATACTTACGACGCGTATGTGCAAATTTTGTCGTTAATAGCGCATCAAAAGAAACATGCGCCAAAATCGTATGACGAGGTAATACAGCTTGTAAACGCATCAAGGTAATTTGCTCAGAAATATTGAGAATACCACGGCGTTTTAATGGACTATCTTGACGCCGATTAGGATGTAGACGTCGAAACACAAGTGCTGTAATCAACAGCAATCCAACTATTGTTATGAAATAATACATTTCTAACGAATCCCTTTAGATTTTTTATAATCATTTTGGCTTTGAGCCATTTTTTTAATCAGTAACAACGATAGTTAAAGTCATTTTAGCAGTGTAACTTAAATTTTTTTAATCGTGTTTCACTCGCCGACCAAAGTCGTAAAAGCATCCTGCATCTATATTTATAATCATCAGTAGGCAAATATTCAAGCGGATATTGTCAGTATATGTTTCGATAAATTGTACTTTTATAACCAGATTGTGACTACCCTACCATTTATTTATAAAAAAGAAGGCATCATGACTGATGCCTTCTTTTTATTGATTTAACGCTTTGGTTTCACTTTAGGTTTTGATTTTCCTGAGAATGGTTTTTTGTCACCCGTTTCACGTGGCGGTAAACCAGTATGTTGCGTTAAGATCTGCCTTTTTTGTGGACGTTTCTGACCTGATTGTGGCTGAGATTGCGCTTGACCACGCTTCGCTGAATCACCTGCAACAGTTGAGTTCTTTTTACGTGCAGATTTATATTCACCTTCAGCCGTACCTTGTGGCTGATAGGTTGGGATCAGATGCTGCTTAGAATTACCAATTAAATCCGAACGCCCCATCTCTTTCAGTGCTTCACGTAACAAAGGCCAGTTATTTGGATCATGATAACGCAAGAATGCTTTATGCAGACGGCGACGCTTTTCACCTTTCACGATATCGACATTTTCAGTATAACGTGCCACTTTAGACAATGGATTTTTGCCTGTGTAGTACATCGTGGTCGCAGTGGCCATTGGTGATGGGTAGAAGGTTTGTACCTGATCAGCACGGAAACCATTTTTCTTCAACCAAATCGCCAAATTCATCATATCGTAATCCGTGGTCCCCGGATGTGCAGCAATAAAGTAAGGAATTAAATATTGTTCCTTACCTGCTTCCTTACTGAAACGCTCAAACATTTGCTTGAAGCGATCATACGTCCCAATCCCCGGTTTCATCATCTTCGATAATGGGCCATTTTCGGTATGCTCAGGCGCAATTTTCAGGTAGCCACCGACATGGTGCTGTACCAGCTCTTTCACATATTCAGGGTTCAGTACCGCAAGGTCATAACGCAGACCAGAACCAATCAAAATCTTCTTCACACCTTTGATTTCACGTGCTTTACGATACAGTTGAACCAATGGTGCATGATCGGTATGTAAGTTCTGACACACACCCGGATAGACACAGGATGGTTTACGACAGTTTTTCTCAATTTCAGGATCGTTACAGTGCAAACGATACATGTTTGCCGTAGGCCCACCTAAATCCGAGATAATCCCAGTGAAGTTGGGAGCAGTGTCACGAATTTTTTCAATTTCACGTAAAATTGAATCTTCAGAACGGTTTTGAATAATACGCCCCTCATGTTCAGTAATTGAACAGAAGGTACATCCACCAAAACAACCACGCATGATATTGACCGAGAATTTGATCATATCAAAGGCTGGGAAACGTGCATTTCCATAAGAAGGATGCGGTAAACGTGCATAGGGTAAATCAAACACATAATCCATTTCCTCAGTGGTCAGAGGAATTGGTGGTGGGTTGATCCAGACGTCCCGCTCACCATGACGCTGCACTAAGGCACGTGCATTACCCGGATTGGTTTCAAGGTGCAAGATGCGGTTGGCATGGGCATACAACACATGATCATCAGCAACGGCTTCAAAAGACGGTAAACGAATCACGGCCAATTCACGTGGAGGTAATTTATGTTTAATCGCTTTTGATGGCGCAGGCTTGAGCTGCACAATCTGTGTATCTGGATCGAGCTGATCGCCTTCACGCACGATTGGATTGGCAACGATTTCTTTTTGGAAATTTTGATACTGCGCTAATGAGTTACCTTTTTCTTTTTCAACTTCACAGCCATCAATATCCTCAGTCATGACATAAGGATTAATAATTGGATCGACACGTCCAATGGTATCCACATCATTACTGGCAATTTCAACAAATTGTGCTTTTGATGCTTTATTGTGTTTATTAATAATAAATGCTGTACCACGAACATCAGTGATGTCATGAACTTTCTCACCTTTAGCTAAACGATGCATCACTTCAATGATTGCACGCTCACCATTTCCGTACATCAATAGATCAGCTTTTGAGTCCATCAAAATAGAGCGGCGAACTTTGTCAGACCAATAATCATAATGTGCAATACGACGCAAGCTGCCTTCAATACCACCAAGCAAAACAGGAACGTCAGGAAAAGCTTCACGGCAACGCTGACAGTAAACTGTTGCTGCACGGTCTGGACGTTTATTCGGTTCATTATTTGGCGAATAAGCATCATCTGAACGAATTTTACGATCTGCCGTATAACGGTTGATCATTGAATCCATATTCCCTGCCGTTACCCCCCACGCAATGGTGGGCTTGCCTAGAACACGGAAGCTCTCTGCGTTGGTCCAATCTGGTTGTGCAATGATTCCGACACGGAAGCCTTGTGCTTCAAGTACACGCCCAATCACACCTGATACAAAAGATGGATGGTCAATATAGGCATCACCACAAACCAAAATAAAGTCACACGCATCCCAGCCGAGTTGATCCATTTCTTCTCGTGACATCGGCAAAAATGGTGCGGGTTCAAAACACGACGCCCAATATTTGTCGTAATCAAACAACGCTTTTGGCGCGGTCTGCATGGTGTAGGCAGTAGACATGGCTTGCGAATCTCGGCTAGCAGATGGAGGAGAGACATCTAAAGATGAAAGCCGATCATTTTAACATGAATTCAATTCATTTTCCCTGTTTATAAAGCATTCAAGAACAAGGAGATAACAAATTATTTGTACAAAGTTTATTCGAATTTAAAATTTTAGGCTGAACGTTGTAATTTACTAAGATATAAAGCGGATACTAACCCAATCACCAAAACCACACTCACACTCAAATTAATTCCAATCCAGCCAAACTGTTCCCAAACCAATCCACCGAAGCTGCCGAGCAAACTTGAACCAATGTAATAGCAGAATAAATACAGCGAGGATGCCACTGCACGATATTGAACTGCTTGTACTGAAACCCAACTACTTGCGGTCGAATGCGCTGCAAAAAATGAAAAAGCGAAGATAATCAAACCGATCAAAATTGACCATAATGATGGAATGAGTGTAAACCACAAGCCAATCATCATCGTCATTAACATCATCGGCAGAACATTATCACGCCCATATTTAAAGCCCCATTGTGCTGCTTTAGGCGAACTATAAATGCCTGCTAGATAAGCAATCGAAATCACACCAATCCATGTTTGTGATAACTGAAATGGTGCTTCCAGCAGGTGATAACTTATATAGTTAAACACCGTGACCAGACACCCCATCAGGATAAAGCCCTCGGCAAACAGGATGCGTAATTTACGGTCTTTCAGGTTCTGCTCAAATGCAGCCTTAAAACGGGAAAAGCGAAAAGGATAGGGTTTAAAATGCTGGGACTTGGGTAAAAGTAAATAGAACAGACAGGCAATGACAAGATTGATAAAACCAATGATATAGGTTGCAGATTGCCAAGAAATAAAGTCAACCAATACCCCTGCAATTAAACGTCCACCCATGCCGCCAATCGCTGTGCCAGAGATATACAATCCCATCGCAAAACCGATATCTTTCTGCGCAATTTCTTCGCCGATATAAGTCATTGCAACGGCTGCGACCCCACTCACGGCTAAACCAATCAGAATACGAGTGCTGAGAAAAATCTCCCAAATTGGAAACGAAGCACTAATCAATAAGAGAATCGAAACGAGGAATAAGGCACAAACCATGATCGTTTTACGTCCAAAACGATCAGAAATAAAACCTGTGAATAACAGACCAATTGCTAAGGCGACGGTAGAAAAAGATAATGGAAAACTACTATGCGTCGGTGTAACCTGAAAGAATTTTGCAAAAATTGGCATCATGGGTTGTACACAGTACAACGATGAAAAGGATGCAAAACCAGCAAAAAATAAAGACCATAAAATCGCAGTAAACGATTTTGAACCATATTCGATATGGGTTTTGACAATGTCCGACATAAATCAGCTTTTTCTACAGGTCTGGTTTGATTTTAGTCCCTTTTAGACTTCCTGTAATGGCTGCCTTTAAAAAAACCTGAAAAGTTGGGCATTGCATATAGTTTTCTGCAAAATGACCCTATATTTTGTAGGCTAAAACGTACACGAGTTGGGGTAATTAGCGAATATACGACTCAAGTTTAATTATCTATGATATTAGTCATAAAAAGATAGGATGTCTCATTCAGAACAACAAGAAACACAGGATGTGGTCGTTGACAGGAGTTAACGGCAAGAAACCAAATATGAAAAAGCCTCGACAGGATGTCGGGGCTTTTTCTATTGATAAAGAGATATTCACATGATCATAAAGTAACTGTTATTGACTCATTTATTCGTGGTTAATACCATCCATTTAACTTAACACTAACGGTTTATGATTTTGCAATTCATCTCCATTCACCATGATCAACAACGATCTATAAAAAAATTAAAAAGGCTGATTATTCAAATAAGTTTGATTGTGATTGCAATCAATATGACAGCTTGCAGTAGTTTAAGTGGATCATTCGCCAATCGCTCTACTCAGTTGTCATCTGGACTACAAAATGCCTATTCTGTTTCTCCAAATACAGCAAATCGCTTATCCCCAATGATCGTGCAAAATGCAGAGCGTTATGATATATCACCCACTTTACTCGCTGCGCTCATTCGCCAAGAATCAAATTATAATAGTTCAGCACGCTCCCCTACAGGTGCGATCGGTTTAACTCAAATAGTTTCGACTCATTGGCGCCAGTCTTGTCCTGGCAATCTTTATGATGAAAATACTAATATTAATTGCGGTGCATATATCCTATCGACCTATTATAAATCAGCAGGCAGTTGGTCAAAAGCCGTAGCGTATTATAATGTTGGGCCATCAGGTTATGAACGGAGTTTTTGGACACGCCATAAAGGTAAAAAGTATGCTCGTTCAGTAAAACGTCATGAAAAAATCTTAAAAAAAGCCCTATAAAATAAAGAGTAAATAAGAAACCATGCTCTTAGGCATGGTTTTTATTCGCTGAATAATGAAATTATGCTTCGTCAAACAAACCTTCGAATAACACCGAAGACAAATAACGCTCACCACTATCAGGTAAAATCACCACAATGGTTTTCCCTGCATTTTCTGGACGTTCAGCAATTTGTGCCGCCGCCGCCAATGCCGCGCCACTTGAAATCCCCACTAAAATACCTTCTTGAGTTGCACACTTTCTTGCCCACTCAATCGCATCGGCACTGTTCACTGGCAGGACTTCATCAACCAAGTCCAAATCCAGATTTTTAGGGATAAAATTGGCCCCAATTCCCTGAATTTTATGCGGTGCAGGTGTAATACTCTCACCATTTTTTGTTTGGGTAATGATTGGAGATTCAGTAGGTTCAACTGCGACAGAATAAATTGGCTGATTCTGAACTTGCTCAAAATAACGGGAAATGCCAGTAATTGTCCCGCCAGTGCCAACACCTGCAACTAAAATATCCACTTGCCCATTGGTTGCCTGCCAGATTTCTGGGCCTGTGGTATCGACATGAATTTGAGGGTTGGCTGGATTTTCAAATTGTTGTGGTAGGAAATAAAGCTCAGGATTTTCAGTGGCTAAACGAACAGCTTCATCCACCGCACCTTTCATGCCCTTAGCAGGCTCGGTCAAAACCAGATTCGCTCCTAAAGCTTTTAATACTTTTCTACGCTCTAAGCTCATACTTGCTGGCATAGTTAAAGTAATAGGATAACCTTTTGCCGCTGCAACAAACGCTAAAGCAATACCTGTATTACCGCTAGTCGGTTCAACAATATGCATACCCGTTTTAAGTACACCACGTTTTTCCGCATCCGCAATCAACGCTGCGCCTATACGGCATTTTACTGAAAATGCGGGATTACGGCTTTCCACTTTTGCCAATACTGTAGCATCTGATTTAATCAAGCGATTGATACGAACTAAAGGTGTATTACCAATGGCTTCGGCATTGTTTGCATAAACAGCGATACCTAAGTTGGCAGGCGTTGGAAATTGCTGATCGGTCGACATGTTATTTCCTTATTAGATTTGGAATGATTCTTAAGCATTATAGGCTTGTGAATCTAAGAGGAAAGTAGAAAACATTAAGATTTATGAAAAGTTTTTCCCATATTCATAGTTTTCTTCGCCGATTATGCACCCGTAAACCATGAGAAAAACACATAGTCATCGGACGTTTCATAAAATATCTCTATCTCATTCCAATCTGCTGTTAATCCTAATGCTAATTTTATATCTGAAGAAATAGGTAAAGTAAAACTTTCAACTGGAGTAACCTCCACACCATTATGATAAATTCCCCAACGATCAGAGTATTTTAGATTTTTCGCATTCTGATTTTTCTTTATTAATTTTTGGATAAAATACACTATCCATTGTGTTTGTTCTTGTACTTCTAATTCAGTTAGTTTTTTAAAATTAGCTTTCTCTAATATAGATAATAGCCAAATATCAAAAATATTTTTTAAATCTGTTGTAGTTGTTTCAAGAATATCCCATTCTTCATAAAAATGAAGTTTATGAATAACCAGTATTATAAATGCTTCTAATGAATTCAAACCTTGTGATTTTTTACAAATAAAATAGACAGCATCACACATCCCTTCATCGAAAGTCCTATATTCAATTCGATCAATGTGTACACGGGTAGAATTAGATAGTATATTTTTTACTTGTTTAAAATTTGATTTAATTTTTTCTAATGAGATTTCATCCATAGCATCTTCTTAATCAATGACAATCATATAATTAAAATAAATGTAACATAAAAAACACCCCTAACCGTTAGGTTAGGGGTGTTTGTATTTAAAAGCTGGCGATGACTTACTCTCACATGGCAAAGGCCACACTACCATCAGCGCTAAGAGGTTTCACTTCTGAGTTCGGGAAGGGATCAGGTGGTTCACTCTTGCTATTGTCGCCAGCAAACTGTTGTGGTGTTTTGGGGTCTTACTGATCATGTTGTGTTTTCACTTCATGTCTGCCTTACTTACGAACCAAAGAGTTATTAACGGATTAGATATTGAGTCTAACTTTGTGTTCAGCATTTTAACTAGTTTTCACACTAAATCAAGTTATGTATTGAATTTATCTTGAATACAACAACTGTTTGGGTGTTGTATAGTCAAGCCTCACGAGCAATTAGTATTGGTCAGCTTCACACGTCACCGTGCTTCCACACCCAACCTATCAACGTCCTAGTCTCGAACGGCTCTTTAGAGGAATAAATTCCTAGGGAAATCTTATCTTGAGGTAGGCTTCCCGCTTAGATGCTTTCAGCGGTTATCCCTTCCGAACATAGCTACCCGGCGATGCGACTGGCGTCACAACCGGTACACCAGAGGTTCGTCCACTCTGGTCCTCTCGTACTAGGAGCAGATCCTCTCAAATTTCCAGCGCCCACGGTAGATAGGGACCGAACTGTCTCACGACGTTCTAAACCCAGCTCGCGTACCTCTTTAAATGGCGAACAGCCATACCCTTGGGACCTGCTTCAGCCCCAGGATGAGATGAGCCGACATCGAGGTGCCAAACACCGCCGTCGATATGAACTCTTGGGCGGTATCAGCCTGTTATCCCCAGAGTACCTTTTATCCGTTGAGCGATGGCCCTTCCATACAGAACCACCGGATCACTAAGACCTACTTTCGTACCTGCTCGACTTGTGGGTCTCGCAGTTAAGCGCGCTTTTGCCTTTATACTCTACGCGTGATTTCCGACCACGCTGAGCGCACCTTCGTACTCCTCCGTTACTCTTTAGGAGGAGACCGCCCCAGTCAAACTACCCACCAGACATGGTCCTCGCCCCGGATTACGGGGCAGAGTTAGAACCTCAACATTACCAGGGTGGTATTTCAAGGACGGCTCCATTGGAACTAGCGTTCCAACTTCAAAGCCTCCCACCTATCCTACACAAGTAAGGTCAAAGTTCAATGTCAAGCTGCAGTAAAGGTTCACGGGGTCTTTCCGTCTAGCCGCGGGTACACTGCATCTTCACAGCGATTTCGATTTCACTGAGCCTCTGCTGGAGACAGCGCCGCCATCATTATGCCATTCGTGCAGGTCGGAACTTACCCGACAAGGAATTTCGCTACCTTAGGACCGTTATAGTTACGGCCGCCGTTTACTGGGGCTTCGATCAAGAGCTTCGCTTACGCTAACCCCATCAATTAACCTTCCAGCACCGGGCAGGCATCACACCCTATACGTCCACTTTCGTGTTTGCAGAGTGCTATGTTTTTAATAAACAGTTGCAGCGGCCTGGTTTCTGTGGCTGCCAATAGCTCAGGGAGCAAGTCCCATCACCGTCAGCAGCGTACCTTCTCCCGAAGTTACGGTACCATTTTGCCTAGTTCCTTCAGCAGAGTTCTCTCAAGCGCTTTGGTCTACTCGACCTGACCACCTGTGTCGGTTTCGGGTACGATTCCTGTGTAACTGAAGCTTAGAGACTTTTCCTGGAAGCATGGTATCAGCCACTTCACTGTACAAGTACAGCTTGCTATCAGTTCTCAGCATAGAGTACCCCGGATTTGCCTAAGATACATGCCTACAACCTTCCACCTGGACAACCAACGCCAGGCTGACTTAACCTTCTCCGTCCTCTCATCGCATTACACAGAAGTATTGGAATATTAACCAATTTCCCATCGACTACGCCTCTCGGCCTCGCCTTAGGGGTCGACTCACCCAGCCCCGATTAACGTTGGACTGGAACCCTTGGTCTTTCAGCGAACGGGTTTTTCACCCGTTTTGTCGTTACTCACGTCAGCATTCGCACTTCTGATACCTCCAGCAT
>NZ_KB850012.1:0-99167 GCF_000369425.1 Acinetobacter sp. NIPH 284
TTTTCTAAGCTGCCTGTATGGCAGTGAACGGGGGTGGATTGTTAGGTTTTCGGCTTTAAGTTTTCTAAGCTGCCTGTATGGCAGTGAACAGCAATTTTAAAGCAAAAAATAAAGTTATAACAGTGATTTAACTCTTAAATCTCTCAAAAGACCCAAGTTTTAAACCACTATCATAAGCTATTGATTTTATTAAGCTGTTAAAGAGTGAAAAAATATTGGGTTAAAATTCGGGTACAGATGACACCGAACTTAATCCGTAAGTGCTAAAAATCTGAGTTTCAGATTTTTCAGCAGATTGCTTTTCAATAAAAATTTTAAAAGCATGTTTCTGACTTAATGCTAAATCTTCAGATGTACTGTCACTCAGCATATTGATATAGGGTAAATCAGTTGTTTGTACAAACTGACCATAATGTGCCAAGGCATTTTCAAAACTAAAGCGCCCTTTTCTCTCATCATGTCGTGCTAAACGGGCAGCACTACTCTTCACTTGTTTACGCTTATAGACTGCATAACCAGTAACTTTTTCTAAAGGTACTGCTTTTACAGAACTAATGTGTACATAATCCAAATAACGACTGAGCCATTTTGGCACATCCAGTTGAATTAATTCCTGTTCACTTAAGCCAAAGATACGTAGCTTTTCGCCAATAAATCCCTTCCCTTTTTGATGATCAAAACGATAATCAGGGAATGAAAAACCTATTTTCACCTTACTGCTTTCGTCTTTTAAACCAGCCAATGCAAGATGTAGCTGTTTATAAATTTTAGACCATAAAAAGTTAATCGAGATTTCATCATCTGGCAGAAATTTTAATTCCAGATAATAATTCATTATTTATCACTCTCGCCAAATACACCACCACGAACCAAAACTGCCATTACATAATGCTGCTGTTCAAGTTCAAGTACTTTATTGTAATTAACCCAAGCATCAAACAAACTATAAAAGTCTTGTTTTTCTTTAGGCTGACGATACGCCTTACCTTCTGAAGTCACTGAACCATACGGTTCAACTGCAATCGGTTTATCTGCATTTGGATACCATATATCAATTGTGCGTAGTGCATTACCAATTTTTTGAGAATGCATACCAGCTTCGTTGTTGCCAAATGAGTATAAAGTTTTGCTTTTAGCACCTTTGGAATTACTCGTATCTAAAATGAGTTCCTGTGATGGATAGACTTCTTGTCCCTCACCTAAACGAGAAAAACCTGTCACTTTAAGTAATACATGCTCATGACCACTTAAACCTGCTTCAATCCAAGCTGAAAGCTGTTTAATTTCAGTTTGTTGATCTTGGTGTACAGTTGCTTCATTTAAACGATTTTGTAATGCATCAAAACTTAATTTTTCTGCGCTCTTACCATCAATTAAACGCTCAACTGTGACCGTAACATTTTCAGCGCCAATACGGTTACGCCATAAAAAACGACCATTGGCTAAATTCACAGCATAGCGATTCGCAAGTTCACTAAACTTATTCGCTGTTTCATAGCCTGACACCGCCGCTTCAAGGCGTTCAGCAAATGCTGCATCATTACATGCAGATGGACGACCTACATTTGGCAATACACGTAAGCTAAACGTCACGGCAACCGTATCTTTACCTTGTGGTAAAGCAGCAACATCAACCGTTTGTAAATTTGGTTTATTCACTGCTGCATTAATTGCTGCTTCATCAGTTTCTTTGCTATTTTTAGGGCGATTCGAAATCGTACCGCGCACAGATTTTGCTTGAATTAAAATTGGTGTATTACCTGTGCCTTGTGCAATCTCCACCCAATTTACGGCAAACATACGTCCATCTGATGCATCAAGATGACGGTTAAATGAAAGTACCGATGCTGTTTTTAATTTGTCATTCTTAGCCATGATTAAAATTCCTCTTCTTCTATTTCAGATTCAAATTCAAATGATTGATGGGTGTCTTCGTGTGGTAATGACGTGTCGATATCTAACTTCGGTGCAAATGGTTGAACGAGCTCATACAGCCCATTTTTAGGTTCAGTGTTGTAATTCCATAAAGTATCGACAATATTTTTAATACGATGTGGGCTTTGCCATTCACCTAAACTAATTAAGGTTTCGACAAAGGTGGCAGGATAGTCATCATGACGTAATCCTTTAATAACACCTTGAGGCTGTAAATCCGTTAAAGCTGCATAACCAATCGGTATCGGCACGAGCCAACCTTTTAAATGTTCAGGCCGTGGTCGTAACGTCCAAACACCGTCTACTGACTCTTGATCGACTGATGCTTCCTGTGCAGTACTGACAAAATTGAAGCGGTGAATGTCCAATAAAGTATCGAGTAAATCAGGACTATTTTTCTGAGTCGCTAAATATGTTGGATACTGAGCCAACCAATTTTGATGTGCCATCAAAAGCTCATGACGATGCTGTAAAGCAAAGCCTGGTAATACACTCCGACGTAGTATTTTGGTTTTATCTACCGCATCATGTTCTGACCAATTGATCAATTTAGCTTTGACACGCTTATGTGGGAAAACAGAACCACCTGCCAAACGCATGTTATAGACCAAGTGATTTAATCGATCTAACAGGCTTTGTGTCTGAGTAGATAAATCTTCATCATTGGCAGATAGATGCGGATCAAGACCATCTCCCGCCAAACCAATCACTAAACTGACTTCAAAATGTCCCTTGCCCTCTTCAATCATCGCTGGTGTAGAACCATCTGCTTTCAAGGGGTGACGAGCCAAATTCAGTTGATAAGGCGAATAGCGGAAACTATTGGTTTTGGTAATTTGTGGGTTAAATTGATGAGATATAATCCCGACACCACAACACTCAATAGATGCATATTCAGCAATTTGATTCAGCTGACGCTGTAAATGATGCATAAATCCAGTGAATGCACTCGGTGCTGGGAAGCCCCACGTTAAATGACTACTGATAATAGATGCATTTTCAACATTTAGACGTATAACATACAACGCTTTAGGATAAGTCTGATGCATTAGGCAAACTCCTCTTTCAGCAATTGTAATTTGTCACGTAAAATTAAAGACCACGTGCGAGCTTCATGATCGTCCAAATCCACAATCTTGCCTTTTTTGATGAGGATATCATTGAGCCATTTACCAAAGTTATAACCCACTTCAGTATGCCAATCTCGTTCACGATAAGCCTGTAACCACTCGGCTTCTTCTTCCGTCAATTCTTTGGCATCTTCTTTGTCAAAGAGCGCTTCTCGGTAGCCATAATCCAGCCAAAAGCTTTCTGCACGACTAAAATTAGAATCCTGTGTCCAGCCCGATGATGCACTTTGTTGCAGCTCAAAACTCATATCAATAATGCAATCCACCAATTTAGAGACCAAATCATCACGTTGTGCACGAAATTCGACGTTATTACGACGATCTTCTTTACGATACAAAGTCACGATTTTGTGCAATAAAGGCTTAATGTCTTTACGGTTACTTAAATACCCTGTAAAAACCGAACCACGTTTTGGTAGTTCAATCTGCTGACCTTTCCAAGTTGGTGGAATAGACGGTAATAGCCACATAGAGCCACGACGGTCACTATTAAGCTGTGAAATATTTTGTGGTTTAGAACCACCAAAATTTTGTACCAATAGATTCGGGTATTCACGGCTTTCATGTGCATGATGTAATTTTTTAAACCGTGCTTCATGTAGTGCTTTACTCTCATCGCTAAACCGATCATATGAGAGCTGTTGATACGCTCGATGAACCAATGAACTCGGATATAAAATCACTAAGGTATGATATTCATCATCTTGCACAGAAAATAACACTTGTTTGGATAAACGTCCTGCATTGAGTTCTGTTGGCAACTGACTAAATGCTAAAAAACGCTCATAACGCAGTTGTGCCGTTTCAGATTTCACAGACAATGCTGTGATTAATTCCTGATCTGCATTTAACAAACGCTCTAGTAACGACGTACCTTGAAAAGATAAACGCAGCATCTTAAAGACATCGAGTACAGCTGCATTACCAATGACATCCGCATCTAGTTTAATACCTTGGGAACCCACATAGTCATGTGTTTTATCCGTATTGCTATAAAACATGGCAGATGCTTTTGAATCAGGATGATGCTGTTTCGGCGTATGAGTCGCCAAACGTAATTGGCTAATACGCAAACTTGCATCATCAAGCCACGTTTCAACCTCATATTTTTCTAATAACTTGTTACGCTCTGCCGTGTCATCCGCTTTAAGTTTTTCTAGCTTTTCATTCAAACGTCCTTGAATATATTGCTCGATTAACTCACGAATGCTAGCAGGCTCGGAGTCTTGAACTCCCTCTACTTCATCATTCATTTTTTGTACTCATTACAAAATAAATTATGTTTTAAATCATTTTTTGTTATCATCTAGATAGATTAACTATCGTAAATGATGAATGTATCCAATTAATCAGACCCTTCTGATTAATTGCGTGCTAAACATTATTTCCCCCTTACCCTATCGGGTGATGTGTGATCCTGCCAGATCGATGGTTAATCTTTATTTAAATATTAAACCTAGTTACTTTAATTCAAACTAAAAGTAACCATAACAAGTAAAATACAGATTTTTCTTTTATTCCACAAGCTATTTCTATGTAAAATAAAAAGACTTATCATTACTAAGTAAGGCACTACCATAAAGGTAGCTTAGAAATAGTTCCTTTTATTCAATCTGTTCACTGCCATATAGGCAGCTTAGAAAGCAAGGTTTATCAGGGTTATTCCCTGATAAATCCTAACCAATCGTGGTATTTCCACTTTTGCAGGTCTTCTAGCTTGGGTAAATTTAAACTTAAATAACGCCCACAATTCTCACTCCAAATTCTTTCATTTGGATTGACCTCCACATATTTCTGCAATGCCTGCTGAGGATTCTGATTTGGCCAACAATGAATCTGCGGATTGTTAGGTAGCTCAACTCGTCGAATTAAACTTTCTTCATAAAGCCAATTTCCCGTTTTATCGTTATAGGCATAAAGACCTAACTCGCTCTCTTCTTCCTCTGCCCTAAATGCCATTAACTTTTCTGCTTGTGATTGTCTAAATTGGCTCAAGCGTTGCAGAATACCTGTGTAATGAATGGGCGTGTTCCAAAAAGCATAGGTTGGAAATTTAATCGGTACACTTTTACTCACTCGCATATCAGAGCTAATTCCTTGCCCCAATAAAATTGAATGCATGCGATCATGTTCTAAATCAACTAAATTTGGATAACCAAATTTTTCATAATATTTCTTTAAGTAGTTTGCTCCCGGTTGTTGCAAACGTGGTATAGCATCTAATTGATCTAGATGTACTTTTCGAATTAACCCATTATCAACATTCTCAGCAGTACCATTTAAAAAATGTCTATCCGCTTTAAACTCGAAACCTGTCGCTTCAAAGCCTGGGCGTGAAAAACAACTTCGATCAGGATGTTTAAAATGTCGAATATTGGTTTCCATTAAAAATACATTTGGTTTGTTATAAGCTTCTATCCGATGGCGTCGCACCCGTCCAGAAGCCTGAATAATCGAACGCATAGATGATGGTTCTAAGATCATCCAATCATAGTCGTGATCTCGCCCCACCTCACAGACAGGCGAGGCGAAAACCAAAATAATATGTTGTTGTTCTGGATATCTTTTTAACCACCCCTTAACCATGGCATGATCGTGTGGCTGTTTAGCTTGGTTTCGATCTAAAATTTCGTCTAAATATTTTTCAATATTTGCACGCATTAACAATGGAAAACGCGAATGATAGACACAAATATGAATACGTATATTTGGATCAATTTGCTGTTTTAATAATTGCTGAGCAATCTCCGCCAAAGGATCAATATTGGCAAAACGTACCAAGCCTACGCTGTATTGTTTGCCTGTATCGGGATCTGTAATCGAATTTTCACGATGTGCAAGCATTGTTGTTTGCAGAATTTTTTCCGCAAATACTTTTTCCCACTTCTCCTGAGCTGATATTTTTCGGGGTAATCCCACCCATTCAACTGTACGTCGTTTAGTGTGCTGTGCTTGCTGATTTAAGAATTCAACACGTTGTTTAGTAAATTTGAGATGGGCTTTTTTAAAGATGTCGTTCGCTTGACTGTCACTGATATTTTGATCACAAGGAATGACCTCATGATAAATACTGCTTGGATTTTCATCAAACCACGCAGCAATAATCGGTTGGTCTGCTTGTGTACGATTGGCATTATAAAATTTTCGCCCTGAACTATACGCTAAATACAAACCATTAATTTCGGCAGGTGTTAGCGTTGCAGAGGACAATAATACCCGACTACCCAGTAAACCTGCCCAGTGTACTAAACGTGTCAATGCATAATAATCTTCAGGAGAAAAATCATCAGGTTCATCAAGTACCAAATCTGAAGACATTAAACGTAACATCGGTGCAATTTGTTTACCGCCACGCGTACTTTCAGTAGCAGGAATTAGATGATCAATCGTGCAACATAAAATTGGACTCATCAGCATTTTTCTAACTTGATGATTCCCCTTTAACCATTTGGCAAACATATGCTGCTGATCAAGTATGCCTTCAAAATCTAGCTCATGATCATCGTAATCGACATAACTCTCTTCATCTGTAAGTCCATTTAAAGATTCTGAACCGATATTTTCTGCAATATACTGATTTTGTTCAGGATCAAAATTTTCTATATTTTCTTCTAAAATTTCAGATGAATCTTTATGACTATAATGCTCAAAGATTTCTTTAACTGCTCCGCCACCAACCATAATGGCTAAATCAGTTTCATCCAAATCGAGTTTGTGACGTAAAGCCTTTCCTGTTTGCAAAGTTAATGTTCTAAGACCTAGAGCAATATTAAAACGTGCGCCTTTATCAGGGTCAGCAAGGCCGTACATAATGCGTGTATTACCCAAGGTTTTGCCACGACCTGTCGAAGCTAAATTCACACCAAAAAAACCATGATTTGGATAGTCTTTTTGTATTTTACGCGCCAGTTGATAAGACTTATCTTGCCATTGGTAATATGGATTATTGGTTTTTCCTTCCAAACTTTTTTGCTGAGGTAAACGATCAAACAAGGCATCTAATCGAGTCAATGCCCCCATAAGTTGCCTAACCGATTGACTCACTCCCACCAAATGATCATCTAGTGTTTGTTTTAATGATCCAAATTTATCTGTATTAGCATATCGCTCATAACTTGGATCATGCCATTTAGGATTGGCATCACAGCTTGAATAATAATGATCTGACAACATTAAGGTTAGGCGTGAAATGTGACTCACATAAGGATCATCTAACCCAATTGAATGAGGAAGATTCAGCAGTTGCATTAAATTTCCTGCACATGAATTTGCTTCTTTACACCACGTGTCACTATTGAAAGGAATATGCTCTTGCCGAATATCCCAGCATTTCTTAATTTCTTTTTGTTTACTGGTATCATCCTCTAAATATTGTTTTGGATAGCACCATTTAAAGTTTAAGTCATCCAAAACCGTTTTAAATTTGTTTGCTTCATAACTTGGATCCTTTGTATTTAGTATAGGTAAGCGATGATGTGAAACAATGAGCCATGCGGTTAGTTTTGCAATCGGTGGTAAATTTTGAAAAGGCGAATTTGATACTTGGTCGATTTCATCTTTAATAACATTTTCAAACCACGAAAAATCATGACGTTTTCCAGATATTGAAGTTAGCTGAGAAATCCAATCCTTATCTGTATCGCCACAACTATGCACAAAAGCTTCAAATAATCTCAAAGAAATCCATTCATGTCGAAACGGATCTGCTACTGGTTTTTTATTCTTTAAAGCATTTTTTAGCTTTGCTGCAAAAAAAGGATTAATTTTACCAAAATCATGAAATAGTGCCGCGATACGAGTGATTTGACTAACAAAACTTGCTGAGTGCCAATTCTGATCACAATAATCTACTTTTAGCTGTTTTGATGTTCGATTGACTGGCACAATTCCTTCACTATTAAATTTGTTGTGATTGCCCACTATCCACAGCAACTCACTTCTACGTCTACCCCGAATCCAATGACAACTGACCGCAGTACTTTTGGTCACGGTTTTACGCAGCAATTTTTTAACTGCAATTAAACCTTCCTCAGTAATCACTGTCTGCCAGGTGTTATCACCAATTCGGTCTGCAAAGGCATCTAATACCCGACGCGTTCGTGGAATGGCTTTCTTTTCGCACTGGCTAATAAAGGTCACAATCATAATGTTTCTCCATCTACATCATGATTTTTACAAGCTTGTGCTTTGACTTGATCAAACATAAAGTCCAGACATTTATGCTCGGTAAATTTCTGCAAAATCTGCTGTCTAAATTCTTGTTCAGTCATTTTTTCTTTGGCGCAAATAAAGGCATAAGGCAAAACCACAGCATCCTTAATTAAATCTGCCACATCAAACACTAAAGCCCCTCGACGCGTCTTGCCATGCATGACTGCAAAACCGTGTGGAATTCCAAGTACCCAAAGTGTTGTCGCTGCTAAACCATAAGCCAGATAATTGCCATGATTTAAAAAATCATTGGCTAAATCACCTTGTTCAGGATTGCGACTAAAATCCTTTAAACCTGTACGAGTCGCTGCAATTTTATAAAGTTGCTTTGTGGTTGCAGCTTCTGCAAGTAGTAAGTCTCCAACTTTAGTTTGTTGTGAAATTCTTGCTGCATAGCCTGTTAAAGCCTGTTGAATATCTAAATCATCCACATGAAAGGTATATTCTTTTAAATCTCGGTCTTTCGACCAAATCTTCTGAATATATTCAACTCGTGCCAATTGAAAATGTTTAGCAACATCTAAGCGTTTGGCTTCATCAAACCAAAATTGCATCCAACCTTGCATATACTCAGTTGGACGGTATTCACTTTGTGGTGTCATCCATTCAATTTCACAGCCCATAAACAAAGGCGTGCCACCCCCACCTGCAAAACCAACCAGAACACCTGCACTTGCGAGCATGCGCATTGCTGCTTGAGTAATTGATGTGCCTGTACCCAATAGAATCACTGTAGTATTGGCAATCGGAATATTCCAGTACTGATTTTCGTTTTTAGCCTCGGTCAGATAAAGAACTCGACCATCTTTCTGCATCACACGGCAATGTTCAAGATAGTACAAATTGGCACGTTTCGAATGTAATATTGCTTTTAGATCTGATGGATTAAGCTGTTCCATTCTTATCATCAATTATGAAGAAGAGTTGTCCTTAAAATATCCTGTTCGAATAATTATTTAAAGAAATTTTAGGAAATTAACGTCACATATTGACGCAGTCTTTTTCAACAATTTGTGTGATTCATACAGTTAAAAATATTTTTAAAACTTAATACACTGCGGCAAATATCTTCTTCTCTTTTCCGCCCAACCAAACTAAATACTCATTCTCTATTGCCTGCTTATACGCCCAATTGGCAACCCGATGCGAACGTTGCAAATCGGTTAGAAAACCTAATTGAGAAATCTCTTGAGTGATTAGTCGATCATGTAAATGATTACGTTCTCTCCATTGATCTAGGAATTGCTCGGACGCCAGATAATTACTTTTTTGTGAGTTGCATTTTTCATCCGCTAGGACAAAATTATGTCCAGTATCGGCAGGATATAAAGACCATGGAATAAAATGATCCACGGCATATTTTGAATTTTTGAGACTTTTTCCACAGTAAAAACACTGGCATTGCTGTAAGTCAATTAAGAAGTCCGCAACCTGCCCCAATTGATTACGACTTGGAGCAAACATGAATTCATCTAGGTCAGGCAAACCATCCAGTACCACCAGGTTCTGCTTATTCAGCCGGACAAAATCAATCCAGCGCTTCTGGCAAAGCTCTTCAATAATTTCACTAAATTGTCTCAAGCAATACATCACTTTAGGTAAAAGCTTTAGGGACTGTTTGGAATCTTCAAGACTATAGAGAAACTCTATGGTTTGGCCATTCAGATTCTGCAAATACACTACTGGCATTTGCTTAACCGTTGTCGCAACTGTTCGCTTCAGCCTGTTCCAGTAAAGTACATCCTTTCTCAACGCGGCCAAGGTCTTGAATTGTTGCTGTGCATTCTGAATTTCACTGATGATCTTTGCCTGCTTACCAGTGCTTTGATGAATAGTAAAAGGCTCATACTGGTTAAACTGAAACGGCAGTGACTGTTTCCAGTACAGGTCAATAAACTTTTCCGCAATATCCTGATATTCCAAATGCAAGGCAGCACCGGTATCTTGACCCTGTTCAATCGCCAGACGCGTGATACTTATCAGCAAAGCAAACTTATATGTCGAAGTAAAAGTCCCTGACTGCAAAATCTGCTGAATATGCTTCAAGAATTTTAACTGTTCTTGAGGGGTTGGTATTTCGGCTATACTGAATAACATATCTAAGCCTGCACTTTTCTAATCAGAATATTCAGCCACTCTTCTGTACGGTCTGAACGTTTATCTACAGTAATCCATTGCTGTAACAGTAAAGCCTGATCTATTTGTTTGAGTAAGTCGTAAGCTTGCTGCTCATTCAAGTCAGTAAAGCTGCGCCCTTCTTTCTCACGGTCTGTATCGCCATATTTAAAAGACATATAACACACACCATTTGGCTTTAATGCTTTAAATATGCGCGCCAGCACTTCAGTCAGGCGATTTCTTTCACAGTGCAAAAGAGAAGCACAAGCCCAAATCCCATCATACTTAGCTACTTCATTCAGCTCATAAAAACTTTGCTGACGTACCTCGATGCCTGTCAGCTCTCTCGCCTTTTCAACCAGCTCGGCAGAATAATCAATTGCCTCAACTTGATAGCCTTTTTTCTTAAATGCCAGAGTGTCACGCCCAGAGCCACAGCCCAAATCCAGGATCAATGCCTGTTCCGGCAAATATCTTAGAAATGGTGCGTAAAGACTTTCCATATCAACCTGATAGGTATTTTCAAAAAATTCTTGAGCATGCTGATTATAATAATTTGACGTTTGATTCATTGCATAAAAGCCAATATTTTATGTTAACCCGAATCTCGGATAAGGAATAAACTTGAAAAAGAAAAGGACTAGAGCCATCAGTTGAGTTACCACAACAAATTTACAACTATAGTCCTTATGTTCGATAGTACTCAATTATTCTGTGTCATTGATGTTTTTTTTAGAATTTGAAGCTGTCTATTTGAAATTTCTAAGACATAACTGTAAATGCTCAAGAATTCGTCATGCCCAACTGAGTATTTCTGAAATTATATTTATTGCTATTTGGTATAAGTGTTCTCATTCAATAATTTCAAAGTATTATTTACATCATTGAAAGAAACTAAACAAAAACCATTTATTTAAACAGCGTCCTCGCTATCAACGTATGATTTATCTAATCAATGCCCATCAACTAGCTTTACATGCATTGCATCTCGATTTGATTGCAAAATACTGGATAAAACGACCATCTATTCTCGTGTGTTCAATACAATGCTCAATCACCAACAGATATAGAAAAGAATTATGTTGTATAGGCGTGACTTAGCAATCCACCGTTGAGTTTTTCTTGTAAAAAATGTTTTTTTATACAGACGAATAATAAAAATTAGCTGTATAACCTTAATCCTCATTACAAAGTACAATCAGGTTGAACATGGGATGAGGTACAGATTAAAAAAGGCGAATGCAATACAAGTAAATTATTGAATATTAATAAGTTCTACCAATTACTTGTAAGTAATGGTGGCAGAACACCCTGCCCTAAAGAAAAAAGGGGATGAAAAGATCCATAAAAAATAGATAGACTGTTTTCTGTGTTGGATCAACGGTCTACTAAAACCGACTGGCAATGTGTGCCAGCAATCGCATAATAAAATTAAGAAGATATAGAGGCAATCTAGAGATTCTGATTTCAACAAAAGTATGCTTAACCGCAATTTAATTGTAATTTTTTGTATTAAAAATGACTTGTAACTCAAACAATTTTTAGGCTATCTGCCTAATTTTAAAAAAATAATCTCAATTAGAATAAATATTTATTCTATTTTTATCAATAACTTAATGTGATATTTTTAATACTGTTAGCAGACTGGGATCACTGAAGGGTACTAAAAGGCATCCTTCTTTTTTTCCCTAATAATTAATATTTACTGAATCTTAAAGACTTTAGTTTTAGAGATTCAGTTAGTAGCACAGCCTAAAACATTATTATTTTTCGATGGTTATTACTAATGAAACTACTAAGCAAATTTTTTAGTGTGTATTTGAACAATATAAATGTAAACAATAAATACTTTAATTTTAGAGATTTTAAGGAAAATAAAAAACCTTTGATTTAACAGAATAATTTTAAAAAAAACTTATCAGTATTTAGATCTGATCTAAACTTTCTGCGAGACAATAAAATATGTCAAAATCAAAAAAGGGGATTCAAAATTACCGTGTAGCTGTAAAAAATCTGCACTTAAAGTGTTATCCAAGATGTATGCATGCCTACCAAATCTGGATTGCTCTATTTTTTCAGCTTAATGAGAAACAGCAAAACTATCACTTGAATTTAACTTTTAAGCAGAATATCGAAATCCCTCTTCTGACAACAGACAAAGCTGATCACTATTTTTTTAGTAGTCATTTCAGCTGGATCTATGCTTATTTTTACAATAAGTATAAAACTGAATTTACGTTTAGAGCTTATGAAAAAAATAATTCCTACGAATTCACCATCATGGCTTTAAGCGAAGTAAAGGCCTTACTATGTTCCGGATTACATCACTCAATTCATGGCTTAGATATCATCGCACATTGGCTAAATGAACAATACTTAGCCGCACATCTTCAGGAAGTTTTCGGTCAGGAAGTTCTAACTATCAATCATCTACGAGAACTATCAGGGCTGTCTAAATCCAAAAGTCCGGTAAGTTCTATTTCAAATTATACAGGTCCATTGTCATTAGAAAAAATTCTGGCTGGAATATCATCATGAACGGATATAGTTACTTAGAAGATACTCAAGAATTAAAGCTTGAGCCGTTTCGAGAATTCTATCAAACACTAGCAGAAGCAAAGCTAGAAAGTTTTCAAAATTCAAGCAAACTCAATGACTTCATTAAACCTACTGAAATCGTTGAAATCAACAATATTATAAATCAACAACTTGCAGACAAATCAATCAGTGAATATCCTTTGGTTCATTACCTTGTTGCAGTGATCAACACCCCTTCAGCCTATCAAGCTAATGCACTGAAATGGGCCATTTTCAATACTCAATGTATTGAATCGCTTGATAGCCAAGAACATGCCTCCACTGTAGCTAATCTTTGTATGCGTTTCCGTTTAGCCAGCACAAAGCGGGAATACCATTGGCTTTATAGCTTCTTACCAGCTCTTCCTATGGATTTGGAGGATCTGCTTGAGTTTTTAAATGAAACTGAAGTAGAGAATAAAGATTTACTTGAACGTTCTACTCCAAAATTAACAGCAAAACAAATTGGCCAGCTGGCAAATCTACGTGTTATCTATCAATATGTCTTTACTCAGTCTGAACGTTTAAAACGAAATCGCCAAAGCAGTTCAGGTGCCAAAGAAGCTCCTCAAACTGATATTCAAAAGATATCAAGAATATCTCTCGATGATGAACAAACGTATCAGACTCATTTTGAACGCGGTATAGCAAAACAACCACGTGAGGATAAAACTATAGAAAAAGTTGAAGACCATAATTTTGAATTCAATTCACTAGAGCAATGTTCTATTACAGCTCAGATCAATAATCTCAAAAACAAAATTCTGCATCAAAACAAGAATGAATTAATGAGCAAGGCAAATCCTCATGTCTTCGATTTGCCTACTGCACAGTACATTATGCAAATTTTATTAGAACAGGCAGAAAACTCTCCAATTCATGCATTGCTTTTATTTTCAGTACTCAGTTTGACGCATTATGAAGAGCTACTGGTATTCCGAACACGTTTCTTACTAAGCTCAAAAAGTAAAGAAATCCGCTTTAATCATGAAAACTGTTTTTTTCGTCAAAGTATTGATAGCTCTAAATTTAAAGATACATTTTTAAAAGAATACATGCTCAATATCGGCAATTCTTTTACCATCCCCTTACCCAAAGTTTATTTGATGCAGATACTTCAGCTAAAAAAGTGGGATAAAGCCGATATTGCTTCAGAGGTACAAGAATATCTACGTAGAATCAGCAATGAGCTTACTTTTCCTTTAACAGCGCAAAATCTTCCGCGTTTAATCAGTGATATTACGCTGAATGAACTTGGATATGAGTTAGAAAGCAAACTATTGGCAGGAGAAAACGTTAATAACTACACGCCATGCCATTATTTTTCAACAAAAATTATTGATATCTTAGATATTTATATTCAAACACTTGATCTGGTTGGTCCTCAGCTTGACACTGGATATATTGAGGAATTTAAATCCCCTATTACGTTTGGCAGTCAGCAAGTACCGGATCTCCCATTCGTCCAGTCTTTTTTTTACCAGCTTGACCACCAAGTTCGGAATAATCCCAATCCCTTTCAGACTTTAAATCATTATTCAATCTGGCTTTGGCATATTTGTATGCTGACAACTTCAGCACGGCCGAGTGAGTCCTTCCCACCCAATCTAGATTATATTGACCTTGACAACCAATTGATGGCTGTTGCAGATAAAGAGCAGCGTTATTCGGGCACCATTGGACGCTATTTACCTTTTAATAATTTTCTCCGTGATGAAATACAGCATTACCTAAAGTATTTGAAACATTTTCTGCACCTCACTAAAGCCTATCTGTCGCAAGAACAAGTACAAGCAATCCAAGAGGTCTTCGATGGTGAACATCTCTTGCTCTTATTTTACGATTCGAAAGGATATGTCCGAAATCTGGAACTTTCTGATATTCAAAAATACTGTACTGAAATAGCATTACAGCGCAATTGGACCCGCCACTTCGCTCGCTATTTTTTTGCCCAATACTGCAATGAAGATCTAATAAAAGGCATCTTTGGTCATGACGAAGCTATGCAGGAACTGTTTGACCGCTATTCAGGTTTTGAGACAACAGATTACGATCAGATTAGAGCAGCACAAGACAAGCTGGTCGAAATCTTAGCGCTTAAAAGCATGTCTACGTTTACAGGAATGACTATTGCATGAGCAAACATCCGCACTCGCTAAAACGATTAAAAAAGCATAGAGAGAAAAAAAAGTTTTTTTTGCAATTATTTAGCGAAAAATTCACAGAACTCACACCCGAAAATTATCCAGAAATTTTTCGACAAGTTGACGATCGACTTTTAGAGCACTGTAAGTCAAATATCCGAAGCTACCAAATTGCACGTATAGAATTTGCTAAATATATCAAGCGCTTTAATCTTTCATCGAATCACCACTATCCGGTGCCTGCCGCCCCCGTGAGGTACGAAAGGTCTCTGCCACTACAAAATATTGAAACCTTAAAACATGGCAAAAAGGTGACTCAATTTGCCAAAAATTTGATTGCTCACTGGACAGAACATAATGACTTCAGTCCAACTCAATCCCTCGCTTTTTGTTTGATCAGTTCAATATTATTTAATGGCATTTATAACCATGCCGAATTGCAATTTTTTTTAAAAATTATTTTAAAAACAAAGAAATTTCAAAGTTTTTTAAACCTAAATCATATGGTAACACTCGAAATCCCGAACCGGAATTTCGGTAATCAGCGTATAAATGACCCTGATTTTTCAGTCAGCTATACAAAAACGTTTGTGCTACACGACATTGTGAAATGCTGGATCTACAGACTAAAACATCAAAAGTTTGATTTATTTTCGGATATTGAAGATGCAGAACATCTGATTAACGCTTGTATTATTGAATGCTTCCCCGAGGAAAAGCTACGTTGTAAAGACCTGTTAAAATACGGTTTTTACTATACACAGTTCCTGAAAAACAGCGGACTGGATCAAATGTCCATTTGTATCTTAAAAAATGAAATTTACAGTTCCAGTCCTCTCGAAAAACAATTAGAAGCTTATTTTGTTCAGTTTGAACAAAAGCACACCAATAACATTAAAGTTGAGAATACTTGTGAAAACCATCAGGCCCACTCTAGAGTCAATATCGCATCAGATATAGCAGAAACTCTTGTAGAAATACGTCAAGCCATTCGTGCAAAAAACTATAAAGATCAACTCATAGGGTTATATTCCAGAGAACTGTCTCCTGCCTTAGAGCGTTTGTTGCTGTGGAGCATTCTACGTTCAAAATTAACGGAACCTCAACTGGACCTTCTCAATCATATTATTCAGCAGCAGCAACGATTTAAGCGCAAGCTTATACGTGCAGATTTTCAGCCGCTCAAGCAAAGTTCTCTGAAGACCATGTTTTCACAGTTTGCAGTCCATTGGCTGCAGGCAACGCAAGACAAAGATATTTCATCATTTTCAAATGCTGATTTTGAAGATCTGTATGGAGAAATGCTTTTATTAAGGAAGGAAACAACTAGAGAGACTTTACAAAAACGTCTACAGGAGTTTCATCACAAACAGACATTATTTTTTAACGCGCCCACTGTGGATCTGGATAGTTTAATCCAAGTAAAAATCTGCAGAACCGCATTGATCTCGCCCCATATTTTTTACCGCATGCTAGAGCAGCTCGAAAATACTCAAGATATTTCAATTCAGGATAAAAATATATTTAAACTGATTTTTATTCTGGGGTTCAGAGTCGGACTACGGATCAATGAAACATTGAATATCTTCGTACGTGATCTATTTATTGGTGCAGATGCTGTGATACTCACCATTCGCAACAATCGCAATAAAAATCAAAAAAGCTACTCAGCTTACCGCAAGATTCCTTTACATCATCTACTTAAAGCCGATGAATTACATGCATTTAAAACATATAGTCAGAATAGAAAACGCCTGCTAAAAGAACAAAGAAAATCAGTTACTCAACCGCTATTTTTAAAACAGTCCCTAGAAGAAACTCACGAAAATGAAGTCAATGCTCTCTTGAAACAATTGATCCAGTCTGCTTCTGGAGAACACAGTTTTACTTACCATACTCTGCGTCATTCAGCATTTAATCATCTCTATCTGGTTTTAAAACACTCACCGCTTGCTGATGCATTTACAGACTATACGCCAAATGATCAACTACGCATCCGTTATGCATTGCTGCGAAACAAAAATACTCAGCAAACCTGGTATGCGCTTTCTCATTTTGCCGGGCACCTAACGCCTGAAACCACTTGTTCAAGCTATCTGCATTTAATGCATCTAGCAATTAGCTACCAGCTGAATCAAATGCACAGCCCGCTTCCTAAAGAAGCCTATTTTAATATTCTGAAACATGATGATTCTATTAAATATCCTGTTCAGCAGCGGGCGATCAAACATTTTTTATTTGATCAACTCACTAAAGACCGTTACAGGCAACATGATCATCAATTTCAACCAGGTCAACAGAAATCACCTGATTCACTGATGCTAGGAGCTCATGACTCAGAGATGACTTTTGAATTATTGCATCACATTCTTGCAGTAGAAAAAGAACAAGACCTTCTATTACCTGAAGCCATTCCTTTGCAAATCGCGCAAAAATTACGTGCCAGAGCCCTGCATTTAAAAACCTCCTGTGTAAATCAAAAAAAATCATCGAAGTTATTTACCACAGATTTTTTAAGGAAAACTCCCGATGCATTGGTCACCATGTTTCCAACCAGTCAGGAGGAAAAAAAGGTCATTCACCATGTTCAGGAGCGTTATGCAAATGTACAAAGTAAATACAAAAAACAGCTCAATGTGATCTACTCAATTTATCTTGAAAAAGCTCAGCCCAATTCAGCCCAGTTAATTTTTGAACTGAATGAAAAACGGCAACTGAAGAAACTTCTTTCTTTTATTCATAGCTTATTTCCCAAAAAATATCTTCATTTAGAACTCTCTCAGCAGAGCAAGACAGAGCTCAAAAAGACATTACAGGATTTAACATTACGGGCAGAAAACTTCAGCCTGAATGAAAATGAAAGGCGAATTAAGTTCTGCTTCAAGGGTAAAGATGCAAAAGCACTTGGGGTATTCAAGTTACTGATGTATCTCATGATAGTTTCTCATCTTTAATGCAAATTATTGGATAAGTTTGCCACGCATTCTTATTCGTGGTTTACCAGTCATTCCTGTAATGATTTAATATGGACTTCCAAGCGTGAGTGATTAAATTAATCATCTTAAAGAGCAATAACTGTTTGTCCCACTAGCCAAATAATGTCTGTCCAAGTTAGCACAAAATTTAATGATCATTTAAACAAGAATTTGCAGTATTGGTTTACAATTCGAAGTGAATAAAAAAGCATAAATTGCCGCAGCACAATGAAATTGAAGAAATATTTTCAGAATATGATGAATAAATTGTGAATCGGTACCCAACAATGTATCAGAAAAGACAAAACCCTGCCCATAACCTCGTTTCTCCAAACCACTTGTGCCAGATATTCCAGATTAACCTGATAGCACATACCGGTTCTTCGCGACAACAGGCGAAACTGATTGAGCTTAAAGCAGGTTGTTAGGCTCTATTAGATTGTAAATGTCTAATTAGACTTCTTTAATCTAATAAGATCTAATCAGGCCAATTAAGCACCATCCTTACCGATCAAATGGCTTATTTTATAAATCCATTATTTTGTGTTTTAATAGATATATATAGATATAAGACCCAATATTATGGATTTAAAATTCAAAAAACCTGAAGAGGTTGTTACTTTATTATGTGAAAGGCTTCGCAAAGAACGACTTTATCTAGAAATGACTCAGGCAGACGTCGCTACACGTGCTGGTATTAGTGTGAATACAGTATCTAATCTGGAAGCTGGTCGAAATGTTTCATTTGAAAATTTAGTACGCGTTGCCATGGTATTGGGCCGATTAAAAGAATTAGAGGAACTCTTCAAACCTCATTTAAACAGTGTAAATGACATTCTCCGCTATGAGAGCAATACGGCTCGCCAACGTATCAAAAGGAAATAAGTGCATGCTCAAAAAACTTAATGTTTACTACAATGGATGGGGTGAATATTGGCTTTGGGGTACACTGGTCTCCTCAACCGCAATCACAGGTCGGCCATTAATCGCCTTTGAATACAGTGCAGAAGCGATCAGTAAAGGTTTAGAACTTTCCTCTTACCTACTTCCATTAAAAGGTGACTCATTAAGAACGAACTTTCCTACACATCAAATGGGATTGCCAGGTCCTATATATGATGCCTTGCCCGATGGTTGGGGCATGCTTCTTATGGATCGCTTATTTAAAAAAAATGGACTCAATCCAGCACGGATTGGGCCATTAGAACGACTCACGTATATCAGTACACATGCGATGGGGGCGTTATCCTTTGAACCTTCAGCACCTGAGTTAACATTAACTGAAAATATTCCACTGATTAAACTCGCTCAAGAAGTTCAGGAAGTTCTCAAAGGAGAAGGTGCAGAATTTTTACAGCATTTATTAATTATGGGTGGATCTCCACAAGGTGCAAGGCCAAAAGCACTCGTCTATCGTGATCCTGTCACCAACGAATTCTCAACAGTTAGCTCATATCAACATGAAGCTTGGCTGATCAAATTTCCCGCTCAGCAAGAGCATCCTGAAGTTTGTGCAATTGAAGCTGTTTATGCAGAATGCTTGCGTCATTGTCATATTGATACACCTGACACTCAATATTTTACTCTTCCGAATGGATTAACCGCATTTGCATCGAAGAGATTTGACCGCCACGATGGCATGCGTATCCCTATGCAAAGTTTAGCGGCCTTCACCGGAGCTGATTTTAAATCACCAGGGAGTTTAGACTACAGTAACTTTCTTCGCGCTGCACACTTTTGCACCAATGATGTTCGCGAAAAAGCAATTGCATTCAAGCGAGCTGTTTTCAATGTAGTCTTCAATAATCGAGATGATCATTGTAAAAACTTTTCATTTCTGATGTCCCAAAATGGGCAATGGAAACTCTCCCCTGCCTATGATGTTACTTTCTGTGAAGGGCCAGGTGGATATCATCAAATGGATATCATGGGTGAGGCACTGGATATTCCTCGACAAGCTCTTGTAAAACTTGGTACTCAGGAAGCGGAACTTTCTGCCCAAGAAGTCGATGAAATTATTAGTTCGATTTGTAAGGTTGCAATCCGATTCAGCAATATCGCTCATGATCTATTACCTGGACAAATTCAAGCAGAGACTCTCCAAATGATCCAAAATAGGATTGAGCATAATATTCATTTATTGAATTGAATATAAAACATTTTCATGAGGATTAAGAATCATTATATTAAATCATATAATATTGTTATTTCTCATGAAAATCAGTATCAAAAAATAGGTGACTTTTACAAACTAAAATGTCTAAAATAAAGTGACCAAAATACCCTTAAATGATCTAAATTACTAAAAATTTTACTCCACCAAAAAACATATACTATTAATTAAATCATATACTTATAATTAGCGTCATTTAATGGAATAAATCTCGGTGACCTTGCCAAGGTTGGGGTCATTGCGAGTTCGAGTCTCGTTTCCCGCTCCAAATTTAAAAAGCCCTAGTCGAAAGATTAGGGCTTTTTTCTTGCTTAGATTTCTTTAATACATCATCTCTCGTCAATAAAAAAGGTGCCTCATTGAAATAGAGACACCCGTGTTTTAGTTCGGTCAACCTATCTGACTAAGCGACTGACTTTTCATCTAATCGGCGCATTCTCGGTTTATACAGCACACGATAGGTCACGCTTAAAATTAAAATCCATAACGGACTAATGTATAAGGCTTTCAAGGTATCGGGTTCAAGCGCCAAAATCACTAAAGTAAACATCAAGAACGCGATCACGACATAAGACATGAACACCCCACCCGGCATTTTGAATGTTGATTGGGCATGTAATTCAGGACGTAACTTACGGTAGCGGATATAACACACCATAATCAGACTCCAGACGCTGATAAATAGAATCACGCATAAAGAGCTTGCTAAGGTAAATGCTTCAATCGTGTTTGGCACGAAGTATTGTAGTACCGCGCCTCCCATGATGAATACGCAAGAGAAGATTAAACCATTGGCTGGAACAGCGCTCTTTGATAAGCGACCAAAAGCATTAGGCGCCTGACCATCTTTCGATAAACCAAATAACATCCGACTCGTTGAGAAAACACCACTATTCATGGATGACATCACCGAAGATAACACCACAAGATTCATGATAATCGCAGAAGTCACAATCCCTGCATTTAAGAATAATTCAACAAAAGGACTTTTATCCGCACGAATATGATCCCAAGGTGTCACAGACATCACCACGAGCAAAGCCAAGACATAGAACAAAATAATACGAATCGGAATCGCATTAATCGCCTTGGGTAAGTTCTTGTGAGGATCTTTGGTTTCAGCGGCTGTTGTTCCGATTAACTCCACTCCAACAAACGCAAAAACTGCGATTTGGAATCCTGCTAAGAAGCCATCTAAACCTTTGGGGAACATCCCACCATGCGACCAAATATTACTAAATGAAGCAACGCTACCATGTGGTGCAACAAAGTGGCTGAAAATCATATAACCACCCACCACAATTAATCCCATAATTGCCAAAATTTTGATTAAAGCAAACCAAAATTCGACTTCACCAAACAATTTGACCGTAAGCAAATTCAACGCTAAGACAAATAAGACACAGCCCGCACTAATCATCGCCTGACCAATTGGCGTAAAGGTTGTGCCGTCAGGCAACCAAAAGCCAAGATAATTAATCACAGCCGCTAAGTCAGCGATACCGACCAAAACCCAACCTAGCCAATACGTCCAACCCAAATAATAACCAGCCCATGGACCAATCAGATCATGTGCCATATCTACAAAAGATTTGTACTGTAAGTTTGCAAGTAATAACTCTCCTAATGCACGCATCAGGAAAAAGAACATCCCACCAATAATCATATAAATGAACAGAATAGATGGGCCTGCAAGGGAGATCGTTTTACCTGAACCCATAAAGAGTCCTGTACCAATCGCACCACCGATCGCAATCAATTGCAAATGGCGATTGGAAAGTTTTCGTTGTAAGTCTTGAGGTGCATCATCACCTGAAGACTGATTATGTATCACCGTCATAAAAAAGTTCCTTTTTACTACTTCCTAAAATGAATCGGTCGCTAATTTATGAGCTTAACCAGCTGTCCTTTATAAATGACCCATTCATTTTGACTGCAAGAAAATACATATTTGCCTTACTTTTATCTATGACAAATACGTTACTTTTCTTCTTTTTTAATCTCATTTAAACAAAAATAAAACGATTCACTTTATTTTTGTGCTGCAATCACTGCAATTTCAATTAACCAATTTGGATTGACCAAATCAGCTTGAATGGTAGCGCGTGATGGCGCCACACAGTCTTTTAACCAATCGACATAAATCGCATTGACCTTAGGAAAATCCGCTAGGTCTTTCAGAAAAAGCTGTACCGAAAGTAAACGTGATTTATCACTATTTGCTAAAGCAAGTAACTGTTCAATCGTTGCAAGAATATCTCTCGTTTGCCCCTCAATATCTAAATCGGGGTTTTTAGGGACTTGTCCTGATAAATACACCACTTGATTAAAGACGGTGACAGCACTCATCACTTCGGTGCTATTGATTTTCTGGATATCTGAATGTGACATGATGACTTCCTTAGTCTTGAGTGATAAATGGAACGCGTGCAGTTACGCCACACATAAGTTCATAGCCAACTGTGCCTGAGGCTGCTGCAACATCATCAATGGATAGAATTTGTCCTGTTTTGGAGGTTCCCCAAAGTACAACTTCACTGCCAATCTCAGCATTCGGTACTGGCGTTAAATAAACTGCCAACATATCCATGCTGACTCGTCCAATAGTTCGAGTACGAATTCCATTGACTAAAACAGGGGTGCCTGTAGGAGAAATACGCTGATAACCATCTGCATAACCACATGCCACAATACCAATGGTCATCGCATGCGCAGCGACAAAATTCGAGCCATAGCCCACACTTTCATTGGCATTTAACTGTTGGATTGCAATCAATTCACTACGCAAACTCATGGTCGGCGCAAGCCCCCAATCTTGAATACTATGCTGAGGATAATCGGGAGAGCTTCCATACAGCATGATGCCACCACGGACATAATCGGAGTGTAGTTGAAATGAGTATCTGAGGATGGCAGCACTATTGCTCACCGATCTTTCCCCAGGTAAATCTTGAATGGTGCTTTCAAATTCTGCGAGTTGATATTCAACCCCAGCTTGACCAAAACGTTCACCATCAGCATCAGAGAAATGCGTCATATGAGTGATGTTGGAAACATTATTGAGGCGTTGCAGATGCTGCCAGATTTTTCGGTATTGTTGAGGCTTGAAACCTAGACGGTTCATGCCACTGTTCATTTTTAAGAAAATATCAAACTGGGCTGGATAGATATGCTGCTGTATCCATTCGACTTGATGCTCGCTATGTACCGTGAAACTCAACTGATATTCAGCGCAGTCAAATAAATCCTGTGGCGAAAAAATTCCTTCCAGCAATAGAATTGGACCAGTCCAACCTAATGCACGCAAACGTTTCGCTTCATCTATATCAAGCAATGCGAAGCCGTCCGCAGTTTTTAAAGCATCGTAAACTCGTTCGATTCCATGTCCATAGGCATTGGCTTTGACCACTGCAAACACCTTGCTGTCTGGAGCAGAAGTTCTCACGACTTCAAGATTTTGGCGCAAAGCTTGAGTATGGATGACCGCAGTAATTGGGCGAGGCATAATGAACTTCCTTGTATAATCAAATTATGCCGCGTGTGAATAACGCTGGATCGATAAGCCATCTGTACTAATCTCGGTACGATGATTCATCACCAAATCACTAATCAATTTGCCTGAACCACATGCCATGGTCCAACCTAAAGTGCCATGACCAGTATTTAAGAATAGGTTCTTATATTTGGTTGCACCAATAATCGGTGTGCTGTCTGGTGTCATTGGACGTAGACCTGTCCAGAATGATGCTTGTTGTAAGTCACCACCTGGGAATAAGTCTTGGGTAACCATTTCCAAAGTTGCACGGCGGTCTTCATTCAAGCCCAAGTTAAAGCCACTTAATTCCGCCATACCACCCACACGAATACGTTGATCAAAACGTGTAATCGCAACTTTGTAAGTTTCATCTAAAACGGTGGATTGTGGTGCAAGTGCAGGATCAACAATTGGAATTGTTAATGAATAGCCCTTCACTGGATATACAGGCAAATTGAGCGCCAATGGTTTGAGGAAGTCACGAGAATAACTACCAAAAGCTAAAACAAAACGGTCGGCTGTTAAAACTGCTCCATTGACCATGACGCCTTTGATTTCATCACCTTCAACAATTAAGTTTTCAACATTCTGATCAAACTTAAACTCCACACCCAAATCTTGTGCCAGTTTTGCCAAGGCATTGGTGAATAAATAACAATCACCCGTTTCATCATTCGGCAAATGTAAACCACCGACTAATTTATCTGTGTGTGCCAATGCTGGTTCTACGCTGCCCAGTTCTTGAGCATTGAGTAAATTAAAATCAACACCACATTCTTTCAGTACTTGGATGTCTCGTTGCACTGCTTCAAGCTGCGCTTCATTACGAAATACCTGTAAGGTACCTTTGGAACGATTTTCGTAATGAATACCTGTTTCACTTCTGAGTTGACGCAAACAATCACGACTGTATTCCGCCACACGCATCATACGTTCTTTGTTGACCGCATAACTTTGAGGATTACAGTTTTTCAGCATCTGTGCCATCCACTGAAGCTGCCACATGCTGCCATCTATATTAATGGCAAGTGGTGCATGATGCTGGAACATCCATTTTACTGCTTTGAATGGAATCCCTGGTGCAGCCCAAGGTGTTGAATATCCTGGCGAGATTTGCCCAGCATTACCAAAACTGGTTTCTTTTGCTGGACCAGACTGACGATCAAGTACAGTCACTTGGGCACCTTGTTGCGCAAGATAGTAAGCACTTGCTACACCAATAACACCACTTCCTAAAACGATGACGCGCATAATAGGTCCCTCTCGCCCACTAGTTTATTTAACTAGTATATTTTTGCTTCAATAGTTTTTTTGACTGTTTTTATGGCTATAATCTAGGTAATTTAATGTTTTTATCGCGGAAAAATTAAAATAAAAGAGAATAATCTATGCGTAAATTAGACCGTATTGATCGTCTGATTTTAGACATTCTGCAACGTGAAGGGCGTATCGCAATTAGTGAGTTGGCTTCACGTGTGAACTTATCTACCACGCCTTGCTCAGAACGTGTCAAACGATTGGAACGTGAAGGTATTATTATGGGCTACTACGCTCGACTTAATCCTGCGCATGTTGATCGCAGCCTGTTGGTGTTTTTGGAAATCAAACTGTCAGCAAAATCAGGTAATGTCTTTGATCAAGTGGCTCGAGATTTAGTCGATATTCCTGAGGTCTTGGAATGTCATCTAATATCAGGTGAGTTTGATTATTTAGTCAAAGCTCGACTCAAAGAAATGAGTGCTTATCGACGTTTATTGGGTGATTTACTGAAAAAACTGCCTGCTTCGGCATCATCCCATAGTTATGTGGTGATGGAAGAAGTCAAAGAAAGTCTTTACTTAGATGTGAGTAAATAAAATTAGATGTCGTAGGATGCACCATTAAAAATATTTCAGCCTGCAAATGCAGGCTGAATATGAATCATTATTCGTCTTCATCATCATAGATATAGCTCATACAACCCCATCCGTCGTATTCACCATCAAACTCTTGCGCAATCCGCGTCATCCACTCTTCTAAATCAGCAATATCTTCATATTCCAACATCATATTGACGTGAATATTTAACACCCACAAATCCGATCCATCTGAATGCAATTCTTCTTGATACAGTGAAATTTTTTGCTCTTGATGCAACAGATGCAATGCACACTTTTCTGCTTGTTCTTGCTTTTCAAATACAATTGAAAATTCGACTTCATGCGGTTCACTTAGGTCATTGCCATCTTCAACCATTTGCCAAAGCACATTACCATTGTCATTATCAGGAAATTGCTCGTAATCACGTGTCATTTGAATATCCTTTGTTGTCGTTTCAGTTTAATTATTTGGCTATAGATTAACCTATTTTTATGTCAGTTTTTAGACGCATGAAGATCATTATTGTAGTGAAAGCATAAATGATCTTCATGTCGATCTTCGATAGCTATACGGTCAACTCGATGGATAGAACAACTTGATCGATACAACGGATTCCATTTTCATAAATCGGCTCAGGATAGTGTTTAAACACATCTCGCTCAATGTATGACATACGAAAACCACACTTCTGATATAGAGCCAACTGATCAAAACTTGAGTTGCCTGTTTTAATCAAAACAGTGCTGACCGAAGATTGCTATGCATTTTCTATCGCATGTTTAATCAATGATTTGGCTAGACCAAAACCTCGATGCTCTTTGGTGACGGCTAAATTGATAATCTCCGCTTCATCCCCGCGTTGTAATAAACATAATTCTGCAATTACATCCCGACGATCATTGGAAATCACAAAGATTTTTACTTCTGATAGATAAGTTAAAACATGCTGCCAATCTGGATCGGCTTCAAGTAGTAATTTTTTTAATTGCGCTTGAGTCAAAGTTGGCAAACCAGCCCACTTTAACTCGTTGATACACGAATACATAGTTAAGAACATTATTCCTTGTTTTATTTTTTTCGCAAGAGTAGATAACTAAACTTCTGTTCATTTCCCGCTGGGGTGATATGAACTTCTTTCCCCTCTTCCACCACATCAAATGCAGATTGTCCAAAGAAATGTATCAGCTCTTGTGTGCTGTAGCGTTGCACAGGCAAACCACTACACTTCAATGCTCCATCTTCTGCAAAGGTTGAGATCACTAGATAACCACCTGATTTCAGCGCAGCAGTTACTTTTTGCAAATAACGCTGCTGATCGTTGTGCTCTGTCAAAAAATGAAAAACTGCCCGATCATGCCAAAGATCAAATTGGTGATCTGCAAACTCAACCTCGACTATATTCGCAATAAGCCATGTCACTTTGTTGGCAAGTTCTCCCAAGCGTACCTGACTTTTTTGTAACGCAGCCTCTGCCAAATCTAAAACTGTGATGTGTTTAAAGCCTTGTTCTAAAAGCTAATCAACTAAAACTGAGGCGCCACCCCCAACGTCTATGATTTCTGCCTCAGGGTTGAGTTGCGCTTTTTGGATCAATCGCAAGGAGGTCGAAGCCTGAGCTTGGAACCAACTGACTTCTTTAGGATCTTTGGTGGAATAGATGGTTTGCCAATGCTGGGTTAATGGTTGACTCATCGGGCATCTCACAAAACATTATATGTTTTTATAATCTATTATAAATCCATCCACATGCCTAGCTTAGCTACACTTATTTCACCTTAGCTTACATTTTAAAATGGAATCACCGATTTAATTTCAACGAGATGTTGTTGTAAAGGATGCTGAAAAGACAAGAATGCAGCATGCAATGCCATACGTTTAAAATGGAATTTGGCAGGTTCAGGATGATAAAGTTTATCGCCCATAATGGGATGCCCAATATGCATCATATGTACACGAAGCTGATGTGAGCGTCCTGTCACTGGTTCTAAACGCACTCTACTTTGATCCGTTGTCACGTCATACGCAATCGATTGGAATAACGTTTTGGCAGGCTTTCCCAATTCAAAATGCACCATCTGACGAGGACGATTTTCCCAATCGGTAATCAAGGGCACTTCCACACTGCCGTCTTGCTGAATCTGTCCTTGCACAAGTGCCACATAATATTTTTTAACCGTTCGTGCTTGGAACATTTTGCTAATCGCAACTTCAGCATCTCTATGCTTCGCGAACATCAACAATCCTGATGTTGCCATATCTAAACGATGTGTCACTTTAGCAGAAGGATATTGTGCTAAAACGCGCAAATACGCACTATCTTGATGCTCAGGCAAACGCCCCATGACCGACAATAGCCCTGCTGGCTTATTAATCACCACTAAATCTTCATCCTCATAGATCATCTCAAGTGGATCTTGCGGCGGTAGATAAATAAAGTTGTCATTTAGGGGCATGAGCAGTAAAGGTTCTAAATAAAGCGGGGCAATTATAGCGAGTTCTCAGCCAAAAACGAATTTTGAGATGAAATCTTGAACAGAAAACTCGTTTTATTGAAATGGTATTGAAGATGTCTAGAGTTAATGCCGTTGCCTGTTTTGATTATTGTTACGACATTAACTCCTATATTTTTATGATGCTGTTTTTATCGCTTTATTTAAACTGTCTTTATAAAGCTGCTCTAAAGTTGCAATGTCTCGATTTAAAAAAGTAATCAAATATTCTTTGGCACGACTCAACGTTAAGTACTTAAAAGAAATCGTGTCTTTGCTCTTACGTGTCACCAATCCGAATAAATCTTTTTTAGGAATAAACACAGGAATATCGCTTTCTAATTTAAATTCAAGCTGCTGTGTTTGTGAAAAGGCATCTATTGTGATGCGTAAGGTTTGTTCAGTGTAATCATCTCGTACAATAAAGCTGGTACTTACACCATCTAGCTGTAACTGACGAACCAATTGCTGACGCCATCCCATCTCATCGAAACGAGTAACGATCGTTTCTAAATCAAAAGCACCCAAATGATCAGCTTCATTTCGATTAGTTTGATGCGGATAACGTATTTTAAGATCGAATTCTTTCATTATTTTTATGACCTCTTCCAATATGATCAATTTTCTAGTTTCAATTATATCATTTTGTTTTTTATTATAAAAATTGGAGTTTATATTCAAAAAATAAATATTATAAGACCTATTTCACACTTATATTTAAATTCATTGATCGGGTTTTTATTATTTATATCTGATTGGTCATATTCTGTTTATATTAAATTTTTAGGGTATCAAGGGAAAACATGTTGTTTACTTCAACACCTATGACTTTGTAAGCCATAACCTTTGCCTATAGACTTTTGATCTATAGCGTCCTAAGCCGAATCGAGACCTTTTGGGTTCGTACACACTTGCTTTATAAGCATCGGTGCATGCTACTCTTTTCGATCCCCTTACGGAACTTTAATCGTTCCTCAACCCTTGAGACATAGTTTAGGCAGATCAGTACGGGATTGTTTTCCTAAAAACTGGTATTTTTCGCCACTAATGAAATAATTTTGCATATCCCATCCAACAATAAGAATTATTTTCCATTTCAATAAAAAATAGCTGATTTAAATTTCAATATATTCCAATTTAGATGTGTATTTTTTCATTTAAAACCTAAATTTATGCCCAGATCACCATAATGGCTGCCACAATTACCAGCCATAAACCTAAATGATCCGTCTTTGCCAATTTTTCTTTAAAGAAAAATGCTGAGATCAGTAAGCTAAATAATATCTCGACCTGTCCCAAGGTTTTGACAATTGCCACAGTTTGCATACTCATGGCACTAAACCAACCAACTGAGGCGAGAAAACTACAGATGCTCACGCGCAGGGTTAGGCCAAGACGTTGCCACATGTTATACAACGTACTGCGACTAAAGATTCCCAAATACAGCAATAATGCAATGCACTGAAAACTAATCAAACTGCATAACACCCATCCTGCACGATGCAAATATGGCAACATGCTCAGCTCTAAACTGGCTTCACGTACCAGAAGTGAAGTAATGGCAAAACATAAACCACTGCCTAAACCAATGATTAAAGTATTGAAGGAAAGTTGCGTACTATGTCGACCTTTACTCAATAAAAAAACTGCGATTGCCCCAATCAATACACCAACCCAGCCCAAAGTGGTCAACCGCTCCTGTAGAAAAACCACTGCAATCAAGGCTGCCAAAATCGCTTCGCTTTTAGCCAACCCGATACCAATCGCATAGTTCTTTTGTTGAAATAGTTTCACCATCAACGCTGTCGCAAAAATTTGGCTGATTCCTGCAATCACTACATAAAGCCAAAATGTATTGGAAAAATGGACTTGAACAGTGACAGGTTGATGCAGATAAAGGAATGCTAAATAACTAAACGCAAAAATCGGAGAAAAAATAAATCGGGCCAATGTCGTACCATAAGCATCGACTGTGGTACTGAGCTGTTTTTGAAATGCGTTGCGCCACGCCTGTATAAACGCAGCCATGATCGTGAATAGAATCCAAGTAAATGCCATAAACGCCAACGCACCATCAAAATGTGTGTGTAATTTACTCGCTTCCTTATGATTTTTCGAGTGTTATTAACACGCTGACGGATTGATCTGATTTTTTCTCTTTTTATGTATCCAACGTGCGACCACAATCACGAGAATAATCACAAATACCGTAATCACAACAGGCATCACAAATGCCAAGATCGACAAGACAATTGAGCCAATCAACTCACCTGTTGCCACCACGAAATTACCCAGTCCACCAGTGGTTGCTGTTGAAACGCCACGTGCAGCTACCGTACTCATTTGCACCATACCTGCTGTTCCACCCCCCACGATCAATGCGGCTGCCCACGTCGCAAACTGTGACATTTCTCCACTACTGACCGCCATCGTACTGAGTGTACCTGCCACTACAGCAGCAGGTGTGGCAATGGTATCCAAGAGATTATCGACCCACGGCACATAGTAAGCTGCGATTTCACAGATGGTTGCAAATCCAAGTGCCGCGCATACGGCAGGGATCGCTAACCATTCAAAGCCTTTTGCAGGTTCATACCAGCCCATCAGGGTTGCAATGCTCATCACCAATAAAGGAACAAAGACACGAAAACCACAGGCTGCGCTTAATCCTACGCCGATACAAAGTCCTAGAATTGTTTCCATCTGGGTTTTCCTTTTTTTTGTCAGGTATCACTATCTTGTTATTTCATATTTTACAGTAACAAAAAAGCCCTATCGAGTGACAGGGCTTTCATCAAAACAGTGGGTAACTGTTTGGTGTTTGCGGCTTAGGCATTCTTACTGTTGAATTGATTGCCAAGGCATTTGGTACACGGAGGTAAACGATCAGTACCAATTTCTAAATAGGTGCGATGTCCGCATTGGACACAAAAATAGAAGCCAGTTCCAGGTCTTTCGCCAGCAGTAACCATCTTTGTTCTCCATAGATTTTAGAAATGGTTCATATACTATAGCGTGATAGTTTTGATTATTTATTGACCTTTCTGACAAATGGTGATGGCGGAAAGGTGAAATAACTGTTATTCAAGAATCTAAACTACTGAAAAAGGAATAAAACCTCTATTTTTAAATACAGATATTCAAGAAACCTCTTGGTAATCATACTCATCAGCTAGAACAACTTTTGTATCAATCGACTTTTCACTCCACCAGCGTTTTAAACAGAATTGTGATAATTCTTTAGTTCTAACCTGTATTGTAGACTTATTAAATTCCTGATCACTGTCGATACTAGAGCCTAATTTCTTTGTCATAATAAATGCACTCCGCCCATAACCATCTATTTTATCAATAGGATTTTTATTCGAAACACTAGAATTCAATCCTTTTTCTAGGATCGTTAAATTTCCTAGATGATGTTCAAAATCAATAAAATCTTCTTTACTTTGGAATCCTAAAGTTAAAGGATCAAAATTAGGAGTTTGAGATAAAATATGTTCAATATTTGGGCTAGATACGACTAACTTTTTAAGTTCCTCTAAGCTATATTGAATACCTTTTACTTCTTCACAGTATGTAATAAAAATATAATTTAACGCTCTATTGCCATAAATTGCTTGTGATAAATTAGCTTGAAATTCTTCCGTTGACATCCATCTATTATTAAACCAAATCAAGCTTTCTTCTATTTCGCTAGCAGAAATCTTACCAATTTTATAAACTAGTCTTGCAATATCAGCTTTTGGATCTGTTGCCCTAGTTTTATAAACTCTTACCTCTATTAATTCCACTAGATCTAGAAAATTGAACTGTGTTCTACCCACACCTTCTAGAGATTGGTCTAATAAATTTAAAGATTGCAACCTTATTATTAAAGGATAAAGTGTTGCAGAAAGGTTTAATATAACGAATATTTTATAGAACTTTTCTTCTTTTAGCGCTCTTTCCAAAACATTTTTACAGTTAATAAAGAAATTCTTTAAGGTAGAAATATAGTCATATATAAAATCATGTATTGCTTCATAATTACAATCAGAACTATTATTCCTAAGCTCTATCAACTTTTTTTTCAAAAAATTTAAAACATAGTTAGCTGTAGGGTCATAACTTTCATTACTGTAAGTAACAAAATGATACCTCATAAGATTATCTTCATTAAACTCTTTATTTCTAATTAAATTGACCCCTAATGTATCCCCTAAATGCTTGATATCATCATATATTTCAAATATATCACTAAAATAATCATTAACAGTGTTATCTAACTTTTTATCTAAATAACGATTTGAAAAATAAATTAATAAGCTCTTAGCCTTTTCCATATTAGATAATGGCTTACCCCGATCATTAACTGTCTGAAAAATTCGAATTGCATCACCTTCTGAATTCTCTACGAACTCCATAATCTCTAATTTTTCAACAGATTTAAGAAATTTTAATTTATCTTCAATTTCATCGACTTTGAAATTGATTTCCTCAACAGCATCTCGTAATAATCGTTGACTCTTATTCTGAGGTTCTATCAAAATGTCCTCAAGAATTTGTTTAAAAAAGCCTTGGTCTCGATTGAGTGGTAACATTCTATATCTGTCATCCTCTTTTAGATAAAATCTTTCATAAAAGAATCTATCTTTTTCAGATAACTTACTTATTAATGAATTTATAATTAGACTTATCGTGGTCATCCTTTGTTGACCATCTACAATATAAAATTTTTCCTCATCATCCTCAGCCTTTGATAAAACAATGGTTCCAATATAATGATTTGAGCTTGATTCTATAGATTCTTTGATATCATCAAATAAATCACGAATATTGCTCACTTCCCAAGCATATCCTCTTTGATACTTCGGTATTTCGAAAAACCGCCCATTAAAAAAATCCTTAATTTTTATACTAGCCATAACATTAATTAACCATGAAAAACCCCACTCTAAAGTAGGGCTTTTTTTAAACAATATCAATTATTTTTAGCTAAAGTATTAAGCTACTTGACCTTCTAAAAAGTCTTGCGCAAAACGCTGTAATACACCGCCCGCTTCATATACAGAAACTTCTTCTTCTGTATCTAAACGGCAAGTGACAGGCACTTCAACAATCTCTTCTTTACCATCCGCTGTAGCACGCTCAATGACCAATGTTAAAGTCGAACGCGGTGAGATATTACCAATCACGCTATAAAGCTCAGTACCATCTAACGTCAACGTCTTACGGTTCACACCTGGTTTAAACTCAAGCGGTAACACGCCCATACCCACTAAGTTAGTACGGTGAATACGCTCAAAGCCTTCAGCTACAATCGCTTCAACACCTGCAAGACGAACACCTTTCGCTGCCCAGTCACGGCTTGAACCTTGACCATAATCCGCACCTGCAACAATGATCAACGGTTGCTTACGGTTCATGTAAGTTTCAATCGCTTCCCACATACGCATCACTTCGCCTTCAGGCTCTACACGCGCTTTTGAACCTTGTTTAATCGTGCCGTCTGAACGAACCACCATTTCATTAAACAATTTCGGGTTGGCAAATGTTGCACGTTGTGCGGTCAAATGGTCACCACGATGTGTCGCGTATGAGTTGAAGTCTTCTTCAGGTACGCCCATTTTGTGTAGGTATTCACCCGCAGCCGAATCCATCATGATCGCATTTGAAGGCGATAAATGGTCAGTCGTGATGTTATCACCCAAAATTGCAAGCGGACGCATGTTGGTCAAAGTACGTGGTGCAGCCAACGCCCCTTCCCAATACGGCGGACGACGGATGTAAGTACTCATAGGACGCCAGTCGTAAAGTGGGCTTTCCGCTTGCTCAACTTCACCGAGGTCAAACATAGGAATGTAGACTTTGCGGAATTGTTCAGGCTTCACAGCTTCTTTTACCAGTGCATCGATTTCAGCATCAGATGGCCAGATATCTTTGAGGTAAATTGGATTACCGTCTTTGTCATTTCCGAGCGCATCGGTTTCGATGTCAAAACGAATTGTCCCTGCAATCGCATACGCGACAACAAGTGGAGGCGATGCCAAGAACGCTTGTTTTGCATATGGATGGATACGACCATCGAAGTTACGGTTACCCGAAAGTACCGCTGTCGCATATAAATCACGGTCAATGATTTCTTGTTGAATCACTGGATCAAGCGCACCTGACATACCATTACACGTAGTACATGCATACGCCACGATACCAAAACCAAGTTTCTCTAGGTCTTTGAGTACGCCAGCTTCTTCAAGATAAAGTGCAGCCGCTTTAGAACCTGGTGCAAATGAAGATTTCACCCAAGGTTTACGCACTAAACCAAGTTCATTGGCTTTACGTGCCAATAAACCTGCTGCCACGGTGTTACGTGGGTTTGATGTATTGGTACAAGACGTGATCGCAGCAATGATGATCGCGCCATCAGGCATTAAACCATCAGTACGGTTTTCAACAACACCTGCAATACCTTTTTCTTTCAAGTCAGCAGTAGATACACGTGCATGTGGGTTAGATGGACCTGCAATGTTACGAGTCACTGTTGAAAGATCGAAACGGAGTACACGTGGGTACTGCGCTTTGGTCATATCCGATGCCCAAAGACCGATTTCTTTTGCGTATTGCTCAACCAATGCCACTTGTGCATCTTCACGACCTGTCAGGCGTAAATAATCAATCGTGTTTTGGTCGATGTAGAACATCGCAGCAGTTGCACCGTATTCAGGTGTCATGTTCGAGATGGTTGCACGATCACCAATCGACATGGTGTCTGCGCCTTCACCGAAGAACTCAAGATATGCACCAACGACACGTTCTTTACGTAAGAATTCAGTGAGTGCCAATACGATATCCGTAGCCGTGATGCCTGCTTGACGCTGACCGACTAGCTCAACACCAATAATGTCTGGAAGACGCATCCAAGATGCACGACCCAACATCACATTTTCAGCTTCTAAACCACCTACACCCACAGAGATCACACCAAGTGCATCCGTATGTGGTGTATGTGAGTCTGTACCTACACATGTGTCTGGGAACGCTAAGCCATCACGATTTTGGATCACTGGAGACATTTTCTCCAAGTTGATCTGGTGCATGATACCGTTACCCGCAGGGATTACGTCGACATTTTTAAATGCGGTTTTCGTCCACTCGATAAAGTGGAAACGATCTTCGTTACGACGATCTTCTACTGCGCGGTTTTTCTCAAACGCGTCAGGATCAAAGCCACCATATTCAACTGCCAAAGAGTGATCCACGATCAACTGCGTTGGAACTACTGGGTTCACTTTAGAAGGATCGCCACCTTTGTCAGCAATCGCATCACGTAAACCAGCAAGGTCGACGAGTGCTGTTTGACCTAAGATGTCATGACATACCACACGTGCAGGATACCAAGGAAAATCCATGTCCTGACGGCGTTCAATCAATTGCTTTAAATAATCAGTTAAGTTTTCTGCATCAGCTTTACGTACAAGCTGCTCTGCCAACACTTTAGATGTGTATGGCAAAGTTTCATATGCGCCTGGCTGAATATCTTCAACGGCTTGACGCACGTCATAATATTCGAGTTGGGTACCGGCCAGCGGTTTACGGTATTGATTTGACATTAACCACGCTCCGCCAATGGTTTGAATTCTAAGTTTTCAGGGCCAGTGTAGTTCGCGCTTGGACGAATGATCTTGCCGTCTTGACGTTGTTCAATCACATGTGCTGACCAACCTGCTGTACGTGCAATCACGAATAATGGAGTGAACATTGCTGTTGGAACACCCATCAAGTGATAGCTCACCGCGCTGAACCAGTCGAGATTCGGGAACATGTTCTTCACTTCTTTCATCACTGACTCTAAACGCTCAGCGATGAGGTACATTTTGGTGTTCTCTTGCGCTTCTGCAAGATCATGCGCCACTTTCTTGATCACTTCGTTACGTGGATCAGAGATGGTATAAACAGGATGACCAAAGCCGATGATCACTTCTTTCTTCTCTACACGGCTACGGATATCTGCTTCGGCTTCGTCAGCGTTGTCATAACGTTGTTGAATCACGAATGCAACTTCGTTGGCACCACCATGTTTTGGACCACGTAGCGCACCAATACCACCCGTGATTGCTGAGTACATGTCTGAACCTGTACCTGCAACAACACGTGACGTAAATGTAGAAGCGTTGAATTCATGCTCAGCATACAAAATCAAAGAGGTATGCATGGCTTGAATCCATTCTTCAGATGGCGCTTCACCATGAAGTAAATGGAGGAAATGCGCAGCGATTGAGTCATCATTCGTTTCAACTTCGATACGACGACCGTTGTTGCTGAAGTGGTACCAATACAACAACATTGAACCCAAGCTTGCCATCAATTTGTCAGCGATGTCTTTTGCACCTGCTTCATTGTGGTCTTCATGTTCAGGCGTTAAACAACCTAAAACTGATACACCTGTACGCATCACATCCATTGGGTGTGCAGATGGCGGTAACTGCTCAAGTGCAGTTTTCAATGCTGCTGGTAAGCCACGAAGTGCTTTCAGTTTTGCTTTATAGGCTTTCAGCTCAGCTTTGTTGGGCAGTTTGCCATGTACAAGCAAGTGCGCAACTTCTTCAAATTCGCTACCCACTGCAAGGTCAAGAATGTCATAACCACGATAGTGCAAGTCATTACCACTACGACCTACGGTACAAAGTGCTGTGTTACCTGCAACTTGACCACTTAACGCAACTGATTTTTTTGGCTTGAAGCCTGTTGGAGTTTCATTACTGCTCATAAGATTGTCCTTTTCTGTTCTTTCTATGTGAATTATGAGTTCTAAAATCCCACTTGCGGAGCTACAACCGCTCCTCACCTCCCTTTCCAAAGGGAGATTTAGGGGGATTCCTTATTTTGCTTTTTCAAATGACGCATCAAGATACTGTTCAAACGCATGGTAGTTAATGCGTTCATACAATTCTTGACGGGTTTGCATGGTGTCAACAACGTTCTTCTGTGTGCCTTCTTGACGCAAAGTCACATACACATTTTCTGCCGCTTTATTCATCGCACGGAATGCTGAAAGTGGATACAACGCAATGCTTACATCCGCAGAAGCCAACTCTTCAGTCGTGAATAATGGTGTAGAACCAAATTCAGTAATGTTTGCTAATACTGGAACTTTAGTCAGGTCAGCAAATTGCTTATACATTGCCAATTCAGTGATTGCTTCAGGGAACAACATATCCGCACCAGCTTCAATATACGCACCTGCACGATCAATTGCTGCTTGTAAGCCTTCAACTGCAAGTGCATCAGTACGCGCCATAATCACAAAACTTTCATCGGTACGAGCATCAACAGCAGCTTTAATACGATCAACCATTTCTTGTTGGGTCACGATCGCTTTGTTTGGACGGTGGCCACAACGCTTTGCGCCCACTTGGTCTTCGATGTGCATTGCTGCTGCACCGAACTTAATCATTGATTTAGTGGTACGTGCAATATTGAAAGCTGAAGCACCAAAGCCCGTATCCACATCAACCAATAATGGTAAATCACAGACATCGGTAATACGGCGTACATCCGTCAATACATCATCAAGGTTACTAATCCCTAAATCAGGTAAACCTAGCGAACCTGCGGCAACACCACCACCTGACAAATAAATTGCTTTATAGCCTGCACGTTTTGCTAACAATGCATGATTGGCGTTAATCGCACCGACCACTTGTAATGGTTTTTCATTTGCGACCGCGTCGCGGAATAGCTGACCAGCAGATTTAGCCATTTTGATGTTCTCCTTGGGTTTGCAGCAATGTTTGCTCAACAATTTTGTAGGATGCATTGATGTGACGGTGCATTAGCATTTCAGCAAGTTCACCATCACCTTCTGCAATCGCATCTAAAATGCGGATATGTTCGTCCCAAGCTTTGCTCGGTCGATTTGGGGTATTTGAAAACTGAATTCGGTACATACGGATGAGGTGATACAGCTCATCACATAACATTTTTTCTAAGGTTTTATTGCCACTGCTTTTGATAATGCAGTAATGGAAATCGTCTTGACCTTCTTGTAGGTAATAACCCTTACCTGCTTTAAAATTTTCATCTTCAGCATGCATTCGTAACACATCACGCAATGCTAAAATTTGTTTTTTATCAATATGCTGAGCTGCTAGTTTGCAGGCTAAACCCTCAAGCGAAGCGCGAATCTGATAGAGTTCTTGAAACTGTTGTAGTGACAGTGACACCACGCGTGCACCGACATGTGCCGTACGCTCAACCAATCGCTGGCCTTCTAGACGATGAATCGCTTCACGCAAAGGCCCACGACTAATGCCATAGATGCGTGCCAACTCAGGCTCAGAAATCTTACTGCCCGCAGGAATTTGTCCTAACACGATTGCCGATTGAATTTGCTTAAATACGTGTTCCGTCAGAGTAATACTCTGACTCGTGCTGATGGCTTGAGGAACAAGAGTATCTTGCATATTGTCGACAATCTCTACAGTTTTGATGATTTTATAACGGGATAATAGAAATAATGCAATAGGATTGTCGACAATAAAATAGACCTGTGCAGTCAGTCAGACATTCTATCCATTCTGATTAGAATCATTCAAAACCGTCATAAAAATCACAATAATTATAAATAAAACAAATATTTATGATTTTATTGCAATTGATCTACGCTCAATTTTGTATATCTTTGGACTCATTAATATTGCTTATGCTACGACTATGGTATGACAGCTTGATTGTAGACAATCTTTATAATCGAGTGCTTTGCTACAAATTTTTTTAAGTAAATACTGCACCATAAATGTAAATAACAGCGTGCTTCATCATCGCTTTATTGGTACATTATTGGGCATCTGGAGCAGCGCTCCACAAGACACATCCATGCACCTTGTTGAATAAAAGGACATTGTTAATGTTTCAACATATCCCACCTTATGCAGGCGACCCAATTCTCTCTTTAATGGAACAGTTCAACGCTGATCCACGCGCTGAAAAGGTTAATTTAAGTATTGGTTTGTACTACAACGAAGACAGTATCGTTCCACAGCTCGAAACTATTATCGAAGCTCAAAAACGTATTGCACCTAAAAATACTCAAACCAAACTTTATCTACCAATGGAAGGTTTTAAACCTTACCGTGATGCGATTCAAGCGTTATTGTTTGGTGCAAATAGCCCTGCAATTCAACAAGGTCGTGTTGCTACCATCCAAACGCTTGGTGGTTCAGGTGCATTAAAAGTTGGTGCAGATTTCTTAAAAACTTATTTCCCAAATTCAGAAGTGTGGGTGAGCCAACCAACGTGGGATAACCATGTTGCGATTTTCAACGGTGCTGGTATCAAGAGCAACTACTATCCATATTTCAATGCTGAAACACGTGGCGTTGATTTTGATGGCATGTTGTCGACATTAAAAACTTTGCCAGAGCAAAGCATCGTGTTGTTACACCCTTGCTGTCACAACCCGACAGGTGCGGATCTAAATCCAGCACAGTGGGATCAAGTGATTGCGGTATTAAAAGAGCGTAACTTGATTCCATTCCTCGACATCGCTTATCAAGGCTTTGGCGATAGCATGGAACAAGATGCCTATGCGATTCGTGCTTTAGACCAAGCTGGTTTGAACTTCATCGTAAGCAACTCGTTCTCTAAAATCTTCTCACTTTATGGTGAGCGTGTTGGTGGTTTAACTTTCGTATGTGACGATGCTGAAGCAGCAAAATGCACATTCGGTCAGTTAAAAGCAACTGTACGTCGTATCTACTCTAGCCCACCAACAACTGGTGCATGGTTGGTTGATCAAGTATTAAATGACGCTGATCTCAATCAACAATGGCAAAATGAAGTGAAAGAGATGCGCGAACGTATTATCAAAATGCGTAGCATCTTAAAAGATGAGTTGACTAAAGCACTTCCTGACCGTGACTTTAGCTACCTTGTAAACCAAAAAGGTATGTTCAGCTACACAGGTTTGACAGGCGAGCAAGTCGACACCTTACGTGAAGAATATGCAATTTATCTTGTTCGCAGTGGTCGTATCTGCGTTGCAGGTTTAAATATGAATAATATTTATAAAGTTGCAAAAGCAATGGCTGAAGTTCTAGCAAAATCAGCTTAAAATCCCCTTGCGGAGCTATAATCGCTCCTCATCTCCCTTTTAAAAGGGAGACTTTATGGATCAAAAAAGGTTGTCTCACGTGAAACAACCTTTTTTATTTGCTACTCATATATTTAAGATTGATCATCAAGCTTAGGCAAAGAAAAATGATTTAATGATTAAATCTGTATCATTCAATGTTCAATCTAGCTCAGTCTTTGTATACTGCAACACATGAATAAACAACAAACAGCTCTTTTAAAATGACTCAACTGACTTGCTTCAAAGCGTATGATATTCGCGGAAAATTAGGCACCGAACTGAACGAAGAAATCGCCTATAAAATTGGTCGTGCATACGGACAAATCTATCAACCTAAAAAAGTGGTGATTGGTTGTGATATCCGTTTGACTAGCGAAGGTTTAAAACAAGCAACCATTCGAGGTCTCAATGATGCGGGTGTCAATGTTCTAGATTTAGGCATGACGGGCACTGAAGAAGTCTATTTCGGCGCTTTTCATCTTGATGTCCAAGGTGGTATTGAAGTAACTGCCAGCCACAACCCGATGGACTACAATGGCATGAAATTGGTACGTGAAAATGCACGTCCAATAAGTGCTGATACGGGTTTAAAAGACATCCAAGCACTCGCTGAATCAGGTACTTTTACAGAAGTTGAGCAAAAAGGTACAACTGAAAACTATAATATTTTGCCAGAGTTTGTCGATCACTTATTAACCTACATCGATCCTCAGAAAATTAAACCACTCAAGCTTGTGGTGAATGCGGGTAATGGTGCCGCAGGTCATGTCATCGATGCGATTGAACAAAAGTTCCAACAGCTCAATATTCCTGTTGAATTTATCAAAATTCATCATGAAGCCGATGGAACCTTCCCTAATGGTATTCCGAATCCGATCTTAATTGAAAACCGAGACAGTACCCGTGATGCTGTGCTTGCGCACAATGCAGATATGGGCATTGCATGGGATGGTGACTTTGACCGTTGCTTCCTATTCGATGAGAAAGGTCAATTCATCGAAGGCTACTACATTGTTGGCTTATTGGCACAAGCATTCTTAATCAAACAATCTGGCGAAAAAGTTGTGCATGATCCACGCCTAGTTTGGAATACCTTTGATATCGTAGAGCAATACCAAGGTATCGCAGTTCAATCAAAATCTGGACATGCTTTTATTAAAGATGTGATGCGTGAACACAATGCTGTTTACGGTGGGGAAATGAGTGCACATCATTATTTCCGCGATTTTGCTTATTGTGATAGTGGCATGATTCCTTGGTTACTCACGATTGCCCTACTCTCAGAAACAGAACAATCACTCTCGACACTCGTTGAAAATATGATTGCCAAATTCCCTTGTAGCGGCGAAATCAATTTTAAAGTAGCAGACACACAAGCAACCGTTCAAAAGATTTTTGATCATTATGCAGACCAAAATCCATTAGTAGACCGTACCGATGGTGTTAGCCTTGATTTTGGTGCATGGCGCTTGAATGTCCGCGCATCGAATACAGAACCATTACTACGCTTAAATATTGAAAGTCGTGCTGATAAAAATCCGCAACCTATGCAAAATTATGTGGATGAGTTGACAGATTTGATTCAAGGATAAGCGAAAAGTTAAAAAACAGGGAGCTGTTACTCCCTGTTTATATGAAACAATAATTATTGATATCCATTTGGATTTTGTTTTTGCCAGTTCCAGCTATCTGCCAACATATCTTGCAATGTATATTGCGGCTTCCAACCTAACTCTGCTATAGCACGGGTATTATCTGCAAATGAAATGGCCACATCACCCGCACGGCGTGGTGCAAATTCAAAAGCCACTGGCACACCATTGATCTGTTCAAAGGTATCTTTCACCTGTAAAACCGATGAACCATTGCCTGTGCCAATGTTCCAAGCACGGCAGCCTTGTGTAGATAAGCGATTATTTAAGGCACATAAATGGGCTTTGGCTAAATCAACCACATGGATATAATCACGAACCCCTGTACCATCGATGGTGTCATAATCATTGCCATAAATGGACAATTTTTCGCGACGACCGACTGCGACTTGAGTGACATAAGGCATTAAGTTATTTGGAATTCCTTGTGGATCTTCACCAATCTGACCGCTTTTATGCGCCCCCACTGGGTTAAAATAACGAAGTAAAGCAATCGACCAGCGAGAATCTGCCTGTGCCAGTTTTTGCAACATCTGTTCAATGATCAGCTTGGTATAGCCATAGTTGTTGCTTGGCATGCCTGTTGGCATATCTTCATTCAAAGGCGAAAGATTGGCTTCGTCATAAACCGTTGCAGATGAACTGAATACCAAGCTAAATACACCTGCGCGCTCCATCGCCTTGACCAACTGAACACTGCCCGTAATATTATTGTCAAAATAAGCCAATGGAATCTGCTGGCTTTCACCAACCGCTTTCAGACCAGCAAAATGAATGACTGCATCAATCTGATGGTCTTGGAAAACTGAATCTAACTCAGCCTGATTGCGAATATCACCCTGCACAAACACCAAATTTTTATTTGCTAATGCTTGTACTCGACACAAAGACTCTTCAGAGCTGTTTGAGAGGTTATCGAAGACAATCACCTCGTGACCTGCGGTAAGCAACTCTAAACAGGTATGGGAGCCAATATAGCCCGCACCACCCGTCACTAAAACTTTAGCCATCTGTTTTTCCTAATAATATTTTCAACAAACCTTGTGTTGATGCATCAAATTTAGAGAGATCATCCTGTTCACGGTTCAAAATCGGTAACAGCTGATTGGCAATTTCTTTGCCTTTTTCAACGCCCCATTGATCAAAAGGGTTAATATTCCACAACACCGACTGCACAAAAACCTTATGTTCATACATCGCAATCAGCATCCCTAAGCTATAAGGATTCAGCTCTTTGAGTAAAATAGTGGAGCTAGGTTGATTGCCTTCATATTGTTTATACGTTGGTAAATCTTCTAGCTCATCTGCTGCCAAGGCTTGATTCCCAAAGGCCAACAGGCGCGACTGTGCCAAACAGTTGGATAAAGCCAAATGATGCTGCTCAGCCAAGGCCTCTGCACTTTCAGCATAGGTAAACTGATTGGCATTATAGCGTTTCACAGGGGCAATAAAGTCACAACTGACGGAGTGCGTGCCTTGATGCAGCAATTGATAAAAGGCATGCTGTGCATTGGGCCCAACCTCTCCCCACACAATTGGGCAAGTGGCTGAACTGACCTTTTCTCCATTGCGTTGAATCGATTTCCCATTAGATTCCATTTCAAGCTGCTGCAAATAAGCTGCAAAATATTTGAGACGACCATCATACGGTAAAACTGCATGGGTCTGGATATCCAGAAAATTGTTATTCCACGCGCCTAATAGTCCCATCAAAACAGGAATATTCTGCTGAAATGGTGCGGATTGAAAATGCTGGTCAATCGCATAAGCACCTGCTAACAGTTGCTTAAATCCGTCAACACCAATGGTCAGCGCAATTGGTAAACCAATACATGACCACAAGGAATAACGCCCCCCAACCCAATCCCAGAGCAACAGCTGTTTATCAGCAGCAATGCCCCACTCTGTCATCTTGTCAGGCTTAGTCGAAACCCCGATAAAATGATTTTGCAGAATCTTCTCATTTTGCCCCAATGCCTTTTCTAACCATTGACGTACGGTTTGGGCATTAGAAAGTGTATCAATAGTGCCAAATGATTTTGACGAGATGATAAATAAGGTTGTTTCAGGACGGAGTTGATGCAGTAACTCAGACAGTTGACTACCATCCATAGTCGAAACAAAATGTACATTTAAAGGTTTTGTAGTTGCGACCTTAAAGTCAGACAATGCATGTGTCACCATGAGTGGGCCGAGATCAGATCCCCCAACCCCAATATTCACCACATCTTGAATCACCTCACCCGTCGCACCACGATACTGTCCAGCATGGATTTTATCCACTAAAGCATACATTCGCTCCAACTGTTGCTGTACCAGTTGATTGACTTCGGAAAAATCTGAACCCGATTGAGGTAAACGTAAAGCCCAATGCATTGCTGCACGATGTTCTGTATAGTTAATCTGCTCAGATGAAAACAGTGTTTTAATCCACCGTTTTAAATCTTGTGCCTGCGCTAAGTCCACTAAGCTATTTAAAATCGTTTGATCAATACGATGCTTACTGAAGTCCAAAACAATTTGGTCATACTCAACCGAAAAACGTTTAAAGCGTGCAGAATCTGCTGCAAATAATGTATTTAGATGAACCTCTTTAAATTGCTGTTGTAAAGATATCAGGTGCTCCACGACGGAAGCCTGCTCTTTTACAGCAAAAGGCTGAATCTGCTCGATCATCTTTAACGTCCCACGCCCATATATGCAAAACCTTGTGCTTTGACATAGTCAGGATCATAAATATTGCGACCATCCAAAATTAAAGGATGCCTCATCAACTGTTCAAGCTGCTTAAATTCTGGACTCCAGTATTGTTTCCAAGCCGTAAGTACACAAAGACCATGCACATCTTTTACCGCATCATACTGATTTTCACAAAGAATCAGATCGTCACGTTGACCATACATTAGCTTTATTTCATCTAAAGCTTGAGGATCATGAAGATGAACCTTTACCCCTTGCGCCCAGAGTGCTGCAAGCATTTGGTGAATAGGTGATTGCTGAATACTTGAGGTATTTTCTTTAAAAGAAGCACCCCAAATTGCAACAGATTTTCCCTGTAAATCCCCATGATAATAGTTCCAAAACTTACGGAACAGGATTTCTTTTTGTTGCTCATTAATTTGCCACACTTGTGCAAGCAATTGGCTTTTCACGCCTGTATTTGCAACTGTATTAGAGAGTGTCAGAATATCATGAGAAAAATTTTCACCGCCAAAACCAGCACCAGGGGCTAAGTAAGCTGAACCAATACGGTTATCCGCTGCCATACCCTGACGTACTGATGCAATATCAATCCCAAGTTTCTCAGCAACCACAGCCAAATCATTGATATAACTGATCCGTGTTGCCAACATGCCTGAGATACTCAGTTTGGTAAACTCAGCATCTAGAATCGGCATAAATAGATATTGCTGCGCCAAAGGGAAAAAAGGACGAAGTAATTCTTTGACTTTGGTCTGAACATTAGCTTGAGTACATCCCACGATCAACTGCTTAGCTTGGGTCAGACTCTGTAACGCATTTCCCTCTTGGATGGTATCTGGTAAATAGACCCAGTCATCTTCAGAAAGGATTTGTTGAAAATGCTCAGTCCCATGTAAGCCAAAGGTGGATGCATTGATCATCAGTTTAGGATGAATAATCGGACGCTGTTTTAGTGATGCTAACAGTTGAAAAACTTGTTGCTCTTGAGTTTGATTAAAACTAAATAAGTAGGCATCAATGTCTAAAGGAATACCATCCAGATCACGATAAATCAAAAATCCACTACTGAGTTGTTTTTCAAGTAAGCGACTGACATTTTCATCATAAAAAGAATATTGCTGACCATTTTCATTTGGGTTGAGGTGGGAACACCAATATACAAAATGCCCAGATTCAGACAATAATGCAGACATCACGCCTGCATATAATGTATTGCCAAAGATTGCAACTTTCATAACTACACGCCCTAAAACTATAGGACTAATTCTTGGATTAAGCCCTTAAACTCTGCGCCCAATTTTGGATGCTCGATACCATAGTGTAATACAGCTTTTAAATATCCAAGCTTACTACCACAATCAAAGGTTTGCCCCTTCATACGGTAGGCTTCCACAGTTTCTGATCGCTGCAATGCTGCAATCGCATCCGTGAGTTGGATTTCATTCCCTGCCCCACGGGGTGTATCTGCTAATAGACCCATAATCTGAGCGGGTAAAATATAACGTCCCACCACCGATAAATTTGAAGGAGCTGTGCCGACAGCAGGCTTTTCAACAATTCCCTGCATCGTAATACTTTCACCTTCGTTCGGTGTAACTGCAACATCTACAATACCATATTGATCCACCAAATGGTCAGGAACAGCTTCCACCATAATTTGTGCAGCCTGAGACTGTTCATAACGCTGGATCATTAAGGACAGGTCATTTTCAGCAGTCTGATTTTTTACCAGAACATCAGGCAGTAACACCGCAAACGCCTCATCACCCACAATATCTTTGGCACATAACACCGCATGGCCCAGACCTAAAGGCTGTGGTTGGCGCACACTCACCACACTCACATGCTTCGGTAAAATATCAGTAATTTCCTTGAGTAAATCAAATTTCTTTTTTTGCTCTAAAGTTGTTTCTAACTCAAAGTTACGATCAAAATAGTTCTCAATTGATGCCTTAGATGAATGCGTCACCAAAATAATTTGCTCAATACCCGCCTCAACTGCCTCTCGTACTACATACTCAATTGCGGGACGATCGACTACCGTCACCATTTCCTTTGGAATGGATTTACTTGCTGGTAAAAAACGAGTGCCTAAACCTGCAACAGGTAAAATTGCTTTTTTGATCATACAATACTCTCTTAATTAACTCGTACTTCGCCGCTACGTTTATAGCCATCAACATAATATTCTAACTGACTTAAAGCCCAATCTACATCATGATCTACTGCAGTCATTTGATTGATTCGACTGAATACAGACTGAATCTCTTGTAACGGATAATGCTTTTCAAAAGAACGTAAAATACGAGTATGCTCGGTATAATCTGTGTTATCTTGATCAATGAGTAGTTCCTCGTAAAGTTTTTCTCCCGGACGTAAACCACTATAAGCGATTTCAATATCACCATCCGTTGTATTTGCTTCTCGAACTTTTAAACCACTTAAAGCGATCATTTGTCGTGCTAAATCCTGAATTCGAACAGGTTCACCCATATCGAGTAAGAACACATCACCACCTGAACCTAATGCCCCAGCTTGAATGACTAACTGAGAAGCTTCAGGAATCGTCATAAAATAACGTGTTACATCAGGATGAGTCACCGTAATTGGGCCACCTTTTGCAATCTGCTGTCTAAATAAAGGTACAACTGAACCTGATGAACCTAATACATTTCCGAAACGTACGATACTGATCTGAGTATTTGGTTTCGTTTCAGCCACGGCTTGACAATAAAGCTCGGCCATCCGTTTCGATGCACCCATGACATTCGTCGGTCTAACTGCTTTATCCGTTGAAATCAGTACAAAGGTTTCCACGCCTTTTTTTACAGCGGCATTTAAACTATTTGCGGTTCCAATTGCATTATTTTTTAATCCAGCAATTGGATTACACTCAACCAATGGAACATGTTTATAAGCTGCAGCATGGTAGACTGTTTGCACATGATATTGTTCAATGATACGTTCTAATTTTTGTTGATCTTGTACAGTTCCTAAAATGGGAACAATGTCGCAACTGGCAATTTGCCTTAACTCTTTATCAATATCATATAATGCAAACTCAGTTAATTCATATAAAACCAGCATTTTAGGTTGATTTTTTATGATTTGTCGACAAAGCTCTGAACCAATCGATCCGCCAGCGCCTGTCACCATAACAATTTTATTTTGAATATTTTTAGCCAATAAATGGGCAATAGGTGGAACAGGATCTCGTCCTAAAAGGTCAATAATATCAACCTCACGGATATCTGAAACTCGAATATCACCATCGACCAATTTGGTCAGTCCTGGAATTTCGGTAATTTTAATATGTGCAGGTTCTAAAAATTTGACAATCTCGCTTTTACGCATCCGTCCTACAGAAGGCAGCGCAATCAGAATTTCATCGACATTTTTTTTAGCTAACAATTTTAAGGCGCTGTCTGCGTCATAGACTTTTAAACGGCCCAACTGCTGCCCAGTGAGTGAGGGATCATCATCAATAAACAACACGGGTAAGTGTTCATCTGAATTGTATAGTGCCGCTGCAATTTGCTGCCCTGCATCGCCCGCGCCATAAATCGCGATGCGTTTTTTTTGTACATCGGCTTGTAAATAAGAACGCACGATAAAGCGAATAAAACCGCGGCTAAACCAAACCCATGCGAACATGAGAAATCCGAACATGAGCGGAATAGAAGTGGGAATAAAGGCATCGGTAAAATAAGCCAGCGCATACAACCCTGCCACAGCCAAAGAAGTACCCAACCCCAATTTGACCATAAACAGTTCGCTGTAGGTGCGCACAATAAAGCGATACACCCCAAAAATAAACAGCGATACAACTGCAATCACACTTGCCCATACCGAACCAAAAGCCAAGTTGGGCACCACTTCTGCGCCTAAATCAAACTGGCGAATGGCATAACATAGCCACAGTAATACAGGAAATACACAGAAATCCAGCACAACTAAAAATGCGAGTTTGGCAGCGCGTGGGGATTCTACAGCAGGTTCGATAATGGATTTCATAAATATACAATTATTAATATTTGAATTTTAAAACACCGTATTACTTTAATGCAGAATACAGGTTCCAACCTCTAAAAATGAATGTGCAGCGATAGTTTGACCACCTGCGACTTTTACCCCCACGCTTAAATGAGCAAATTCCTCAATGACCACGTCATGATCTAATAATGTACCAATATTCAATATTACACCATCATTGATCACAGTTTTATAACTAATTACACACCCTGCCATCACACTCACCCCTAGACCAATATCAGCTGTTGGACTCACAACTGTTTTAGGATGAATCACCGAAGTCAATTCTATACCCAAGGCTCGCAAGGTCTGTTGCCATTGCTGCCGTAATGTATTATTGCCTACCGCCACAATCGCTTGAAGCTGCGTATTCTGCAACTGATTTAAATTAGCAATATTTGTCACAATGTTATATTCCGCCACATGCTGTGTTGCAGGCCAGCGGTCATCGGCAAACATAATCTCTTGCCATTGTCCACTCAGTTCTGCAGCTTCTGCAACGGCCAAACCGTATCCCCCTGCACCTAAAATTAACAAGCTGGGTTTATTAAGCATTTGGATGACCTGCTTTGAATTTTATAGCCACAATTAACAATGGTATATAGGCAATCAGTACTGCCAACTCAGGGTATGCCCATGCTTGTGTAACCGTCATATAAGCGATAGGAAATAACCACAATAGGTTAATCGCTGCAACCGCCAACGTCACGGGGATATGACTTCCGCATTTACGCGATAAAATTTGATAGCTATGGCTTCGATGTGCATCATACATTTTATAGCCGCTCAATACGCGTTTTATGAGGGTATAAGTCGCATCTACCACAAATACACCTAGACAAATGATCCACGCACAAAACAGTGCCAAGTTTTCTTTGAGGGTGATGAGCGCCAAAATACCCAAAGTGAGGCCGAGAAATCCGCTACAGGCATCGCCCATAAAAATTTTAGCCTTGGGAAAGTTCCACAGTAAAAAGCCAAATACACAGGCGGCCAATAACCACAATATGTCTGAGTTCAATGTGGTATTCAGTACATAATACAAAATGGCCATGCTAACGACAGTGGTAATGGCTTCGACACTGGCAATGCCGTTAATGCCATCCATAAAGTTGTATAGATTGAGCAACCATACCAAAAATAATACTGCAATAATATTGGCGATAAAGCCAAGTTGCAGACCATTAAAAGCCGTAACTTCGCTAAAGCCACCCAAGCTGATCACCACGCCAATGGCCACCAAGAAATGTATGGCTAAACGCAGCATGGAGTTAATATGTCCATGGTCATCTAAAAAACCAAGTAAAGCAATGACAAAACCCGCTGCCATAAGAGTTAAGCCAATATGTAGCGTCAATTGTTGGCTGTATATCAGCACAGCCAGCGCCAACAAGTAGCTACACACCACTGCAACACCACCTCCACGTGGCGTAGGTACACTGTGGGAACTACGTTCATTAGGGTTATCTATGATATTTTTCTTGAGGGCATAAGCTCGCATGTAGCCTGTGAATAATAATGTTAGTATAAAAAATACGATGCTCAGCGCAAAAATTGACATGCGTAAATTACTCTTTCATTTTTAAATAGTTTTGACCCGCTTGCAGCATCGCTTGCTGGGTACTCAATGGTGCTGTCCAACCCAGCAGCTTCTGAGCTTTGGTCGTATCGACTTCTAGTGACTCAAACAACTGCTCATAGAGTTTGGATTTGCCAATACATGCAGCGCCTAGTTTCATAAGCGGTTGCGGAATATAAATAAAATGTGCTTTTTTTCCCATGCCCTGTTTTAAATATTGCACCAACTCACGTGTAGAAATAGGAGTTTGATCTGCCACCAAAAATGTTTGATTGGCTGCATTTGGATGTTCAATACAGGTTTGAATAAAGTCTACCAAGTTTTCTAGTGCGACAAAGCTGCGTTTATTGTTTGTGCCTGCAAAAGGTAAAGGTAAATTGCTTGCAACTAGTTTGAGTAACCGAGCAAAGTTACCTGGTGCATGAGCGGCATAAACTAAAGGTGGACGAATAATGACTAATTCTGTAGCTGATCCCGCAAATAGCTTTTTAAGCTCTTGCTCAGCCTCTGATTTGGAAACCGCATAATCTGCATGAGGCTGTGCTAAAGCATCTTCTGTAAATGGTTGCTGCAGCGTCACTGAACCATTCACACCGATAGAACTCATAAATATAAAGCGTTTTACTTTTTTGTCTAAAGCCTGACGTGCTAATTGCAAAGTACCTTCTACATTCACTTTGCGAAATTCGCTCAATGGATCTGTTGTTTGTTCATTCAAAATATGGGCACGACCAGCTAAATGAATAATTACGTCTATATTTTCTGGAAAATCTGCTTCGAAAATATTTTTAGCAACAAGTTGCTGAATCTTTGACGGTAGACCACTATTTTCAGTACGAACTAAAATAATAGTTTCATGCAAGATATTCACTTTTTGGACTAAAGCGGCCCCTACAAAACCTGTTGCACCTGTTATTAGAACTCTCATCCCTTAGACTCTCTTCAAAAGAGCTTTAATCATATAATAAGAAAAATAATATAAAGAACTAATTATATTTAATTGAAGATATTCTCGGTAAATCCTCCAAGTCCACCCAGCAGCTTTAAACTTATTTCCAGAGATACTCTGACCATCTTCAGCAACTCTATAATAAGCTATAGGGTCTTGAATACCTATGCCTTTTACATTTGGGTTAGAGTTAAAAATTTCTAGCCAAAATAAATAATCTTCGTGACCAATCTTTTTTTGCCGGATTTCCGGATATTTTTTAAAATTATAGATCGCAGTTAGATTACCAATTGGATTACCTTTTAATAACTCTTTTTTATCTAATACGTTAGGAACCTTTACTACATTTTTAACTCCTTCACTATTAAATCTATAGTAAGAACCATATACAACATCAACATCATTTCTTTCTTTCAAAACTGCTAATTGCTTTTCTAACTTATCTTCTGCCCATTTATCATCAGAATCTAGGAATGCGACAAAGTCACCTTTTGCGTGGTTTAGACCTGTATTCCTAGCCTCTGCAACACCTTGATTTTTTTCTTTTTTTAAAAGATTAACTCTTTTATCTCTTGCTATATAATACTGTACTATTTCGACAGTATGATCAGCTGAACAATCATCTATTACTATTAATTCAAAATTTGGATATGTTTGTGCTATAACACTTTCAATAGACGCTGCTATAAGTTTTTCTGCATTATATGCAGGCATAATTATAGAAAAAAGTTTTTCAGACATTTTTTATTCCTCAAACTTCTTATAAAATGGTAATGCTATAATACTACTCATTCTTCTTCTTACAATTTTAGTAAGTAGATTAAATGCTAATCTAACATAGAAAAAATGATGCAATCTCTCTGAGCCAATACTACTATTATTAGAGTTAATATCTTCAATATCTGGATGATCTAAAATATCTGCGATATAAAACTGGGTAGAATAGACTTCGGAAAATCCTGCCCAATCATCCGCCTTTTTGCATGAATCCCTATGATAAGAAATTATATTTATCGCTGCCTCTCTATCAACAATATAACCCATAGTATAATACAAAAATCTTCTAAAATTTTGATTAACTTTAAGGACATTTGAATTATTGAGTATAAAATTTGTTCCTCGTACATTTTTACATAAGGTAAGCCTTATTCCACCAAGTAAAAATATAAAATTAGAATTTAATGAGCCTAAATCAACTCCACTAAAAGTAATATTTTTTTTAAAGATCACATCATCTTCTAATACTAAAGCGTATTTTTGGTTTGATTCTAAAAATTGCTTTAAAGCCTTTATATGAGATAATGTACAACCTAACTCAGATGGAGATAAAGGTGGAAAAGTCTTTCTTATTGCTAAATTATAATATTCGATTGGATTAAGTTTTCGACCATCCACGCCTAAAATCTTAAATTCATCTCTTGAAAACTGCTTGTTCTTAATAAAAAAATTCGTCAATCTTTCTCCAGAACTATCAACAGATATAAGATATTTTTCCATATATACTCTCAAAATTTAAATTTAGTTAACCAATATCCCATACACAACCATATAGGATAATAGATTATTGACTTTGTAAAAAGTAATGATATAGCCGAAAATAAAAATAATAAAATAAAAAATTTTTCCACAACATCTGTTTTTATCTTAGCTCTACTTATATGAAGTATTTTAACTACTGTAAAAAATAAGAACAATATCATAAATATAAAAAATATAAAACCATAAAATTGCCACGCACTAACAATATTATGAGAATAGGCTCCAATATTATTATACAATTCAGGAACCCCAAAATCAGTAGTAATTATTTTATTTGGGTTTCCTATAAAAAATTGAGAAGATAAATTTTCGATATTTTTATCAAAAATCAACTTCCTCAATTGCCAGGAATCATCTTTCTCACCTGATATAATAAAATAAAATTTAGTATCTTTTAAAAAAGAAACCCCTATTGTGAAAATAAAAATAAACGCAATTGATATTAAAAGAAACAATGAAAGCCACATTTTTTTATTATCAAATAAAAAATTATAAAGAAGAAAAGCTAGAATAAAAACAAATACATCACTCCTTCCTCCTACCATAAAAAATATTATTAAACCTAAAATAAAAATTAAGGTATCCCATTTTCGACTAAATGCCAAAGCAGACAACACAAGAATTAAAACAAAATGACCTATAACCAAGTGAGAATAATCAATATTATCAGCTCTATTATCTTTGAGTGAAGCATAATCAATTACTAATCCAACCTTATCTACAAAAGAAAGAGATAAAATTAACCCAAAAACTATCAAAAAAGATAAAATTTGATTTTCTTTAATCTTTAAACTAGCCAATCCAAAAGAAAATCCAATAGTTAACCATAACATACCACCTATTGCATAAGAACGAGCATATTCTAATGCAGAACGTCCAGTAGAATCATATAACTCAGGGTATAAATAATTTTGTAATATAAGAATTAGAGCCAGATAAATATAAATAAAAAAAATCAGAAAGATTTTATTTTGAATAACAAAATTATTTAACCTTAAATATAAAAATATAGACAAAATACTAAATATAGTATTTAAAATTAATAAATTTGTAGTAATTCTTAAGCCAAGATCAAAAACAACCCCTATAATTTGTGCAAAAGAAGAAATTAATAATAGTGAAAATATAATCACTATTATTGATTTTTCAATTTTAATGACAGTTAAATTCATACTTAAATATCTTTACAAATTTTATCATAAAATTCTTTTAAAAGAATTTCTTTAGAAATATAATTTTCAGCTTGATTTCTTACTTCAACTTTATCAATAGTTCGCATTTTATATGCAAATTCCAAAATACTTTCGATATTTAAAGATTCATTTTTGTAAAATTCAAAACTTTCAGGAAATACATCTTTATGCCCAGAAAAAACAGGCAAACCATTACTTAAATATTCCCTTACTTTTAAGGTAGAACCTTCCTGAATATTTTTTCTAAACAATGCAAAAGAACCCAATGCAACCCAACATCTTGCTGAAATTTTTTCAATCTCATCATGAGATAAACTAGAATGAATAATAAATCTTTTATCTTTATTTAAATTTTCTAAATCACTATCTTTAACACTACCTACAATATGGATAATAATATTTTGCTCTGATTTTTTCATTTCTTTTATGAGTAAATCCAAACCATGCCAATCATAAAAATAGCTAGCAACAAATAGAATTTCTGGAATATTTGGATCTCTTAAATCTAATATATCTATCTTTTTTAATGCAATACCATTAGGATATACTATTCCTAACTTATTGCAACATCCAGCTCTTTGCCTTTCATAATTAACAATCTCATTTGTAACTCCTACAATACCATATGATAATTTGATAGATTTATTACCCCAAAAACTCTCTAAAAGACTTTGAATACGTCCTTTAAAACCATTAAGGCGTAATTCTGGAATTTCTAAAGTATGATGAACTAATAAAACTTTTTTATTATTATTTCGAATAAATAAATACTGATAAGGATCATACATTATATATCTTAGTAAGAAAATATCTACATTATCTTTTTTTGAAAGCAACCACTCATAATATTTCTTTCTAATCTCCACCCAAACCTTAACCTTCATTGAGTTTTCAATTTGAAAAAATTCAATGATTTCTTTATATTTTTCTGGGATATCTTGTTGAGGCATGAATATTTTAACATCATAATCAATACCAAGATTTTTCGCAGCAAGATACTCACTGTACATCTGTGACACCACACCTGAAGAATAGTATTGTAATAATGCTGTATGTAAAACTCTCATATTTTCACACTTTTAGATTCTTTGTCAGAATCTTTAACAATCAAAAAAATAATAAGCAAATATAAGCTGTAAAAAACAAATCCAGATAATGCATAATACTCGAACATAAAGTTACTTATGAATACACTAAATAAGTACAAGCCGCCAACACGAATACCTAAGCCAGCAATTTGTAATAGTAAGGCAACTTTCTGATGGCCCGTAATATGTAATGACATAGAAACAGGTGACACTAAAAGCTGCACAACAAACCAAGGAAGCATCCAAAGCATCATTTCACCAGTGCGATCCCATGCTTCACCAAATATAAATGGCACAATGCTTGGGGCTAAAAAGCAGATGATAAAAAGGGGTATCACTCCAATTTTTAGTAACTGAAGAATACATTGATAAGTATATTGAGTTAACTCTCCCTTACTATACTTTTCTGATGCGTGAGCTAAATAAACTTGAGCAACTGCTCCACCTATAAAACCAACTGGTATTGCCATAATCTGCATTGCTAGCATCAAATATCCAGCTTCAGCATCTAAAGCTAGGGCAGCAATCAAAATAATAGGTAACTGAATAGCTGCCGAATTAGTTAAGGCCTCTAATGCAGAGTATTTCGGAAATTTATCATTTTTTTTAAAAATTCGCTTTAATTCTCTTAAATTCATGCTTCGAATAGGATTATATGCTTCCTTATAAAAACCTAATGCCAAGCTTTTAATACCTGAAGAAACTTTGATAATTTGTCCTACGATCAATCCAAATACAGAAAACCCCATAAAACCCATAACTATCTGTATCGATGTACCACTCACAGATTGGAGCATGCGTGTTTTTGCAATTAAAGAAAAAAATTTTTTCCGAGTAGTCCAATATTGTAATGAATTATATAATCCAGAAAAGAAAACCCCTATAGGTACTAACCAAATTAAATGCGAAAAATCTGGTTGTCTTAAAAGAAAAACAATATCTGAATTAAAAATCCAGATAATCAGACCTATTAATAAACTAATTATGAAGTTACTTAATAGAGCAAGTAAAACTAAATAAATTGCTTCATTGTCATCTTCAGCTATAGGAATAGCTATTTCGAAACGCAAACAACTTGCTACAGATAAAGTGAGCAATAAAGATGCATATATAGCGTATAATGAAAACTCTTCTGGAGTGTATAAACGTGTCAAAATTGGCAATGCAAGTATTGCTATACCTTGAGCAAAAGCCGTCCCACCTACTAACACAGACACAGCTTTTAAAAAGCCTCCTTGAGCATTTAACTTTGTATTAATTTTATCAAGAAGACCTTTCACAACTTAGTTACTCAATAAGGTAGCAACAATTTTTTCTTGAGCTTCAAGTGTCAAATAAGGATGCATCGGTAAACTCATTACTCTTTCTGCTATAACATCACCTACTGGTAACACTGCATTTGCATCTGCTACAGCAGGCTGCTTATTTAACGGAATTGGGTAATGCACCGCAGTCGGAATAGCTTGCGCTTTTAACTTTTCCTGAACTTCACTGCGGTTTTCTACCTGAATGGTATATTGCGCCCATGCACTCGTATTATGCATTTCAATAAACGGAGTTGTGAAAACACCTGCTTCATTGAAAAGTTTAGTATAAGTATCCGCTACACGCTGACGCGCCTGCATTTCATCATCCAAAATTTCTAATTTTGGCAATAAAATAGCCGCTTGTAAAGTATCTAGACGGCTATTTACCCCAACACGAACATGGTGATAACGACGGTCTTGCCCATGACGTGCAATTTGGCGAATCACTTTTGCCAACTCTGCATCATTGGTAAAAATAGCTCCACCATCGCCATAGCAACCTAAAGGCTTGCTTGGGAAAAAGCTGCTACATGCCACGGTACTTAAATTACAGCTTTTACGTCCCTTGTAAGTTGCACCAAAACTTTGTGCAGCATCTTCAATAACAGGAATATTATATTTCGCAGCAATTGCATTAATTGCATCAAAATCAGCACATTGTCCATATAGGCTTACGGGAATAATCGCTTTAGTGCGTGGTGTAATGGCTGCTTCTAGTTTTTCCACATCTAAATTGTAGGTTTTGGGGTTCACATCTACATATACAGGTGTCGCCCCCAATACTGCCACCGTTTCCGCTGTTGCAATATAGGTAAAACCCGGGGTAATCACTTCATCGCCTGGCCCTATACCAAATGCCATTTGGGCAATTTGCAAAGCATCTGTACCATTGGCACAAGTAATACAGTATTTTACACCTACATAAGCTGCCAGCTTTTCTTCTAATTCTGCAACTTCTGGGCCTAAAATATACTGACCATGTGCCAACACCCGCTGAATACCCGCATCAATTTCAGCCTTAATACGTGACTGCTGTGCTTTTAAATCAATAAATTCAATCATGTGCAACCTGCTCTTTTGTTACAACCTTACCATTCAGTCGGTAAATCGCTCCTGTATGCTCACATGCAACTTGTGCTTCCCCCTCTAGTGGCAAGTCTAGTTGTTCACCAAACTCACTCATCCAGCCAATTTGCTTTGCAGGCACACCTACCATCAGTGCATAGGCTGGTACATCTTTATTGACCACTGCACCAGCACCCACAAATGCATATTCACCAATGGTAATACCACAAACAATGGTACAGTTTGCACCCAAAGTCGCACCCCTTTTTACAAGTGTATTAAGGTATTCATCTTTACGTTCAATTAGCGAGCGTGGATTATAAACATTGGTAAACACCATGCTTGGCCCACAAAATACACCTTCTTCCAAGGTAACATTATCATAGACCGAGACATTATTTTGCACTTTGCAGTGATCGCCAATGACAACTTTATTTCCTACAAAGACATTTTGCCCCAAGGAAACACCGCAACCAATCTTTGCACCACCACACACATGAACAAAATGCCAGACACGCGAACCTTCCCCAATTTGCGCACCATCATCTACAATAGCGCTTTCATGTTGATAAAAACTCATGCTGACTTCACCTTAGCAAGTAAAGGATGCGGATTTTCAGGATGTTCAACTACTGGTGCAACGCGAATTACTTCTACAGTTTCAATTGCGGCACGGTTTTCTTCAACACCATAACCCTTACCTTCTAGAATACGCTGGTAACTTTGGGTATGTAAGTCAGTAAAACCACCTGAAAACTCAAGCTCTTCATTTTCAATGATAATACTACGGTAGGTTAGCTTTTCACCTTGTACAGCATTTTCTGGTAGGTTATTCGCATCAATTGACAAGAACCAACGTACACGCGCACGCTCATATTCTAAATAACCCGAAGCGGTTTTCTCATCACGGAAATGCACTTCATTTTTAACAATTTTGCCAAAAATAAAATGCAGCATATCGTAGAAATGCACACCGATATTAGTTGCAACACCACCTGACTTATTATCTACTCCTTTCCATGACTTTAAATACCACTTACCACGTGATGTGAGATAAGTTAGATCAACATCAAATACTTTATCTGCTGGAGCCGCTTTAACTTTATCGCGTAAAGCTATAATAGACGGATGTAAACGTAACTGTAAAATTGAGTTTACCTTGGCACCATATTGTTTTTCATATTCAGATAGCATATTTAAATCTTCTGAATTCAGCACCAATGGCTTTTCACAAATGACCTCAATGCCATTTTTCAAAGCATATTTCATATGAGGTGCATGTAAATAGTTCGGTGAGCAGATTGCAACATAATCTAGCTTTTCGCCTTTTAATTTTTGGTCTTCTACATACGCTTCAAATTCTTCAAATTCAGTAAAAAACTCAGCCTCAGGAAAATGACTATCCATAATTCCTACAGAGTCATTCACATCCATAGCAACAGCTAAAGTATTGCCTGTTTCTTTAATCGCTTTAAGATGACGTGGTGCGATATAGCCAGCTGCGCCAATAAGAGCAAATTTTTTCATCGTTTAACTTCTTTTCAATATTTAAATTAAAGACGGAATACTGTAAAACCTTGTTCAGTCATGCTTATACGGTCAAATAAACCTTTGACATCGGCAAGAACAGGTTGATTACTACGCACATAGCTTTTTAGCTCGACCGCAGACAATTTACGGAATTCATTATGCCCCACCGCAACAACTAGTGCATCGACTGGATATTCTGCATTGACCTGACCTAATTCGATCCCATACTCATGCTTGACTTCTTCAGCATCTGCCCACGGGTCTGCAACGACCACTTGAGCACCCCAAGCTTCGAATTCTCTAATCAAGTCAGCGACTTTACTGTTACGGATATCAGGGCAATTTTCTTTAAAAGTCACCCCTAGCACCCCAACTTTTGCACGAGGGACATCGATGCCATTTTGAAGCATTTTCTTAATAGTATTACGTGCAACATAACGTGCCATGTTGTCATTGATACGGCGGCCAGCCAGAATCACTTGTGGGTGATAACCCACCTCTTCCGCTTTATGTGTTAAATAGTATGGATCAACACCAATACAATGCCCACCGACTAAACCTGGACGAAATGGCAAAAAGTTCCATTTACTTCCAGCTGCTTCAAGTACATCGATAGTATCGATACTCAAACGGTCAAAAATCACTGAAAGCTCATTGACTAAAGCAATATTTAAATCACGTTGTGTATTTTCAATTACTTTGGCTGCTTCTGCGACTTTGATACTAGAGGCTTTATGAGTACCTGCCGTAATAATACTAGCGTAGACGGCATCAACAGTATCCGCAATTTCTGGCGTGCTGCCACTGGTTATTTTTTTAATCTTGGTTAAAGTATTAACTTTATCCCCAGGATTTATACGTTCAGGACTATAACCTGCAAAGAAATCTTGATTAAATTTTAAACCCGATATTTTCTCTAGAATTGGAATACAAACTTCTTCTGTTGCACCAGGGTAAACTGTTGATTCATAAACGACGATATCACCTTTTTTTAAAGCTTGACCTACTGTTTCACTCGCTTTTTTCAAAGGTGTTAAATCTGGACGATTTACTTGATCAACTGGCGTTGGAACTGTAACAATAAAAAAATTAGCTTCTTTTAAATCATGTAAATTCGCACTAAAGTTAAGCTGATCTGCTTTTTTAAGATCATCTGATGAGACTTCTAAAGTATGGTCCTCTCCACGCTTCAGCTCATCAATACGACTATGATTAATATCAAATCCAATAACTGAACTTTTTTTCCCAAACTCAACAGCTAACGGTAAACCCACATATCCCAAACCAATAATTGCTATTTTTAATTCGGCAAGTCTCATAAAATTAGCCTTAATCCCTAAAATATATTTAAAAACTTAAATGAAAGACATAAAAAACCATCAATTTTTCTGCGCACAATATAGCAGAGTTTTGCTCGACACTATAACGAAATTGTATGACGTATTTTTCTTTTTAAACGGTTTCACCCATAAATTCTACTAAAATGCAATATTATCAATAATTAACAAATCTGTTACTTTTTATGAGTTGACATCCTCCCCGACCTAAAGGACGGGGATTCCTCCTGCGAGACGCTCATGTCCGAGCGCAAGAATATTCAGTGCTGAGTTTATATCTCGATTATGGAGCGTACCGCACTCCATGCACTGCCATTCTCTTATTCCTAAGCCTGCCCTACCTTTCGGACTACTGGAGCGTGAGCCACAGCACGAGCAAGTTTGGGTGGTATACGCTTCATTGACTTCTTCATACCATACCCCTGCGTTCTCGCATTTATACTTGAGCATGGTTCTTAGTGTTGTCCAACTTGCATCTAGCACTGATTTAGCTAATTTAGTTTGTGCGAGTGCTTTGGCATTCACATTGCCAACGAAGATTGCTGCATGTTCATTCACCAGTTTATGGCTGAATTGATGCAGCATGTTTTGACGTATATTTTTAATCTTGGCGTGAATTGCTTTGACACGTTTCTTATTTCTAGCTCGTTGGGCTATGCCAAGTTTTTGTTCATATTGGCGATAGATTTTAGGGGCTTTGAGTTTCACACCATCTGAGCATGTTGCAAGGTCTTTTAGCCCTAGATCAATGCCAATGGCTGTGGTTGATGTTGTTTTCTCTATCTTTGGTGCTTCTACAACTAAACAGACATACCAACGCCCACGACTATCCTCAACAAATGAGCCTGTTTTAACATTGTATTTGCTTAGTCCGTAGCTGTCCCATAGTTTGAATTGGTGCTTGCCATATTGAACATAGCCATCAGCATATTTGATTGCTACTTTCTTGAACGGTATCCAACCCAATGAACGCCTAGCTGATTTTTTATTGCTGACTCGCCATTTCAGTTTTGCTTTTTTGAATTGCTTGCGTCTTGTCACTAATTCTTCTGCGACCGCCTGAATCGTTTGGCTATGCAAATTACATTCTTTCGATGTGCCTTTTGTGTATTTGGCAATGTCGTATGCTGAAAAGAATTGTTGTTTTCGTTGTAGATGTTTAAAACACAAATCATTCACGTAATTCCAGACAAAATTCACCTCAGATGCCATCTGATTTAGCACCTTGCAATGTTTGTCTTTTATGCGTAATTTGAGTGTCTTCATACAATTATTTTAACCGTATTTTTCTTAATAGTGATTATAGCAAAAGTATTTAAAACGACATTTCATGTCGTATGGCTTACGCCAGTCGCTTATATCCTCGGGCTAAACCCCGAGGTTTTACGCTCCAATGGATAAACTTAGCATACAAAGCCAACGGATTTGTCAGTGATTTTTTAGGATTTTTAAGCTAGAATAAGCAAAATTCTAAGTCTAAACACAGATGATTGTGTCTAAGCTGATATAAATTTTATAAATATTCAAGGGTAAATTGTGAAGCATTATCAATTATTTTCCATCCTTGCAATTAGCTTAAGTGCTGTTGGATGTGCTGTCACTTCTGGTCTTCAAACATACGACATTCCAAGTGAGGGAGTTTATAAGACTGATCTTGGGACAACTGTAAGTGTGATAAAAATTACACAAGATACTTTAGAGTCTATAAAACCAACCCAGTTAAACTACCAACAAAACTATACTTCTTTACTTAATCAACCACAGCGTGTTTATCGTTTAAGTCCTGGTGATGTTTTATCCATTCAACTTTGGGCATACCCTGAAATCACCCCACCTGTAAACAATCTGTCGAATGATCAATCGATTCAAGCGAACGGATACCCTATTGATTATAATGGGTTCATCCAATTGCCCTTAGTCGGTCGATACAAGGCATCTGGTAAAACGTTAAGTCAATTAAATTCAGAATTACGAAATCAATTTGCTCATTATTTAAAAACCCCTGACGTAATTGTCAGAGTCTTAAACTATCAAGGGCAACGTTACTCTGTACAAGGAAGTGTAAGAAAAGGTGGTCAATTTTATTTAAATGACCAACCTATTAATTTATATACGGCTCTTGGTATGGCTGGTGGTGTATCTGAATTAGGTGATAATACTTATATACAATTAGTACGTAATGGTACTACTTATAATATCAATACACTTGAATTAGAAAAAGCAGGCTATTCGCTACACAAACTTTTAATTCAACCAAACGATACAATTTACGTAAGTACTAAAGACAATCAGAAAATATATATTATGGGTGAGTCTGGTAAAAACCAAGCACTACCAATGCGTGATCAGGGCATGACTTTGAGCGATGCTCTCGGTGAAGGTTTAGGTTTGAATCCTTTATCAGCAAGTGCCAGCCGAATTTATGTATTACGCACTAACGCAAATGATCGACGAACTGAACTTTATCATTTGAATTTAATGAGCCTTGGTGACTTTGGGTTGGCAAATCAATTCCGTTTACGTAGTAACGATATTGTATATATTGATGCAACAGGCTTAACTCGCTGGCAACGTGTTATGAACCAGATTGTACCGTTCTCGAGTGCACTTTATAGCTTTGATCGGCTAGGTAAGTAATCATGCAGATTCGAAGTATTTTAGTGGTTTGCGTTGGTAATATTTGTCGTAGCCCTATGGCAGAATACCTACTAAAACAGGATTACCCTCAGCTAATGATAGATTCAGCTGGTATTTCTGGACTTTCAGGTCATCCTGCTGATGACAAAGCACAATTATGTATGCAACATTTAGGTATTGATATAAGTGGGCATATCGCAAAAAAATTAAATGCTGAACATTTAAAAAAAGCGGATTTAATTCTCGTGATGAGCAAAAATCAGCAAGCTCATATTGAACAAACTTGGCCTTTTGCTAAAGGAAAAGTTTTCAGATTAGGTCACTGGCAGAATAAAAATGTGCCAGACCCATATCAGCATGATCAGGCCTTTTTCGATGAGACATGTCAGCTTATTCAACAGTGTGTCACTGATTGGAAAAATTATATTTAACTTTTAGATTAAGATTATGAGCCAAAATACCAATACTGAAGACACAATTGACTTGAAAGAGCTTTTTTTCTCTCTTATTGCTCAATGGAAATTAATCGCTTTATTTATTATTCTTAGCCTTGTATGTGCACTTTTGTACCTTCGTGCGACACCTGATACTTATTCAGTTGATGCCTTAGTTCAAGTTGAAGACAGTAAGGGAGCATCAGCTGCTTTATTGGGTGATTTATCACAAATGATTGACCAAAAATCACCCGCTCAGTCTGAAATTGAAATTTTAAAATCCCGTTTAGTTTTAGGATCAGTAATTCAAGCACTTCATCTTGATCTAAAAGTTTCAAGTGAAGATGATAACTTTAGCCAGCGCTTAATTCATAAAACTGTTTATGAAACAGAATATGCGCCCAAAGCAGTCACTTTTCACGATGGCCAAAAAGCTTTTGATGTACAGCAATTTGAGGTTCCCAACTATTATTTGGATAAGACCTTAAGTTTAAGCTTTAAAGGTAAGAGTTTTAGCTTAACCGATACAAAAACTGAAGAGGTTCTATTAACAGCACCCCTGAATCAGTTGAACCAATTAACCACGCGTGCGGGTGTTTGGAAAGTTGCTATTTTTTCTTCGGATATATTTGACGCACATTATTTCATAGAAAAGCAATCGCTGCCTGCTGCGGTACAAGCGATTAACTCAAATTATTCAGTCGCAGAAAGAGGTAAACTCACTGGGATTTTAGGTCTAAGTTATCAAGGGCAAGATAAAGAACATATCACAAAAGTTCTGAATGCAATTTTAGCTGCTTACAGCGCGCAAAATGTAGAGCGTCGCTCTGCAGAAACAGCGCAAACGTTGAAATTCTTAGATGAACAACTTCCAGATTTGAAAAAGCAACTCGATGATGCTGAACGTGTCTTCAATAAATTTCGTCAGCAACACAATACTGTTGATGTGACTAAAGAATCTGAGCTTTATCTAACACAAAGTATTACTTTAGAAACAAAAAGAATAGAATTGCAGCAACAACAAGCAGATCTTGCAGCAAAGTACACAGCTGAACATCCAGCGATGCGTGAAATTAATGCTCAAATCACTGCATTAGATAAACAAATCTCTGAATTAAACAGTACATTAAAAAAATTGCCAGATATACAACGACAATATCTTCAATTGTACAGAGAGGTTGAGGTTAAAACCCAACTTTACACGGCTTTATTAAATTCTTATCAACAGCTTCGAATTGCCAAAGCAGGCGAAATTGGTAATGTTCGTATTGTAGATACTGCGGTTGAACCTGTTGAACCAATTAAGCCAAAAAAATTACAAGTACTTGTCTTGGCTATTTTCTTGGGTGGATTCATTGGTACACTTATTGCTTTGTTACGCAATATGTTACGTACGGGTATCAAAGATAGTGGGCAAATTGAAAATGAATTCAATCTACCTGTTTATGCAACTGTACCACGCTCTCCGATTCAAGAGACACGTATCAGTATTTTAAAGAAAAAGAAGAGTATTCCTATCCTTGCGGTTAAGCATAATGATGATATTGCGATCGAAAGTTTACGTAGTATTCGAACAGCGATTCATTTTGCACTCGTAAATGCGAAGAATAATATTATTGTTATTGCAGGTCCTTCTCCTGAAGTTGGTAAATCATTTATTTCAACCAATTTGGCCACTATTCTTGCACAAACTAACAAGAAAGTTTTGTTGATTGATGCAGATATGCGTCGTGGCTATATACATAAATATTTTAATTTAGATGTAAAGCCTGGTTTATCTGAATTTTTAAGTCATCAAGCTGATCTAAACCAAGTAGTTCATACAACTGAAGTAGATGGCTTAAGTATTATTACACGGGGTAAAAGTCCAGCGAATCCATCGGAAATGTTAGGATCTGAACAGTTTGCGGTATTACTTAACCAATTAAGCCAAGAATATGATCATATTATCATTGATACACCACCTGTACTTGCTGTAACCGATGCAATTATCATTTCTCAATATGCGGGTGTGAACTTACTTGTAGCACGCTATGCTAAATCACAAATGAAAGAGCTTGAACTAAGTTTAAGTCGCTTTGAACAAGCGAATGTCAAAGTAAATGGCTTCATTTTAAATGATATTCAACGTGCTGGTGCTGGGTATGGGTATGGGTATGGGTATGGGTATGGGTATGGATACAATTATTCATATGCTTACAAAGCAAATAAAGATGATTAAAAATCTATCATAACAGTCATCTCAAAAAGCCAGATCTCAAAGTCTGGCTTTTTATTGATAAACACAGAAACTATATAAAAAATACACGCATTTTTTAGCTGAGTTATTCAATGCTTAAGCTTAGACATGCTAAGATCATGACCATATTTTTTATTAAAATCTTACTTCGGACATCTCATGAGTAAAGCTTTACCTGTCATTGCAGCAGTCGTTTTAGGTGGCGCAGCCCTTGTTCCTGTTTACTATGCTACTCAGCACCCGACGACTGAACTTGGATCAAAAGCGGATAAGAATGCAGCACCTGTTGCAAAAATCAGTTATGCCTTAGGCTATGAAGTTGCAAAACAAACACCACCTGAATTGGAAACAGCTGCATTTATCACAGGTTTCCGTGATGGGCATGCCAAAAAGCCTGCTGCATACACCGAAGAAGAATTACAAGCTGCTTATATGGAATTCCAAAAGGAACTTCAACAAAAACAAATTAATGAAACCAAAAAAGCTGAAACCACAAACAATAGTTTTTTAGCTGAGAATGAGAAAAAAGAAGGTGTAAAAAAAACGGCTTCCGGTTTACAGTACAAAATTATTAAAGAAGGTACTGGCAAACAACCTGTTGCAACCTCTGTTGTGAAAGTTCACTACAAAGGTCAATTAACCGATGGTAAGGTCTTTGACAGTTCTTATGACCGTGGTGAGCCAATCGAATTTCCACTCAACCAAGTCATTCCCGGTTGGACAGAAGGTTTACAATTAATGAAAGAAGGTGGCAAAGCAACGCTTTATATCCCTTCTCAACTTGCTTATGGAGAACAAGGGGTTCCTGGTTCTATTCCACCAAATAGCACATTAATTTTTGATGTCGAATTAATCGCTGTAAAATAATTAGTACCAAGGAGAGCATACGCTCTCCTTTATTTTGGAAGAAATAATGAAAAAACTAAGTTTGATTTTAATTGTCTCAATGATGAGCACAGCACATGCAGCACCCATTACTTTAAAAAGCCCACAAAAAGATCAGTTAGGATATAGTTACGGTTATTTAATTGGTAAGAGTTACGCAGAGACATTAAAAGATCTTGATATTGCAACAATCTCACAAGGTCTAGAAGAAGCGATACAAGGTAAGTCTGCATCGTTAACTGATGAAGAAATGATTAACCTATTAAGCCAATATAAAAAGCGTCTCGAAGCAAAACAACTGATAGAATTTCAGGAACTTGCTCAAAAAAATGAGCAAATTGGAAAAACGTTTTTAGCTGAAAATACAAAGAAAGCTGAGATTATAACCACCAAATCAGGTTTACAGTACCAAGTGATCCAAGAAGGCAAAGGTAAATCACCTAAAGCAACTTCAACAGTGAAAGTAAATTACGAAGGACGACTCTTAGACGATACGGTATTTGACAGTTCAATTGCACGAAATCATCCAGTTGAATTCAAGCTTAACCAAGTCATCGCAGGTTGGACTGAAGGCGTTCAAACCATGAAAGTGGGTGGTAAGAGTCGTTTCTTTATTCCAGCAAATTTAGCATATGGCGAAGTGGGTTCAGGCGATGTGATTGCGCCAAATAGCACACTAATTTTCGATATTGAATTACTAGAAGTTAAATAGTAAAAACCCTCCTGATGGAGGGTTTGTTTTTTCAGGTAGCAATTAGGCTCTTAAATGTCTTGGGCGGAACCCTGTTGCCAATAATCCTACCGCATAGGCCACCACACCAATTACACATAAACCAGCCACTTCAGCGATGCGTAACCACTGTGAAATATCGCCTTGATACCAGGTCAGTGCATACCAAAGTGCAGCAATCATGGTCAGGTTGGCAATGGTAAATTGCATTGCCAGTTTCTTCCAATGCGCACCAAATCGATAAATATTCCGTTTATGTAAATAAAAATATAGCATACCCGCATTTACCAAAGCTGAACCTGATGATGCTAAAGCTAAAGCCATGTGTTCTGCATGCCAATCAATTAATTTAAAGAAACCGATAAAGACAACGTTTAAAATCGCATTCGCAGCCACTGCCATCAAACCGACACGAACAGGGGTTTTGGTGTCTTGCTGAGCGTAAAACCCAGGTGCAAATACTTTAATCAACATGAAAGAAATCACACCAGCACTCATACATTGCAAGGCTAGTGCTGTCATTCGTGTATCTTCCAACGTAAATTCACCGCGCTGAAACAATGCCTGAATAATTGGGATGGACAGCATAAATAAGGCAATACTTGCAGGAATGCCCACCAACATAATGATCTTGGCAGCCCAGTCAATCATGCTCCTGAATTTGGCCTGATCCTGTTCGGCATGACGTGCTGATAACGAAGGTAAAATCACTGTACCGATTGCTACGCCAATTAAACCCAATGGCAGCTCTGTCATACGTTCAGCACTATATAACCATGACACTGAACCATCTTGCATGAATGAAGCCCAAATCGTATTCAGCAATAAGTTGATCTGCGTGACTGATACACCAAATAAAGCAGGTAACATCAGTTTTAAAATACGGTCAACACCTTCATGTTTAAAATCAACCTTGGGTGGAATCAGTAGATTCTTTTTCCATAACTCTGGAATCTGGATGGCAAGCTGCAAAATACCCGCCACAACTACCGCCCAACCCAATGCCATGATCGGTTCAGCCATATACGGCGTTAGCCACCACGCCCCTGCAATCATTGCCAGATTCAGCAACACAGGTGAAAAGGCTGGCGATGCAAATGAACCATAGCTATTGAGAATACTGCTGGCAAAAGCCGTTAATGACATAAACATCAGATAGGGAATCGTAAGACGAAACATATCAACGGCAAGGTCAAATTTCTCAGGATCGTTATGAAATCCGGGTGCGTAGATATAAATAATTGCAGGTGCAGCAACCATTGCGACAAACGTCAATAATGACATGGCTGTGAGTAGACAACCAAAAACTCGACTGATGAGAATCTGAACTTCGGCATGCGCACGACTGGTTTTATATTCTGTTAGAACAGGAATAAAGGCTTGAGAAAATGCCCCTTCCGCAAATAAACGCCGAAAAAAGTTGGGAATACGAAAGGCAACAACGAAAGTATCGAAGTCCTTGCCCGCACCAAATACATTGAGTAGCACAACATCACGTACCAATCCCAAAATTCGGGATAACATCGTCATTGCACTGACAATGACAGTCGATCGCCACAATGCCATCGCATTCACCTACGGCTTATCTTTTAAAAAGCGTTATTGTAATGAAAGTCAAAATAGATTTCGTTGTGAAATCATAAATTCGACGAAGTTTTTTTAGATAGTAATTGACGGAATAATTGCCAATCAAAATATAACCCGGGATCAGTTTTACGTTTTGGGGCGATATCAGAGTGACCTGCAATATGATTCTGAATTTTTGGATAGGCTTGGCGCAGTGTTTTTACCACTTCTGCCAATGATTGATATTGTTCTGGCTCAAAGGGCAAGTCATCACTACCCTCAAGCTCAATTCCAATCGAATAATCATTACACTCTTTTTGAGCCAGATAACTCGAGCGTCCTGCATGCCATGCCCGATCATTAAAGTTTACAAATTGAATGACCTCTCCCGTACGCAAGATCAGCAAATGTGCGGATACCTGCATCCCTTCAATGGTCTGAAAATATGGATGGATAGACCAATCTAATTTATTTTGAAAAAACTGCTGAATATAGCCTCCACCGAACTGTGAAGGTGGCAAACTAATATTATGAATAACAATTAGTTGAATATCTGTATCATCAGGACGAGTATTAAAATTAGGTGATGCAATCTGGGGCGCACCGATTAATTTTCCATCTTGCACTTGAGTAAATTTAGTCTGTTGCATTATGACCCGAATCAGCAATTTAATGTTTATTTACTGCATTCTGACATGCTTTATCAGGAATAATCGAGATGAAATACTTATTTTTTATGAGGAGGGTGCTAATATATCGCACAAGTTTTTTGGTCAACATCTACTGGAACGGGTATGAGTATTCCTCAATCTTTGCTTGAACAATCTATTCAAATCAATATTCAACAAGCATTACAAGAAGATATTGGGGATTGTGATATTACCGCAATGCTTACCCCTGAAGAAGAGCAAGCAACCGCAACGATTATTACCCGTGAAGATATGGTATTGGCGGGTCAGCCTTGGGTGAATGCACTCATTCAAGCATATGACAGTAATGTTCAAATTACATGGCTAAAGCAAGAGGGTGAACTTGTAGCGGCAAATGAGGCGTTTTTAAAACTTGCAGGTTCTGCACGTAGTTTACTGACTGTGGAACGCCCTGCTTTAAACTTTATTCAAACTCTTTCTGCTGTGGCGACTAAAACTGCAAATTATGTGCAACAACTTGAGGGTTTAAACACTAAATTGCTTGATACACGTAAAACCTTACCCGGTCTACGTATTGCACAAAAATATGCAGTTGCTGTGGGTGGTGGACAGAACCATCGTCTAGGTCTATTTGATGCATTCTTAATTAAAGAAAACCATATCATGGCAGCGGGTGGGATTGCTCAAGCAATTGCTAAGGCACATGACATTGCACCGGGTAAACCTGTCGAAGTAGAAGTTGAGACTTGGGACGAATTAAACCAAGCACTTGAAGCTGGTGCAGATATCGTCATGTTAGATAATTTCAGCCAACAACAGATGATTGACGCGGTTAAACATGTTGCAGGGCGTTGCAAATTAGAAGCCTCAGGCAATATCACCATTGAAAATTTACGCGAAGTTGCAACAACTGGCGTCGACTATATTTCAATGGGTGTACTCACTAAGGATGTGAGAGCTGTCGATTTATCTATGCGTTTTAATGCTTAGACATCATCTATCTCAGTTGAATGCTTATGAGTCGAAGTATCGATAGATGCTTCGGCTTTTTCACTCCATGCTGACTTAGCTTGTGTCAAATCTGTTGGTCTTGGATCCGCAGCCATTAAAACAAAAGTCACTGCCGTTAATAAAACCAAAAAAACTTGTACCATGCTTCCCGTCCTTCTTTATTTTTCATTTTTCTAACCTATCAAAGCAAAATGATTCAAATAAATGGGTTATGTGACAAACTGCAAAGATTGTGTGATTTTATGTTGAGAAATAAATTGATCTGTTTATTTCGTTACTTGCTGTTACAGCCCTTGGCAACAAGTTCGTGTTGATATGCTATGGTTGGACTTTTGACTTGGTTTATACTCATTTTCCTGAGTATTTATAGGTTTATGCTTCATTAGCATCTAAATTGATAAATAAAAAAAAGGCGGTCTAAACATACCAGACCGCCCGCACTATCAACTGGAGATTACCAACCGAGTGCCTGCTGTTGCTTCTGAATCAATTCTGCGATTCCTTTTTCTGCAAGCTCTAACATGGCATTAGACTGCTGGCGAGTGAACGGTTTCTCTTCTGCCGTTCCTTGAATTTCAATAAATTCGCCCGCTTGTGTCATCACCACATTCAAATCCGTTTGGCAATTTGAATCTTCTTCGTAACACAAATCGAGTAAGACTTCGTCTTGGTACATTCCTACTGAGATTGCTGCTACGAGACCTTTTAATGGGTCTTGTTTAATCTTTTTATTGCTCAGTAACACATTCATGGCATCAACTAAAGCCACCGCTGCGCCTGTAATGGCTGCTGTACGCGTACCGCCATCTGCTTGAATGACATCACAGTCAATCGTAATCGTGTTCTCACCCAACTTCTTCAAATCCACCATGGCACGAAGACTACGACCAATGAGACGTTGGATTTCTTGGGTACGTCCTGTTTGCTTACCGCGCGCTGCCTCACGGTCACTACGTGTATGCGTCGAACGTGGCAACATACCGTATTCAGCAGTCACCCAACCTTGCCCTTGACCTTTCAAGAAACGTGGAACTGAGTTATCAATACTTGCTGTACACAACACTTTGGTATGACCAAACTCAACCAAAACTGAACCTTCTGCGTAACGGGTATAGTTACGTGTGATTTTTACTTCACGTAATTGGTCTAATGCTCTTTGGTCAATACGCATAATGATTCCTTAAAACTATGGCACAAATATGATTGCGCCATAGTATAGCTCAATTACACGTGCTTTCAGTTTTACTTATTCGTTACAATTCCACGAATAAGCAATCCTTTAAGCAAATTTAAATCTCGCTTTTAAATTAGTCCAACCTTGCGCCAATTGTGCCGACATATCATTTGGCAATGAACATTTTGCTAAACGTACCCAAACTGTCCAAAATTGCTTCATGAAATTCGCTTCGTTATAGTTCACGCCATATTCAGCACATAAAGCTCTGATCTGTGGTGCCACTTGCTCATAACGATTGGCTGGCATATCTGGGAACAAATGGTGCTCAATCTGATGGCTTAAGTTACCACTCATAAAGTGCATCCACTTACCACCTGTGAAGTTGCTCGAACCACGGATCTGACGTAAGTACCATTCAGCCTTGCTTTCGTTATCAGTATTATCGGCTTCAAAGGTTTCTGCATCTTCAGTAAAATGACCATTAAAAATCACTGCCGAAGACCATAAGTTACGAATCACATTGGCTACAGCATTGCCTGCCAATACTGGGATAAAGTTAATGGTCGCAATCGCAGGGAAAAACACATAATCTTTGAGGACTTGGCGAGTCGCTTTTTTACGAAACTCGGCTGCATCTGCCCACACTTGTTTCCATGTTTTAGTTTTGTAGACCAAAGCATCTTCTAAATGTAGGTTTTGTACGCCCACATACCATTGGAAAAAGAACATTAACTGTAATGCCAATGGAATATTGGCCAAATGACGAACTTCCCATTTTTGATCTTCCGTGACACGTAAGATGCCATAGCCCACATCATGGTCTTTGCCCACAATATTGGTATAAGTATGGTGCATATAGTTATGGGTAAAACGCCAATCATTCCCTGAACAGGTATTGTCCCAGTCATAATCTTCACCACGTAAACTTGGGTCATTCAACCAGTCAAACTGACCATGCATGACATTGTGTCCAAGTTCCATGTTTTCGACGATTTTAGATACACCTAACATTGCTGTACCCACTAACCATACAGGTGGAATCCAACCACCGAACATCAACATGCCACGAGATGCAATCTCGGTATAACGCACAAAATTACGGACTTTATAGATATATTTTGAATCTTCTTTGCCTAAATTCTGCATCACAGCTAGACGAATTTCTTCGACACGGCGACCAAATGCTTCAACTTGCTCTGGCGTTAAATGTGCTGACTTTGATGCTGCTTTAAATTCTAATGCCATATTCATTTCAATTATCCTCAATATTTGTTTTTATAGGTCAATCGTGACTGGGCTAAGGGCTTGGCTTACACATAACTTGATCGCACGATTAGGCTGATCATCAATCTCACCCGTAATCACATTCTGTGTTACACCACTAACTTTGGTACAGCTACAGCGATTACATACCCCCATGCGACAACCATGCTGTGGGCGTAAACCTGCTTGCTCCGCACTACTTAATAGATTGGTCGTTGCAATAAAATTCTGTTGTGCACGGCGGAAAGTAATCGGTTGAGCCTCGTTAGACTGCTCAATTTGTACAGGTTGGAAAAATTCCTGATGAAAATTCGATGCTGCATCCTGTTGAGCATAAATCGCTTGTGCTTGGCGCATCATGCTGTGATGACCACAAGCATATGCCTGTAATTCTTTAAAGTTCGGAACTAACTTTTCTAATAAAGCGGTATCTAAATGCTGCTTTTGCTGTGCTGTATTAAAAAAGTGATATTTCAGTTGTGGATATTGTTCTGCTAAAGCCAATATTTCCTGATGGAACACTTCAGTGCGGTTGAAATACACCACATGAATCTCTTTCAGGTTCTGTACAATCGCCTGTTTTAACAGTGAATAGATCGCAGTGATCCCTGAACCTGATGCAATTAACAGCGCAGGTTGTTGTCCCTGATGCAGTACAAAATCGCCTTGTGCTTGAGAGATTTCAAAACGATCCCCTACACGCAATTGTTGTGCTGCTTTTGACACTAAACCTTGAACCTTAATGCCTAATCGAATTTCACCATTTTTAGTCATATCGACAATTGAATAGCTACGTTGATGATAAACCCCATTGATCATTAGCGTGATCAAAACACTTTTACCTGCTTCAACTTCAATTAAATCAAAGTTGTGGTTTGGTTTTATGGTGAGTAAAACCATATCTGAGCTTAACGACTTTACAGCGGTAACTTCTGCAAGAATACGTTTCCAAGCAAACGTTGGCTTTATTTTTTGCAAAACAAAATCAACAAAATCTTCGCGAATCCAATGTGGCTGATAACTTAACTCTGCGTTCATACGTTCCTCGTTTTGTATCTGGCTATTTATTTTGAGTGAACAAATGTTCTTGTAGTGAACATATGTACACTATATTTATTTATGTTCACTGAGTCAACACTTGTTCACTATTTTTTGAAATTTTTTATGCTTTTTTATAAGTAATTAGAAATATTAATAAAATAATTATTCTTAGGCTTCACCACGCCAAAAGCGATTCCTGATATTTCTTTGTCTAATTGAAAATGTGTCTGATTTAGCTCTGGATTAGGGCTAAAAAAATGATGTTTTTTTTGCTAGACTCTACCGTATGGTTTTAATGGATCTTATTCATGTCGATTAGAGATGAACGAAAACAACAGAGTCGTCAGGCTTTACTTGATGCAGCGCTCCACCTCAGTACTTCTGGGCGTTCATTTAGTAGTATTAGTTTGCGTGAAGTTGCACGTGAAGTTGGCTTAGTCCCAACGGCATTTTATCGTCATTTCCAAGATATGGAGGCATTAGGGCAAGAACTGGTTGACCAAGTGTCTTTGCATTTAAAAAGCTTGATTCATCAATTGGGGCAAAGCTATTTAAAACATAGCGGATCTGCTAAAACACGGACAAGCATTGAACTGTTTGTACAGGCTGTCAATCATAGCCCTCAGCAATGGCAATTTATGATTGCAGAACGTTGGGGCGGCTCCGAAACTGTTCGTATTGCGATTGCACGTGAGATTGAATTTTTGATTGAAGATCTCGCAATCGATTTATGCAAACTCGAGACCTTTAAACACATTCGAGAAGCCAAAGATTTACAAGTGTTATCAACGATTCTGATTAATATGTCATTTACATGGGCAATGACGTGGATCAACTTACCGAAACAATTTGCAATTGATCGTTTGTTAGAACAACAAAACTTATTTATTGACAATGCAGCGACCCAAGTCCGCTTACTTTTCCGAGGTATCTCGAACTGGGAACCACAAAACGCCTGATCTTATCAAAGCTAAAGTTTGATATATAAAAGCATTGCTTAGCGTTATGATTAATAACACACTAATGCAAATGCCGTTTAGAACACTATGAGGAGCCTATAAGCATCATGAATCCTGATCGTCATACTCAGTTCTTAATTCGTAAAGAAAAAATTTTGCAGGTTGCAGAAAAACTTTTATTAGAAAACAACCAAGAAATGACCTTGGATGAACTGGTTGCCGAGCTAGATATTGCTAAAGGTACTTTATATAAACATTTCCGCAGTAAAAATGAATTACTGTTGGAACTGATTATTCAAAATGAAAAAGAAATCCTAAAGATTTCAGAAAAATATAACACTGATGTCAAAGAATATGCGCCTCGCTATATGCTTTACCATTTAACCTCACCGAGTCGTACGATTTTACTGCATCAGTTAGAAGAACATCTGACGATGACCGAGTCCAAGCTCAAACATCTGTTCGATGAGCTTTATGCAATCCGCCAACAGCGTATTATTTCGCTCAAAGATATGACTGAAAAATATTTAAAATCACAGAATTATGATATGTCGATTCGTGATTATCTTTCTTATATTTGGTCTCTGACTTACGGCGCAGCTTTGCTCTTGAATTCAAGCTATTACCAGCGTTCAATTGGTTCTCGTGAGAAGCTGATTAACTTGTATGTAAACCAAGCTCTGTCTTTACCGACACAAAAAGTTCAAATCGATTTAAAAGATTTACAGATCGATCAGAACTAAATAAAAAAGGACTGCCACTGCAGTCCTTTTTTATTGCTCATAGTACGAACTATTTCGCTTTGCGTTCTTTTTCTAATAAGTAATCAACAACTTGCGTCACTTTGCCATCTTCACCTTGCACAACATACTTACCGTTTACAACAACGGCAGGTACGCCCGTAAGTTGATATTGCTGTGCCAATTTATTTGACTCAGCCACTTTTGCAGTGATTGGGAAAGAGTTAAACATACTGTTAAATTTCTGTTCAGGCACGCCATAACGGGCAAAGAATTTTGCTTGTGATGCTTGATCAAAAATTTGTTGTCCGCCGTCATGGATGGCATGGAATAATGGAATATGGGTTTTCTTACGTACACCTAGTGCCTCAGACACATAGTAACCTCGAGCACCCTGCTCCCATACTTTATTCATCGCTGCTGGCGTACGGAGGAAATATACATCGCTTGGAATCTTCTTTAACCACGTTTGCATATGTGGTTCAAGCTTAAAGCAGTGCGGGCAACCGTACCAAAAGAATTCACGTACTTCAATTTTTCCCGCTGGCGCAGCTGTTTTACCCGGATTGGCAACCACGGTATAGTCTTTACCAGCAACAAAATCAGCAGCCATTGCATTCATCGAAAATGCCATTACAGCTGCACTTAAACCACCTAATACTAACTTTTTCATTGAGTTTACTTTTCCTCTAAGCATTTTTCGTAAGTTTATATGCTAAATATAAATCAAACACGACTAATTCGTTTTGCTTGTGTGAAGTTTTTTATTGGATTTATCGCTTTTTTTTCAAGAAGCGCTACACTAACAACAGATTAAATCGAAATAATCATCCTAATATAGAGGTATTTCCATGTCACAATTGAATGTTGACCCACAAGAAATCGCAAAATTTGAAGCATTGGCTGCTAAATGGTGGGATCAACATTCTGAGTTCCGCCCACTTCATCAAATCAATCCTTTACGTTTAAATTGGATTGACGAACGTGTTGGTGGTTTAGCAGGCAAGAAAGTGCTTGATGTTGGCTGTGGTGGCGGTATTTTGGCAGAAAGTATGGCTCGTCGTGGCGCTGATGTTTTAGGGATCGACATGGGCGAAGCCCCGCTTGCTGTAGGACGTTTACACGCACAGCAAGACAATGTGCAAAATATTGAATATCGTCAAATCCCAGTCGAAGAGTTGGCGCAACAACAAGCAGGACAATATGACGTAGTGACTTGTATGGAAATGATGGAGCACGTTCCTGATCCAGCCTCAATTGTCAAAGCCTGTCAAACACTGGTTAAACCAGGTGGACACGTCTTCTTTTCGACCATTAATCGCAATCCAAAATCCTATTTATTCGCAATTATTGGCGCAGAATATGTCCTACGTTTGTTACCAAAAGGCACGCATGATTATCATAAATTTATCCGTCCTTCAGAAATGGCGCATGATATTCGTAACGCAGGCTTGAGTCTAAAAGAAATGACAGGCTTACATTACAACCCTATCACTAAGCATTATTGGTTAGCACCCAATGTAGATGTGAATTATATGGTTCATACCACAAATACAGGTGCCTAATGAAAGCCGTTTTATTTGATCTTGATGGTACTTTGATCGACACTGCTGCTGATTTTATTCGCATCATTCAACAAATGTGCCGTGATGAACAACGTCCTGTTGTTGATGCAGCAACCATTCGCACTCAAGTGTCTGAAGGCGCACGGGCAATGGTCAAATTAGTGTATCCAGAATTGGATGTGACCGATCCCATCTTTCTCGCCCATCGCCAGCGCTTTTTAGATGTATACGGTGACAATATTGTGGTGGATACGGATTTATTTGTTGGGATGTATCCTCTGCTCGAAGAACTTGAGGCAAACCAGATTCCTTGGGGAATTGTCACCAATAAACCACGTGGTTTAAGTGAATCATTATTGGCTGAATTAAATTTAACTGAACGCTGTGCAGTTTTGGTTTGCCCTGAAGATGTCACGCATACCAAACCCGATCCTGAACCGATGTATCTAGCGGCGAAACAGTTGAATCTGGATGCCAAAGACATTATCTATGTGGGGGATCACCCACGTGATATTGATGCAGGTCGAAATGCAGAGATGTATACCATTTTGGCGGCTTACGGGTATTTACCAATAGAATCTCGTGATGATCTGAACGCTTGGCAAGCAGATGCAATTATCCAAACTGTGACTGAGTTACATCAACTGCTCAAACAGAAAATCTCTGCTTTATCAGAAAATCAGGGTATGATGAGCTAAACATTCAACATAAGAACTAGGAGGCATAACAATGAAATATTCAGAATATCAACCTCGTCCAGATCTACTCAAAGATCGTATCATTCTCATCACGGGCGCAGGTGATGGAATTGGTCGAGCTGCTGCTCTTAGTTATGCCCTTCATGGTGCAACTGTGGTTTTGCATGGACGTAGCCTGAATAAACTTGAAGTCATTTATGATGAAATTGAAGGTTTAGGTGCACCACAGCCTGCAATATTGCCATTACAGCTTTCAACTGCATCCAGTCATGACTATGAGCTCCTTGTCGATACGCTTGAGCAACAATTTGGTCGCTTGGATGGAATTTTACATAATGCGGGCATGTTAGGTGATCGAGTTGAACTAGCGGATTACCCTGTTGATGTTTGGGATGATGTCATGGCCGTAAATTTACGTGCGCCTTTCGCGTTAACTCAAGCATTATTACCACTGCTTGAAAAATCTGAACATGCTTCAGTGGTATTTACCAGTTCGAGTGTAGGTCGTGAAGCTCGTGCTTTATGGGGAGCATACTCTGTTTCTAAAGTTGCAACCGAAGCAATGAGTAAGATTTTTGCAGCAGAAAACACCTATCCGAATATTCGTTTTAACTGCATTAATCCAGGCGGTACCCGTACAGCGATGCGTGCGAAGGCTTACCCAGAAGAAGATCCAAAAATTCTTCCAACGCCGGATAGTATTATGCCTGCTTATCTTTATTTGATGGGTGATGATAGTTTAGATATGAATGGACAAAGTATTGACGCTCAATCTTAACCAATTGAATATAATAAATTTAACCTATATTAAATACGGGCTTCGATGATACTTTTCTAGAGAAATTGCTTAAGGATCTCCATCTTTTTAATGGAATAATGAATTGATCTTCACAGTTTCTCTGCATTTTTAAGGTACAGTTTTCACATGAGAGACATCCGAAGTCCATAAGGTGCATCATGAAAAAATTTTTCATTATCTTGGTTTTAGGTTCAACAACCCTATTGAGTAGTATGGGTAGTTTTGCAGGTCCACATTTTGATCGTGATGATGACTCACGCAGTGGGGGCTGGCAAGGTCGTAACTTTGATCGTCCAGATGATGAAAACCGTATGCGTGAACGTCGTATGCGTGAAGAACGTGGTGTTGAGCGTTTAAAACAACATCGCTGGCAAGCAGGTTACGTCATGCCACAGCATTATCGCGGAAACGGCTACAAAGTTGATTATAAATATAATAATCTCCCACGCCCTGGTCGTAATGAGCAATGGTATAAAATCAATAATGATTTTATTTTAGTCAACTCTGATGATAATAGTATTATCCGAATCATGGGGTTCTAAACATATTCTCGGACGATGACTGTACAAAGTTGAAGCGTTGTTTTAGGAATAGATTTATCTTTTTATTTTTTTCGTTAGAATCAGATAAATTGATGTATATCTGAGATGAACATGGCGAACCAAATAACTGAAACTTCACATAGCACAACGCAAGATTATGTGCATTGGTTTCGCCACTCAGCACCATATATTAATGCCCATCGTGATAAAACTTTTGTGCTTATGTTTGGTGGTGAGGCCGTCTTACACCAAAACTTTCAGCATATTATTCATGATATTGCCCTATTGCATTCTTTAGGGATTCGTTTGATTTTGGTGCATGGCGCACGCCCACAAATTAATCAAAATCTACATGAAAGCCAAATTGAAACGCCTTTTCATCAAAGTCGTCGTGTGACAACTCGTGCATCACTACGTAGTGTCATGAATGCAGTTGGATCGATTCGTTTAGAAATTGAAGCTCTTCTATCAATGGGCTTAGCAAATTCACCCATGTATGGTGCCCGCATTGATGTCGTTTCGGGTAACTTTGTAACGGCTAAACCCTATGGCATTCGGGATGGAGTTGATTTTCAGCTCACAGGTGAAGTCCGTTCAATTGATACCGATGCGATTCAACGTCACTTAGATAATCATAATATTGTGTTACTAGGGCCTACAGGTTACTCAACCACTGGAGAAGTATTTAACTTATTGGCGGAAGAAGTTGCGACTAAAACAGCAACTGCATTACAAGCCGATAAATTGATTTTGTTGGGTGAAAAACAAGGATTAATGAACGAGCAACAACAATTATTACGTGAATTAAGCTCGTATCAACTTGAACCTTATATTCAACAATACCAAACACAATATCCAGAATTCGCCTTACACCTCAAACAAGCTCAACAAGCTTCATTATCTGGGGTGCATCGTGTTCACCTCATTTCATATACTTATGATGGTGCTTTGATTGAAGAACTATTTACACGCGACGGGATTGGCACTTTAATCACAGATGCCCACTATGAAGAAGTACGCATTGCCAATATTCATGATGTTGGCGGTTTAATCAACTTATTACGTCCACTCGAACAGGAAGGTATTTTAGTCTATCGTTCACGTGAACGTCTTGAAAGTGAAATAGAACAGTTCGCAGTGATTGAACGAGATGGCATGATCTTAGCCTGTGCAGCGCTCTATCCTATTCCGGCTGAATCAGGTGAAATTAAATCTGCTGAAATTGCCTGTGTCGCTGTCGATTCGAGTTATCGTAAATCAAATCGTGGTAGCCAAATTTTGCAATTTTTGGAAACCAAAGCGAAACAACAAGGTATTCAACAACTGTTTGTTCTCACGACCCGTACCGCACATTGGTTTTTAGAGCAGGGTTTTAGCCCAGCAAGTGTTGATGATTTACCGAATGCTCGACAAGCGCTGTACAATTATCAGCGTAATTCCTTAGTCTTCAAAAAAGTTTTGTTCTAATTATATTTGACTTGAAGATATCTTTATTTCTGATAAAGATATCTTTTGACTTCTTTCATTTTTATTTTTATTCAGCTCATTAGAAAAATAAGCGCACTGTTTTTTTAAAAATCAAAATATAAAACAGAAACTTAATTGTGAATTAAATTTCAATACTTATTCATCTTCTCAATAACATTATCTATTTTTCTATTTTGCACTTTTCATCATAAGCAAAGCCCAATTATTTATTTTTTATGCATTAAAAAAAGTTTTAGCTTAATTGCTCAACTTATTTAGATCTTATAATTTTCTGGGGAGCACAATCAACATGGCTATTTTTATCAATCGCTCATGGGCAACTTCAACCATCATCGCAGCAACTATTGCTGGCGTAATGGGCGTTGCCGGTTGTGCAAAAAAACCTGAGCAGCAAGCAACACCAAAACAAGAAACCACCACATTAAATATCGGCTTTCAAAAGTATGGCATTTTGCCGATTGTCAAAGCAAAAGGTGAATTAGAAAAGAATCTTGCTGCTCAGGGCGTCAATGTAAAATGGGTTGAATTTCCAGCCGGCCCCCAACTTTTAGAAGGCTTAAATGTAGGTAGTGTCGTATTTGGCGAGGCCGGTGAAGCGCCTCCGATCTTTGCTCAAGCAGCAAATCCTAACTTGGTCTATGTTGCAAATCAGCCACCAGCACCTACCGCAGAAGCCTTAATCGTTCAAAAAGATTCACCAATACAATCTGTACAAGACCTGAAAGGTAAACGTATTGCATTGAACAAAGGCTCAAACGTTCATTATCTTTTATTGAAATTACTAGAAGCCAATAATTTAACTTTAAATGATATTCAGCCTGTTTATTTACCACCATCAGATGCTCGCGCAGCATTTGAAAAAGGCGCAGTCGATGCTTGGGTGATATGGGATCCATTCTTCGCAGCAGCAGAGCATCAAATCCATGCACGTGTGATCGCAAACGGCGAGCATTTGGTCAGCAATCATCAATTCTATTTAGCTGATCGTAAGTTTGCGGAAGGACATCCCGAAGTTCTAAAAACACTGGTAACAACATTGAATCAAACCACAGATTGGGTAAAGACCCATCCTGATGATGCTGCAAAATTACTCGAAAAACCAACCGCACTTGAACTCGATGTTTTAAAAACTTCAATTTCTCGCATGGGTTTTGGCGTTCAGCCAATTTCTGAAAAAGTCGAAAAAGAACAGCAGTACGTAGCTGATGCCTTTTTTGCTCAAAAATTAATTCCAAAGCAATTGGTCATTGCAGATGCTGTATTAAAAAACCAAGTTCAATAATTGAGAGTCTACTTTAGGTAATTTCTCATCGGTTTTGATTGTGATCAATCAAAGTGCTTTATCCCCCATGCAGATTGCAATCTAAAACACGATGCAATCTGTCTCATTCACATGATCTCATTCTTCATAAGGAATATCGACATGAATATTTTCTGGTTCATCCCCACTCATGGTGACAGCCGTTACTTAGGCACCAGCAAGGGCGCACGTCAGGTCGATCATGCTTATATGAAACAAATCGCCGTTGCTGTCGACAACCTTGGTTATGCTGGCGTATTGATTCCAACAGGTCGTTCTTGTGAAGATCCATGGATCACAGCAGCCAGCCTCATTGATGCAACAAAACAATTAAAGTTTTTGGTGGCGCTACGTCCCGGAATTACGACACCAGCATTGGCGGCGCGCATGGCTGCTACCTTTGATCGCCTATCCAATGGTCGTATTTTACTCAATCTTGTAACAGGTGGTGACGAGCAGGAACTCAAGGGCGATGGTCTATATGAAGATCACAGCACTCGTTATCAGACTGCTTCTGAATATGTCAAAATTTGGCGTGAGATTCTGACTCGTTCCCATACTGGCGAATCTTTTACTTTTCATGGCGAACGACTCAGTGTCGATGAAGCAAAATTACTTTATCCACCTGTGCAAAAGCCCTATCCTCCCTTATGGTTTGGTGGATCATCAACAGAAGCAACTGAACTCGCCGCTGAACAGGTTGATACTTATTTAACTTGGGGTGAACCACCTGCCGCGGTAGAAGAAAAAATTAATCATTTACGTGCCCAAGCAGCAGCCAAAGGACGTACTCTAAATTATGGTATCCGATTGCACGTGATTGTTCGTGAAACCAATGAACAAGCTTGGGCTGCCGCGGATGAACTCATTCAATATTTAGATGATGAGACTATTGCAGCAGCACAGAAAAAATTTGCACAAATGGACTCGGTCGGGCAGCAACGCATGGCGGCTTTACACGGCGGACGCAAAGATCAATTAGAAGTCTCACCAAACTTATGGGCAGGTATCGGTTTAGTTCGTGGCGGTGCAGGTACAGCTTTAGTCGGCGATCCAAAAACTGTTGCTGCACGTATTCAAGAATATGCTGACTTGGGGATTGATACCTTTATTTTCTCTGGCTATCCACATTTGGAAGAATCGATCCGCTTTGCTGAATTAGTATTTCCACTTCTGCCACTCAAAACTCGTGAGAAACTGACACAACCACACCTCACAGGTCCTTTTGGTGAAATCATTGCCAATAACTATGTGCCTGAGGTCAAAAAACCAAAAGCGTTGGTTCAGGAGGAGGCATGAGTACAACAACATTTCTAAATAATGTTTCACGTGGAACACAAAAAATAGGCAAAGGTCTCTTGCCGTGGTTGTTTCCAGTTTTATTACTACTGATTTGGCAAGCTGCTTCAAGTTCAGGTCTATTACAAAGCCGTGTATTACCTGCTCCAACTGCTGTAGTGAGTGCTTTTTGGCACTTACTGATCAGTGGCGAACTTTGGCATCATGTCAAAGTCAGCGCAGGTCGTGCTCTGCTTGGTTTGTTGGTCGGTGGTGGTCTCGGACTGCTTTTAGGACTACTTAATGGTTCATCACGCATTGCATCGACCTTACTTGATACCACATTGCAAATGATACGCAATATCCCTGCACTAGCACTCATTCCGCTGGTAATTTTGTGGTTTGGTATTGATGAAACAGCCAAACTCTTTTTAGTCGCAGTAGGTGTATTTTTCCCAATCTACATCAATACCTATCATGGTATTCGCTCGGTAGATCCTCAGTTGATTGAAATGGGTAAAAGTTACGGACTCAATCGCTGGCAATTGTATAAAGAGATCATTCTACCCGGCGCAATGCCTTCTATCTTAGTGGGACTTCGCTTTGCCTTAGGTTTAGTTTGGGTACTGCTTATCGTGGCAGAAACGATTTCCGCTCAAGCAGGTATCGGCTATATGACCATGAATGCACGTGAGTTCTTGCAAACCGATATCGTTTTGGTCGGCATTTTACTTTACGCCATACTTGGAAAATTAGCGGATGTATTAGCGCGAGCACTAGAGCGATATTTATTACGTTGGCATGCAGGCTATCAAAAATAAAAAGGTCAACTATATGAGTAATCTAAATTTAAATTTCTATGAAAATCCCTTGATTCAACCCCTTGGTGAATCTGAAGCATCGACTACTGCAAGCAATAGCAATGGTGCAAATATTCTGATTGAACAACTGTATAAGTTTTATGGTGAAGTCAAAGTGCTTGAAGACTTAGACTTAAATATTCAAGCAGGTGAATTTGTCGCCATAGTAGGTCGCAGTGGTTGTGGTAAAAGCACCCTACTCCGCTTAATCGCCCAACTTGAAAAACCTAGCTATGGCGAGATTAAATTTCAATCCGCAAGAAACTTTCGTGAAGGCATCACAAACGATGATATTCGCGTTATGTTTCAAGATCCACGCTTACTTCCGTGGAAAAATATTTTACACAACGTGCAATTAGGTTTACCAAAAGATCAACACCTACTTGCTGAAAATTTATTAGAAAAAGTAGGCTTAAAAGACAAATCCACACAGTGGCCAACTCAACTCTCTGGAGGTCAACGTCAACGTGCCGCATTAGCCAGAGCACTTTCTCATGCACCACGTATTTTATTACTGGATGAACCCTTAGGGGCGCTAGATGCTCTCACACGTTTAGAAATGCAAAACCTGATTGAACGCCTTTGGAAAGAACAGGGCTTTACCGCAATTCTGGTCACACACGATGTCAGTGAAGCGGTACAATTGGCAGATCGAATTATTTTGCTAGATCAAGGACATATTGCACATCAATTTCAAGTGAATTTACCACGACCACGTCAGAAAACTATTACATTTGCCCAGTTGGAACAACTGGTTCTTGATGCGGTTTTAGCCACCTAAAACCGCTTTTACCCATCTCAAAAACCACACATCAAGAACAAAAACCATTCGACAATTTCCCACAATGACTGAGAAATTATTTACAAAATATATCTCACCTGTTTTAGATTTCAATAATTATCAAACACATCGTGACTGCTGATTCAGCAACCCATGCTTTTTCGATAAAAAAATGCGGTTATTTTGCACAAATCCGACAATTTATCTTACAATGTCAATGACATTTTTTGAATCAAGCTCGCAGATGGAACAGAAAAAGAGTACACAAAAGCGCAATCAACTGCTGAATGCTGCCCTGGATGTTTTTTCCGTCTATGGCTTTAGTGGTGCAAGTCTGGATGAAATTGCACAACTGGCAAATATGCATAAATCCAATATCTTTTATTATTATGAAAACAAAGAGTCGCTGTATGTTGAGGTGCTCACCACCGTAATGCAAAAGTGGCTGGCACCCTTACAGATATTGGAAGTCGAACTTGAGCCAACTGAGGCCTTAACCCATTATTTGATGCAAAAAATCGAAATTTCAAAAGATCAACCTAAAGCTTCTCGTTTATTTGCATTGGAAATCATTCAAGGTGCGCCACATATTCTGCCAATCCTGAAAGGTCCATTGAAAAAGCTGTTTAAACGCAAAACTAAAGTGATTGAGACTTGGCAGGAACAAGGCAAATTATCCAAAGAAATTGATGCAGAATTATTAATTATCAATATTTGGGCAATCACCCAAAACTATGCGGATTTTTCGACGCAAATGGAGATGGTGACAGGCAAAACTTTGCGTAACCGTAGCATGTATCAACGCACCATTGAGCATACGGTACACTTGATGCTATATGGTGTGTTGCCACGTTAAGTTTTCTTTAGTTAAAAGCTTTAATTTTAGCCTCTGTACACGACAAATTTCATAGGGCCCTTGTCCTATCAGGCTTTTTCTTCCTTAAAATTGCGAGCACTTTCTTAAATTCTTCTTTTTTTCCAAAACCAATCAAACGTAGAATAGCCATTTGAACATAGTCCAAACCGTATCGAAATAAACTTACTGAAAGTCGTCCATGCTTCTTTATTTTTATCGCTTTTTTTCGATCATGTTGCCATTCACCTGTTAAATAGCACCAACAGAAACCGATAGCTAGTACTGCTATCAATTTCTTGACTCGTCTAGGGTCTGTTAAACGAGTATTTTCAAGATTGAATCCACGTCCTTTGAGACAACTAAATAAGGTTTCGATTTCCCAGCGTAATGCATAATCACGAATAGCAGAAGCATTAAACATAGGAGAAACAACAAGTAAAAGTTCTCCATCTTCTAATCGTAGCGCACTAATATACAGTTTCACTCGACCAACCCAAATACGTCGTTTACGACATTCAGTTTGACCCACTTGAAGATGACGAAATAAATCACTAATTTTATGATTCTTTGCTAAGTGATTGGTCACAATGAAGTTTTTTTAACACGTATACAGAAGTTAATGTCATTTTCAATTAACCATGTAAACCATTTCTCACCGATAAATTCTCTGTCTGCGAACACATTCACAATACGGTCTTTACCAAAAATGGAGATAAAGCGTTGAATCAAAGCAATACGCTCTTTTGTATCTGAATTTCCACGTTTATTGAGCAATGTCCAAACAATAGGTATCGCTATTCCACGATAGACGATGGCTAACATCAAGATATTGATATCTCGTTTTCCCCATTTCCAATTGGTTCTATCTAAAGTCAGTTGCACTTTGTCGAATGAAAACATATTGAAAATCAACTGAGAAATTTGACGATAATCAAAATACTGATCTGCAAAGAAGCGTTGTATACGTCGATAAAATGATTGTGGTGAGCACTTGATGGGTAAGGCTTTAGATGCGGAAGAAAGATTACATGTCTGTTTTACAATTAATGCCAGCATAATCAGTGTAAAACATTTTACATGTGACTTGTTCCACTTTAGATATTTGTTTAAGATGAGATGTAACTCATTGAAATGTGTCATCATATTCGTCGTCAGAAAACAAGTATTATGCCATTATTTCAATGAGTTATCTTCTTTTGTCGTGTACAAAGAATTTTAGCAATTGAAATACATAAGAAAAGCGACTTTGTGAGTCGCTTTTTCTTGCCAAATAATTAAGGCGATTATTCAATTAAGCTCATCAAAAATATAGAAAATTGATTAATAAACATACGTGAAACGTAAAAGATCAAGAAAAACCGTTCCATAGCGCCGTTTACTGAAACGGATTTATTTAAAACATTGATAATAAAAGGAAAAATTAAAGTGTTTCGCATAACCCGTATTATGTTAATTTTAGATAAACTTAATTTTTAATATCCATATAGCAGCTTTAAACAAAGTTAAAGAATTAGGCCGACCACATACCCGAATTGTCACTTAAATTTGTTTAGCTTAGAGAAACTCTATATTTAAAAGCTTCATGCAAAAAAGCCGAAAATAATCAAAACCGTGTGTTAGTATTATGGAAATAATAGTACCGTTTTTGGTCTCTAAGATTTTTTTGAATCGAATATCATTGACTTAAGTCCTTATTCGTAACAGCGCTCTCAGGCCGATACAATTCTGTCTTTCCCCGCATTTTTAGCTTCATATAAAGCTAGGTCAGCTCGTTTGATAGTGTCTTTGTATGAACGATCTTCCGGCACTATAACTGTCACCCCAATACTAACCGTGACAACTGAACTGTCCACTGAAAACTGGCTTAACTCTTTTTTGGAACTGTCATGTATACGCTTGGCAAACTGAATTGCCTGCTCATGCTCAGTATTGGGCAAGGCAACCACAAACTCATCACCACCCAAGCGGCAGGCACAATCAGTCTTCCGTAGTGTTGAGCGAAGAATGTTAGCTACTGCCCGAATCGCCTCATCGCCCACGTGATGCCCCTTGCCGTCGTTGATTTTTTTTAGGTTATCAAGATCCAACATCAAGATGGAAGTTGGCACTGAATACCTTACGTATGACTCATAGTCTAGCGTCAACTCATGCTCTAGTTTTCTTCGGTTGAAAAGGCCAGTTAGCTGATCGGTATCGCCTAGTTCTCTCAGTCTGATTTCCAGGTCGTGTCGCTTTGAAATATTACTTGCGACCCAGAGCACCACATCTTCGTCGTCCACAGAAAAACTCAGTGCCTGGATGCGTCCTTCAAACCAAATCGGTTTTTCAGGACCATGATCGGGTAGACCTTTTACATCACTGTTGCTCAATTCGTACTCTTCGATGATTAGTTCTCCTGACTCCAGAGTCCGGCCAATCTGTTCAAGAAACCAGTTGGCCTTATCAGGCTTGATTAAATCCGAAATATACAGACCAACGAGACAGGAACCATCGTGATAATAGCGCTTATCACGACCACCAAATACCGCAACGTACTTTCCACTTCGGGACAAGATAAAGGCAGGGTCTGGTAATGTATCAAGAACTATGGACATCTGCTCAATGTTAATCATGAAGTACTTCTTCTGCTTGATTTACAATAATTAACACATTACTCAAATAAAAATAAAATGCACGTATTTTTTGACCAAAAGCTAATACTACTGGCTATTTGGTGGGTACTGTTGGGTAATCCTCCCATAAATAACCGAAGTTAAAAGTAGAGGTACACATAAGTTAAAATTTTATAGAATTGCTTGAGTCCAAAATCTCTAATTAGCATGTATTGAAAACATGAATATTTATCTAAAAAGAGAACTATTTAACATAATGGGCATTACGCGAACTCAACACAAAATAACACTTTAGTTTCAACAACCCACCCACCACAAATAAGTCCACTAATTACATACCACAGTATTCAACCATTGCATTTAAAAATGGGCTTGATACAGCGCCAATAATTTTTGTGCGCCAAGCAGCAGATTCTCTTCCCAATCTAAATGAGCCGTATCATTGGCCCCATCGGTAATATATTTGACTGAAATCAAACGCACCCCAAGCTTCTGGCACACTTTGGCGAGGGCATAGGCTTCCATGTCCACCAGATTACAGGATACTTTTGGCTGTCCTGTTTCAAAGGAGTCACCTGTACCACAGATCCCTTTAGGTAAATGTTCAAAATGCGGCTGAACATGGATTTCGGCAGGAATGTCCTCATCCATTGGTGTCACACCCACCGCAAAACCCAGTGGAGACACATCCATATCACGCTGCACGAAAGTGATGACCTCAACTAGACTATGTGCATCGAAGTGTGAACTGCCTGCACTACCTAAATTGATCAGCGTTTTGCAGCCCGTCTTTTGAATCACTTCAAAGGCTTTAAACGCCGCATTGATTTTGCCAATGCCACTGTAATGAACGTCAATGCCTGCTTGTTCAAACAAGCCTTTAGATTCATTCGGCAATGCCATGATTAAAGCAATATCAGACTGCATCGTGATCACCCAACAATTTAAAATGCGTAGTGTAGCGAATTATCCACCAGAATGAAGCGGGCTAAGCAATCACCCTAAAAAGCCTTTCTCCGAATTTTTTACTGATGAAAAACACAACAACAAGACGAAACGCTGAGAATATGGCAATATATAGCCTTTGCAAAATCACTGTATTTAACGCCCATGAAGTTGCTTCGTCTCAACGCATTATCGCCAGATTTTCAGTTACCGCCGACTGCGGTCACGATTGGCAATTTTGATGGTGTCCATCTTGGTCACCAAGCGATGATTGCTCAACTGAAAACATTGGCTGATGCCAAAGGCTTAAAAACATTAGTGATGATTTTTGAGCCACAACCGCTTGAATTTTTTAAAGGTTATGACGCACCACCACGTATTAGCTCGCTCAGAGAAAAAGTAGAATATTTAACTGAGTTAGGGGTGGATTATATTGCTGTCGCCAAGTTTGATCAGTATTTTAGAAGTCTTAATGCAACCGAATTTGCTGAGCTACTCAAATTAAAACTCAATGCTCAAAGCTTAGTATTAGGTGATGACTTTCATTTTGGTAAAGACCGCCAAGGTAATAGCGAATTCCTACGCGATTATGGATTTGACGTCACTAATTTAAATACGGTGGCTTTAAATGGTGAACGTGTCAGTTCAACCCGTATTCGTCAGGTTCTACAAGAAGGTGATCTGGCATTAGCAGCCAAACTCTTGGGCCGTCCTTATAGCATCACAGGCCGAGTGCAATATGGTGATCAGATTGGTCGCACCCTTGATTTTCCAACCATTAATGTGCGTTTAAACCGCCACAAACCATGTTTAAACGGCATTTATGCGGTGGATGTGGTCTGTGAAAATGCATCATTAAATGCAAAAGTAAAACATTCAGATCCTGCCCTCAACGGGATTACAGGCTATCAAGCTGACAGTTTGTTTGGTGCAGGTCATGTCGGGACACGCCCAGCCATCAAACAAGACCAGCCAGAATGGCGATTAGAGGTACATTTCCCTGATGTTTCTGCTAATCTGTATGGCTTATTGATGCGGGTAACTTTTCTTCACTATCTACATGGTGAACTGAATTATCCTTCGCTTGAAGCACTCAAAGCTGGAATCGATGATGATGTGCAAAAATTACGAGACTATCGTGAACGCACACCAGAATTTCCTTTTTAAATTTAAATTTCATTTGTAATACATGTCAGTTTAGACTGATAAAACTGGAAGAAAACTTGCATGAGCGATAAGCAAACTCCTGAAAATGCAGTGGATTATAAAGCCACACTCAATTTGCCAGATACTGAATTTGCCATGAAAGCAAATTTGGCTGTGCGTGAAGCCAAATGGTTAGAAGAGTGGTATGCCGACAACATTTATCAGCAGATTCGCGCATCGCGTATTGGCCAGAAAAAATATGTACTTCATGACGGCCCTCCATATGCCAATGGTCAAATCCATTTGGGTCATGCAGTCAATAAAGTCCTCAAAGACATTATTATTAAAAGCCGTGTTATGGATGGCTTCGATGCGCCATACGTACCAGGTTGGGACTGTCACGGTCTGCCAATCGAACTGAAAGTAGAAGAAAAAGTCGGTAAAGTGGGCGTTAAAGTTGATGCCTCAACTTTCCGTAAAGCCTGCCGTGAATATGCCTACACCCAGGTTGAATTACAGAAAAAAGACTTCGTGCGCATGGGCGTGTTTGGTGATTGGGATAATCCATACCTCACCATGAACTTTAAGCAAGAAGCAGACATTGTTCGTTCGCTTGGCGCAATTGCCAAAGCAGGTCATATCGAACCCGGCTTAAAACCTGTGAACTGGTGCTTGGATTGTGGTTCTGCGCTCGCAGAAGCTGAAGTTGAATATGAAGATAAAAAGTCTGATGCGATTGATGTTGGCTTTACAGTTGTTGATCTTAAAGATTTAAGCAGCCGTCTTGGTGTTGATGTCCAAGATGTGACTGATATTGTGATCTGGACAACTACACCTTGGACGTTGCCTGCTAACCAAGCCGTTGCACTCCATGCTGAAATTGACTATCAATTGGTTCAAGTGATAACTGAACATGGCAAGCAAAACTTTATTCTTGCCAAAGATCTGGTTGAATCTGCAATTGAGCGCTATAAGCTTGAAAATCCAGTGGTACTGGCTGATTTTAAAGGTTCAGCAATAGAGAGTGTCTTATTACAACATCCTCTGATTACTGATCGCCAAGTGCCTGTTATTTTAGGTGAACACGTTATCGCAACCAGCGGTACAGGTGCAGTACATACCGCTCCTGGACACGGTGTGGACGACTATAAAGTCGGTCTGCAATACAATCTAAAAGTCGATAATCCTGTCGGTGGTAATGGCGTATATTTACCAACTGCACCGATTTTTGCGGGTGAGCATATTTACAAAGCCAATCCAAAAATTATCGAAGCTTTGGGTGCTGTCGGTCGTCTATGGGCGCATCAGCCAATCAAACACAGCTATCCACACTGCTGGCGTCATAAAACCCCAATTATCTTCCGTGCGACACCTCAATGGTTTATCAGCATGGATGCCAAAGGTTTGCGTCAAACTGCTTTAAATGCGATTGAAAATGACATCGAATTTGTTCCAGATTGGGGTAAAAATCGTATTCAATCGATGATTGAAGGACGCCCTGACTGGTGTATCTCACGTCAACGGACTTGGGGTGTGCCAATCCCATTCTTTGTACACAAAGATACCAATGCTTTGCATCCTCGTACGCCTGAATTGATCGAAGAAGTCGCTCAACTGATCGAACAAGAAGGGATTGATGGTTGGTATAACCGTGATGCGAGCGATTTTATTGGCGCAGATGCTGAACAGTATAATGCCGTACGCGATACACTTGACGTTTGGTTTGACTCAGGTACTACACATTATGCAGTGTTGCGTGAACGTGAAGAGTTACAAGACCCAGCAGATCTGTATCTTGAAGGTTCTGACCAACATCGTGGCTGGTTCCAATCGTCATTGTTAACTTCAATTGCGATTAATGAACGTGCACCGTATAAGGGTCTACTCACTCACGGTTTCGTCGTGGATGAGAAAGGTCGTAAGATGTCTAAATCATTAGGCAACATCATCACCCCACAAGATATTATTAAAGATATGGGTGCAGATGGCTTACGCTTCTGGATCGCATCTGCTGACTATCGCTATGAAATGACCGCAGGTAAAGAAATCTTTAGCCGTGCCTCTGATGGTTATCGTCGTATCCGTAATACTTTACGTTTCTTATTGGCAAACTTAAATGGCTTCAAACCATCAACTGATGTTCTACCCGTAAATGAGTTGATTGCATTAGATCAATACATCTTACAACGTGCTGCTGATGTTCAAAAAACCATTCAGCAAGCCTATGAAGAGATGAATTTCCATATTGTCACCAATGCATTGACCAACTTCTGTATCAATGACTTGGGTGGGTTCTATCTCGACATCATCAAAGATCGTCAGTACACCACTAAAGCAGATTCACAAGCACGCCGCTCTGCTCAAACAGCGCTATATCATATCGTGCAAGCTTTTGTTCGCTGGATGTCGCCAATCTTGAGCTTTACCGCACAAGAAGCTTGGCCATTAATTCCTGAACAAACTGGCAAATATGTATTTACCGCTGAATGGTATGACATTCCAACTGCATCAACAGCAAATTTACTGTCTGAAGCAGATTGGCAAACATTGATTAGCGTAAAATCAGCAGTAAATAAACAGATTGAAGCCGCACGTAACGCTAAACTGGTCGGCAGTAACTTATCTGCCAAAGTTGAACTTTGGGCAGATGAAGCATTACAAACATTGTTAAACCAATTGGCTGATGAATTACGTTTTGTCTTGATCACTTCTCAAGTCATCGTTCACTCTTATGCTGAACAAGGTGAAAACACGGATCTTGCAGGATTACGTGTCCAAGTCTCCGCAGCAGATGGTGAAAAATGTGTACGTTGCTGGCATGTATTGCCAGATGTAAATACACACGTTGGTCATACTGGATTATGCGCTCGTTGTATCGTCAACGTCACTGGCAGTGGCGAAGTGAGAAAGTATGCCTAATACACAAGCAAAAAAAGGCTTGTTTCAATTTTATCCGCACAATTTACTTTGGCTTGGGCTATCAGTCCTTGCCATTGTGTTGGATCAATGGACTAAATGGATTGCGAGCTCACATTTAAATTATGCAGATCCCGTTCCAGTACTGCCTTTTTTAAACTGGACCTTACTGCATAATCATGGCGCAGCATTCAGCTTTTTGTCAGATGCGGGTGGTTGGCAACGTTATTTATTTACCTCTTTGGCGGGTGTAGTATCCATCATTTTTATTTTTTGGTTGATGCGTATGCCAAAGAAAATGATCGTTCTACCTATGGCAATTGCCCTGATTCTAGGTGGTGCAATTGGTAATTTAATTGACCGTGTTAGCTTAGGTTATGTCGTCGATTTCATCCACATTTATTATCAAAATAACCACTTTCCTGCGTTCAATCTTGCGGATAGTGCCATTACTTTAGGTACTATTTTACTACTGATTGATACCTTCTTCCTTGAAAAGAAACGCAACCCAAACATGGAAAATTAAGATGACTGAAATTATCCAACCCAACGAAGAAATTCGTATTCAAGATGGCTCAAAAGTCGACTTACATTTTTCCGTTTCAATTGAAAATGGTGTTGAGATTGACAATACACGTAATCGTGAAGAACCTGTCAGCCTCGTAATTGGTGATGGTAACTTACTACCAGGATTTGAAAAGGCATTGTTTGGTTTACGTGCAGGCGACCGTCGTACTGTGCATTTACCACCTGAAGATGCGTTTGGTCCTTGGAATGCTGAAAATATCCAAATCTTTGATACGGTTAAATTTGAACAACGCCCTGTCGTTGGTCATATGATTGAGTTTGAAGATAAAGCCAAAGCAACGTTGTTCGGCATCGTAAAATCCGTCAATGACGACACTACAGAAATTGATTTTAACCATCCTCTTGCTGGTAAAAATATTACCTTTGAAGTAGAAATTTTCAGAGTTACCCCGGCTGGTCAGCAAGGCATCAAATTGATGTAACAAAAAAGCTCTCAAATGAGAGCTTTTTTTTACGCTAAAGAAAAGTATAAGATCATTAAAAGTATTCATTTTTAAAATCAAAGCAATAACGCAGGAATTTTACTATGCTCATTTATATTATTGTTGGTAGTGTTCGCGAAGGCCGCATGGCAATTAAAGTGGCCAATTGGGTACTACAAGCAACCACTGAACTCGCATTAAAAGATATTCAAACCGAAGTTGTTGATCTTAAAGAATGGGACTTACCGCTATTTGCCGGTTCTCATCCACCTGCAACAGGCATTTATGATCAACCTAAACAACAGCAGTGGGCAGATAAAATTGCGCAGGCACAGGCATTTATCTTGATTAGCCCTGAATATAATCATGGCTATAGTCCAGCACTCAAGAATGCCTTGGACTATCTCGGTAAAGAATGGCAAGGCAAATCTGCTGCTTATATTGGATATGGTTCAACCAATGGCTCACGTTCAATTGATCAAATCCGTCAGGTAGGTACACAACTTGGGCTGGTTGATTCTAATGCGGTTCTTGAAATCCGAGATATTTTTAAACGAAACCACACAGAAACTTTTGAGGCAAATGAATTTGAAATTAAGGCGCTCAAAGCCATCATTGAAAAATTACAGAAATACCATGTGAGATAGATGTCAGCTTAAACTTACAGTAATCAGGGTCATTAACCAATATACTGCCATCAACTTTAGTTTTAATATACGAATCATATAGAGAGGAAGTCTCATTCAAAATAACAAGATGCACAGGATGTAGTTGTTTATAGGAAATAAACGACAATAAACTGAATATGAAGAAGCCCCGTCAGGATGATGGGGCTTCTTTTTTTATTATTTTCACTATGTAACAAAATTTGATAACGTATCCATCGAGATACAATCCGCCGATAAAAGCCCTACACTTTTCAGGCTTTTGCATTGTTAACCTAGAAATCAAATAATATTGAGGAATTTCACAATGGTTAAAAAGGTATTATTTATCACTTCAAATGTAGGCGTAGAGCATGATGAGCTGATTCAGCCACTGGAGTTTTTAAAAGGAAAAGGCATTGAAGCCATACATGCCGCCGAAAAGACGGAACCTGTACAAACGGTAAAAAGTGATAAAGAACCTGGTCCAAGCTACCCTCCACAAGTCTCATTGGAGCAGGTCTCAGTGGAAGACTACGATATTCTGGTTATTCCTGGCGGTACAGTCAACGCAGACACCCTTCGTCTTAATGAACATGCGCATCGGATCATTCAATATTTCACTGATCAAAACAAACCGATTGCCGCCATTTGCCATGCACCCTGGACTTTGATTAATGCCGAGCGTATTAAGGATAAGAACCTGACCTCTTATAAAAGTATCCGCCTCGATCTAGAAAATGCAGGCGCACATTGGACAGATGAAGCTGTTAAGCGCTGTAATAAAGGGGGTTGGTTACTCATTACTTCACGCTGCCCAGATGACATCCCCCAGTTTAATGAGGCGATCCTAAGCGAACTGAACAGCTTGTAAAATTCTGCATTGTTTAGACAAAAAAACACCCCTAACCGTTAGGTTAGGGGTGTTTGTATTTAAAAGCTGGCGATGACTTACTCTCACATGGCAAAGGCCACACTACCATCAGCGCTAAGAGGTTTCACTTCTGAGTTCGGGAAGGGATCAGGTGGTTCACTCTTGCTATTGTCGCCAGCAAACTGTTGTGGTGTTTTGGGGTCTTACTGATCATGTTGTGTTTTCACTTCATGTCTGCCTTACTTACGAACCAAAGAGTTATTAACGGATTAGATATTGAGTCTAACTTTGTGTTCAGCATTTTAACTAGTTTTCACACTAAATCAAGTTATGTATTGAATTTATCTTGAATACAACAACTGTTTGGGTGTTGTATAGTCAAGCCTCACGAGCAATTAGTATTGGTCAGCTTCACACGTCACCGTGCTTCCACACCCAACCTATCAACGTCCTAGTCTCGAACGGCTCTTTAGAGGAATAAATTCCTAGGGAAATCTTATCTTGAGGTAGGCTTCCCGCTTAGATGCTTTCAGCGGTTATCCCTTCCGAACATAGCTACCCGGCGATGCGACTGGCGTCACAACCGGTACACCAGAGGTTCGTCCACTCTGGTCCTCTCGTACTAGGAGCAGATCCTCTCAAATTTCCAGCGCCCACGGTAGATAGGGACCGAACTGTCTCACGACGTTCTAAACCCAGCTCGCGTACCTCTTTAAATGGCGAACAGCCATACCCTTGGGACCTGCTTCAGCCCCAGGATGAGATGAGCCGACATCGAGGTGCCAAACACCGCCGTCGATATGAACTCTTGGGCGGTATCAGCCTGTTATCCCCAGAGTACCTTTTATCCGTTGAGCGATGGCCCTTCCATACAGAACCACCGGATCACTAAGACCTACTTTCGTACCTGCTCGACTTGTGGGTCTCGCAGTTAAGCGCGCTTTTGCCTTTATACTCTACGCGTGATTTCCGACCACGCTGAGCGCACCTTCGTACTCCTCCGTTACTCTTTAGGAGGAGACCGCCCCAGTCAAACTACCCACCAGACATGGTCCTCGCCCCGGATTACGGGGCAGAGTTAGAACCTCAACATTACCAGGGTGGTATTTCAAGGACGGCTCCATTGGAACTAGCGTTCCAACTTCAAAGCCTCCCACCTATCCTACACAAGTAAGGTCAAAGTTCAATGTCAAGCTGCAGTAAAGGTTCACGGGGTCTTTCCGTCTAGCCGCGGGTACACTGCATCTTCACAGCGATTTCGATTTCACTGAGCCTCTGCTGGAGACAGCGCCGCCATCATTATGCCATTCGTGCAGGTCGGAACTTACCCGACAAGGAATTTCGCTACCTTAGGACCGTTATAGTTACGGCCGCCGTTTACTGGGGCTTCGATCAAGAGCTTCGCTTACGCTAACCCCATCAATTAACCTTCCAGCACCGGGCAGGCATCACACCCTATACGTCCACTTTCGTGTTTGCAGAGTGCTATGTTTTTAATAAACAGTTGCAGCGGCCTGGTTTCTGTGGCTGCCAATAGCTCAGGGAGCAAGTCCCATCACCGTCAGCAGCGTACCTTCTCCCGAAGTTACGGTACCATTTTGCCTAGTTCCTTCAGCAGAGTTCTCTCAAGCGCTTTGGTCTACTCGACCTGACCACCTGTGTCGGTTTCGGGTACGATTCCTGTGTAACTGAAGCTTAGAGACTTTTCCTGGAAGCATGGTATCAGCCACTTCACTGTACAAGTACAGCTTGCTATCAGTTCTCAGCATAGAGTACCCCGGATTTGCCTAAGATACATGCCTACAACCTTCCACCTGGACAACCAACGCCAGGCTGACTTAACCTTCTCCGTCCTCTCATCGCATTACACAGAAGTATTGGAATATTAACCAATTTCCCATCGACTACGCCTCTCGGCCTCGCCTTAGGGGTCGACTCACCCAGCCCCGATTAACGTTGGACTGGAACCCTTGGTCTTTCAGCGAACGGGTTTTTCACCCGTTTTGTCGTTACTCACGTCAGCATTCGCACTTCTGATACCTCCAGCATGCTTCTCAACACACCTTCATCGGCTTACAGAACGCTCCCCTACCACGTGTCTAAAATTCAAATCCGCAGCTTCGGCACATAGTTTTAGCCCCGTTACATCTTCCGCGCAGGCCGACTCGACTAGTGAGCTATTACGCTTTCTTTAAAGGGTGGCTGCTTCTAAGCCAACCTCCTAGCTGTCTATGCCTTCCCACATCGTTTCCCACTTAACTATGATTTTGGGGCCTTAGCTGGCGGTCTGGATTGTTTTCCTCTTGACTACGGACGTTAGCACCCGCAGTCTGTCTCCCGGATAGTACTCATTGGTATTCGGAGTTTGCATCGGTTTGGTAAGTCGGGATGACCCCCTAGCCGAAACAGTGCTCTACCCCCAATGGTATTCGTCCGAGGCGCTACCTAAATAGCTTTCGGGGAGAACCAGCTATCACCAGGCTTGATTAGCCTTTCACCCCTATCCACAAGTCATCCCCTGGCTTTTCAACGACAGTGGGTTCGGTCCTCCAGTTAGTGTTACCCAACCTTCAACCTGCTCATGGATAGATCGCCTGGTTTCGGGTCTACACCCAGCAACTAAACGCCCTATTAAGACTCGATTTCTCTACGGCTCCCCTATACGGTTAACCTTGCTACTGAATGTAAGTCGCTGACCCATTATACAAAAGGTACGCAGTCACCGAACAAGTCGGCTCCCACTGCTTGTATGCATGCGGTTTCAGGATCTATTTCACTCCCCTCACAGGGGTTCTTTTCGCCTTTCCCTCACGGTACTGGTTCACTATCGGTCAGTCAGGAGTATTTAGCCTTGGAGGATGGTCCCCCCATATTCAGACAAGGTTTCACGTGCCTCGCCCTACTCGTCATCATTATGTGTGCCCTTTCGTGTACGGGAATATCACCCTCTACGTTCGCACTTCCCAGAGCGTTCCACTAGAACACACACAACTTAATGGGCTGATCCCCGTTCGCTCGCCGCTACTAAGGGAATCTCAATTGATTTCTTTTCCTAAGGGTACTGAGATGTTTCACTTCCCCTCGTTCGCTTCATAAGCCTATGTATTCAGCTTATGATACCCGCCTTATAGCGGGTGGGTTCCCCCATTCAGAAATCTCCGGATCAAAGGATATTTGCCGCCTCCCCGGAGCTTATCGCAGGCTATTACGTCTTTCATCGCCTCTGACTGCCAAGGCATCCACCACATGCACTTAATTACTTGACTATACAACCCCAAACAGTCGTTA
>NZ_KB850013.1:0-1070 GCF_000369425.1 Acinetobacter sp. NIPH 284
GGCACGGTGGTACAGTCACCCGCAGCAAATACACCTTTGACATTGGTTTCATTACGATCATTGATCACAATCTCACCACGATTGCTGAGTTCAACTGCACTGTTCTTTAGGAAATCCGTATTTGGCAATAAACCAATTTGTACAAAGATTCCCGAAAGTTCTACTGTGTGTTCTACATCAGTCGCACGATCTTTATACTTCAATGCTGTCACTTGTGAACCATCACCAACCACTTCAGTACTCAAGGCATTGGTAATAACTGTGGTATTCGGTAAGCTATTTAACTTGTCCTGTAAGACTTGGTCAGCACGAAGTTTGGTATCGAACTCAACCAAAGTCACATGCTCAACAATCCCTGCTAGATCAATCGCAGCTTCTACACCCGAGTTACCTCCACCAATCACTGCAACTCGTTTACCTTTAAATAATGGACCATCACAGTGTGGGCAGTACGCAACACCACGTGTACGGTATTCAGCTTCACCTGGAACATTCATTTCTCTCCAACGAGCACCTGTTGAAAGAATGATGGTCTTAGACTCAAGCTTAGCACCATTTTCTAGTTCAACTTCAACCAAACCATTGGCTGTTTGATCTGCACCTGTGATTTTACTAACTCTTTGTAAGTTCATGATGTCCACGCCATATTCACGAACATGCGCTTCCATATCTTGAGCAAACTTAGGACCAACTGTTTTTTGGATCGTGGTAAAGTTTTCAATATCCATGGTATCCATGACTTGACCGCCAAAACGTTCAGCCACAATCCCTGTTTTGATCCCTTTACGCGCTGCATAGATCGCTGCTGTACCGCCTGCAGGACCACCACCAATCACCAATACATCAAAAGCATCTTTCGCATTGAGAAGAGCTGCATCTTTCTCTGCTGAGTTGCTATCTAACTTCGCGATGATTTCTTCCAAAGTCATACGACCCTGACCAATATGTTCATTGTCTTGGAACAACATTGGGACTGCTAAGATTTTGCGTTCTTCAACTTCTTCTTGGAAGAAACCACCATCAATCATGGTCGCAGTTGCATCTGGGTTATAGATCGCAATTAAGTTCAA
>NZ_KB850014.1:0-4411 GCF_000369425.1 Acinetobacter sp. NIPH 284
CCTGGTCTTAAACCTGATCAATACCGAGTTGTTTGGATTGAACACCGAGATAAAGAAAATACGGAAACCGGAGATAAGCGTTTAGAGCTTAATTTTTTAATTCCGAATGTAGAAATTAGCACAGGGAAACGGTTACAGCCTTTCTTTGCTAAAGCCGATTTGAATCGAGTCGATGATTTTAAAACGATTGTTAATCACAAATATCAACTTTTTGACCCTGATGATCCTATTAATCGGCGATCAATAAAAATTGCAAAGGACTTACCGCAGGACAAAAAAGATTTTATTAGTGCGATGAATACAGAAGTTGCTTTGGCAATTACTGACGGGCTAGTCAGTGATCGTGAAAGTCTTAAGGAATGGATGACTCGCATTGGTTTAGAAATCACCCGTATTACGAAGAATCAAATATCAGTAAAAAATCCGAATAATCCAGAGGGCAAACCAATCCCTCTCAGAGGTGAGTTTTATGAGCAGAACTTCCGACATTCTGAACAAAGCGAAGATCTTAAGAGAGCAGCATCAGAACGATATAGACAAGAAGCTGATAGCAGATATGCAAACAGCATTGAAAGATACGGAAAACTTTGTGAATCAAAGAGTCGGTATCATCTCGAACGATTTGGAACAAGAGATAGAACAGACTCAGAAAAGCTTACAAGACAACTTACAGGGCAAGAAAACGAGCATACAAGCGAATATAAATACAATGGGGGAGAACTTGAGCAAGGATACCAAAGCCCTGCAGGAGAGCTTAAAGGCGCAAATAAAGAGCATGAATGCGGACTTGCAGACATTGAGCGGATTGAGCCAAGCAACAGCAGAGCAAGCGAAGCTGAAAAAAGCCCTTTTTTCATCGAATATAGTCCTAGCTTTGATAGCACTTACTTTGCTTATATCGAGTATATGTCTCGGTTACGTCAGCAAAAGCAAATACAGCGACATCACAGCGATGGAGAACAAAGTCGAGTATCTGAAATCCGAAGGGGGGAGTCTGAATATTCGGAAGTGTGGGGACGAGAAGGACTGGCGTTGGTGCGTTCAAATAGATCCGACAGTGGAGAAGCTTTACAACAACAAATTCGCAGTAGTACAGGAAACCAATTGAATGAATCTCGAAGCACAATTATTGCAGATTATCGAACAGCATCAACAGCAGCTCAAAGAACAACAGAAGCAGTTAGAGCAAGCCTTACAGCTTATTCAGGCACAGAACAGAACAATAGAAGAATTAGAGAAATACAACAACGAACTTACGCAGCACTGCAATCATCTGATAGATCAGCGAGACGAGATGGTAAAGATCATCCACCAGCTACAGAATCCGACTTTATCAGCCGATTTATTGCAAAACTTGGAGAACAGCTTAAAACAGCGATTACAGAGCCATTTAGAGCAGTTAGTGACTGGCTTGAGCATCGAGGATTTAGCAAAGACGATAATAGAGCACATCTTGCCGCAGATGGTGGAGGACGAGATCAAAAGCCAATTGAATCCCCTGACCGAGCCATTGATCGAAAAACTGAGTTCAGTAGAGCAATATCAACAGAATTTAGAGGGATTAATCCAGCAAATATCTTCTCGGCTCTAGATAAACTTGATCAGCGCAGAGAGTTGCAACGAGCGCAAGAACATGCAAGTAAGAGTGATCGTGGCTATGACTCTCCAAGCCCATTTTGACAGTTCAATCAGCGTAAAAGTAATAATTCAAACAGCTGTCTGGATTATTACTCTATTTTGAGGGAATTTTATCTTCGCCCTTTGAATAATCTATAGCTTTATCATAGTTACTGTTATTCATTAGTGGGTTTTTACTTAAGCTTTCAGAACATTCTTTATGAATATCCATGAATCTTTCTGAAACTTCTTTTTTACTAAAAATTTGACTCTTAATTAAACTGGCTTCTTTCATCAATGATTGATAGCTAAAAGGTAATGGTAAGTCCTTATCTATAACAGTTTGTATACTGTTTAAGGCAGTTCTAGACACATTCTCATCAGCTTTCTTTAATGACATTCTTCCGAGATAAGCACTTTTATAGTGACTTATAGTCCTTGTGATAAAGACACTATAAGTAAAACATTGAGGGTAAGTATTATCATATTGAACAGTTTTAGACGTTCCATTTTCATAAACTGTCATCGTTCCTATATTGCTTTGTGCAAAGATAGGCTGAAATGAAAAGAGTGTAATTGGAAAAAGTAGAAGTAAGTTTCGCATTTGATTAACCGATATATTAAATATATTAAGTATATAATTTTTATTAACTTAAAGGATGTTATCTAGTAATGGTAGAAATAAGAATATCAAATATAAATGGGCTAATACTTCCTCCTGCTCCAGATGGATGCTCAGTCCGATTGGCTGTTAATCCAGCGGATAATGGAATGGCTTTTGATAGTCCATTTTCAGACTATATATTAAGCTGTCTTAGTGATGTATCAGTCAAAGATATAATTGAGTATACGCTCCTACTTCTTCAACTACAGAAAGACGATATGGGAACAAGGAGTGTACATATTGAAAAGATTGAAATTAATGTAAATGCGCTATCTGAAGAAGAAATTAGAAGAAAAGTTGATGAGGCTATTAAGGAAAAAATAGATTCAACTATTTCTGAGTCCGAAAAAAATCAATAAAAACGCACTTTTCTGTAACTGAAATGCAAAAGCCCTTGTTTTCACAAGGGCTTTTGACTTAAATTCGATGGCGTTACAGTTAAATGATGCTTGCAACATCGTTTAACGAAAGATCAGCAGAGTTGACGCTCGTACTGATATTCACACAAAGGCTTATGTAACAACCAAGCTCTATTCTAAAGAGTTTGATCAGTGACACAAGACCCAAAATGTAAAAAAATTTCGTTAATCGTATTTAAGTCCATCATTTAAACCATTTTTTGGTTCGCTCACTACGTCTGTACAAAAGATTAAGTTAGTAAGTGCGACTTTTTTATATGTCGGCTTAGTCTTTCGTGGCTTTGGTGTGCAGGTGGACAAGCGACGGCAGGCATCAAAGGCTAAAGGTTTATACCGCTCTCAAATCTGATGTATTGCACTATTGAGGGGACGCAGGGAATAAGTTGGTCGATTGTTTAAGTGGTACGTTGGGTAATCCCCTCACCGAGATAACAAGCCAATGAGAGAGAAAGGCGTGTGCAGGGTAGAGATTCAGCTCTATAAGTACTCTCTTGCGAAGTGATCTGGGCGCATCTCACTTTGTACTGATTTGAAAGCGACAGCGGCTCCATACCGTGATGCATCAGTAATATTCAAATATCTGAGCTAATTTTTAAAAATTGGCGAAGGTAGGGTGAATATTACCGAAAATCTGCTCTAGCTCACCACCCGTGATGAGCAAAGCGAAGAACGGTGGGGAGATTAGAGCAGATTAAGAACATTGTTTTTAGATGATTCATGCCAACTTTTGATTTATATTGTTATTTGAATAATTCCTTTTTTCTAGTTTTAAAAATAATAAAAATCAGAGTTGCATTTAAATAAACCAAAAATTTACCTAAGCATAAATTATTTTAAAAACTATATTAAAATAGTCCATGCGATAAATGAGGAGCAAGGATACACAATAGGTACTTTTTTTAGTGCTACGCACTTTCAAAAAGTATACCTATCGTGACCTTGTTCAGGGGGACAAGCCCCCCGAAACCCCCAACCGCCTAGAACCAGAATGAGGTGCCTATGGCAAAAGAATATAAACACGAAATTCAGTTTGAAAAGAAGAGACCAGTTCGAACCAAAGTTGTGAAAGTTACTTTGTTCGATTCAGAGTTCAAACTTTTAGAAGATAAAAATCCTTATAACTCTGTAGCTAAGCTATTGAGAGAGTCAGCTTTAAAAGCTGTTAAACAAGAAGATGTACATACGAGTACATATTCAAAACTTGATCGAGATTTCATTCTTGAATTAAGTCGAATCGGTACGAACATCAATCAAATTTCAAAAGCCATAAATACAAATATTGCGAGAGAAGAACCGTTTGAAGCTGTGAAGTTACTCCACCTCTTGATAGGTATTGATGAAACCTTGAAAAAGCTTAAGGAGTCAGTCCAATGATTGTGGAGTTTTTTAAAAGAGGACGGGGCAAATCTAGTGGCCCAATAGGTTATTTTCTTGGAAAAAATTTAGACAGAGAACATGCAAAATTATTATCTGGGGATTTAGATGAAGTTGCAGAACTGATCGACAGCTCGCCTTACGTAAAAAAATATACGGCAGGGTGCTTATCATTTTTTGAAGATGATCTATCAGATGCAAAGAAAAAAAACATAATGGCTGCATTTGAAAAAACACTGTTCCCTGGTCTTAAACCTGATCAATACCGAGTTGTTTGGATTGAACACCGAGATAAAGAAAATACGGAAACCGGAGATAAGCGTTTAGAGCTTAATTT
>NZ_KB850015.1:0-2032 GCF_000369425.1 Acinetobacter sp. NIPH 284
CCCTGCCATAAACATACATTTACCCTGCCATAAACATACATTTACCCTGAAAAAAAATACAAAATATTTTTTGTATTTTTTTATACATTTGATAACTTGTATTTTTATTATAAAAATCGGGGATGAGATGCAACTAGTTGTTAAAGACAATGCTTTAATCAATGCAAGCTATACCCTTAGCTTGGTTGAACAACGAATTGTATTGCTTGCAATCATTGAGGCAAGGGAAACTCAAAAGGGAGTTGATACCGAAACATTTTTAGAAATACATGCCCAGCATTATGCAGATCGTTTTGATATAAGCGTAAAAAATGCGTATGCAATGCTTTCAGAAGCATCGCAGGCATTATTTAATCGTCAAGTTACATTTATGATGATCGATGAAAAAAGAAATAAGCCCGAAAAGCGTGTTGTCCGTTGGGTTAGTGGTGTTTCTTATGTTGATGGCTCTGGAATTATTAAACTACGATTTGCTCCTGAAATTATTCCCCTAATTACTCAGTTAGAGAAAAATTTTACTAGTTATGAACTATCACAAGTTGCAAGTCTTGGGTTGTATGCTACACGGCTTTACGAACTACTTATAGCTTGGCGTAGTACAGGGAAAGTACCTGAAATAAGCCTAGATGATTTTAGAGATAAAATGGGACTTGCAAGTAATGAATATAAGTTAATGCATAATTTTAAAAATCGCGTACTTGAGCCAGCAATTAAGCAAATCAATGAACATACCGATATTACAGCGACCTATGAGCAACATAAGCAGGGGCGTACAATATCTGGGTTTTCATTTAAATTTAAGCAAAAGAAAGTACGAAAAGGCGAAAGATGTGAAGATCTAATAAGAGATCCGAATACACCAGATTTTTTTGTCAAAATGACTGATGCACAACGCCATTCATTTGCCAATAAAATGTCTGAAATGCCTGAAATGGGTAAATATTCTCAAGGCACTGAAAGCTATCAGCAATTTGCTGTCCGTATTGCCGAAATGCTTTTAGAGCCTAAAAAATTTAGAGAGCTTTATCCTTGCTTAGAAAAAGCAGGTTTTCAGCCAACATTAAACTAACTAGGTTCAATAGCGGTTAGTAAGACTAGTATCGTAACCTGATGGATAACCGTTAAGCCCTACATCTGTAACCTTGCGATCACTATCAAAATCTGGTTCCCATTGGTCATCTTCATCATCTGTATGAAGTTCTTCATATGATGGATTGTAGAAAATATCGGCTAGTTCAATATAGTGATCACTAAATTCTTCAACTGCAATTTTTAATGTCCATAAGCCATTAATTTCCTTAATCGAAGTAAATACATTCATGTTGTTCAAAAATCTTTTAGAGAAACTATCCGCTTCCTCGAATGACTTAAACTCCTTTTCAAAAGTATCGTATTTTTTTTCTTGAATATCATTGATAGGAGATAAGTTAAAAAGCTGTCTATCTCGATCTTCTGTTAAATACTCATTCAGTTCAGCCAATATTTTTTCTTTATTGGCTTCATTGGCATTCATCTTTTTAATCAAATAAGAACCGAGTAAAATTTTACGTCTAGTATCATCCTTGCGTTCCTGCTCTTTCTTCTTGGTACGTTCTCTTGCTTCAATAGCTTGTTTCTGAGCTTTTAACTGTTTCAGCTTCTCTAACTGGGCTTCAATTTTCTTTTCAATATTTTCAGTTGATTTTGTCATAGCGTCCAATTTCTTGATATAGAAAACCACTCAAGCATAAGACTCTATGAATTGGAATTCAAGCAAGCTTATGCTATCGTGTTTTTCATGAAATGCGCACTTATGACTTGGATTTCATCCAAGTCAAAGTTTGCGTAAGGGGATTCCCCTTAACCCCAAAATTTCTTCGAAATTTTAAAAACAAAATGGATTGAATACATGCAACGTTTAGAAAATCATCTACGAAAATATAAAGCAATTTATACTGTTATAGGACTTACGCATTGACGGATTCAAAAAAGTATTAAAATAGTTTATAAAGTATCTGTGATCAGACGAACTAAACATGCTTCTACAGCAACT
>NZ_KB850016.1:0-93524 GCF_000369425.1 Acinetobacter sp. NIPH 284
TAACGACTGTTTGGGGTTGTATAGTCAAGTAATTAAGTGCATGTGGTGGATGCCTTGGCAGTCAGAGGCGATGAAAGACGTAATAGCCTGCGATAAGCTCCGGGGAGGCGGCAAATATCCTTTGATCCGGAGATTTCTGAATGGGGGAACCCACCCGCTATAAGGCGGGTATCATAAGCTGAATACATAGGCTTATGAAGCGAACGAGGGGAAGTGAAACATCTCAGTACCCTTAGGAAAAGAAATCAATTGAGATTCCCTTAGTAGCGGCGAGCGAACGGGGATCAGCCCATTAAGTTGTGTGTGTTCTAGTGGAACGCTCTGGGAAGTGCGAACGTAGAGGGTGATATTCCCGTACACGAAAGGGCACACATAATGATGACGAGTAGGGCGAGGCACGTGAAACCTTGTCTGAATATGGGGGGACCATCCTCCAAGGCTAAATACTCCTGACTGACCGATAGTGAACCAGTACCGTGAGGGAAAGGCGAAAAGAACCCCTGTGAGGGGAGTGAAATAGATCCTGAAACCGCATGCATACAAGCAGTGGGAGCCGACTTGTTCGGTGACTGCGTACCTTTTGTATAATGGGTCAGCGACTTACATTCAGTAGCAAGGTTAACCGTATAGGGGAGCCGTAGAGAAATCGAGTCTTAATAGGGCGTTTAGTTGCTGGGTGTAGACCCGAAACCAGGCGATCTATCCATGAGCAGGTTGAAGGTTGGGTAACACTAACTGGAGGACCGAACCCACTGTCGTTGAAAAGCCAGGGGATGACTTGTGGATAGGGGTGAAAGGCTAATCAAGCCTGGTGATAGCTGGTTCTCCCCGAAAGCTATTTAGGTAGCGCCTCGGACGAATACCATTGGGGGTAGAGCACTGTTTCGGCTAGGGGGTCATCCCGACTTACCAAACCGATGCAAACTCCGAATACCAATGAGTACTATCCGGGAGACAGACTGCGGGTGCTAACGTCCGTAGTCAAGAGGAAAACAATCCAGACCGCCAGCTAAGGCCCCAAAATCATAGTTAAGTGGGAAACGATGTGGGAAGGCATAGACAGCTAGGAGGTTGGCTTAGAAGCAGCCACCCTTTAAAGAAAGCGTAATAGCTCACTAGTCGAGTCGGCCTGCGCGGAAGATGTAACGGGGCTAAAACTATGTGCCGAAGCTGCGGATGTATACTTTGTATACGTGGTAGGGGAGCGTTCTGTAAGCCGATGAAGGTGTGTTGAGAAGCATGCTGGAGGTATCAGAAGTGCGAATGCTGACGTGAGTAACGACAAAACGGGTGAAAAACCCGTTCGCTGAAAGACCAAGGGTTCCAGTCCAACGTTAATCGGGGCTGGGTGAGTCGACCCCTAAGGCGAGGCCGAGAGGCGTAGTCGATGGGAAATTGGTTAATATTCCAATACTTCTGTGTAATGCGATGAGAGGACGGAGAAGGTTAAGTCAGCCTGGCGTTGGTTGTCCAGGTGGAAGGTTGTAGGCATGTATCTTAGGCAAATCCGGGGTACTCTATGCTGAGAACTGATAGCAAGCTGTACTTGTACAGTGAAGTGGCTGATACCATGCTTCCAGGAAAAGTCTCTAAGCTTCAGTTACACAGGAATCGTACCCGAAACCGACACAGGTGGTCAGGTCGAGTAGACCAAAGCGCTTGAGAGAACTCTGCTGAAGGAACTAGGCAAAATGGTACCGTAACTTCGGGAGAAGGTACGCTGCTGACGGTGATGGGACTTGCTCCCTGAGCTATTGGCAGCCACAGAAACCAGGCCGCTGCAACTGTTTATTAAAAACATAGCACTCTGCAAACACGAAAGTGGACGTATAGGGTGTGATGCCTGCCCGGTGCTGGAAGGTTAATTGATGGGGTTAGCGTAAGCGAAGCTCTTGATCGAAGCCCCAGTAAACGGCGGCCGTAACTATAACGGTCCTAAGGTAGCGAAATTCCTTGTCGGGTAAGTTCCGACCTGCACGAATGGCATAATGATGGCGGCGCTGTCTCCAGCAGAGGCTCAGTGAAATCGAAATCGCTGTGAAGATGCAGTGTACCCGCGGCTAGACGGAAAGACCCCGTGAACCTTTACTGCAGCTTGACATTGAACTTTGACCTTACTTGTGTAGGATAGGTGGGAGGCTTTGAAGTTGGAACGCTAGTTCCAATGGAGCCGTCCTTGAAATACCACCCTGGTAATGTTGAGGTTCTAACTCTGCCCCGTAATCCGGGGCGAGGACCATGTCTGGTGGGTAGTTTGACTGGGGCGGTCTCCTCCTAAAGAGTAACGGAGGAGTACGAAGGTGCGCTCAGCGTGGTCGGAAATCACGCGTAGAGTATAAAGGCAAAAGCGCGCTTAACTGCGAGACCCACAAGTCGAGCAGGTACGAAAGTAGGTCTTAGTGATCCGGTGGTTCTGTATGGAAGGGCCATCGCTCAACGGATAAAAGGTACTCTGGGGATAACAGGCTGATACCGCCCAAGAGTTCATATCGACGGCGGTGTTTGGCACCTCGATGTCGGCTCATCTCATCCTGGGGCTGAAGCAGGTCCCAAGGGTATGGCTGTTCGCCATTTAAAGAGGTACGCGAGCTGGGTTTAGAACGTCGTGAGACAGTTCGGTCCCTATCTACCGTGGGCGCTGGAAATTTGAGAGGATCTGCTCCTAGTACGAGAGGACCAGAGTGGACGAACCTCTGGTGTACCGGTTGTGACGCCAGTCGCATCGCCGGGTAGCTATGTTCGGAAGGGATAACCGCTGAAAGCATCTAAGCGGGAAGCCTACCTCAAGATAAGATTTCCCTAGGAATTTATTCCTCTAAAGAGCCGTTCGAGACTAGGACGTTGATAGGTTGGGTGTGGAAGCACGGTGACGTGTGAAGCTGACCAATACTAATTGCTCGTGAGGCTTGACTATACAACACCCAAACAGTTGTTGTATTCAAGATAAATTCAATACATAACTTGATTTAGTGTGAAAACTAGTTAAAATGCTGAACACAAAGTTAGACTCAATATCTAATCCGTTAATAACTCTTTGGTTCGTAAGTAAGGCAGACATGAAGTGAAAACACAACATGATCAGTAAGACCCCAAAACACCACAACAGTTTGCTGGCGACAATAGCAAGAGTGAACCACCTGATCCCTTCCCGAACTCAGAAGTGAAACCTCTTAGCGCTGATGGTAGTGTGGCCTTTGCCATGTGAGAGTAAGTCATCGCCAGCTTTTAAATCTAAACACCCCCATTCGAAAGAGCGGGGGTGTTTTTATTGCTGGGGCAAAGAAATTGGGAGTTGATTTAAGAATAAATTTTAGTCTGATGAAAATTGTGTAATATGTAGAAATCAAAGATCTATTAGACTGAGAATGCTCAATATTTCATTTGTGAAAAGAATTGGAAAGATCCAATAAAATTTTTAATTTACTTTTTTGCCAATTAGTTCTCTATATATATGGATAAAGAGACAGTTGCTGATTGATAAAAAATGTTATTTCTAGTAAATTTTTGTCCTAAAGCCATAATAGTAATTTAGGGCTAAATTATTACATAAGATGGACACTGCCATGACGTATTTAATTAATTTAAAAAAATTAGGGGTTAACTCTACACTCTTAGCTACTTCAGTTGCATTAGTTGCTTGTGGGGGTGGGGGTGGAGGGTATTATGGAAATAATAGTTCTAATAATACCAGTGGCAGTGGTTCTGATTCAGGAAATAATTCTTCTACTGATAGCTCAAAAGTTGCTGAAAGTATTAAAGTATTAGACTTAAAAGATACTTCAAATAATGTAATAGTTAATGCTAATGATAATTCTACTGTTAAATTCTCAATACAAGTACTAAATAAAGATAGTGGTGGAATTGCTGATAAAGATGTGACTTTATCTATCACTGATAGTGAAAAATTAGGTGTAACCAGTAAAGTTTCATTAGTGAAAACAGTTGATGGCGGTATTGCCGAGTTTGAACTAAATGTACCATCTATATCTGCAGGAACGGGTAAAGTATTATTAACAGCAACTGTGAATGGCACATCAATTAAGCAGGTTTATACTCTAAACATTGCTAAAACTAGTACTGTTCAAAGTAACTTTAACTTAAACATTCAGCAAGGAGTTGTTCTTAATTTACCTAAAGGTTCTGCAACGATTAATGCCCAAGTGACAGATCAAAATGGTGGCGTTAAAGCTGGCCAAAATGTTAGTTTAGCTCTACCTGTTGAGATGCAAGGTAAGTTTTCTATTTCTTCTGGATCTTCTCTTACTACCAACAGCGATGGTATTGCTACATTTACAATTGTCGCAAATGCTGATTTAACGACCGAAGATGTTCAGAAGTTTGTTGCGACTTCTCAAAGCTTAGATTTTAAATTGATAGATGAACATAAAGCTCAAAAAACGGTAAAAGCTGCGATTACTTTTAAAGATATTTCACAAATTGTGCAAAAGCTTGAAATTATTAAAGCTGATGCACCAATTACTGCACAAAACGGTATGACAATCGTTAAAGTGCGTGCAAAAAATAGTAGTGATATTGCTCTAGCTAATAAAAAAGTGAAGTTAATTTTCACAGATAAAAGTGATGCTTACGGTGTTAGTATTGATCAAACTGAAGTAATAACTGACTCTAATGGTTATGCAACCTTTACGTTAAAAGCTAACTCTAACTATCCGATCGCTTTGTCACAACAGGGTATTAACTTAAAAGCGGTATATTCTGATAATACAGAAGTTTTTGCTCAAGATACGATTAGTGTTATTACGGTTGATAGTAATGCAGCAGACCAGTTAGCGTTACAACGTTTAGAAGTTGCGTCTTCTTATAAAATCAATGCAAAAAATGATCAGATAACGATTACCGTTAAAGGCATTAATAATAAAGGTGAGGCTGCTACAAAAGGAAAAGTTACATTAGCACTAAATAATATCGCTACTTCTAATGGTGTAACTTTTGATGGGAGTGCTGAGCGAGATTTTAGTACAGCTGCAGGTGGTTATATTACATATACTTTACATACTAATGCGAATACTGCAGATGCAGTTGCTGCTTTAGTACAGGCGGGTATCACTGCTACATTTAAGACTGATAATAGCTTAACAAATGAAATAAAAATTGCTGTGACGGATGAAGCTAAATCTGAAGAGGCAGTAAGTTATTTATTAATTGATCCGATTAACACTGCTTTTGATTATACAAAAGACCAGACTATTACTGTAAAAGTTAAAGCAATTGGTGTTAAAGGAAGTGCTCTAAAAGGTGAAACAGTTTCTGTTTCATTGCCAACATTATCTACAACAGATTTACAAAATTTAGGCTTAAGCCTAACAGGTCCATCTTCTAAAAATACAGATGAAACTGGATACGCAACTTTTGTTTATGATTATAAGGCAAGTGGTTTAAGTGAACAAAAGCAACTAGTTTCAAACGGTATTCGTATTACGGCACAGGCTAGTTCGAATAGTGCACAACAAACAACAACAATTAATTTTAAAGCTCCTACAGATCAAACTGATTTAGATCTAGACTATTTAACTGTAGACATGCCTGGCAATTTAGTAATAACTCAAGGTGTTGAGCAAACAATACAAGTAGCAGTGAATGCAACGGGTACTGATGGTAAATTTTTAGTGGGTCAAAAAGTTGGTATTGGTTTAAATGAAGCTGCAATAACTAATGGAGTAAGTCTTGCTACTGCATCAGCAATTTCAACTGACGCTAACGGTAAAGCTATTTTTAGTCTTAAAATTAAGGCGAATAGTCCAACAGAACTTGCAAATTTAATTGCGAATGGAATAACAGTTGCTGTCAATAGTAAGCGTAAAGATGGTTCAGCTTATACGATAGCACGTAAAATTGATATTAGTCAGCCACCAGTAATTTTGCCAAATCTTGCAGGATTAGATTTAACTTATGATGTGCAAACAGTATCTGTTTTGGGCGGAGAAGTACGAGTAAAAGTTACGGCTAAAGATAATGCAGGCAATCTGATTGCGAATACTCCATTGACTATTGCTTTATCTAACTTGGTAAGTTCTAGAGTTTCTTTATCCAATGTTTCGCTGACTACAAATAGTAAAGGTGAGGCTGAGTTTACGGTTAAGGTATCTGAGGGTGTTTATGATGCTAGTCTAATCAAAAATGGAATTACATTCGCTGTTGTTGGAACGAATCTTAACAATGGTGATCGTATCCAGCAAACAGGTACTATCCAAGTTGCTATTCCTAAAGATTCAGTTAATTTACGTTTAACTTCTGATAAGAATGACGTGGAAATAGGTCAAACATATCAAGTTCAAGTTGCTGTAAAAGATGAGCTTGGCGCAAATACTGCTTATCCTGTTAATTTATCTTTAAATCAAGAAGCAATAAATGCAGGAATAAAGTTGAGCGCTGATTCCGTAATGACAACTGCAAATGGCTCAGTCCCAATTTCAATGACTATTCCAAAAGATATGTCAGATTCCGTTAAGTCTGCTTTATTAACTTCTGGTATAAAAGTCTTTGGTACAATTAAAAATCCAAAAGGTGAAGAATTAAAAACAACCTTAAACTTCACTGTAGTTGCGCCTATCAATGTAAATCATTTAACAATTGATAGTAATAAAGTCTCATTAAGTACGGCAGGTGATACAGCATTAACTACCGTTAAGCTATTAGATGTTAATCAAGGCGGAGTGGCAAATCAGCCAGTAACTTTAGCGATTGTTGATCCTCGAAATGTTACCTCAATCAAAGGTGCTTCACAAGTTGTTACTAATCAATATGGTGAGGCTGTCTTTACCCTAGATATGAAGGCTACTGTCGATACCAATACAGCACCTATTTTACTCATAGCATCGCACGTTAATGAACAAGGTGCTGTAGTACAACAAGTATCACAAATAGCAGTAAATTCACCAACTGCATTAGCGCCTCAGTTAGATTTGAAATTGAAAGCATCTAAAGATAAGTTGCATGTTCGTGGTGATGCTGTAGATATTTCTGTACTTGTTACTGATATTAATGGTTCGAGTCAATCTGGTAAGGCAGTAACTTTAACTATTCCAGAATACCAAAAAAATGGGGCATACATTCGTGGGGCATCAACAGTTGATAGTGATGCAAATGGTTGGGCTACATTCACAGTTGTTGTTGATGAAAACCTTCGTGGACAAGGTTATAGCGCAGCTCAGTTTGTGATAGATGACCTTCGTGTAGAAGCACTAGTTAAAGATAATAATGGAACTGAACGACGTCAAAGCTATTTGGCGGATATAATTGCTGCTGATGTTCCTGTTACTCAGGGATCAATTACAGTGACTATGAATCCAACCAAAGTAGGTGTTGATGATCCGAATGGTATTTATTACAACTGGAGTGCTTCTGCACAAGTTGTAGATTTAGATGGTCGTCCTGTTGCAAATCAAAATGTTACAATGGACGTACGAGCAGTCGAATTTAAACGAGGAGAGTGGATTGTTGTACAAGATTCTGTGACAAAAGAAAGATCTTGGGTCCAACATCTGCCACCAGCATCAGCATCTTTAGTTCCGCCATTGGCTTGTGCTGTATCAGCGATAGATGATCCTTCAACGTCATACGATGATCGTAATGTTACTATTCATGGCTTTAATAAATTTGATCAGGCATTGAATACTTATCGAGATATTTTGACTCTGGATCGCAATGGTAATCAAGTATTAGAAACACTCAATGCTGTGCGTTTTATTGGTGCAAGTGAAGCAAATCCTTATACAGCAACTTATACGACGGATAAAGAGGGTAAATTTGATTTCCAACTCCGTTATCCAAAAGCATATGCATCATGGTTATCTGTTCAGGTTGGAGCAACAACAACGTTATCTACGTTCCCTATTCATGGTTATCGTACTGTTTCATTGGCACCAGTTGCTGCTGATTTTGATAAAGTGAATTGGGCATATACACCATCATTAGATAATACTAGCCCGTATGGAACTTTACATACCTGTAAATAATTACTGATGCTCATAAAACTGGAAGCTCAAGGGCTTCCAGTTTTATTTTGATGAATTGAATTAATCATCCAATAAATCCATTTGTTTTGCGAGTTGGTATAAATTATTTGAGCGATTACCTGTGCGACAGAACATCAAGATCGGTTTTGGTAGCTCATTATAATGGTTTGCAAATGTGCGAACATCTAACTCTGTAATTTGACCTGCAACAACTGGTTGGTAGACATAATCTAAGCCCGCATTACGTGCGGATTCTTCAATCTGTGAGCTTGTAGGTTGTTCAGAACCACCTTCCATGTCTGGACGATTATTAATAATAGATTTGAAGCCTTTTTCGACAACTTGATCTACATGCTCAGGGCCGATTTGACCTGCAAAACCAACATTTTCTGACATCTTGTCACTCCAAAAATAAACAAAACATTTTATGCTCTATCATAGCATTAAGCTTGATCTTGAGTTTAAATGTCTGTAGCAAATAAATGATGATAAGTAATAAGATAAAGCATTGGAGCGCGCATGCACACCTATACAGTTGAGCCGTTGTATGTTCCTAGTGGCGAAGAAACCATAGCAGCAGATTTCTACCTCCCAAAGACCAATATTAAACCTGCTGTAATTCTTATGGCACATGGATTTGCTGGATTACGCCAATTTAAATTAGTTCAGTATGCACAACGTTTCTCTAAAGCTGGCTATGCTGTCATTTTATTTGACTATCGCTATTGGGGGGGCAGCACAGGAAAACCGCGTGAATTGGTTTCACTTGGTGCTCAACTAGATGATTGGAAAACCATTGTTCAATATGCTTCGAATTGTAAATTAATTGATAGTCGACGTATTATTTTATGGGGAACCTCACTAAGTGGTGGATATGCGCTTAGTTTAGCTACTGACCTTAAAAATATTCAGGCCGTGATGGTACAAGTGCCTTATGTAGATGGGGCTGAAACAGCAAAATTATACCCATTACAACGTTATCCAGAGGCTTTAAAGCGTTCTAGCCAAGATTACATGGGGTCTAAGATGGGCTTAGTGCCAAAAACTCTGCCGGTTGTAGATCAGCATAAACTATGCTTTTTACCGACCTCTGATAGTTATTATGGTTATCATTCGATTGTAAATCCTGACTATTATTGGAGTGGTGAAGTTCCTGCACGTGTATTTTTTAATTTAATGCGCTATCGTCCAATTCAATTTGTACGCAAAATTAATATCCCTGTTTTGTTTATTGCTGCGAAACATGATTCTTTGATTCCAATTGAATCTAGTCGTGAAGCTGCTACAAATATTGCACCATTTGTAAGCTATCATGAGTGGGAAATGAAACATTTCGATATTTATCACGGTTCTTGGTTTGAAAAAGCAGTCACAACCCAATTAGAATTTTTACATCAACATATCGGAGTGATGTAAATGATCATTGTCTGTGCATCCTGTGGTGCAAAAAATCGTGTACCTGAAGAAAAATTAGCAGTTCATCCAAACTGTGGGCAATGCCATCAACCATTATTAACGTTAGCGCCAATTGAATTAAATGAGCAAAATTTTAGCCATTTCATTAGTCATTCAGATTTACCTGTACTCATCGATCTTTGGGCAGAATGGTGTAATCCTTGTAAAATGATGGCACCTCATTTTGCTGAGGTTGCCAAACATAATCCTCACGTCGTGTTTGCTAAAATTGATACTGAAGCAAACCCGCCTTTAAGTGCTGCATTTAATGTCCGCAGTATTCCGACTTTGGTCTTAATGAATAAGACGACTGAATTGGCCAGAATAAGTGGTGCATTACGTACACCAGAGCTACAGCAATGGTTAAATCAGCAATTACAGCAACATCAAGGACATTAACATGACTGAACGTTCAAATCATCCAGAAGGGGTTTTATCCTTACAGAATATTGCTATGCCAGCAGATACAAACTGGAGTGGTGATGTATTTGGAGGATGGATTGTATCTCAGATGGATCTCGCAGGAGCGATTCATGTTGAGCGTTTGAGCAAGGGACGATGTGCAACAATTGCAATTAATGAAATGACCTTCCTTGTGCCTGTTAAGGTTGGAAATGTGATTAGTTGCTATACTAAAATTTTGAAAGTCGGAAATACTTCCGTACAGGTGCAAATCGAGGTATGGAATAGTCACGACAATTCGCGTGATCCGATTCGAGTTACTCAAGGTGTTTTTACATTTGTTGCTGTTGACGTGAATGGTAATAAACGACAAATCTCAGAACAAATTAAGCAAGATTTTTTAGCAAGCTGATAAAACAATAAAGCCCAAATTTAATTGGGCTTTATTTTAAATCTAAGACTATTTTTTACGTTTTGGTAGCCAAGCCCAAAGCATCTGACATTGAATTGGTTCGTTACCAGAATCGTCAATGACGGTCACAGGAATTAATAACTCGCCTTTATCATTATCCGCAATAAACTTTTGTTGATCTGCTGATAATGTCGCAGTTGCTGTTAAACCGCCTTGAGCAACTTTTAAATAGTCAACATGCAATGATTTAATTAACAAGATACGATCATCTGGGATATGTAAGCCCGTTAAAAAGCCCGTTGCAGTTTCTGCTAATAACGCCATTGCTGCTGCGTGAACCCCTTTAATATGATTTTGCATATTACGTTGGTTTTCAATACGCACAGTGACATGGTCTTTATCAACTTCTAAATAACGAATATTTGCTGTTCCAACCATAGGAACAACACGACCAAAAGCTTTACTCCATAGCGTACTACGGATACTTTTTGGAAATTTAGAAGTGGTTTTAACCAGCGTATAAAGACGGTTATCTTTTGCCATAATGAACCTAATGCTTAGTCTTTGAAATTATTAAATTGAAGTGGTAGACCAAATTGTTGTTCACGTAAAAAGTTCATGACCTGTTGCAAGGTATCGCGCTTTTTATCTGTGACACGGATTTTGTCTCCTTGGATAGAAGATTGCGCTTTGATACCACTTTCTTTAATGGCTTTATTAATTTTTTTTGCGGTATCTGAGTCAAGTCCATCTTTCAGCTTGATCACTTGGACTACATTTTTACCAGAAGCAGTGGCTTTTTGTGGATCTAAAGCTTGTACATCAATCTTACGTTTATAGAAGTGATTTTCAAGCATGGTATAGACTTGTTCACATTGGAAGTCACTTTCAGTTGAGATTTTGATTTCTTTATTTTTTTCATTTAACTCAATTGAAACGTCTTGTCCACGGAAGTCAAAACGTGTTGCAATCTCTTTTTCTGTATTTTGTACAGCATGATTGACTTCAAATAACTCTAATTCAGAAACAATATCAAAAGAAGGCATGGTTAGACCTTTACAAAGGGAAAGAATATTTGAGATGCTAAGGGTGTTTTCTTCATTTGCCAAGTGTTGTTTACATCAAAGGAGTGCACAATGATCCGTAAACAAGAAATTACAACATTTGAGTTCCCAGAAGGCGCAGTCATTTGGGATGTCCGAGATGCTAAAGCCTATGCAGAGGCACACGTCAAAGGGGCGTTGAATCTTCCAATTGCTGAAATTAATGCGGATAGTTTGACTCAGGTTGCAGCGGATCAGCCGATTTATATTTTATGTGGTGGTGGTAGTAAAGCACCACGCGCAGCAGAGCTTTTAGAAGGTTTAGATGATTCTCGTGAATATGTTGTATTGATGGGCGGTACACGTGCAGCACGTGATGCTGGCTTAGCTTTAGAACAAGGCGCATAGATCAGTTAAATTTGCCAAAATACTTAGGTATTTTGGCAAATTTAAAGAATGAACAACTAAAATAATAATTTACCCAGAATAATAAGGTTTTTTAGCTTTTAATTTCTTTTGAAATCTTTGAGGGTTTAATTTATCCAATAAACTTTGAGGAACTGGGCAAAGTTCACCTAAAATTAATGCTGCTAAGATTTCACTACATAATGGCGCAAATAAGAAACCTTTCGATCCTAAACCAGCAAAAGTATAGATTTGATCAAGATTTTGTATTTTCCCAACTAAGGGGAAATAATCTAAACTTTGTGCGCGAACGGATGCTCTTCCTTGCCAAGTCTCCAGTTTTGGAAGTTGTTCTGCATATTGAGGGAAGACACTGTGGATAAGTTCGTAGTTATGCACATGATCTTCAGTTAGCACTTCTGCATCATCCCGATTGGGATAAAAAGATGCCCCCAGAATTAACTGTGAAGCATCCAGTTGCATGCAATAGCCACCATAACTATAAGCTTGATCCAGTGCTAAAGGCCGCTGGCTATTCTCAACCCAGCTGACTTGTCCTCGAATTGGCTTTAAGACTGGATAGTTTTCGATGAGTTCAGCACTTTGTTTAGCACAACAGACAATCGCATGATCCGTTATGGCAATTTTTTGTTGGTCTTGCCAGAGTGTAACTTGGCTATCAGTCGACTCTAATCGAGAAATTTTTGCTTTTTCTATTCGAATATTAGCATGTTGTAAAATCTCATCACGTAATTGATGTGGTGAAACTGCACCTGCTTCATGTAAGGTCAGACTTGGAAGCTCGGTTTCTGGAAGACATTCAAGCGTTGTATTTGCAGTTAAAACGTTTTCAGGATATTGCTCAACCAGTCCTAGCAGTTCATCTGCATTTTTTAATGCAATTTGCTCGACTTGAATCGGTCTAAATGCCTTAAAACGAGGATAAAAATTCAACGCATGTTGCCAACTCAAGGTCATTAAGTGTTCATGCGCCTGTTCAATTGGGCATAGTTTTGGATTGAGCAATGCCAAGGGATTGCCAGATGCTCCTGAAAGCGGCTCATTTTGCTCGTAGATCGTAACTTGATGTCCTCGTTGAGCAAATGCCCATGCTGAGCTTAAACCTGCGATTCCTGCGCCAATAATCGCAATATGTCGCTGTACAGATGCTGAGCTTGTTATTTCAGATTCATTTTGAATCGTTATGTCTTGCTTCGAATCGGCGGTGTCTGTTTCTTCTTGTGAAGCATTTAGCCAAATAGCTTTGAGCATTTCTCGTTTATGGCCAAAACCTCGTGGACGGCTGATTTGGATACCGTGTTGTTTAAGCCCACGTTTTAATATGCCTGCGACACTAAAGGATGCGAAAGTTGTTCCAAAATCAGATAAACGCACCATATGATCTAAGACATTTGCCTGCCACATATCTGGGTTACAAGAGGGAGAAAAACCGTCCAAAAACCATGCATTCACTGCTTGGGTTTTAGGGATCGTTGGAAAAATATCCTGAGCATCCCCTAGCCATAAATCAATACTAAAACGTTCTTCAGGAAAACTTAAGCGATGACAACCTGCGATTGGCAAGGGATATTGCTGAATCAATTTTTCTGCTAAAGGTTTGAGCTCTGTCCAAACATTGAGTGCGCGGATCAAATCTGCTTTATTTAATGGAAATTTTTCAACGCTGACAACATGTAAATGGCTGTGATTATCTAAGCGAACTTGTTGCCAGAGTTGCCACAGGGTCAAAATATTGAGTCCTGTACCAAAACCAGTTTCACCTACACAGAAATATTGATAATCGTGTAGTTGAGAGAGGCGTTCGGTTAAATCATTGCCATTTAAAAATACATGTCGGGTTTCAAGCAAACCATTGTCTTTAGAAAAGTAGACATCACCGAATTGTTTAGAAATAGGAATTTCGATGCCATCGACTATTTCCCAATCTAATTCAGCAGTTTGTAATTTTGATGAATGAGACATAAATAAAAATTATATTGTTACCACTGGCGACGACGTTTGGTGTAGACATAGCTCGCAATAAAGAAACCTAGAATGACACCAACAGCAATGGTCATAGCACCATACAAGAACATTTGAGCACTGCGCTCACTTTGTAAAACTTGAATCTGAACAGTAAGATTGTCATTTTTGAGTTGTAATTCTTGATTTTGCGAGAGCGCTTCAAGATTGGCATTTTCAAGTTGTTTTAAGCGATTGGCTTGATCTTGAACCAATGCTTTGACTTTTGCTTCTTGTTGCTGTTTAGCCTTTGCAATTTGTTCAGCAGTTAAGGGCTTAGCAGTTGCCGTAGTAACAGGGGTGGAAGTTGTTGTTGAGTTTGGTTTAGCTTGAACAGTTGTTGTCGGTGCAATAGCTGGTGTTGGTTCAACAGCCCAGACTGATGAACTCATTAAGCATAAGGCGAAAAAGCTTTTGGCTGCAAAGTGCATGATTTACCCTTTTGGAAAAGCTTTGTTGAAAGGCTTTACCTCAATATTTGAGTAAATTCCTTCTTTTAAAAAAGGCTCTTCCTGAATCCAGCTATCTAGTGCTTCACGCGTGTCAAATTCAACAATAATCGTACTGCCTAAAAAACCTGCTTGTGGATTATTTGGATCTTTAGGATGAGCGCCAGCAGCAATTAAACGTCCTTCATCATCTAGCTTTTGCAATCGTTCAATATGTTGTGGACGAGTTGCTAAACGTTTTTCTAAGGTACCTTCATGATCAGTGCAGGTTAGGACAAAATAAGGCATGGCAGTCGCTCAATGATTCAAAATTCAGTCGGTGGTTTTAAAATGCTTTCTTAAGAAAAATAGTATAGCAGCAAGGTAACTGATAGAAACGATAATATCGCCGAAAGCCGTGAATTCGCCCCAATATTTGCCTTGCATATAGACGAATCCAAAGAAAAAATGTAAAGCGGCAAGCAAAAAGAATTGTCCACACCACGCTAAGTTCAATCTCATCCAGCCTTGATGACTTAATTCGAGTAACGAACCAAGAAGCTTTTTAATAATCGGGGTACGTTCTTTATTGAATAATGGGGTAACTAAAAAACCTATTCCAATACCGATATTGATGATGATTGCTTTCATTTTAATGTAGGTCACATCACTGAATACGAGTGTGATTCCACCAAAAATCACCGACATGACAACAATAAACCATTGCATTTTTTCCAGTTTAAATTTCTGGAAAAAGAACAAACAACCGTAAACAACAAGCGTTGAAATTAAAAGTGCACAGGTTGCCACAAGAATATGATTTTGATCGGTATTTCCTGTGCTACCAACCAACTGTAATAAAGGGTGATGACTATCTTTGGGATCAGTGGTTTTATAAAAATAAAAGAAGATAATAATCGGCAGATAGTCGAGCAACGCTTTCATGTTACAGTACGATGATGAAATAGGTCAGATAGCATAATACAAACCATGTTCGGTGTCGATTTACATACACATACCCACATTTCAGATGGTACGTACTCTCCAGAACAACTGGTAGAGGCGGCTGTTGACTTAAAAATAAAGATGCTTGCCGTGACAGATCATGACACGATGGATGCTTTAAACCGTGTCCAAAAACATGCTCAAGACTATGATATTAAAATCATTTCTGGTGTGGAGATATCCAGCCAATGGTCAAGGCCAAATATTAAAAAGAGTTATGGTGTTCATATTGTTGCTTTGAATATGCAAGATGAGACGCCTATAAAAGCAATGCTTGAAAATCAGAAAAAAGTCCGTGCTGAACGTGCGAAAGTAATTTGTAGCTTATTAGAGAAATGTATTGATTTTGATATTTACCCAGATGTGATTGCCAAAGTTGATGGACATCCAGATCGAGTGACCCGTACTCATATTGCCAAAACATTGGTAGAGAAAAATATTGTCAGTCGCCCACAACAAGCATTTGATCGTTTTCTTAAAGAAGGAAAAAAGGCATTTGTGAAATTTGAAGGTTTAGGGCTTAAAGAAACGATTGACGTGATCCATGCCAGCCAAGGCTTCGCAGTTTTAGCGCATCCAACCCGATATGATTTATCAGCGACCAATATTCGTTATTTAATTGAATTATTTGCTGAATCGGGTGGAGATGCTGTTGAACTTCCTCCGAGTGTAGAACCGGCATCAACACGTCAAATGGTGGATCGAATGATTCAGCAGTTTGATTTGGCTGTTTCGATCGGCAGTGATTTTCATGGCGACAATATGCCGTGGGTTAAACTGGGGAATACACCTAGAGTTAAAGAAGGACAAAAAGGTGTTTGGGAAAACTTTAGGTAAAATTTCAAAAATATTTGAAGTTATTTCAAGATAGAGGTTGGTATGGCATGTATTTGGCCGAGTGGAGATGACAAAGTCATCTTAAGTGTAGACTTTAATTTGATTGATTTTGCTGAGGTAAATAAGCTGTCATTGCATGAGTTTGATGATGATGGCTTAGGGAGAACAATAGCAACTCATATATATGAAAAAGAAAACTTTCCTGTAGTTTTTATGAAGCATCTTCAAGCTCAAAAAGCGTATGTCGATATTCATATTGATAGTTCATGTATAGATATTAAAGAATGGGAAAACATTTTAATCGAGAAATATTTTAAGAATGACTTTATCTATTTTAGATGGTCTGATTATAACACTTAAGAAATAATCTTTTACTCGATAAATGTTTCCTCTTTATAATTTACAATAAATTATGATCATGCGCTTGAATCGGTGGAGGGGTTGGGCGACCTAATGTTCCCAGTAACTCAATTTCAATTGAACGTACCATCGCATCTAAAGGCAAGTCATTGCTTTGTGTTCCAAATGGCTCTTCAATTTCTGTACTTAAAGCATCTAACCCCAAAAATGTATAAGCCAAAATTCCGACTAAAAGTGGGGTCACTAGACCTAATAAAGATCCCAAACTAAACGGCAGCATAAAGCAGAAAAAATATACAGTACGATTCAGTAAAACAGAGTAGGCAAATGGAATTGGGGTATTCGCAATACGATCACAACCCGTTTGCATTTCACTTAAAGCCGCGACATGGCTGTTCATTTGAGTATAAATAATATCTGATATTTCACCTTCTTTCATGGCTTGTAATAGTTCCCATTGAATCAGGCTAAGTGTGTATTGCGGTGCATTATGTTGTTGATAGAGTTGAGTTAGTGCTTGCTGGCTTAGACCACTGGTTTCTATAAGTTCAGTGGGATTTGCTGTTTGGTGACGTAAGCGGTCGCGTAACACATTCGCAAATACAATTACATTTTGAATAATACGTTCGCGGCGAGCCTGAGTTAATACACGACAGTCACGGTCAAAATGACGAGAAGTTGCAATTAAAACACCCCAAAGCTTACGTGCTTCCCACCAACGATCATAACAAGCTGTATTCTTAAAACCTAAAAAAATCGAAAGGACAACCCCAATCAGTGTAAAACCTACCAAAGGAATTTCTGGAAATCGATACAGATCTACATACTCAACACCACCAATAATGGCAGAGATAAGCATGACAAATCCTAGCGAGGGTAAAATTTTAGGCAAAATCGTCCCGCGCCATGAGAATAAAACTTTAAAAATACTCGGTTGATCACGGACAATCATGTTATTTGAATCATTAATTTTATGTGTTGATGTTCGGGTTAGATTTGGGCTTTGTCAAGATGAGATTACTTGATTTTAGTGGGGTTGAGGAGTTGTTGTTCAGAAAATGAAAAATGATCTTCTGCTGAAATAATAAAATGATCAATCAGATTAATTTCCAATAGTTTACAAGCTTGTTTGAGTTGCTGAGTCAGATAAATATCTTCTAGTGAAGGTTGAGCAATACCATAAGGATGATTATGTGCAACCACGATTTGGCAAGCCTGTTGTTGTAAGGCATAACGTAAGGTTTGATTCAGCGAAACGCTACATGAATGATGTGAACCATAGAATAGTTTTTTGAAATGGAGCTTTCTGAGTTCAGCATCTAAACAAAGTACAGCAAAAACTTCCTGCTTTTCACCTTGCAGTTCGTAGCGCAAATAATCCAATACCAGTGTTGATGTATCTAGACATAAACGTTGTTGATGAAAATAGTTGTGTAGATAACGCCGTCCAAGTTCTTTAACTGCCATGAGTTGGGCATATTTGGTAGAAGCAATTCCATTAAATTGGGATAAGTCTTCAAGTGATGCATCAAAAATCGGATTCAAGCCACCAAAATGTTGAATCAGAATTCGAGAAAGTTCCACCGCCGAATGTTGTTTTGAGCCTGAGCGTAGAAAAATAGCCAATAGTTCTGCATCAGATAGGCTTTGTGCACCTTGTAGTAATAAGCGTTCACGTGGGCGTTCTTGTTCAGGCCATGTTTTGATAGATTGTCTTATTGATTGATTCATTTTTATTCACACAATTTTTTTATGATGATGATTTTTCCAAGTACATCACTTGGGTATGACCGTATTTAATGCTATTGTGAGCGCCACTGCAACAGTAAGGTATCCTGTTTGTGAGCTTTGATCTCAGTGTTATTCCACATAAAAACATTATATTAGCGGTTACTGGCGGCATTGCTGCCTATAAAAGTGCGATTTTAGTCCGCCGTTTAAAAGATTTTGGTTTCGATGTTCGTGTCGTAATGACGCAAGGCGCACAAGCATTTATTACACCGCTCACTTTCCAAGCACTTTCAGGAAACCCTGTACATACCGAATTGCTTAATCCTGAAGCAGAAGCAGGCATGGGACATATCGAATTGGCACGTTGGGCTGATCTGATTCTCGTTGCACCTGCAAGTTGTAACAGCATTGCAAAATTTGCCAATGGTTTGGCAGATGATCTATTAAGTACCCTATATTTAGCAACCAAAGCCCCTGTGTGGATTGCACCTGCTATGAATCAACAAATGTGGGCAGCGAAAGCGACTCAGCGTAATTTGCAAACTTTAGTTGAAGATGGCGTGCATGTGATTATGCCTGATGCGGGTGAGCAAGCATGTGGTGATGTTGGCTTAGGGCGTATGCCTGAGCCTGAAGATTTAGCACGTCAAGTTGCCGCTTATTTTCATAAAGCACAACGTGCGATTGCTGAAAAATTTGGTTTATTGGCTGGCAAACGTGTCACTATTACAGCTGGTCCGACACGAGAAGCAATTGATCCTGTTCGTTATATTTCCAATCACAGTACGGGTAAAATGGGTTTTTCACTAGCGGCCGCTTGTTACGCAGCTGGTGCAAAAGTCACTTTAGTTGCAGGTCCAGTGAGTTTAGATACACCAAATGGTGTACAACGGATTAATGTCAGTTCAGCTATGCAAATGCTTGATGTCAGTATGAATCAGCTTAAAGAAGGTTGTGATATTTTTATTGCGACGGCGGCAGTTGCTGATTATCGCGTGGCTCAAGTTGCAGAACATAAAATTAAAAAAGCAGGTGATGAACTTGCAGTCGCTTTGGTGAAGAATCCTGATATCGTGGCGACGATTGCAGAGCAACAACAACGTCCATTTATGGTTGGGTTTGCAGCTGAAACCCAAAATGTTGAGCAATATGCAGCAGGAAAATTGGTTGCTAAAAAACTCGATATGATTGCGTGTAATGATGTATCACGCCCTGATATTGGTTTTGCTTCTGATGAAAATGCAATGACAGTATTTTTTGCTCAGTCATACCATATGGAAAAGCGTGAGTTAGAGAAAGCGTCAAAGCAAGAGATTTCGCAACAATTGGTAGAAGCAATACATGATGCTTTACTACAGAAGTCGTAAATAAAACAGTTTTACTTTTATTAAAATGCAACGAAATCGTTGCATTTTTTATGTATGCTAAAACAGCGCCGCAATATATGCGGCCAAATCAGAGTTCAATAAGTTTTGCTTCTGATCAGCCATCTACAGCCACAGTTTTCGATAGGATATCTTGATGATTAAAAAAACTTTAGCCACCGTGATTATGTTTTCTTCTCTTGCCCTTAGCAGCACCGTTATGGCTGCGGGTTTACATGATGATATGAAAGCTTTAGGTAAAAACTATAAAGCGTTTAACCAAGCTAAAAATCCACTAGCAGCGACAACTGCTTTAAATAATATGCGTAATGCAGCAACGCATTCAAAACAATATAAATTAGCGGTAAATACAACGGAAAAAGTACCGACCTCAACAGCTTTATTTGATCAAATTATTGTTGAGATTGATAAGGCTAAAGTACTTGTTCAAGCCGGTAAATTAGATGAAGCAAAAAAACAGGGCAAAAAAATTGCCGAGTTACGTGATCAGGGACATAAATACTATACACACTAATCTCATCGAGATGATTGGTGAGTCATCCCTTGTAATCAGCTAAAGTATTTTATGTTCTATCTTTTAAAAGCTGTGCTTGAATGAGCGCAGTTTTTTATTTGTACAGAGAGAAGGATAAACAAAAACTTAGCATGATTCAGATTTTCACTGCATTTTAAAATTGATACAGTGAAAATGTGAATGATGAGAGGTGGTCTATGTCCTCACAACAACATTATCAAAAAGTTGCTCAAGCAATTGCTTATATTCAACAAAATTTTCAGCAGCAGCCACAACTTGATGAGGTGGCAGCTCATATTCATTTGAGCTCAGCACATTTTCAGCGTCTATTTACGGAATGGGTGGGGACGAGCCCTAAGAAATTTTTACAATATACCAGCATTGAATATGCAAAACAGATTCTGAAGCAGCAACAGGGCAGTATCTTTGATGCGACTTTTGCCACAGGTTTATCGAGTACCAGTCGATTACATGATCTTTTCCTTCAGATTGAAGGAATGACGCCTGCTGAATATAAAAATGGTGGTGAAGCTTTAACAATTTCTTATCAATTTGCAGAAACATTATTCGGTGAGGTTTTAGTTGCTTCAACATCCAAGGGAATTTGTGCTTTAACATTTGTAAAAAAACCAACAGAGGCTTTACAGCATTTAAAAGCACAATTTCCTAAAGCAATGTTTATTGCTCAATCAGATTCACTACAACAAAGTGCTTTAGCCCTGTTTCAGACAGATCACAGTCAATTGGCCAAGATTAAATTACATTTAAAAGGGACAGCGTTTCAGTTGAAGGTTTGGCAATCTTTACTCAAAATTCCAATGGGTCAACTCACGACTTATGGAGAGCTTGCAAAATCGATTGATCATCCTAAAGCCGCACGTGCGGTGGGTACCGCAATTGGTAGTAATCCGATTGCTTTTCTGATTCCATGCCATCGTGTGATTCAATCGACAGGTGCATTCGGCGGATATGAATGGGGGCAAGTGAGAAAAACGGCAATGATTGCTTGGGAGGGTATTCATAGTCATGCAACTATTTGATATTGATGCGGATCCAAGTCATAACTATTTACCCTATCAAGGCACTGTTCAATATTATGGAAAAGTGATTCCAAATTTGAGAGCAGATGATTATTTTGACAAGCTCATGCAAAATATTGCATGGGAAAATGATCAAGCAATCATTTTTGGGCGAAAAATCATTACCAAAAGAAAAGTGGCTTGGTATGGTGATCAGGCATTTGAATATACCTATTCAAATATCCATAAGTATGCGTTGCCTTGGACAAAAGAATTACTCGAATTAAAGGTACTTGTCGAAAGCTTAACAGGTGAATTATTCAACTCATGCCTGCTCAATCTTTATCACACAGGTGAAGAAGGCATGGCTTGGCATAGTGATGATGAAACAGATCTTAAAAGAGATGGTGCAATAGCTTCACTCAGTTTTGGTGCAGAAAGAAAATTTTCATTTAAACATAAACATAGCAAGGAAAAAATCGAGTTGTACTTAGAGCATGGTAGTTTACTGGTGATGAAAGATACAACACAAAGCTACTGGCTACATCGTTTACCACCCACCAAGAAAGTGACCACACCTAGAGTTAATTTGACCTTTAGAACAATTGTTGATTGATTATTTGACAATAAAAAAGGACTGAAAATCAGTCCTTTTTTAATACTATGATCAGCGTAATTATGCTTGACCTTGTGCATCAGCATCCGCTTGTAAACGTTGCATGTTTGCTTCGAACTCAGCATCAAAGTTAATTGGTGTAAGTAACAATTGTGGGAAGCTACCCTTAGTGACTAAGTCATTTACAGACTCACGTAAGAATGGGAATAGAATATTTGGGCAGTATGCACCTAAGATGTAAGGAAGGCGATCTTCTTCTACACCATCAATAAGGAAAATACCTGATTGAGTTACATCAACAATGAATGCGGTCTCACCTTCATTCGTGGCTTGAACCACAACTTTTAAAGACACTTCATAGTGTGTTGGATCAATTTTTTCTGCTGAAGAAGATAAATTGATATTGAGTTCTGGCTGCCATTGTTTAGTAAATACTTGCGCACCAGGAACCTCAAAAGAAATGTCTTTTGTATAAATACGTTCTAACGCGAGTTGTGGTTGAACTTGTTCTTCGCTCATTGTTTTTCCTTAAATCTTGGAGTGTGTTGTTAAGCTAATAATTGGTCGAGTTTACCTTCACGCTCTAAGGCATAAAGTTGATCAAAACCACCGATAAATTGATCTTTAATAAAAATTTGAGGCACAGTACGATGATTGGTACGTTGCATTAACTCAATACGAACTTCAGGGGCTTCGTTGGAAAGATTAATTTCTTTATAAGCAACGCCTTTACGCTCCAATAATTGTTTTGCGCGTACGCAATATGGACAAGAAAGCGTTGAATAAATTGTGACGTTTGAGGTTGTCATTTTATCTCTCCTTAAGCTTTGGTTTTACTTTTAACTAAGGGTAAGCCTTGAGCTTTCCAGTTGCTGATACCACCATCTAGACGATAGCTATCTGCATGCGCAACTTTTTGTAATGCTGCACCCGCAACTTGACCTAAGTTACATATAAATACCAATGGACGATCACTTGCTTTTAATTCATCTACATGACTTGTGATTTGGCTATATGGAATGTTACGGCTACCGCTGATGTGACCATCACGGAAATCTTTCGCATCACGTAAGTCGATCAACATAGCATTTTTTGCCTTGACCAAAATACCGAGTGATTGTGGTGAAATTTTACGGCCATTGCGTTGTCCTTCTAAAATAAAGAACAACACAATTAACACGCCGAGCGCACCAAACAAGAAGGGGTGATTCCCCATAAACTCTAACCAGCGTTCCACAAGTCACCTAAAGTTAAAATCAAAATTGACCCTGAGTATAACTTATCTCTATGGTGATCAAAAATGTTAGTTCAAGGGCAAAACTTGAAGAAAACTAACTTTTTTGCTGCGCTTCTTGAATCTCATCAATGAGGCGTAGGTAACTGTCTAAACGACGCGGCAAAATTTCGCCTGCGTCAACCGCTTGTTTTAGGGCACAATTTTTCTCATGGGTATGGGTGCAGTTACGGAACTGACACAGCCCTAAATGGGCTTCGATGTCGGGAAAACCTGTACGTACCTTTTCTAAACTGAGATGCCATAACCCAAATTCGCGAATTCCAGGAGAATCAATGAGCGCACCGTTTGTTCCAAATTTAATCAAACGCGTTGAGGTGGTGGTGTGCTGACCAAGTGCTGAATTTTCGGAAATCACATTGGTTTTCTGTGCAGCATCTGGAACGATGGTATTGATGAGCGAGCTTTTACCGACACCAGACTGCCCAACGAAAGCCACCGTCTCATTATCCAAACGTGTAGATAACTCAGATAGATCACCACGAGAATGACAAATCAGGGTTTCATAACCCAAAGTTTCATACTCACTGAGCATCGTGAGAATAGGATCATGGTCAGTCAGTAAATCTGATTTGTTGAGTACCAATAACGCAGGAATGTTGGCATCGGCACAGGCCACTAGATAACGGTCAATCAATGTTGGAGCAGGTTCTGGTAACGGCGCAAATACAATCACAATCAGGCTAATATTTGCCGCAACAGGTTTAACTTTATGATAACGATCTGGTCGAGTGAGCAATGATTGCCTTGGATAAATCGCAGTAATAATACCTAAGCCCGTATTCGGATCTGCTTGCCACTTTACTCGATCACCTGTAACCAAGAGTTCTAAATTAGTACGAGTATGACAGCGCCAGATACTGTCTAACTCGATTGGTTTCCAGAATGGTTCTGGTTCACCTTCGGCAATTTGTGGTTTTTCAGGATGCTGTTCTGGAACCGATAAGGCTTGCACTTCGAGTTGACGACCATAATGCTGAACAACCAGCCCATCTAAATCTTGCGATGTATCAATGTCGTCTTGACGGGATTTGTGTTGTTTCTCAATACGACGCTGTTGTTGTTCAGTTAAACGACGCTTACGAATTAAAGCCATTCATGTCCCAAAAAATCCACACTTTGAAGATCGCAAAAATAGCATGAAGCCACTATAGAATTACAGCCAAGATGTAATTAATTTGCTACTATTGATGTTTTTAAGCCCTTTAGAATCGCTATTTATGAGCAGCACCCCAGATACACGATTAATTTGGATTGACCTTGAAATGACAGGTCTTGATACTGATAATGACAAGATTATTGAAATTGCAACAATTATTACAGATGACAACCTTAATATTTTAGCTGAAGGGCCTGTTTTAGCTGTTCATCAATCAGATCTCATTTTGAATGCAATGGATGAGTGGAATACCAAGCAACATGGTCAATCTGGTTTAATCGAGCGTGTACGTCGCAGCAAGTTGAATGCACAAGATGTAGAGCAGCAAACACTCGAGTTCTTAAAGAAATGGGTCAATCCAAAATCTTCACCGATGTGTGGTAATTCGATTTGCCAAGATCGCCGTTTCTTGCATCGTTTAATGCCAGAGTTGGAACAATTTTTCCATTACCGTAATTTAGATGTGTCTTCTGTGAAAGAGTTAGCGAAACGCTGGAGACCTGAAATCATGAGCGGTCTCAAGAAAAATGCCTCACACTTGGCAATGGATGACATTCGTGATTCGATTGCTGAATTAAAATATTACCGTGAATACTTTTTTATTATGAATCATTAAAAGTCATTGATTCTCAAAAGTAGTTAGCTGTGATATTGGCTAATAAAATGGTAACCCCAAAATAATGAGCATTAAGCTGATTGTTCTGGGGTGGGTTTTTGATGCTCAAAGATATTGTTAGTATGCATTGATTGATAAGTGATTTTAGTTTGAAGTCTAGCAATTATTTGCAGTATTTTTATTTTTATAAATTAAGTAATTATCCAATAAACTAAAAAGCATACAGGCAAAAACAAGACTTATTCCAGCGATGCAAGTCATTGTCCAACCACCATGATTCCATGAAAAAATCCCAAGTGCAGAGCCACAAGCACCGCCTGTAAAATACGCCGTCATATATATGGCATTAATTCGAGATTTTGCATCAGGTCGTAAGCGGAAAATAATACTTTGATTACTGGTATGGACATGCGCTAAAGCCAATTGGATAACGGCAAATCCAAGAATGTAGCTGAATAGAAAAGTTTGTCCAAAATAGAAACAAATCCAACTGAGGATGAACAAGCCACAACCGATCCAAGTTAATTGTTTGGTATAACCTTGGTCAGCGTAACGACCTATATATTGAGTTGATAATGCGCCGAAAATACCGACAAGGCTAACCATTCCAATCACAAGGTCAGGAAGATGATGTGCTGCTGTGAGCAATAAAGCAATTGTTGAGTACAAAATACTGACTGCCGCAAATGCAAAAGCACCTGTCAATGCACGTAATAGCAAACGTTTTTCTTGTTTTAATAATTCAGCCATAGAGACAAAAATTTGTCTGTAATCCATTTTGATTCGCATAACATATGGAAGTCGACTTTTGAGTGCATAAGCCAAAATCAACATTAAAATACCACTCACGACATAAATGACTTTCCAATGAAACAAATTTGAAAACAGCCCTGCAAGACTTGTGGAAAGTAAAATACCAACCAATAAACCACTCATGAGAAAGCCAACAACTTCACCTGTTTTTTCTGGTTCAACAGTCATGGTTGCGAGTGGAATTAACACTTGAGCAGCGACAGAAAATAGTCCAACTAGAATTGTACCAATCCAAAGCATTGGTAGATTCACAGAGAAAGCACAAATAAATAGGCCTACCGCACATAATGCCATTAAGAGCGGAATAAATTTGGTCTTATTAACGACATCGCCCATTGGAACAATAAAGAGCAAACCGAGCGCATAAGAAACTTGAGCAAAAGTTACAGTCAGAGCTGCTTGCCCCTCTGTCACTGCAAAAAATTGCTGAATGGAGTGAATTAAGGGTTGGCTATAATAGTTTGCACCTGCGCATAAACCACATGCTGCTGCCATAAACCAGAGTAAGGCTTTATTTTGACTCATATTTTGGGTCTTTGACATAATATTCTCTTCTCTGGTTCTAAGGCAGTATACGCAGTCGCTTCGATTTCAATTTGCATTTCTGGTAATGCTAAGCCTGTGACTGGAATAAGTGTACAAACAGGGAATTCATAAGTTTTCCGAAGATCCACTATTGTTTTAATCACCAGCTGATGTTTCTGAGTGTCATGATCAACAATCAGAACACGTAACATGGCAATATCTGAAAGTGTTGCTTGAATTGAGGCTAAAGCCTGTTGAATATTATAAAAGACTTGTTGTACCTGTTGGTCAAAAAAAGGTGAAAGTTCATCATTTTTATTTTCTCCACCTTGCCTTGCGAGATGAATAATTCGCATATTCGGTTTCACAACAGCAATATGACTATATCCATTGCTTTTAGGATGATAGAGCGCTTCAGGATTAATTATTTGAAAGGCTTGAGTATTTATTACGGTACATCTTTATAGAATAAGATATCTGCTAGTATCAAAGTTCAAGTTAACTAGAGATCAAGGAAATTTTGAAACAATATTCCCCAGAAACATGGCTTAGCATCGGAGAACTTGCAAAACGTAGCGGCGTAAGTGTTTCAACGATTCGTTTTTATGAAGAAAAAAATCTGATTTGGGGTACTAGAACGGAGGGGGATCAGCGTAGGTATCAGCGTGCGATGCTTAGGCGAATTGCAATTATAAAAGCAGCTCAACAGGTTGGGATCAGTTTAAAACAAATAAAACAAACGCTGAGTATCTTACCAAAGCAACAAGTGGCTACGAAAAAGATTGGCAAATTATGTCACAAGCGTGGCAAGGGCAATTGGATCAGCAAATCATGATGTTGTTGCAGTTAGGCCAACAATTGGATCAATGTATCGGTTGTGGTTGTTTGTCTTTGGAGCAATATCTTTTGCGAAATCCTGAAGATTGTCTTGCTGAGGATGCTATGGGTGCACATTTTCAAGAAATTTTATTTTTAATGATCAAAAAAAAAATAAGTCAGAATTTTAAAAGATGATTTTATTGCACTAATTTTGTGCGTTTTTTGAGGTTTTACTAGACAAAATCATACAAATATCACTTGAAAAAATGCCATTTAAAATTTTTACATTTATTTTTGATAATTATCTTGATTGATCTCTATTCGCATCTTTGGATCATTTTGAATGATTTGCTTAGTCTTTACTAATCGATGATTTTATCTGTAAAAATTTGATCGAAGTCGCTCTAAAAACGCTATAAATGTTCTAAGAAGCCAATCTCACCGATTGATTGCATGATTATGATGCAGATTCGGATGATTTATAAATCACAATACGTTCAATATCTAAACCAGATAAGTAATTTGTATTGATTATAAGTCATTGATGCAACAAAGCCCTGATTTATTATTTATACCTTACTTTTTTATCTGTTGTTGATGACTGAAAAAGATAGTGAGCTGGTGAGTTTGTTTAAATAATCAGATTTACCTATATAGTATATAAAGATAAAGTGTTTTTACTTATAAGTAGGCAAACATGCTGATTATATAAGTTGTAAGCATTAATCTGAATCATCAGTTCAAAATATAGGTATTTATTAAATAAATATTGGGTGGAATTTTAAAAAAGTTCCATTAGAATCCAAAATTCAACAAAGAATACTCCTGGGGGAAACATTGCTACTCGCGATGTTTACTTAAGAAAAACTAGCTTGAGGAACGCTCATGCAGATCGGAATCCCAACCGAAACTGTTGCAGGTGAAAGTCGTGTAGCGGCAACACCAGAAACAGTTAAGAAGTTGATTAACGCAGGTCATAGCATTGTCATTCAACGTGGCGCTGGTGTTAAAGCAGCCTATATTGACAGTGCTTATGAACAAGTTGGCGCAACTATTACGGACGATGCTTATACAGGCAGCCAAATTATTTTGAAGGTACGTGCCCCTAAAGGTGACGAAATTCAAAAACTTGCGGCAAATACAACTGTAATAGCTATGTTTGACCCTTACCGCAATCCAGAATTAGACCAGTTTGCTGCTCAGCAAGTGTCTGCTTTTGCTTTAGAGTTACTTCCTCGTACGCTTTCACGCGCACAAAACATGGATGTACTTTCTTCTCAGGCAAACCTGGCTGGTTATAAATCTGTATTGTTAGCTGCGGCTGAATATCAACGTATGTTCCCAATGTTAATGACGGCTGCGGGTACTGTAAAACCTGCGCGTGTCGTGATCATGGGTGTTGGTGTTGCTGGTCTTCAAGCGATTGCGACTGCAAAACGTTTAGGTGCGGTTGTAGAAGCAACTGACTTACGTCCAACGGCTAAAGAACAAGTTGAGTCTTTAGGCGGTAAATGGTTAGACGTACCAATGTCAGACGAAGAAAAACAACGTGCTGCTGAAGCTGCGAAAAGCGGTTATGGCTGGCAGCCAGGTGAGCAATACATCAAAGATCAAGCTGCGATTGTAGATAAAGCGGTATCAAATGCTGACATCGTAATCACAACTGCATTGATTCCAGGTCGTAATGCTCCACGCCTGATCAAGGCTGAAACTGTTGCCAAGATGAAACCGGGTTCTGTCATTTTAGATATGGCAGTTGAAACGGGTGGTAACGTTGAAGGTTCTAAAGAAGGCGAAACTGTTGTTACTGAAAATGGTGTGAAAATTTTGGGTATTCCAAACATTCCAGGCACAGTTGCAACTGAAGCATCTGCATTGTATGCACGTAACGTTTTCAACTTCCTTGAAACATTATTCGACAAAGACAAAAACTTTGCAATCAATCAAGAAGATGAAATCCAAAAAGCGTTACTCGTGACTCATGGCGGTCAAGTACTGCTCAAGCGCGGTTAAGGAGAGTTCTCATGGTTGAAACGATTACAATTTTCGTCCTTGCCATCTTCGTAGGTTATTACGTGGTCTGGGGCGTAACGCCTGCATTGCACACACCATTAATGGCGGTAACCAATGCGTTATCTTCGATCATTATCGTGGGTGCAATGATTCAGACTGTGGGTATGCCTGTGATTGGTGTTGATGCCAATGTAGCATTCCAGAGCGTAAACGTTGTAAGCATCTTGGGTGCGATTGCTGTGTTCTTGGCAAGTATCAACATTTTTGGTGGCTTTGCGGTAACTGCTCGTATGCTTGAAATGTTCAAGCCGAAGCAAAAGAAAAAAGAGGGCTAATAGATGGAATTTATTCGAGACTATGCGGATTGGTTCTACCTGATTGGTGCCGTCCTTTTTATCTTAACTTTGCGTGGCTTGTCTGGCCCTAAGACTGCAATTGCAGGTAACCGCTACGGTATGATCGCAATGGCGATTGCTGTAGTCACAACCTTCTTTGTTGCTGAGCATCCAGTAGTTTGGATGATTGGCGGTGCAATGGTGTTGGGTGCTGTTGTTGGTATCGCGCGTGCGAGAACAGTTCCAATGACGCAAATGCCTGAGACGGTTGCATTGATGCACTCTCTCGTCGGTTTGGCTGCGGTATTAATTGCGATTGCTGCGATTCTACACAACAACCAACTCAATGTATTATTTGAACAAAATGAAGCTGCTTTAACTGCTGCTGGTGTTCAGCACGCACATATGAGTCCAGTTCATTTATTTGAATTGTTTGTTGGCTGTTTCGTTGGTGCGATTACTTTTACTGCGTCTGTATTTGCTTACGGTAAATTAGCTGCGAAAAAATGGGCAAAAACAATTTCTGGTGCATGGGTTAAACCAGTTCAAGCAATCATTTTTATTGCGATGCTTGCATGTGGTTTCTACTTCTTCACTACGGGTAACATGACTGCATTCTGGGCAATGACAGCACTTGCACTTGCATTTGGCTGGGTGTGGATTGCGCCAGTCGGTGGTGGTGATATGCCAGTTGTGGTATCACTTTTGAACTCATTCTCTGGTTGGGCTGCAGCAGGTATTGGTTTCACACTTGAAAACAATATGTTGATCGTTGCGGGCTCACTTGTGGGTTCTTCTGGTGCAATTCTTTCTTACATCATGTGTAAGGCGATGAACCGTTCAATCATCAACGTCTTGTTTGGTGGTGCGATGGGTGGTGCAGCAGTTGCATCAGCAGATAAAGGTGAACAAGTTCAACGTAACCACCGTTCTGGTTCAGCAGATGACGCAGGCTTCCTGATGTCAAATGCAGACAGCGTTGTGATCGTACCTGGTTATGGTATGGCGCAAGGTCGTGCACAGAATGCTGTAAAAGAATTGTGTGAAGTTTTGAAAGAGCAAGGCGTAACAGTACGTTTTGCGATTCACCCAGTTGCTGGTCGTATGCCTGGTCATATGAACGTATTACTTGCTGAAGCTGATGTTGCGTATGAAGACATCTTGGAAATGGACGAGATTAACTCTGATTTCCCAGCAACTGATGTTGTATTGGTTATCGGTGCGAATGACGTTGTTAACCCAGCGGCAAAAGATGATCCAAGCTCACCAATCTATGGTATGCCGATTCTTGAAGCGCATAAAGCACGTACCATCATGGTGATCAAGCGTTCTATGGCAACAGGTTATGCTGGCTTGGACAATGACTTGTTCTATAACGAAAAAACGATGATGATCTTCGGTGATGCCAAGAAAGTTGTTGAAGATATGACAAAAGCAATCAATGGTGGTGGTCACTAATCTGACCCTATCAGGATTGAAAAAGCCACCCTTGGGTGGCTTTTTTATTTTCGATTTAATTAAAGATATTTTTCTACAAGATCCATAGATTGAGTATAAAGATCGCGCGCAAGCTGTTGGTTTTTAGCATGTGGTGATTTCCAGTCTGGCATATGTGCACTGACATATTCACCATTACGATTTGCCCAATGATCTGCAATAGCCATATCTGTAATTAACTTTGCAGGAACCGAGGTGGGTACTAAACCGATTTTCATAACCTCATAAATAGGCTTTGGTAGTTCGCGATAGATGTCTGAAGCAACACCGCCTGGATGTAAAGCATTATTGGTAATTGTACTGTTTGCCATTTGTTCAGCCAGTGCATTGCTGAATAAAAGATTCGCTAATTTAGATTGACCATAATAAAACAGTGGATTGTAAAAACCCTCAGCACGAAATTTATTTGGTTTGATTGAACCCGCCCAATGTGCAATCGAAGCAAGATGTACGATTCGGGCTTTAGGTGCTTTTTCTAATACTGGGAGTAGTTTTTGCGTCAAAAGAAAGTGACCGAGATAATTCACCCCAAATTGTTGTTCAAATCCATCAGCAGTGAGTTGCTTGGTTTTGGCAAAAAGGCCAGCATTGTTGATTAAAACATCTAGATTGCCATATTGATCAGCGATTTGATCTGCCGCTTTTCGGGTTTGTTCAAGACTATTTAAATCAAGTGAAACTAAGTCTACTTGTCCTTGATTAAGTTTACGTAATTTTTCTTGTGCAGCTTGTGCTTTTTGAGGATTGCGGCAGGCAAGAATGACATGTTGTCCTTGTTTGACCAATTGTTCCGCTGTAGCAAAGCCAATCCCTGTATTTGCACCTGTAATCAAGACCTTCATGTGTTACTCCTGTGATACTTTTTATTAACCAAGTTCTAAGGTGGTGTTATAGTGCGTTAAATTTGACAATTTGTCATGTCAATTTTTTAAAATTACCAATAACTCATCTTTGTACTTTGAGTAAAAAACTTTAATCATCAATAAGAATGTTAAATCGCTTTTTTATGATAAATAAATATAAACCAATAAATTTTTTGAATAAATGAAGTTTGTTTTGGCATTCTCTTTGCATTTAATTTCTTATTCTTTTTAGGGGAATTATATGAAAAATTTCGTATTGATTTTGCTATTTCTGTTGTTTTTCTCTTCCGCTACTTTTGCCGAAACTGCACCTAATATTCAAGAAATTCGCCTTTCCCTGGATAGCGTGTGGGTGGTTGTTGGTGGAATTTTAGTTTTCTTTATGCAAGCAGGATTTGCTTTAATTGAAAGTGGATCTGTTCGTAGTAAGAATACCGTTAATGTTCTTATGAAAAATTATATGGATACCTGTATAGGCGGCATCATTTTCTGGCTATTTGGTTTTGGTTTGATGTTTGGTTTAAATCAAACAGGCTGGATAGGATGGGGATATTTTATGCCGAGTCAATTAGATGACTGGCATTGGAATTTATTATTTTTCCAAATGATGTTTGCAGCAACAGCAACCACGATTGCAAGTGGTGCGATGGCAGAGCGAATACATTTTGTGGCCTATGTGGTGAGTGCCATCTTTGTCAGTGGTGTGATTTATCCGATATTTGGAAGTTGGGCTTGGGGAGGATTGTTTGGTGGAGATGGTTGGTTAAAAGCTCTGGGTTTCATTGATTTTGCAGGTTCAACAGTCGTGCATTCAATTGGTGGTTGGGTGGCACTGGCAGGCATTATCGTATTAGGACCACGTTTAGGTCGATTTGGTCGCAAAGGGCAAAGCCATTTTTTAGCAGGGCATAACTTACCTCTCGTTGCATTAGGAGGCTTTATTTTGTGGTTTGCTTGGTTTGGTTTTAATGCCGCTTCAACCGTTGCAGCTAGTGTTAGTATTGGGCGTATTGCATTGAATACACATCTTGCTGCGTGTGCGGCAGCTTCAACTTATATGATTCTTGCACTACTTCAATCAAAAGCAGTCTTGATGCGTCATACGATTAATGCTTCATTAGCGGGCCTAGTCGCAATTACGGCAGGATGTGCCACAATGTCACCGCCGTTTGCCATTATCACAGGGGCAATCGCTGGATTTTTAATTACCTTTGTTCCACAATTTATAGAAAAGATGCAATTAGATGATGTTGTGGATGCTGTGACTGTTCACGGTGTTTGTGGTGCATGGGGGACATTAGCCGCAGGCATTTTCTTTGAACAAGCACTATTTAATTTAGATATTATTCTTGTTCAGGCCTTAGGTGTGGGGGCTGCATTGATTTGGGGATTTGGTGCATCTTTTATTATGTTTAAATTTCTCGATAAGCTCTTGGGTGGTTTGCGAGTTTCACAACAACATGAACAACGTGGTTTAGACTACACTGAACATGCGGAGTTATCTTATCCTGAGTTTCAAAGAGATGTGACTTTTGAGACTGAAAACATCACTCATCGGCATTGAGGGGTGATTGCTATGGTTGAACTGACAATTGAACAAAAGAAGCAGGCAGTCACAAAAGGATTATCCCATTTTTTGCCAGATACCGTGTTGCAACGTGTTTTACACTATTGGGAAAGTGAATATGGTCATCAGCCTTCTTTTGTATTAAACCGTTTTTTAAGTGAAATTTGTACAACACATGAGTTGCAGTTGCTCCGCAAAGACATGTTGCGTCAGGTTTTGCATGAAATATCGATTGTTGAAAAGCAGCAACATCTTGAGGTTAAAGAGGATCTAGAGGTGGTGATTGCGGAAGAAGAGCAGCCTGTAGATCTATTTCAAGCTTTTTATGATTTTATCATCACAATTTTAAAGTCAGTTCATCGGAATGATTATTTAGAGTTCGTAGATGAATTGGGGATAAAAATGAAAAAGCATCGCTTATTGGCTGCTTATCGATTTATTGATGGTTCAGAAAAAAATTGTCTTAAGCAAATACCTCAAACACTCTATGCTGAACTGATTACAATTTTTTATGCCATTTATTGTGATTTTTATGGACCAAATAAAGCTGATCAGCTTTATGCGCAGATTAAGAATACAGTGAAGCAACAATATCCTGAAATTGATTTAAAACAGTTACTATGAATATAAAAAAAGCGACCAATTTGGGTCGCTTTTTTGAGAGCTTTAAGCTACTGATTCTGGTGCACGCCATAAACTTTCTAAGTCATAGAATTTACGGGCGGTAGGTAGCATAACGTGTACAACAACGAACCCTAGATCAATTAGGATCCATTCAGCATCTCGTTCACCCTCAACACCAATCGGGCGAAAACCTGCTTTACGTGCTTCATCAGCAACATTGTCAGCAAGTGCTTTGACATGACGAGTAGATGTTCCGCTTGCAATTACAATTGCATCGGCAACATTGCTAATAGAACTTACATCAAGTTCTAGAATATCTTTGGCTTTTACATCAGTAAGGGCTTCATGTACAACTTTTAAACAAGCATGTACATCTTTGTTTGCTGTTTTGATTTTTAGGTCGTGAGAATTAGAAGCGCTGGGCGATGGTTCTAAATTCATAGAGGGTATATTTTCCTGACAATTGCTCATTGTCAAATATACCGTTTTTCTCTATAAAATTCAAATTTCAGCAGTAACAGTTTATGTATTTACGTCATTGGAAAAGTACTTTTCTTTCCATGCAAAAGATTGATCTGATTGAGTTTTTGGTCGGTATTCTGCACCAATATAACCTTGATAGTCACTTTGATGTAACCAGTCAAAAATTTGCTTATAGGGAATATTTCCTGTGTCAGGTTCATGTCGATTTGGATAATCGGCAAATTGGATATGTCCAATTTGATATAAATTTTCCTGTAATCCAGCCAAAATCTCTTCACCCATCATTGCCATATGGTAACAATCGTACTGCATTTTTAAAGCAGGATGGTTGACGACTTCCAGCATTTCTTGGGCTTGAGCGATATTCTGAACTAGAAAACGTGGCATATCTGTGCCATTAATCATTTCAAAAACAGGTTCAATACCTTGTTCAGTGAGCATGTGGCAAGCAAGTTTCAAATTGCTTGCTAAGGCATTTAAACAAGGTAAGAGATCAGCATCTTGCGGCTGTTTACCCGCTAAAATATTGACTCGAGGAACATTCAATGCCTTTGCATAACGAATTGCAAGCATAAGGGCATGATGAAATTCAATTTCTTTTCCAGGAATACCTGCTAGGCCATTACCGCCCTGCATTAAATCGCCAGCAGGCACATTCATGAGGCAAAGGGAAAGATTGTATTGTTCAAGCTGAGTTTGAATATCAAAAATTTCTAATTCATATGGGAACTGAATTTCGATATGTTGGAAGCCATGTGCATGGGCTAAAGCAAAACGCTCAATCAAAGGGACTTCCGTAAAAATCATCGACAAATTGACTGCAAGATGGCTCATATTCAATCTCCTTCAATCAATTATTATTGCTCTATATATTGAATAATAGTCGCTAAATCATTATCAGCAAAACCGTTTTCTTGGTGAGCTTGTAACTGTAGTAGGGCTTTTTGTGCAACAGGTATATTTAGGTTAAAACTATGTGCAAGTTTTAATGCATTATTAAGGTCTTTAGATAAGGTCTGCACTTTCCATTGCACAGGCTCGAAAGTATGGGTTGCCATACGAGGAGCTAAAATTTGAAATGGTTTAGAATCTGCAAAACCGCCCGCGAGAGCAGGGGCAAGTAAGGTGGTATCTACGCCTGCTTGGCTTGCTAATGCAACAGCTTCTGCGATCAACGTGCTATTTGCTGCAACAATTAATTGATTACAAATTTTGGTGGCTTGTCCAGTCCCTGTTTCACCCATACGGGTGACACGTTGTGATAAGACTGTATAAATAGGCTCGAGTGCTTGGATGGTGTGTTCATCGCCACCAGCAAAAATGACCAAAGTACCTTGTTCTGCCCCGATAGTCCCACCTGAAACAGGTGAGTCAATCCAAGTCACTTGTTGCTGTTGGGCAGATTGTGCCAATTGTTGTGTCGCGGTTACCGACAAGCTAGAAAAGTCAACAATCACTTGCTCTGCTTTTAAATAGGGCTGGATTTGATCGAAAACGCTTTGAACAGCTTGATCATCCGCTAAACATATTAAAATAACAGGGTATTCCGCAATCTTGTTTAATTCTAATTGAGTTGCACCTTGTTGAATAAGTGCTTCACATGCATGTTGGCTTCGATTCCATACCGCTACAGTATAACCAGCTTGAAGAAGTCGAGAGGCCATACGTGTACCCATTAACCCCATGCCTAAGAACGCGATAGGTGTTTGTTGATTCGCATGCATGTGAATTTATCCTCGTGCTTATTTATATTGGCGCGGCAAGAATTGAATTTCTGGATTCTTATCTTTTTTACGTGCAAGGCTACTGTTTTTACCTAAAAGTAATTTAAGCTGCCACAGTTTTTCTAAACGTAAAGCCTTTTCAGGTTGATGTTCCATTGCATCCAATACTCGTTTCGCTGCCATAATTGCATCTGGCGAGCGCTGTAAGATTTCTTGGGCGATCACGTTTGCTTTGGCTAATGGATCTTGATCTAAATGTGTCACTAGACCAATTTCTTTAGCGTATTCTGCGTCAAAGATACGCGCAGTCAGCGTTAGTTCTTTGGCTAGATCAACGCCGATCAGCCCTTTTAATGAGCGGGTTAAACCCATGTCAGGTACTAGGCCCCAACGGCTTTCCATAATCGACATTTTAGTAGTGGGAGTCGCAATACGAATATCCGCTGCGAGTGCAAGCTGCATTCCTGCACCAAAGCAAAAACCTTCGATCGCTGCAATAACAGGAATAGGCAAATTTTGCCAAATTAAAAAAGCTTTTTGAAATAAGCTTTGTCCTGGTTTGATCAGTTCCCATGCTGCAAATGCTGTATTTTTTGGATTATTTAGATCTGATAAGTCGATACCAGCACTAAATACCTGTGCTTCACCCGTGAGGATGACACAACGAATTGAACGATCTTTCTCAATTTTTTTAGCTGTTGCAACCAATTCTTTTAATAATGCAAAACTCATTGCATTGCGTTTATCTGGTCGATTTAAGGAAACAGTTGCAATCCCATTGTTCTTTTCAACGCGTAAAAGTGCCATTTACCATACTCTTATTGTGTTTGATTGGGGCAGCATAGCATGAGTCTTTAACCTGAAACATGACACCGCAGTCACATTAAATGTCATGGGCGTGTAAGATGAGATTTGCGGCTTGTCGCACCTGTTCAATGGCCGTGTTTAATTCATTAAAGCGATAATTTGTTTCCCGAATAAAGCCGTCATCTGCTTTACGTCGTTCTTTACGTAGGGTTGAAACGAATTGTTCAAACTCGCCCGAAACCTGTTGTAAATTCGGTGTTCCTACGTATCGAGTAGCACCATATAAACGGTGTAATACATGTTCCAGTTGAGGGAAGTCTTCCATTTCAATCAATTGTTGCATTTCAGCAAGTTCAGTATCGAAACTGTCTACCAACATATTCAATAGATCTTGTGCTAGATCTTCTTTGTTCGCTGCTAATTGAACACTTTGTTGCCAATTCAAAATTTGAGGATCAATCGTTTCAATCGAACGTTTTTGTTCCGTATTTGCTGGTTGGGAAGAGAAATTGTTTTTCGTCCAGTGCGTTAAGATTTGAATGATTTGTTCCATTTGAATCGGTTTGGTTAGGTAATCATTCATACCAACTTTGAGTAATTTTTGCTTTTCGTCTGCTAGAGCATGTGCCGTGAGTGCAATAATCGGAAGTTGCATGCCTGTATCTAAAGTTGACTCTAAGGAACGAATTGCTCGTGTTGTATCAATTCCAGACATCACTGGCATTTGGATGTCCATAAAGACTAAGTCAAATGGCGGTAATTTTTGTTGTATACGTGCTTGAATGATATCAATCGCTTTCTGCCCACTGAGCGCTTTTGTAGTGGTGACATTCAATTCACCAAGTAATGCTTCCAGTACAATCAAGTTAGGTAAATGATCGTCTACAGCAAGTATATGTAATCCTTGACCATTAAAGTTTTCTGGTTCTGGCTCAAAGATAGGTTGATTTCCCAATAACTGAACCAGTTCACGACGACTCAACGGTTGGTAGAGCGGGCGTGCACGATATTCATTCAGCATGTTTGGCTCAAGGCTCATTTGATAACCGTAAACGGCTAAGTTTCCTTGGTAACGCTGACGAATTTCTTTGAGTAGTGCTTCTGTATCACCACTATGGTCAACGATAAGCCATGTATTTTCTTGCTGATTTAAATGATTCAGACGACTAAATAAATCCAAAATTGATTGTGTTTCGATATGTGAGACACAGTAGTTTTCTAAATATGAACGAAGCACACTCGCTGTGGCAGGATGGGCAAGGTAAGAGACTACTTTTAAATGATCGAAATGTGGATGCTCGACAAATTCATCTTGTTCATCTACTTTAAATGAAGCCGTAAACCAAAAAGTTGAACCTTTTTCTGTCGGTGCACGTTCTTGGTTGTCTTCAAAGCCAATTTGACCATGCATCAAATGAACAAGTTGTTTGGAAATCGCTAAGCCTAATCCTGTACCTCCAAATTGACGAGTAACGGAAGCATCACCTTGAGAAAATGATTCAAATAATTTTTTACGGTCGGTACCACTGAGACCAATACCACTATCTTGAACGCTGAAATGTAATAGGCATTGTCCAATATCATCATCTTCCATACGTACACGAACAATGATTTCACCATCTGGAGTGAACTTAATGGCATTGGAAATGAGGTTGGTCAGAATTTGTTTAAAACGTAAGGCATCGCCAACCACATGCTGTGGAATATTCTCAGCGTAGTAAAATGCCATGTTGATATGTTTTTGCGCTGCAAGCGGAGAAAGCATATCCATCACATCAAAAATAGCTTCTTCCAAATCAAATGGTGCAGTTTCGAGCTCTAATTTACCTGCGTCAATTTTAGAGAAATCAAGTACATCATTAATCAGTGCCAATAGGTGAGCAGATGATTTACGAATAGTCTGTAGGTATAGGTTTTGTTCATTGCTAAGGTTCTGCTGACGAAGCAATAAATGAATAAAGCCATCAATACTGTTGAGAGGTGTTCTTAGCTCATGGCTGATATTGGCTAAAAAGACTGATTTAGATTGATTTGATGAAATCGCTTGGTCACGTGCTTGACGATAGGTAATGTTCTGAACTTCGAGTGTGTCTAAGGTACGACGTAAATCCTCTTCGGTTTGTTCAGTATGCTCTTTCAACTCCAAGAAACTAAAATGTAAACGTTTGACTGCATTGGCAATATCACGCTGGAGCAGGCGTAACTCGCCTGTACTGTTCACCACAATATGCTGATCCAGCGTATCGGCATTCAGGCGCTGCATCTGCATACGAATTTCATAGAGTGGCGCCAGCCAGCGCCGTGAAAAAACATTCAGGCAAAATAGTAAAATCATCAGGGTAATCAGCCCTGTCGCTACCAAGGCTAATAGAATTTTATAACGAGCTAACTCAAGTGGCTGATTGTCTAATTCAATCATGAGCCAAATTGATTCGTTATGACCACCAGCCAATTTTGCACCATAGATGCTGTTGTGTTTATGTGCGATTGGACCAAAAAAATTACTGTTATTTGGAAAAGTTGGCCAAAAACGATTATTTTGATAACCAATACTGAGATAGGTTTGCCCTTGATTATCAATAATGACAGCGCGTTGTAAGTTTTTCTCATCAAACATTTTTTGCATAATGTTTTGAGCGCGATCATATTGATCGGGGTGTTGTTGTACCAGTTGCAGTAATTTTTCTGCGGTTTGATGATAACGAGCTAAGATCGCTGAAGCATCGGAATGCTGTTGTTGTTTGGCTGCACTGGTGGTTTCAGATAAAACCCATAAAATTCCAACACCTGTCAGTACGGCGATCGGTACTAAAATAAGTGCAATCAATTGTCCATAAGCATGATTGAGCCGTAAGCGTTTTGACAGGATTTTATTGAAATTTGACATAGTGCGGTCAGATTTATCATTCTGTGCAACATCTTAGCATGCTTTGTGGCAAACAGAGGTACGGGCTAGCCAATAAAAAGCATAGTGAAAAGGTGCAGTATTTCTTATTTTTTCATACAATAGTCGCCACCTTAATATCGGTGTCGATCATGACGAATACGCAAACTGATTTTTTAGCAGATGAATTTTTACTAGATTATTATGTCGGTAAAAGCCCTTTAGTGCGTTTGCAACGTTTAGCAAGTCATACTCAAGCTACCATATTAGCGAAATTAGAAGGTAATAATCCTGCTGGCTCAGTCAAAGATCGCCCTGCTTATAACATGATTGTTCAAGCAGAGAAACGTGGACAAATTCAACCTGGTGATACTTTAATTGAAGCCACTAGCGGTAACACTGGCATTGCTTTAGCCATGGTTGCCGCGATGCGTGGCTATAAAATGAAGCTGATCATGCCAAACAACATGAGCCAAGAACGTAAAGATGCAATGTTGGCTTATGGTGCTGAGTTAATCGAAGTGACTAAACAGCAAGGTATGGAAGGTGCACGCGATTTAGCTTTACAAATGCAGGCTGATGGCAAGGGGTTTGTGCTGAACCAGTTTGGTAATCCAGACAATGTAGAGGCGCATTACCTCACAACTGGACCTGAGATCTGGAAGCAAACGGGCGGAAAAATTACCCACTTTGTCAGCTCGATGGGGACGACAGGAACCATTATGGGGGTCTCTAAGTATTTAAAAGAACAGAACCCTGATATTCAAATTGTGGGCTTACAACCCTCTGATGGTTCGAGCATTGCAGGGATTCGTCGTTGGCCTGAAGAATATCTGCCAACCATTTTTGACCGTAGCCGTGTTGACCGTATCATTGACATTCCACAGCTTGCGGCGGAACAGACCATGCGTAAACTGGCACGCATGGAAGGCATCAGTGCAGGAACCTCCTCTGGTGGGGCCGTATGGGCATCACTGAAAATTGCTGAAGAAACACCTGAAGCCGTGATTGTGTGCATTATCTGTGACCGTGGTGATCGCTACTTGTCAACAGGACTGTTTTCAGTTCAAGATGAAGATCAGGCCTAACTGATTATACTGAATGATGAGCTTGCGTTTTCCAATTTTAGTTTTTGATATTGAAACACTGACTGACTTAAAGGCTGGTGCTCATCTTTATCAACTTGACTTGCCTCAATCCGATGTAGAACAGGCATTAATCAAAATCCGCCGTCAGGAATCAGGTAGCGAGTTTCAGCGTTTGCCCCTGCATGAAATTGTCTGTATTTCAGGTTTATGGATTGATGAAAAGGGCTTCCGCCTGTTTTCATTTAGTCAGGAGCAAAGTACAGAAGCTGAAATGCTGACAAAATTCCTGTCCATTTTTGACAAGAAGCAGCCGACACTGGTGAGCTGGAATGGCTCGCAGTTTGACTTGCCTGTGATTCTGTTCCGAGCCATGTATCATGGGCTTTCTGCGCCCAGCCTGTTTGATCAGGGTGAAATTGATAACCAAAAGCGCTTTAACAACTACCAGAACCGTTACCACCACCGTCATGTTGACCTGATGGATGTAATGGCGATGTTTAATGGACGCAATTTCCAGAAACTTGATGATGTTGCTTGTCTTTTAGGATTCCCTGGAAAACGTGGTGAGACTGGTTATCATGTGCCAGAGTATGTGAGTACTGAACAATGGTTAAAACTGACCAGTTATTGTGAAGGTGATGTTTTAAATACATGGTTGATCTATTTACGTTGGTTGTTGCTCAAAGGGCAGCTTAATCAACATGATCATCAGCATTGGCTTCAAACCACGATCGATTATTTACAAACTCAAACGCAACAAACAGAATTCTTACAGGTATGGCAACAAACATCGCAATATACTGTATTTACCGCAAATACGTTTGCGCCAAAAAATTAGGTTGATCTTTTGAAACATAAAGCGAAACAGCGCCCAGCTCAATATCCGACATATACCTTCCAAATCGAAGCTTTTTCTCATGAGGGGCGAGGGATTGCGCATTATGGAACGCATCCTGATCATCCAAAAGAAAAGCATGGCAAGAAGGTTTTCATTCGTTATGCGCTCGTGGGTGAAACAGTACAAGCCAAGATTAGCAATCAAACTTCTCGTTTAGAAGAAGCGGATATGGTTAAGCTAGAAAGTGATGCGGCTGTGGGACGAGTCGATCCAATTTGTCCGCATTTTGGGGTGTGTGGTGGCTGTAGCTTGCAACATATTCATCCAGATGAACAGATTTTATTAAAACAGAATGTATTAAAGTCACATTTACAACATTTTGCTGGTTTACAACCAGAGCAATGGTTAGATCCAATCCGCTCTGAAAAAATAGATTATCGTCGTCGTGCTCGAGTGGGCGTTCGCTATATTGCGAAACAAAATCGTTTGGTGATGGGCTTTCGTGAGCATCACAGTAATCATTTAACACCGATTCAGCAGTGTCACGTTCTTGATCAGCGTTTGTCCGAAAGTTTAGTAGAGTTGAGAAAACTACTCGAAAGTCTAACAGGCAAAGCCCACATTGGTCATATAGAATTAGCAATGGGTGATACCGAGACAGCATTATTGATTCGCCACTTGGATGAATTAAATGTGTCGGATGTCAACCAATTACGTCAATTTGCGTTACTAAAGGATTGGCAGTTGTATTTGCAACCTAAAGGCGCAGATAGTTTACATCGTGTTGATGATGCTCAAGCACCGATGCGTTTGCACTATAGTCTGGATGAGTTTGCGGTTAAATTTGCATTTTCACCTTTAGACTTTACTCAGGTGAATAGCGGTGTAAATGCAAAGATGATTCACTTGGCATGTGAATTGCTAGATTTACAGAAAGGGGAGAGAGTGCTCGACCTGTTTTGTGGACTGGGTAATTTTTCCTTACCTTTAGCACGTTGTGTTGGTGAGACAGGTCAGGTCATTGGTGTTGAAGCAAGTGATGAGATGGTACAACGGGCAACTGAAAATGCGAAAGCAAATCAATTGTCTCAGGCATTGTTCTTTTCACAAGATTTAACAAAAGACTTTTCGCATCATTCTTGGGCAAAACAGGGATTTGATGCATTATTAATTGATCCTCCTCGATCAGGTGCGTTTGAGGTTATGCAATATGTACCTAATTTTGGAGCAAAAAGAATCGTTTATGTTTCATGTAATCCATCAACACTGGCAAGGGATGCGGGTGTACTGGCACAATATGGTTATCAACTTAAAAAAGCAGCAGTCATGGACATGTTTACCCATACTGAGCATGTTGAATCAATTGCCTTATTTGAAAAAAATGAGCAATTTGAAAAGACCCAAGAGATAAACGATTAGAGAATGAGTTACATATCCAGAGGAGAATGGTATGGTCACAGTACGTGAGCAGTTACCTGGGCGACTCCATGAGTTGTCAGAGGAAACGACTGTAGAACATGCCGCTGAAGCGCAAAGTGGTCTGGTCTCTTGGCTAGCTCGAGTGCGTGATATTTTGGATGGGGCGGAGCTAAAGCAACTTCAAAAAGTTGCAGAGCTGACCTTGGCAAAAGAATTAGAAACCACGGTTCATCATCGTAGCAATACCTTTAGTACAGGTATTGGCATGGCTGATATTTTGGCGCATTTACATGTTGATGAAGACACATTGTCAGCGGCAGTGTTGTATCGAAGTGTGCGCGAAGGGTTAATTACTTTAGAGGATATTCAACAACAATTCGGCGAACAGGTGCTTGGTCTTGTACAAGGCACGCTTGCGATGGGTAAGCTCTCTGAATTGATTGAAAAAAATAAACGTTTAGAAGATCATTTTAATAACAATCAGCGTGAGCATTTAAACGGCATTTATAAAATGCTGATTTCAGTGACAGAAGATGTACGCGTTGTTTTGATCAAATTGGCTGAACGTACTTATGCTTTACGTGAATTAGCCACTGCAAGTAAAGAACGCCAAGAACGCGTTGCACGTGAGATTTTAACGATCTATTCACCACTTGCACATCGCTTAGGTATTGCACAACTAAAATGGGAATTAGAAGATCTCGCTTTCCGTTATTTGGCGCCTGAGCGTTATAAAGAAATTGCATCGTTGCTGAATGAAAAACGTTTAGAGCGAGAGCAATATATTCAGTTTGTGATTGATAAGCTAAAGACTGAACTGGGTATGCATCATATTCAGGCGGAAATCACTGGACGAGTGAAACACATTTATTCGATTTATCGAAAAATGAAAAGTAAAAATCTGAGTTTTGATCAGCTTTATGATATTCGTGCAGTGCGTGTATTGGTCAAAAGTGTACCAGACTGTTATCACGCTTTAGGTATTGTGCATCAGCTGTGGCGTCATATCCCGAACCAATTTGATGACTATGTCACCAATCCAAAAGCCAATGGTTATCGCTCATTACACACGGCAGTGATTGCTGAAAATAAATCTTTAGAAGTACAAATTCGTACTTTTGAAATGCACAACGAAGCCGAACTGGGCGTTTGTTCGCATTTTAATTATAAAGAAGGTGCAAAAAATACCGATCATTCATTTAATCATCGTCTACATTCTTTACGTGCGGTATTGGAACATTATCAAGAGCGTACCGAAACTACACCCCATGGCGAGGATGAAGAGTCAAATGGTATAGATCAAATTCAAGATTTTGAAAATTTTGAAAAAATCTATGTGTTTAGTCGTGATGGTGATATTAAAGAATTGCCACGAGGTTCGACGGTTTTAGATTTTGCTTACCATGTACATACTGAGGTAGGTAATAAGTGTTATGCAGCACGTGTCAATCAACGTTATGTGCCATTAACTTATACGCTGAAAACGGGTGAACAGGTTGAGATTTTAACCAAAAAAGATCGTGAACCGAACCGTGATTGGTTGGTGAACTCTTTAGGTTATATCAAAACTGCTCGTGCGCGTGACAAGTTGCGCCATTGGTTTAGACAGCAAGATCGGAGTAAGAATGTTGAGGTGGGGCGTGAGTTACTTAATAAAGAGTTAGCACGCTTAGCAATTCACCCGAAAAGTATCGATCTTAAAGACTATTCATCTCACTTTAATCTGAAATCAGGCGATGACATTTTAGTTGCTTTAGTCAGTGGTGATATCAGTTTGCATGCTTTGATGAATCAAGTGAATCGTCAGATGCACTTGGATCAAGATGAGCCTGAACTGGTCTTAAAGCCTGCCTTAAATCCACGTGCCAGCCATACGCTCTCAGCACACGGGATTTTGATCGATGGTTTGGATAATGTGGAATTGCATATTGCACAGTGTTGTCAACCTGTACATGGTGAGTCGATTGGGGGGTATATCACTTTAAATCGTGGTGTCAGTATCCATAAGGTTGCTTGTCCAGATTATTTGCGTATGACGACTCAAGAGCCTGAACGTGCTGTTGAAGCGGATTGGGAAATGCAACCGACCCGTGGTCAGAGTGTGCAAATCGTGGTTGAGGCTTATGATCGCCGTGGTCTGCTTAAAGACCTCACGCAAGTGATTTTCTCAGATCAAATCAATATTCGTCAGGTCAATACGATTTCTGAGGCAGATGGGATTGCCAATATGAAGTTGTTGATTGAAGTGAAAGGTTTGGCACAACTGTCTCGTTTATTGGCTCGTTTAGAGCAGCAACCAGGCATTATTAGTGCAAGACGTTTGGTTCAGGGTAGTTGATTGACATTATATTTATAAAAAAGAACACTTTAAATGAATTTAAGGTGTTCTTTTTTGCATCAACAAAAAATCATAAATTGAATATACACAGATTATTCGATCACCAACGAATCGGTTTTTCACTCGAACCTGGTGTGAGTTCAGCATCCGAGAGTGGTTCTGAACTCTCTACTTGTGTCGAGTTTTGTCGAGAGTAACTGATCGGCATTAAAGACAAGCCATTTAAGACATCATTACTTATTTGTTGTGCGAGTAAGTCTGATGAGGTTGTAGATTGTGAATTATGAATAAGCTCTCCTAGAGATTGGCGTTGCTGTTGATTTACAGTTCCTGCAGCAGCAACTTTTCCTGTATTTACCTCAATCACTCGCCAATTTAGACGGATTGCTTGTTGCCCAGCTGGAACAGCGCCATAAAATGAACGTCCTTGAGTCGTTTTTGCTTCATTGATACGTCCAACTAAAATATAGTCAGCACCCACCTTTTGCCCAAGTCTTGCCATTTCTGCTGGTGCACCATCCCAACGAAGAAAGGCATTTTCACTTGCCATTTCCTCAATATAGTCACGACTCACCAAACTTAACTGACGTGAGTTTGCCAGTTGAGTGCCGACCAAATCAGCAACTTCTGTCACAAAGTCATCAGCATCACTGCCATCTGTGAGTTGAGTTTTTGAATGGTTATATTGAAATGGCATAACCGCAATACGGCGTAAGTGTTGATCCGCTACACTTGATTGAAACTTGCTGACATAAGCACGCACTTTGGCGCGGTAGTTCTTGCCCGAACCCGAAATACTTAACACCTGAAAACGATTAATCGCATTAGTGCCCTGCGTTTCAACACTGAACACAGGTGAGGTTTTTCCTTGGTAGCTCCAATGGTTGTTGCTGACCACCATGCTCACTTCTTCCGCTAAGTCAGTGCGTGAACTAACACTGGTGCCATTTACAGACTGGGCTGCAATCAGCAAGGCTTCTGCAATAGCCTGTTGTTGGGTTGGGCCGCTACCTGTGGCTTCTTTCATGACTTCTTGTAGGGCGGCGTTGGCTGAGTGAATTGTTGTTAAGCAGAACAGGGCTGCACAAAGTAAGGATTTCATCATTTTCTATCATTCTATATGACCCGATGTTCAGCAGGTGCTGAGCATCGGGTTTATTGTTGTTGTGAATGGTTTATAGACCAAAAGTAGCACGTTTAGCCGATTTACGAATTTCTTTTTCGCCTGTCCATTCAACAATACCTGTTTTCAGGTTTTGTAATTTGAAAGTGAACTTGTAGTACACATCACTCTTACCGCCTGAATTTTTGACGATGCTGGATAAGTTACCATTCAGCATGTATTCAGCGGCAATTTGAGATCCTGTTTTCACTGCTGTACGTTTGTCTACCATGCCACTTTGCTGTTGATAAGCCAACTGGTCTGCCATTGCACCGACAGAAGTCATGTCAACGAAACGGAATTTTCCAGAATTAATTAGTTTATTCTGGATGGTGTCAGTGATGGATTCAGTATCAATATGCTCTTGGGTCTTGTTTTTGATACGGTCAACAAACAGTACTGGACGGCGAGCCTGAGTCATTTCAATCACTGGTGGAAACGCCAGCATGTCATCAACCATCTTGGCTGCGATTTGTTGAAGGTCGGTTGAACCAAAATCTTTGGTTAAGGTTTCAGTTGCCTGTGCATCGCCATAAGATACAGCCTGGGAGGCACAGCCACTGAACAATGCCATGCTGCCAATTGTGGTTGCTAAAGCCAACGTACGGAATTTCATGTTTTACCCCTTATAAATAAGCTGTTGATTAGTCTTTCTTCATGTAAATAAGTACATCAACACCACTTGGATTGGGTGCGACAGACTGAACGGTTTTTACTTCACGCCCTTGTAATGTGATTGGTTTCCAAGTTGCACCTTCTGGATTGATTTCTGTTCCATTGGCATCAAACCAAACAACTTTGTATTCAAAAGATTGTTCGTAGAACCAACCATTTTTTAAGGCGAGTGATGCTTTTTTAATATCTCCAAGACTGACCATATTGATTCGATTGACACCAATACGGGTTGCGAGAATAGGATTACCTGTCATGGTTCTGACATTGCTTGCACCAGTATTTGGGTCTGTTTGTGTACGCATCGCATTTGGTGCTGTACATGCAGTTAAGCCAAGGCTAAAGCTACACAGAATTATGGGTAAAAGGCGTTGTTTCATTATGTTTTACTCAAGTTGTTATTTAGCGATACTGAAGCTATCAGCGACAATTTGTTGGTTGGTTTCGATACCATGAATGAAGGTCGTCTGATTAGCTTTCACTTCAATATTGATCGATTGATTTGCATAGTTGTTTTTAAGTTGGATGGTATGACTACCAACAGGGAGTAAAAGGCGAGTGACTTGTGCATTGCTTGGGAGGGTATTCCATGCACGAACATCTGCTTTTTCTGTGGCAGTGTTATAGATATTGCCTGCAAGTTGTCCAAATACGCCTAAACGATTGCCCAGTTCTTTTTGTACAGCGTATTTCGCTGTAGAACGTGCAATTTGAGTTGTGAGATTAGCTGCAATCTTTTCTTTTAGTGTTTTGACAGCCAACGCACCAATATCAGTAAGTAATGCTGTATTTGCAACGGTTTTCCCATTTACAGCCACATCAACCTGACTTGGTGCAACATAGGTTGAAGGATCATAGCTTGCAAATGAGATATTCACTAATCCATTTGGTGTTGGAATTGCTAAGGTCGAAGAAATTTTTTGAGGAACTAATCCTTGCTCCAGAAAAATAACAACTGGATATTGACCATTTGCTTTCTTTGCGCCGTTATCGAGTCGTTTTACATCATTTTTAATAAAATCATTTGGCTGTAGTTCATATGCTTTTTTATAATCAACTAAAGCATCATTTTTTTCACCCAAGGCTTCCCATAATGTTGCCGCCATATAAAATGCATACGCATTTTGATAGGTATTTTTTACTTTACCCGCAATTGTATTTAGTCCAGCTAAAGCTTCATCGTATTCAGCTGGAGCAGAATTAACATTTTGACCTTTAGCTGCTGCTTTTTCTGCTTCTTTGCTATGAGCTAATTCAATTTCGCGTTGAATACGTTGCGCTACACGCATTTCAACAGCCGCGCCCTCAGTATTATTTAAAGCTAGATAGTTTATTGATTGGTAAACATGTGCTAATACCTGTTCATATTCAGGAATCTTATAAGGTGCTACACTATCATTACTCACGAGGGAAAGTGCCTTAAAACCTAATTTAGAGGCGCTAATTGTTGCTTTATTATTTTCAGCATCTAATAGTTCAAATGCTTTTTCAAAAGTTTGCTTACTGGCTTCATATTGTTTGTTTGCTTGTTCTAAACGCGCCTTTTCTAATAGATACAACGCTGCATCATTACTTTTAGCTTTTTTTTCAAATAATTCTTGCGTTGGTGCCGATATCGGTTGAGTCAAAGATGAACGAAAATTTTGAGCCGTATCCGTATAGTTATCAAATAAACCAGCATGTGCTTGAGTTGTTAAACCAGAAATCGATAAACTTATGCAACTGATGAATAAGAGTGAAAGCTTTGGTTTTAATAATAAAGATGACATATAAACCCCTGTAAAAATACAAAATGTATTAAAAAATTATATAAATATACAAAAAGTTATAAATAATTAACAGGGATTTAAGGAGATATTTAATAAATATTTTTATTTTATAAAGTAAAAGATTTTTTTTATTAGTATAAGTTTTTGAAACATAATATTTATTTTGATTCATTCAAATATTATTTGAATGAATCTTTTAATTTATCTTTTTGATAAAAAAATATTGGTCAATCGATTTAAAAACTGTGGACTAATGCTTGAGAGTTGATACATCAGCTTAGTTTTGATACCTACAGGGGTATGCGTTGGAATCAGGGCATGATCTTTTTGTTGTGCTAGATGTAATACTTGTTTTGCTACATCAGCGGGGGTTAAATCTACGCCAATATTTTGAATACTGCCCGCATCCATATTCTTCACCATATTGGTTTGTACAAATAAAGGCATTACATCGAGTACACGAATATTATATTTTTGCCACTCTACATCTAAGGCTTCTGTTAAACCACGAACAGCAAACTTACTTGCTGAATATGAGGCTAAATCTGCTTGTCCATAAATTGCTGAAGCTGAAGAAAGATTAATTACACGAGCAAAACTCGCTTTTTCTAGATGGGGTAACCCAGCATGGCAACCATTCAGAACGCCTTTGATATTGATATCCACAGTGCGATGATGGGATTGAATTGACGTCTCTTCAAATGCGCCAGAGTATAAGATTCCAGCGTTGTTAATTAAAATATTCAGTTCGCCTGCCCAATTTTTAAAATCTTGTAGTGCTATTTTCCACTGACGAAAGTTACTGACATCTAAATAACCCGCTTTAGCATTTTCACCAAGTTCGTTGGCTAAACGAAGCGCTTGCTCATCATTAATATCATAAATACCGACTTTGTAACCATGACGATGAAAGATACGTGCAATCTCAGCACCAATTCCTTGTGCTGCCCCGCTAATAAATACGCTATGTTGCATTGCTTTCCCTTGCTTTATCATATTTCTTTAATCGGCGTATATTACGCATAAGCAGGTTCAAGCTGCAACATTTTGGTGTATTTGGAGGAATTCATGGAAAAGTTATTAGAAATCATGCACGAATTAAGACAAAAGTGTCCATGGGATCAACAACAAACACCAAATAGTTTGACGCGTTATGCGATCGAAGAAGCTTATGAGGTGGAAGCTGCGATTCGAGAGGGCGATCTAAATGAAATTCGTAATGAGTTAGGCGATTTGTTATTGCAGGTCGTGTTCCAATCTCAGATGTATAGTGAACAAGGCGCATTTAACTTCCATGATGTGGTAGATGCAATTAGTGAAAAATTAATTCGTCGTCATCCACATGTATTTCAAGCTGAAAAATATCAAAATTTAGATCCAAAACAAGTCAGTGAACTATGGAAACAAATTAAGCAACAAGAAAAACAAGGTAAGGCTCAATCTCGACTAGATGACGTGAAACATGCGCCAGCATTGGTACAGGCACATGAGATTCAAAAAAAAGCAGCGCAGTTGGGTTTTGATTTTGAAACAGTTGAAGATGCTTATGGGAAGTTAAATGAGGAATTAGAGGAATTACAACAGGCAATAAAAACTAAAAAAACTGATGAAATACAAGAAGAATTTGGAGATTGTCTATTTTCTTTAATTAACATAGGACGTAAAATTGGCGTGTCGAGTGAGACTGCATTATTGGCAACGATTCATAAATTTAGAAGCCGATTTGCATATATTGAACAACAAGCACAAAGACAAAATAAAGACTTGCAAGAAATGAGTTTGGCAGAAATGGATGAACTCTGGGAGCAAGCAAAACGACACTTAAAACTTCAGGGGAAATCCAATGAATTTGCCGCAACCACGCAGCAAACATAACTTTATTCTGTTTATTTTTATATTTTTAAGCTGCTTTGTTTGTGCGAGTGCACAGCCATTTGATCAATCCTATGAAAAATGGAAAGCTCAACAACAAGCACGTGATCAGCAATTAGCGAAGCAGCCTAACAATAATTATTATTTATCAAGACCTACGCCACAGAAAAGCTCCCAGCAAGTTTCATCCTCTACCAATATTCAGGGCGATAAGATTAGTTTGAACCAAGCAAATTTACAGCAGTTACAGACTTTAAATGGCGTTGGTGAAAAAAAGGCTCAGGCAATTGTTGAATATCGCCAAAAGAATGGTGGTTTTAAAACGGTAGATGAGTTGGTCAATGTCAAAGGAATTGGTCCAAAATTACTTGAAAAAAATAAAGCACGCTTAGCATTATAGGATAAAAATAAAGATGATATTGCAATTAAAACATACTGATCTGTTGAAACTTCAACAGAATAAATTGCCCTTTGAGTGTGTTAGAGCTATGATTAGCGACAAATTGTTATTTACGTCCTGACGTAGGAGACAGTGTCTTTTGCAAACTTTGCGTGCGTCAAAATGTGGTTTGTCCACAGCCCAACTCCCTTCTTCAATATTAGATGTAATCGATAGCCTAACGAAAGCAGGCTATGAGGCATATATTGTGGGCGGCGGTGTTCGCGATATGATGTTAGGTCTTAATCCTAAGGATTTTGATGCTGTCACCAATGCAACACCAGCACAAGTGAAAGAAGTTTTTGGTCGACGTTGCCGAATTATTGGTCGACGTTTCGAATTAGCACATGTTTATTCTGGTCGCGAACTGATTGAAGTCGCAACTTTCCGTGCTCCTCCCAAAAAAGCAGTCACCAGTGCTTCTGGTATGATCCTGCGAGATAATAATTGGGGAACCATTGAGCAGGATTTCGCGCGCCGTGATTTTTCCATCAATACCCTGTATTACCAGCCACGTAAAGGCATCGTACTTGATTTTTGTCATGCGGTTGATGATATTAAAACCCGTACCCTGCGTTTTTTGGGAGAGCCTGCCCAGCGTTTTGAGGAAGACCCTGTACGCATGCTGCGAGCATTGCGTTTCGCCGCAAAACTGAATTTCCAGATTGACCAATCCATTCTTGATGTTTTCAGTGTTGAGATGACGCAGTTGTTGCGGGATGTCTCACCGCACCGCCTATATGACGAGTCACAAAAACTATTTACCATGGGGCACCTGACGCAGGTCTTGCCAATGCTGATAGAGTTTGGTGTTTGGAAGCAATTATTTGCTGAAATTCCTCCAAATCTAACAGCTTTCATCGAACGTGCAGCTAAAAATACTGATCAACGAATTCAAATTGGTAAGACCATTAATCCCGCATTTTTTTATGCAGTATTGTTATGGAAGCCTTTCTTAGAGCGTTGTGATTTTTATTTAAATAAAGGGGTTGTTCCTGCTGAAGCACGTGCCCAAGCTGGTTTAGATGTATTGAAACGTCAAGCCACACGTACCATTATTCCTCGTTTTGCTGAAACTTTTATTCGTGAAGTATGGGAAATGCAAACCCGTTTGCTCAATCCAAAACCACAGCAAATTGAAGCTTTAGCTGGACATGCACGTTTTCGTGCAGGCTTTGACTTCTTGTTGTTACGTGAGAAATCAGGTGATAGCAGTACCGAAGGCATGGGTATTTGGTGGGAAGCTTACCAAGAAATGTCAATCGATCAAAAAGAAGTCGCAATTCGTCAATACAACCGTCAACGTAGTAAAACACGCCGTAAGACAGTTGAAGTTGATGAGCCAAAGACCACTGAGATTGAGCCTTTGGTCAATGTCCCTGAGCCTAGAAGCCGCCGTGCCAAGAAAGAACGTGTTAGAGCAGATGAATCAACTAGCCGTTTTATTGAAAAAGCGACTGCCGTTTCAGGACAAATCAATGCAGATCATCCGATCCTTAAGCGTAAGCGTGTACAACGTGATCTCAGCCAAGTGGTTTTTGGACCGACGCAATGACTATTCGTACCTATATCGGTTTAGGCAGTAACTTAGGCGATTCACAACAGATTCTTAGCGAAGCTGTTGTGAAGTTGGCTAGTTTAGGTTCGGTAAAAGTTTCAAGGCTTTATCAAAGTCCGCCGATGGGTCCTCAGGACCAGCCAAATTATCTAAATGCCGTTGTTCAATTGGACACGACACTTGAAGCACTTGCCTTATTAGACCAATTACAACAATTTGAGCAAGAAGCAGGTCGTATTCGTTTAAGGCGATGGGGAGAGCGCACGCTTGATTTGGATCTATTGATTTATGGTCAAGAGCAGATTCAAAATGAACGTTTGACCGTACCACATATTGGTATTTTAGAGCGTGATTTTGTGATCCTTCCCTTATTAGATTTAGATGCTCATTTACAGTTAAATGGGCACTCATTAAAAGATTTAGAACTAGTGCAGCAAGCAAACTTAACTGTAATCGCAGATCAATCTTGGGCAACTGCTTAAGATTGTTTCGTTCTGGAAATGCCTGCAGAGGATATCATCATGATTAGTCTAAGTGACTTAAGAAAATTTAAAGCTGATGGACGTAAGTTCTCATGTCTTACTTGTTACGATGCAAGTATGGCTAAAGCGATGGAATTGGCTGAAATTGATACAATTTTAATTGGTGATTCTCTAGGAATGGCGATTCAAGGAAGAGATTCTACACTTCCTGTGACAGTTGAAGATATGGTTTATCATACAGCAGCTGTACGTCGTGGTAATTCGCACGCTTTAATTATGACTGATCTACCATTTATGAGTTATGCAACGCTTGAAGATGGTCTAAAAAATGCCAAAGCCGTGATGCAAGTAGGCGCACAAATGGTCAAGATTGAAGGCGGTGCTTGGCTAAGTGAATTAGTCCAAGTTTTGACACGTAATGGTATTCCTGTCTGCGTGCATTTGGGTTTAACGCCACAATCAGTACACGTATTCGGCGGCTATAAACTTCAAGCACGAACGCGTGAAGCAGCAGATCAATTAATTGCGGATTGCCAAGCTGTGGTTGATGCAGGTGCTGCGGTATTATTATTAGAGTGTGTTCCAGCTCAGTTAGGCAAGGAAATTGCTGAACTATTTCCTAATACGCCAGTGATTGGTATTGGTGCAGGCAATGAAACCGACGGACAAGTCTTGGTGGTACAAGACATGCTTGGTTTAACTTTTGGTCGCGTTGCGCGTTTTGTGCGTAATTTTATGAAAGAACAAGCGGGCGAAACCGCAATTCTGGACGCCTTTAAGGCCTATCATGCTGCTGTTCAAAATCAATCATTTCCAGCGAAAGAACATACTTTTCAAGTTGAGCTCTAACTCATGAAAACAGAAACAACAATACAAGGCCTAACCGCATCATTAGCACCGGCAAGAACAACAAAAAAATTAATTGGTTTTGTGCCAACTATGGGGAATTTGCATGAAGGTCATTTGACTTTGGTGCGCGCTGCAAAAAAAATCTGTGATGTCGTGGTGGTGAGTATTTTTGTTAACCCAATCCAGTTTGGTGCGGGTGAAGATTTTGATAGCTATCCACGTACCTTAGAACAAGATAGTCGTTTGTTGGCAGATGTAGGGTGTGACATTATTTTTGCCCCTTCTGTCGATCAAATGTATGGCAAGCAGCCTCGTTTAACCAATATTAGTGTTAGTCAAATTACCAATGATTTATGTGGTCAATCGCGTCCAGGTCATTTTGATGGCGTGGCGGTTGTTGTCACTAAACTATTCAATATTGTACAACCTGATTATGCTTTTTTTGGAGAAAAAGATTACCAACAATTGGCTGTAATTCGTCAGTTGGTGCAGGATTTAAATATTCCATTAGAAGTCATCGGTGTACCAATTGTACGAGCAGCAGATGGTTTGGCTTTAAGTTCACGCAATGGTTATTTGTCTGAAGAGCAACGAAGTATTGCGCCAAAAATTTATCAGTTGTTAAAACAAGCTGAGGTTGGATTGGGAGAGGGGCAATCACTTTCGCAAGTGTTAGCAAATATCTCAACGGAATTGACACAAGCTGGATTTGTTGTGGATTATGTAGAGGCTCGTCAACCTAATTTGCAACCAATTGAAGAGTTTGATCGTGATTTAGTTTTATTTATTGCGGCTAAATTGGGTTCAACACGTTTGATTGATAATTTACACATTAATTTCAAAACATAAAATAAATTAAAGGGCGATATGCGATGAAGCGTATTCTTATCGTGACAGGACAGTCAGGTTCAGGAAAATCATCTGCATTACAGGTGCTTGAAGATTTGGGCTATTATTGTATAGATAATTTACCTTTGGCATTATTGCCTGAAATTGTGTCAAAACTGGATCATGAGAATAATCTTGAGCAGTTGGCGCTGGGCGTTGATATCCGTAGTACCCGTGCCGATATGCAGGAGTTTGACCATGTTTTTGAACAATTGCAAAAACATGGTACCGTGGATATCATTTATTTAACCACGCAAGATCAGGATTTAGTTGCACGGTTTAGCTCTTCGCGTAGACCGCATCCCTTAGCAAATCGTTTTAATAGCCTGTTGCAATGTATACAGGAGGAAAAACAGTTGCTGATACCGATCCAGTTTCGTTCCACCGTGCATATTGATACCACAGATAAAAGTGTCCATGATTTAAAGCATATTTTGCTGACCAAACTGGGGCAGTCAGACAAGTTGATTGTGATTCTACAATCCTTTGGCTATAAACATGGCATTCCGCTTGATGCCGATTATGTATTTGATGTGCGTCATTTACCTAATCCGCATTGGGATTTAGAGTTGCGTCGTCTTTCTGGGTTGGATGATCCCGTCTGCCGTTTTTTAGAAAGCAATCAGCAAACCAATGAAATGTTTACCGATATTTATAACTTCTTGGAAAAATGGTTGCCAGCTTTTGCGGAAGGGCATCGACATTACATGACCATTTCAGTGGGATGTACAGGTGGGCAACATCGTTCAGTTTATATCGTGGATAGACTCAAACAGGCTCTTAAGGCAAAATGGACTGTCCAAATCTTACATAGAGAAATGAAGCACTGGTCATGATAGACACAACAATTGATGTAATTAATAAACTCGGCTTACATGCGCGTGCATCTGGTAAACTGATTGAAGTCACAACTAAATTTAGCTCTTCGATACAAATCGGCAAGGGTGATAAATTGGTTGATGCAAAAAATATTATGTCATTGTTGATGTTGGGTGCTGGTAAAGGCACAACATTAAGATTGGTGATTGATGGTGCTGATGAAGAAAAAGCACGGGAAGAAATTCAAACGCTGTTCGCAGCAAAATTTTATGAGGCAGAGTAATCGTGGCACGTGGTACCCAACAACGTTATACAGATGAAGATTTTGAGTCATTAGAAGGACGTGCGAGTAGAACCGAGCAAAAAAAAGCTGTGCAACGTATGGCTGCTTTAGGTGAGCAATTGGCTCAACTCAATCCAAAACAAATTCAAAAGCTTCCTGTCGATGAGCGTTTGATTGATGCATTACTTGAAGTGCAGAAGATCAGTTCATTTGAAGCACGCCGTCGTCAGTTTCAACGTGTTGGTAAGTTATTGCGTAATGAAAATGAAACCACGATTTTATCTTATTTGACACCGCAACAAGGTGCTAAAAAACAAATGCAATTGATGCGTTGGGTCGATCGAATGATTGATCAAGGTGATCCAATCATTAATGAGTTTAGTAAAGTGTTTAATGCTTCTGAACGCCATACTTTGCGTCAGCATGTTTTACGCATTCATCGAGATATCAAACAGCAGGTGAGTGAAGAAGAACTTGCCGCATCCAAGCTCAAATTTGTGAACTATGTACAGCAAGTCGCCTTGTTATCTGATCAAGGTTAAAGCCAAAAAGAAGTTTCAGTTGAAACTTCTTTTTATTTTTAGGCATTAATTCTCAAACGAAATGCTAGCTCGTTCTTTTGCCCACTCTCTTAAAATAAATTTTTGTAATTTGCCTGTTGATGTTTTTGGAATCTCAGTAATCACGACATCTTTGGGAACTTTAAAGCGAGCCAGTTCTTTTTGGCAATGTGCAATAATTTCTTCTGCGGAAGCAGATGCACCTTGCTTCAACTCAATAAATGCACAAGGCACTTCTTGCCAACGTTCATCAGGTTTTGCGACCACTGCGGCGGTGAGTACAGCAGGGTGGCGGTAAAGTACATCTTCGACTTCGAGCGATGAAATATTTTCGCCACCTGAAATGATAATATCTTTAGAGCGATCAGTAATTTTGGCATAACCATCAGGATGGCAAACGGCTAGATCTCCTGTATGAAACCAACCACCTTTAAAAGCTTCTTCAGTCGCTTGTGGATTTTTGAGATAACCTTTCATCACGATATTACCACGGAACATAATTTCGCCCATGGTTTGTCCATCATTCGGTACGGGTTGCATCGTTTCAGGATCAAGTACTCGCATACTGTCTTGGAGTGGATAAGGAACACCTTGACGAGAATGAAGTTGAGCCTGTTCTTGAATAGATAAGTCACTCCATCCTGCTTGCGAAGCACATAATGCCGATGGACCATAGGTTTCTGTCAAACCATATACATGATTAACATTAATTCCAATATGGCGCATACCTTCAATAATCGCAACGGGCGGGGCAGCTCCAGCAACCATGACTTCAACATGGTGGTTGAAAGCTGTTTTTTGTTCTGCTGGAGTATTGATGAGCATGGATAAGACAATTGGCGCACCGCAGAAATAATCGACTTTGTGTTCAGCGATATATTTAAAAATTAAAACTGGATCAACTCGACGTAAGCAAATATTGGTGCCGCCACTGGCAGCAATTGACCATGCAAAACACCAACCATTACAGTGAAATAGTGGTAGTGTCCATAGATAAACCGCACGAGGTTTCATACCACATGCCAAAATATTACTGGCCGCATTGAGATAAGCACCACGATGGTGATAAACCACACCTTTTGGATTGCCTGTGGTGCCTGAAGTATAATTCAGACTAATCGCATCCCATTCATCTTGTGGAAGTAGCCATTCAAATTCAGGGTTGCCTTCAGCTAACCACGATTCATATTCATATTGCCCAAGTGCAATTTGCTCACCTTCGTATTCCTGATCAAATACATCAATCACAATAATATCTTGAGTGATCAGCTTTAACGCTTCTTCAGCAAGTGATCTGAATTCTGGATCGACCAAAAGAACTTTTGATTCTGCATGAGCCAGCATAAAAGCAATGGTTTTGGCATCGAGACGAGTATTCAGCGTATTGAGTACTGCACCTGCCATTGGTACAGCGAAATGTGCTTCAATCATTGCAGGTACATTCGGCAAGAGTACCGAAACGGTATCATTCTTTTGAATTCCTAACTGAGTGAGCTGATGTGCAAACTGGCGACAACGTTGATAGCTTTGTTGCCATGTGATTTGACGTTCCCCATGAATAATGGCGGCTTGGTATGGATAAATATAAGCAGCACGTTCTAAATAACGTAAAGGTGATAAAGCAACGAAATTTGCAGGGGTTCTCGGTAATTCATCATATGCACTAACCATGTGTTTGCTCCATTTGTGTTTTTTTCATTTATATCTATATCAACATAGTGTGTCATTCAGTCTAAATCATTTAGGCTTTAGTCGGAGATGAAGCTTAATCAATCTAGGTTTTTATGATTCAAAGGTTTCATCCTCAACTAAACCTGTGTAAAATCTTGAATACTTTTTTATCCGCCGTTTTTTATCTTTTGAGGTTCGCCTCAATACATAATCTCGCGGTGATATGCTCCTTCGTATAGGGCATCACTCCTTAAGGATTTTATTATGCCAATTATTACTTTGCCAAATGGCGATCAAAAACAGTTTGATCAAGCCGTATCTGTGATGGACGTTGCATTAAGCATTGGTCCGGGTCTTGCGAAAAATACCGTAGCAGGTCGTGTTAATGATCGTCTAGTCGATGCTTCAGACTTGATTACCGAAGATGCAACTGTGCAAATTATCACGCCTAAAGATGAAGAAGGCGTAGAGATTATTCGTCACTCTTGCGCACATCTCGTTGGTCACGCTGTTAAGCAGCTGTTTCCAGAAGCAAAAATGGTAATTGGTCCAGTCATTGAAGAAGGTTTCTACTATGACATCTGGATGCCACGTCCTTTTACTTTAGATGATATGGCAGCGATTGAAGAGCGTATGAAAAAGCTCATCGATCAAGATTATGATGTCATTAAAAAAATGACACCACGTGATGAGGTGATTGCAGAATTCACAGCACGTGGCGAAGAATACAAATTGCGCTTGATCGCAGACATGCCGAATGAAACACAAATGGGCTTGTACTACCATCAAGATTATTTGGATATGTGCCGTGGTCCGCACGTACCCAACACTAAATTCTTAAAATCATTCAAGCTCACAAAAATCTCTGGTGCTTACTGGCGTGGTGATGCGAAGAATGAACAGCTTCAACGCATCTATGGTACGGCTTGGGCTGATAAAAAACAGTTAGCTGCATATATCAAACGTATTGAAGAAGCAGAAAAGCGTGACCATCGTAAAATTGGTAAAGCATTAGATTTATTCCATATGCAAGAAGAAGCACCAGGTATGGTGTTCTGGCATCCAAATGGTTGGACAATCTATCAAGTGCTTGAGCAATACATGCGTAAAGTTCAGCAAGACAATGGCTACCTAGAGATTAAAACGCCGCAAATCGTCGATTTTACGCTTTGGGAAAAATCTGGTCATGCAGCCAACTACGCAGACAACATGTTTACAACTCATTCAGAGAGTCGTAACTATGCTGTTAAGCCAATGAACTGCCCTTGTCACGTACAAGTGTTTAACCAAGGCTTGAAATCTTACCGTGATTTACCAATTCGTTTGGCTGAGTTTGGTTCTTGTCATCGTAATGAGCCATCAGGTTCTTTACACGGGATTATGCGTGTTCGTGGATTTACCCAAGATGATGCACATATTTTCTGTACTAAAGAACAAATTGGTCAAGAAGTTGCTGACTTTATTAAGCTGACTTTAGATGTTTATAAAGACTTCGGCTTTGAAGAAGTGCAAATGAAATTGTCTACACGTCCTGAAAAACGTGTCGGTGATGATGCACTTTGGGATTTAGCTGAAAAATCTTTGGCGGATGCTTTAGATAACGCAGGCTTGGCTTGGGATTTGCAACCTGGTGAAGGTGCATTCTATGGTCCGAAAATTGAATTTTCATTGAAAGATTGCTTAGGCCGTGTATGGCAGTGCGGTACGATTCAATGTGACTTCAACTTACCAATTCGCTTAGATGCGTCTTATGTCACTGAAGACAATGATCGTGATCAACCAGTCATGCTTCATCGTGCAATTCTTGGTAGTTTTGAGCGATTTATTGGTATACTAATTGAACATTATGCGGGTTTCATGCCACCTTGGCTTGCACCTGTGCAAGCGTGTGTAATGAATATTACCGATGCACAAGCAGAAGCATGTGAACAAGTGGTTGCAAAACTCAAAGAAAATGGTCTTCGTGCTATTTCTGACTTGAGAAATGAAAAAATCGGATTTAAGATTCGTGAGCGTACCCTAGAGCGTATTCCTTACCTTCTAGTTCTTGGTGATCGAGAAGTTGAAGAAGGTACTGTTAATGTGCGTACTCGCTCAGGAAAAAATTTAGGTACTATGTCAGTAGATGCATTTATTGACCTAGTGAAATCTGCCGTTGCCGAACGCGGCCGGTATATTGTGGAGTAATAAAGATTAAACAGCCTGACCGTAACCAGCAACAAGGTGCTAAAAGTAACCGTCCTGCAATTAACGAAGAGATCCGTGCGAAAGAAGTACGCCTCGTCGCTGCAGATGGAGAACAAAAAGGTGTTGTTTCATTAACTGAAGCATTACGTGCTGCTGAAGAAGCTAATCTTGACCTTGTTGAGATTGTTGCTAATGCAGAACCGCCTGTTTGTAAAATCATGGACTACAACAAGCACTTATTTGACTTAAAGCAAAAGCAAAAAGATGCGAAGAAAAAACAGCATCAAGTGCAAGTGAAAGAAATCAAGTTACGTCCTGCAACGGACGTAGGTGATTACCAAGTAAAATTGCGTGCAATTTTACGTTTCCTTGAAGAAGGAAATAAGGTGAAAATTACCTTGCGTTTCCGTGGTCGTGAGATGGCACATCAACAGCTTGGTTTGGCTCAATTACAAAAAATTGAAGCTGACGTTGCTGAATTTGGCGTAGTTGAACAAGCGCCGAAGATGGAAGGTCGTCAGATGGGCATGTTACTTGGTCCGAAAAAGAAAAAGTAATCATCCAATCATCAAAAAAGCCCTGCTCGAATAGCAGGGCTTTTTTGATTTAAAGCATAATTACTCAGTACTTACAGTTTTTTCTGTAGAATCAGGCTGATCAAGTAAAAGTTTTTTCTTACCAATTGGGATTTCGCGTGGAAGTTTCTCTTCTGGTATGATTCGTTCCAACTCAATGACCAATAAACCATTCTCATAATCAGCTTGTTGAACTTCAATATGTTCATCTAAGCGTAAAGACAATTTAAAGGCACGACGCGCGATTCCTTTATGCAGATATTCAGTTGTTTCTTTCTGAACAACCTCAGGTTTACCTGAAATGGTAAGAAGCTGATTTTCTAGACTCAGTCCTAATTCCTCTAGGCTAAAACCTGCGGTAGCCACCACAATGCGATAACGGTTTTCACCAGATTTCTCTATGTTATATGGAGGGTAATTGGGTGTATCACTTTGCATGGCGTAGTCAATAAAATCATTTAAACGGTCAAATCCAATGCTACGACGAAATAAAGGATGAAGATCTAGATTACTCATGATTAGAACCTCCTGAGGTCAGCAAAGTTTTAAAAATAAGAAGATAAAACTTAAACCTGCCATGTAAAAACATCGACAGAATGTTAAAAATCGTCATTTCTAACACAATAATTAATATAGGTTTGGGTTTAAAAAATTCAAGTTAAAGATCTATTTTTTTAAGTAAATTTTATATATAATTGATAATTATAGAAAATTATTTTTAATTTGCAGAACTTGTTGTTTCTTTTTAAATCTATTAAGGTGTGTAAAGAGCCACTATCTACGGTGTATGGAGAATAATTTTAAAATGATTGATCTTTATTATTGGGGAACACCCAATGGACATAAAATAACCATTGCACTTGAGGAAATGGGCTTGGATTATCAAATTTTTCCAATTAATATTTTGGAAAATGATCAGTTCCAACCTGATTTTTTACGTATTTCGCCAAATAATAAAATTCCAGCGATTGTTGATCAAAATGGACCGCGAGGTGAACCGATTTCTGTATTTGAATCAGGTGCGATCCTACAATATTTAGGTCGGAAGACTGGATTATTCTATCCTACGGATGAACAAGAGCGAGTTGAAGTAGAGCAATGGTTAATGTGGCAAATGGGTGGGTTTGGTCCAATGCTAGGGCAAAATCATCATTTTAATAAATTTGCACCTGAACGTATTCCTTATGCAATTAATCGTTATATCAATGAGACTAAGCGCCTTTACACTGTTTTAAATAAGCAATTGATTGGTCAGAAGTTCGTGGCGGGTGAGTATTCAATTGCCGATATGGCAATCTTGCCTTGGGCATTGCGTTATGAATGGCAAGGCATTCAGCTTGAAGATTATCCATATGTGCAAGACTATATTGAACGCTTAACGGCGCGTTCTGCGATACAAAAAGCTTTATCGATCCAAGTCTAATATTTTACCGTGTTTAAGTTTGCCTCATGAGTTATTGGTTGTTGTTTATATCTGCTTTTGGGGCTGCGACGTTATTACCTTTACAGTCGGAAGCAGTATTAATAACCTTATTGATACAAGGGCTTTCCAATCCTCTTTATCTGATCTTGGTTGCAACCATTGGAAATGTCTTGGGTTCATGTGTGAACTGGTGGTTAGGACTGAAAATTGAACATTTTAAAGGTAAAAAATGGTTTCCTGTTTCTGGACGGCGTTTAGAGCAGGCTCAACAGATTTATCATAAATATGGTTTTTATTCACTTCTACTGAGTTGGACACCTGTGATTGGTGATCCGATTACCTTGATTGCAGGATTGATGAAAGAAAATTTTTGGCGATTTTTATTGATTGTCACCATCGCCAAAGGTGGGCGTTATTTAACGTTGTATGTGTTATATGTTGGAGTCTTTTGAAAAAAGGGAAAGTTTGACTTTCCCTAAAACCTTTAATGATCAGTACCTTTAGTAATATCGACGTTAAATAAATCGCTGGTTTTCAACCAACAGTAAGTTACAACTGCAAGCGTCATACAACCACCAAATAGGGTCGCAGTGATTGTTCCGAGATATTTGGCTGCCAGACCTGATTCAAAAGCCCCGAGTTCATTACTCGATGAAACGAACATTCCATTTACCGCAGCCACTCGACCTCGCATATTTTCAGGCGGGAAAATTTGTAGCACAGTTTGACGAACTACGACAGAAACACTGTCACAAGCACCAGTCATGGCTAAGGCAAATAGTGATAGCCATATATTGTTTGAAAAGGCGAACAGAATGGTAAAAATACCAAAGCCAGCGACAGCCAATAACATATTCCGCCAAGCGTGGTGCATTGGTGGGAATTTGGTCAGGACAATCATAGTAATCAGTGCGCCGATCGAAGGGGCGGCGCGTAGATAACCTAAACCTTCAGGGCCGACCTTTAAGATTTCTTCTGCAAAAATGGGCAATAATGCAATCACACCGCCAAAGAGTACCGATACCAAGTCTAGTGAGATTGCCCATAAAACAATTTTGGTTTTCCAAATAAAGCGGAAACCATCGGTCAGGCTTTGTAAGACATTCTCAGTTTCCATTTTGGGGAATGTTCGTTTTTGTAAGCAATTAATCAAAATAAAGCAGATTGCCAATAATGTTGATACTGCAAAAAGGCTCGTTTCGCGTCCCAGAAATGCCAACATAAAACCACCCAACATTGGCCCAATAATGACACCACTTTGCCAGCCGATCGTGGTCCAAGTGGCACCATTTGCATACAGTTCGCGTGGAATTAAAAAGGGTTTGAGTGAGGTTGCTGATGGATTGTAAAAACCTCGAATAGTACCCAAGGCAAATATGACAGCATAAATGCCCCAAGAAAGTGTGCTAATACCAATTTTTTCTAAGCCATGGAAATGGAATAAGCCCCAAAGAACCAAAGGTAAAGGAATGGAAAAGAATAAACAGACCTTCATAATGCTTTGTTTATTCAGTTTATCTGCAAAATAACCACCCCATAAAGAAAGCGTGATAAATGGGATTGCTTCAGCCAAACCAATAAAACCCAAGGTTAGGGGATCACGAGTGATTTGATAGAGTGAATAAGCAACAATAATTTCCTGAATTAAAATTGCCAGTGTTAAGCAAAATTGATTCAAGGTCACAATAGAGAAATCTCGATACCGTAACGCGGCGAATGCATCATTCTGAATATTCATAAGAATAAAGATTTAATAATTTGATTCTATTATAGGCGCTAATTTTGTGGATTTTTCTCATAATTTGAGAATTAATTATGGAAAATAACGTTTGAGAAAAATAAAGTAGTTGATGTTAAAAAATGAGCATTTTACTTTTGTTTTAAAGGCAGATGCTATATGATACTGCCTTCCTTACCTGCAGGTCGATTTGCAATAGTGCAAACGAGCCGAACAGGTGCCCAAAAGAGGTTACTATGGCTAAGTTAAAAACTCGCCGTGGTGCAGCTAAACGCTTTAAAGCGACTGCAAACGGTTTCAAGCGCAAACAAGCATTCAAGCGCCACATTTTGACCAAAAAATCTGCTAAGCGTATCCGTCAATTGCGCGGTTGTGTAATGGTTCACGTAAGTGACGTTGCATCAGTTCGTGCTATGTGCCCATACATCTAAGGAGATTATAAATGGCTCGTGTAAAACGTGGTGTACAGGCTCATCGCCGTCACAAAAAAATTCTTGCTCGCGCTAAAGGTTACTATGGTGCTCGTTCACGCGTTTACCGCGTAGCGTTCCAAGCAGTAATCAAAGCTGGCCAATATGCTTACCGTGACCGCCGTCAAAAGAAACGTCAATTCCGTGCTTTATGGATTGCGCGTATCAATGCTGGTGCTCGTCTTAACGGTTTGTCTTACAGCCGTATGATCGATGGCTTGAAAAAAGCTCAAGTGATCATCGACCGTCGCGTATTAGCTGACATCGCTATGCATGATGCAGTTGCATTTGCTGCTTTAGCTGAAAAAGCTAAAGGCGCATTAGCTGCATAAGCTTAGAGATTCAAAGAAGGCCGCTTTTTAGCGGTCTTTTTTATTTTTAGTGAATTGGATTTTCAATAATAGATAATAATCAGAGATATATGATGCAAGACGAAAATTTTTTAAATGATTTAATTCAACAAGTCCAGCAAGGTCGCCCATTTAAATATTTATATTTCTGGAGACATACTCCAAAGCAAAACAATCATGTGGATAAAAGTTGTTTTAGCCAGTGGTTTTCATTACCATTTAAACAGGAGGGTGTTGAATATCTCACAGCAGAACATTATATGATGGCGCAAAAAGCAAAACTCTTTAACGATGATGAGATATTTCAACAGATTTTGAAGGTCACCACCCGAATGAAGCAAAACAGCTCGGTCGGAAAGTACAGCATTATGACGAGCAGTTGTGGCAGGAAAAGCGTTTTGAGATCGTAGTACAGGCAAATTGGGCTAAATTTTCACAGCATCCTGAGCTAAGAGATTTTCTACTTACTACGCATGATCGTATTTTGGTTGAAGCATCGCCCGTTGATCAGATTTGGGGGATTGGAATGGCACAAGATCACGAGCATATTCAAGACCCGAACCTATGGCAGGGGTTAAACTTACTTGGATTTGCTCTGATGCAGGTTCGGTCTCAATTTCTGGCTCATTAATATTGAGCCTTTGAGAAGAAGCTATACTCTGTACTTATTGTATAGCCCTTATAGTCTGCTCAAACATGCTGATGTTATGGCGATACGATTTGATTCAATATCTAAATCTGGTTCTATCAACATCTATGAATGTGACTGAGCGCTTGATGGAAGTTATAGTCCAAAATAATAAGCAACCAAACAAATAATCACGGTTAATATAATCAATTTAATCACGCCAGACGCACCTACTTTATGATGGTGGGACTTATTAATCTGATGTGGAATTTCCATGGTTCGGTCAATGATTTCAGGTTCTTCTGCCGTAAGTTGAGCCGTTTGGTAGTGATTTGCGGTTTTTACAATCAGCTTGGCAAATAAGTCATCCGTTTTTTGTGAAAAATTACGGAGATTAATCTGTTCTTCAGGGCTAATTAACTCACCTGTAGTCGTATAAGGATGCTTTCTTTGTTGTTCTAAATAATCAGTTAATGCTTGTGTGCGATGTAATAATCGATGTGCACAATCCGCTGGATAATCTGTTGGAATCAATGCTAATTGTTTGCTAGAAAGATGTGTAAGATCAGCTTCATAACCATAAAAAGGCAAATCTTGTTGTTCTGGCTCTGGAAAATGTTCAGCATATTTACTATCGAACAGTTCTTTCTCCAAGACAATGGCAGCCTGATTCCAATTTATCTTCTGTAAGTCAGCATCAATTTTTTTGGCGAATTTATCATTCAACTCATAACGCCAAAATACTTCTTGGTGGAGTGTTGTTTGTTGAGATGCCGGCGCATCAAAGGCTTGATCACTGTTATCCCATTCAGCCAGTTCATGGCCACAGATCCATGCGGTTTTTTTATTGCCTTGATGGCTCACAATAAAATGCGCAAAGGGAAGCAGCTCTACGTTAGCATTTGGATTTTGCTCATCATTCAGTACGCTAGATAAATGTAGGCTGAGTTTTTTAATACCTTGTTTTTTTAAGCCTTCAAGCCAAATCTGGAAATGTTGTGCCAACAGGTGTTGAGAGAGTAAGTCTCTAAAAATCAGTCGATTTTGATTGAAAATCGGATGTTCAACCCAACGGCTAAAATTGAGATTTCCTGCTAAATATTCATTGCCATAAGTCACTAGTGTAAGCTGTTGTTTCCAGATTTGATCAAGCGCCATCGTTATTCTTTCTCATTGACGATATCGGTATCTTATACATTTTATTCAATTGTTGAGTAATTTTTCAGAAATTTTAGTTGATCTGCTTAGGTATCTTGTTGTTTTATTTTTGCATCTTTATTTTCAAAAGTACGTTATTTAAACCGCTGTTTATTTTCATCAAACTGGTAAAAAGCTGATAAACTATAGCGTTTTATTATATTTCTATATTTTGTTGCTTTGAGAGTTACTATGTCACTGGAAGCCCTGACCACTGAAGCGCTTGCTGCCATTGCAGCGGCTCAAGACCTTGCTGCACTCGATCAAGTTCGTGTGCAATTTACAGGGAAGAAAAGCCAGCTTGCAGAGCAGTCGAAAGCACTTGGAAAAATGGATCCTGAAGAGCGAAAAGTACAAGGTGCTGCGATTCATGCTGTGCGTGAAGCAATCAATACGGCTTTGACTGAGCGTCAACAGACATTACAACAAGCTGAACTTGCAAAAAAATTAGCAAGTGAAACCATTGATATTACTTTACCGGGCCGCGGTCAGCGCATGGGAAGTATTCATCCTGTTACTCAAGTACAAGAGCGTATTTGCCAATTCTTTACTAAAGCAGGTTTCCAAATAGCACATGGTCCAGAAGTTGAAGATGATTATCACAACTTTGAAGCCTTAAATATTCCGGGACATCACCCAGCCCGTGCGATGCATGACACTTTCTACTTTGATGCAACCCATTTGCTTCGTACCCATACTTCAGGCGTGCAAATTCGAACCATGGAAACCAGTCAGCCGCCAATTCGTATCGTGTGTCCTGGCCGTGTTTATCGTTGTGACTCAGATCAAACCCATTCGCCAATGTTCCATCAGATCGAAGGTTTGTACGTTGCTGAAAATACCAGCTTTGCTGAGTTAAAAGGTTTATTGATTAACCTACTCAATGAGTTCTTTGAAAAAGATTTAAAAGTACGTTTCCGTCCATCTTACTTTCCATTTACAGAGCCAAGTGCAGAAGTGGATATTATGGATGAACGTGGTCGCTGGTTAGAAGTTTTAGGCTGTGGCATGGTGCATCCAAATGTATTGCGTGCCGCAGGAATTGATCCTGATAAATACAAAGGCTTTGCCTTTGGTCTAGGGGTAGAACGTTTTGCAATGTTGCGTTATGGCATCAATGATTTGCGTATGTTCTACCAAAATGACGTGCGTTTCTTACGCCAATTTGCCTAAACAGTTTTTCAGGATTAAAGAAGGTTTATACAAATGAAAATTAGTGAAAATTGGTTACGCAGCTGGGTAAATCCAGCGATTGATAGCGATACATTGTCTGATCAATTGACCATGTTGGGTTTGGAAGTTGATGAGTTAGCACCTGTTGCAAAACCGTTTACTGGTGTGGTTGTTGGTGAAGTCCTTACGGTTGAACAACATCCAGATGCGGATCGTTTACGTGTGACCACGATTAATATTGGTTCGGGTGAAGCCTTACAGATTGTCTGTGGTGCGCCAAATGTTCGTGTGGGCATGAAAGCTCCTGTTGCAACTATCGGTGCAGTATTGCCAGGTGATTTCAAAATTAAAAAAGGCAAGCTCCGTGGTGTTGAATCACAAGGTATGCTCTGTGGTGCTTCTGAAATTGATTTAGAAGACAAAATTGATGGTTTGTTAGAGTTGCCTGCTGATGCACCAGTGGGGATGAATATTCGTGAATATTTAAAGCTTGATGACAATGTCATTGATATCAGTATCACACCAAACCGTGGTGACTGCTTTAGTATCCGCGGGATTGCCCGTGAAATCGCAGTGATCAATCAGTTAAAGGTGAATGAGCCTGAGATCCAGTCTATACCTGCAACAATCACAGATGAGAAAGCAGTAACGATTAGCACGGAAGGTACACCACGTTATTTGGGTCGTATTATCAAAAATGTCAATGTCAAAGCGCCGACACCGGAATGGATGGAACAGGCATTGGCACGCTCAGGCATTCGTACGCATAGTATTTTGGTGGATATTACTAACTATGTATTACTCGAGCTTGGTCAACCGATGCATGCCTTTGACTTGGCAAAAATCGAAGGTTCGATTCAAGTGCGCCAAGCGCAGCCACAAGAAAAACTGACTTTGCTCAATGATCAAGAAGTTGAACTGCAAGATGACATGATGGTTATTGCAGATGATCAGAAAGTATTGGCAATGGCAGGCATTATGGGCGGGCTGGATTCATCGGTAACTGATGAGACTCAAGATATCTTCCTCGAAAGTGCGTTCTTTGCGCCTTTAGCTATTGCAGGGCGTGCTCGTCGTTTCGGTTTGCATACTGACTCATCACAGCGCTACGAACGTGGCGTTGACTTTGAATTGCCGATGATTGCTATGCACCGTGCTTCTGAGCTGATTCAAGCCTTTGCTGGTGGTGAATTTGGTCCAATTACCGTTGCCGAGCAAGAGGCTTTATTGCCGAAACGTGAAGCGATTGTATTGCTACAAGCACAGGTTGATCAGTTGTTAGGCTATCAAGTTGCTGGTGATTTTATTGCGGATGCGTTAACACGGTTGGGCTGTGTGGTTGAAAGCAAAGCTGAAGGTGAGTGGAGCGTAGTTCCACCATCACATCGCTATGATATGGCAATTTATCAAGACTTGATTGAAGAAGTTGCACGTATTCACGGCTATGACAATATTCAAATCAGTTTGCCAAAAATTGATGTGACATTGGAGAAATATCAAGATCGTTTTGAAATCGCTCAATTACGTCAAACGATAGCAACCTTGGGTTACCAAGAAGCGATTAGTTTTAGCTTTGCCGATGCAAAACTTGAGAAGCAATTGAATCCAAACGTACAGCCATTAATGCTTGCCAACCCAATTTCAAGTGACTTGGCTGCAATGCGTAGTACTTTGTTATCCAGCCTGATTCCTTGTGTCCAGTACAATTTAAACCGTCAGCAGCAGCGTATCCGTTTCTTTGAACTGGGCTTACGTTTTGATTATCAAAATGCACAAAGTATTCATGACCTGAAACAGATTCCGACTCTGGCCTTGATTGCGGTTGGTTCACGTGTACCAGAATCTTGGCATGCAAAACCACAGGTAATGGATTTCTTTGATTTCAAGGGTGAGGTGGAAGAAATTCTGGCTGCGGGGCGTGTAAAGGCTGAATTTGTCCGTACTGAGCGTGCATGGCTGCATCCAGGTCAATCTGCGGAAATTGTGGTGGATGGACAGTCGATTGGTTACTTGGGGCGTTTACACCCGTCACTGGAAAATGAACTCGATTTGGGCACAACATGGGTGGCAGAACTGGATCAGCAGGCTGTTTTGCAATCTTATGTATCTAATTTTACAGAATTATCACGTTTTCCATCGGTTAGACGTGATATTGCGCTTTTAATCTCTGATAATATTGAGGTTAGAGATATTCAGCGCTTAATTGAGCAGACTGGTGGTGAGTTACTCGACTCAACATGGTTGTTCGATGTGTATACGGGTCAAGGGGTTGAACAAGGCAAGCGCTCTTTAGCTTTTGCAGTGTTGTGGCAACATCCAGCACGTACGCTTGAAGATGCTGAAATTAAATCTGGTATGGATAACATTATTCAAGTGTTGGAAGACACTTACCAAGCGACATTGAGGGCCTCATGACAGCATTAACAAAAGCAGAGATGGCGGACCATTTAAGTGAGCTTACTAGCTTAAATCGCCGTGAAGCAAAACAGATGGTTGAGTTGTTTTTTGATGAGATCAGCCAAGCATTAATTGCGGGTGAACAAGTCAAACTTTCTGGTTTCGGTAATTTTGAATTACGTGATAAACGTGAGCGTCCAGGACGCAATCCAAAAACGGGTGAAGAAATCCCGATTTCTGCCCGCCGAGTGGTTACGTTTAGAGCGGGTCAAAAATTTAGACAGCGCGTTGGAAATGAGCAGATCGATTGATCTGCTTTTTTTATAGTGATATTTTTATTTGATTAAAAATCTAGGCGTAAAAAAAGAGAACCTATAATGGTTCTCTTTTTGATAATCTAAAAATATTAGATTATTGAGCAGCAGAAGCTGGAGCAGCTTCAGAAGCAGCAACGTCAGAAGCAGCAGCAGCAACGTCAGAAGCAGCAGCAGCAACGTCAGAAGCAGCAGCTTCAGCAGCAGTAGTAGCTTCAGAAGCAGCAGCTACAGCTTCAGACGCAGCAGCGTTAGCATCAGCAGCAGGAGCTTCTTCTTTCTTAGAGCAACCAACGAAAGCTAAAGTAGTAGCAATAGCAGCAGCAACAGCGAATTTTTTGAATAACATGGCATCACTCTCATAAAATTGTGAGATTAAAAAAAACCTAGAGTTAGTCTGTTTGTGCTTTTATTATTCCTAAACGCTTTAGGTAACAACGCAGGGAGCAGCCTAACTGGTCTGCTGCTATCCTATCAAAGCAGATCATGAATTACTACTGTTCTGTCCAACAAAACGACAAAAATGGGCAGAATTTGTCTATTTTTTGATAGAAAAAAACTATGGAAATTAAAATTAAAATCGGTATTTTATTGTTTTTTTATTGAAATTAATTTTAAATTTATTAAAAACAAAGGTTTATTGTTTTATTGGAATTTTAAAATAATCTGTAAATATTATGTAAGTTTGTCAACCAAATAAAAAAGGCTACCATAAAGGTAGCTTTTTTAATGCACTTATCTTATGTCGATGCTTTACGTTTCATTTGATCAAAGAAGTCATCATTAGTTTTGGTTTCCTTCATACGATCTAATAAGAATTCCATTGCAGCAAGTTCATCCATAGGGTGAAGCAATTTGCGTAAAATCCAAACTTTACGTAGATTTTCTTCGCTCATTAGGCGCTCTTCACGACGAGTTCCAGATTTTTTGATATTCATTGCAGGGAATACTCGTTTCTCTGCGATACGGCGATCAAGCGTAATTTCTTGGTTACCTGTACCTTTAAATTCTTCGTAAATTACATCATCCATTTTACTGCCTGTTTCGATCAAAGCAGTTGAAATGATGGTTAGAGAACCACCTTCTTCGATGTTACGCGCAGCACCGAAGAAACGTTTAGGGCGTTCTAATGCATGAGCATCCACACCACCGGTTAATACCTTACCTGATGATGGAATCACAGTGTTGTAGGCGCGGGCAAGACGAGTAATTGAGTCAAGTAAAATCACAACGTCTTTTTTATGCTCAACTAAACGTTTTGCTTTCTCAATCACCATTTCTGCAACCTGAACATGTCGAGCAGGTGCTTCATCAAATGTTGATGCCACAACTTCACCGCGAACAGTACGTTCCATTTCTGTAACTTCTTCAGGACGTTCGTCAATTAAAAGTACGATTAAGAACACTTCAGGATTATTACGCACAATGGATTGAGCAATGTTTTGTAATAGCATTGTTTTACCCGCTTTAGGCGGTGCAACAATAATAGAACGCTGACCTTTACCAATCGGTGCCACCAGATCAACTACACGGGCAGTGAGGTCTTCAGTGGTTCCATTGCCCAGTTCCATGACTAACTGTTCAGTTGGGAACAATGGTGTCAGGTTTTCAAATAAAATTTTATTACGCGAGTTCTCAGGTGTGTCATAGTTAATTTGATTAACTTTGAGTAATGCAAAGTAACGTTCGCCTTCTTTTGGTGGGCGAATAGTACCTGTAATGGTATCGCCTGTGCGTAAGTTAAAACGGCGAATTTGTGATGGGCTGACATAGATATCATCTGGTCCTGCTAAATATGAACCAGCAGCAGAGCGTAAAAAGCCAAAACCATCTGAAAGAATTTCGAGAACACCATCACCAAAAATTTCTTCGCCATTCATGGCATGGCGTTTTAAAATGGCAAAAATAATATCTTGTTTACGGTTACGTGCCATGCCTTCAAGGCCCATAAACTCCGCAATTTTAATGAGTTCGCCAATGGGTTTTTTCTTGAGTTCAGTTAAGTTCATAAGTGGTCAGACAGAATGGAATAAGTGGAGGAGTGTTTGGAAAGAATAAAAAAATCGACCGCATACATACATGCTGATGTAATTGTATAGTTACACAACCACAATTCAGTAGTCTGGTTCATTGTTTCAGAGAGAAATGTGAAAACAATTATTATTGCCGAGCGGCGATCTTATGTTTGTGTCTTGTAAGAAACGCGATGAAGTAGATTCCATTCAAAGCTTCTTGATCCAAGAATATAAGCGAAACTAAGAAATTTGTCAATTTTTACTGAGAAATACGTCGCTTAATTTAGACGTATTTCTCTTACTTATACGGTCAAAATCTCATTAGATATTTTGATCAATAAATGCTGCAAGTTTAGAACGAGGTGCTGCACCGACTTGTTGCGCAACAACTTCGCCATTTTTAAACATTAATAATGCTGGAATGTTACGAATGTTGTACTTCACAGCAGTGTCTTCACATGCAGTCACGTCAACTTTAACGATTTTGACTTTCCCTGCATATTCATTTGAAAGGTCTTCTAGCACTGGTGCAATGGCTTTACATGGTGCACACCAGCCAGCCCAAAAGTCAACAAGTACAGGAGTTTCAGCATCTAAAACATCTGCTTGGAAGTTTTCATCAGTTGTATTAACAATAGTCGCAGACATAAGGTTACTCCAAATTTAATAAATAAAGTGCAAATTCGTTCATCATCAGCATGAATATTACATTGCTACTTTACTCAATGTAAGGGTTTGTTCTGATTATTCAAGTTTCAAAATGAAAAGTCTAATGGATGCTCACGATGTTGATTATCGGCTTCTACAATCATTTATAGCTTAAAAGCGAAAATACGCACCTATTATTGCTTAAAATGACTTTAAAATTATTGGCGTGTGAATTACTCTAATGCGTGAATTGAGCATAGGTTTATATGAATAATGTCTGATTTTCTGATTGATGAAGAGTTACTTGCTGCAATTGATATGGGGTCGAATAGTTTCCACTTGGCGATTGCTCGTGTTGATCACGGTGAAGTGAAAAAAGTTGCTTCAATGTCAGAAAAAGTACAATTAGCAGCTGGGCTGGATGAAAATAAAAATTTAACTGAAGCTGCGCAACAGCGTGGATTGGCGTGTTTGGCTCGTTTTGTAGGGCGGTTAAGCTCTGTTCAAGCAAATCGGTTAAGAATTGTGGCGACGAATGCTTTAAGACAAGCAAAAAATGGTCATGAATTTATTCAAAAAGCAGCCGAAATCTTACCAAAACCTATTGAAATTATTGCTGGACGTGAGGAAGCTCGTCTTATTTATCTAGGTGTTTCACACACGATGGCCAATGGTGGTCGACGTTTAGTAATTGATATTGGTGGTGGTTCAACAGAGTTCATCATTGGCGAAGAGTTTGAACCGCTACACACTGAATCTTTGCAAATGGGTTGCGTCGCTTACAGTAAAGCTTATTTTGCTGATGGTGAGATTTCAAGCAAGGCTTTTGATAAAGCTGTTGTCGCAGCGCGTAAAGAACTCTCTGCGATTGCAAATACCTATAAAGCAGAAGGTTGGGATACTGTTGTTGGCTCAAGTGGAACAATCAAAGCTTGTCGTCAAATTACTGTAAATCTTGGTTTGAGCGATGAACAAGAAAATTTAACTCGTGAAGGCTTATATAAATTAAAAGATCGTTTGCTCAAATTTAAACATATTTCTGAAATTGATTTTGAAGGTCTACGTGAAGATCGACGAGCAGTTCTGCCAGCAGGTCTTGCGATTTTATATGCCATCTTTGAAGTTTTAGAGCTCGATAAATTGGCATATTCTGATGGTGCTTTACGTGAAGGTGTGATGTATGACTTACTTGGTCGCTTCAAACATGAAGATATTCGTGACCGAAGTGTTCAAGCCTTAATGGGACGTTATAATGCTGACCCAAAGCAAGCTGAACGTGTCGTAAATACAGCACAACAGTTATTTGATGGCGTCGCGGATGCTTTAAATTTAACGACTGAAGACAGTGACTTGCTGCGTCGTGCAGCCTATTTGCATGAAATCGGCTTAGCGATTAGTCATGGTGGATACCATCGTCATGGTGCATATTTATTACAGCACTCCGATATTCCCGGTTTCTCTCAAATCGATCAAAATCACCTCTCTCATCTTGTATCGCACCATCGTCGAAAATTACGTGCAGATGCAAAAAATGACGTTCTAAAAGTTGGTGGTAGTCATTTATTGTATCTCTGCTTACTGCTTCGTCTCGCTGTTTTGCTGAACCATAGTCGTAGTGATCAGATGCTTCCTGCCATTGAACTGAGTGTTGTAAATGGTCAACAATGGCAACTCAGCGTTTCTGGCGATGCTAAACAATGGCCTTTATTGGTTGCTGATTTGCATGATGAGCAAGTGCAATTTAAACATTGGGACATTGAGTTAAATATTCAGTCAGACAATTTTGTTGATTAACAATATATCCTTGTTAGGGATTATCTACGACTTATGAAAAATAAAGCGACTCAGTCCAAGTCTTGGGCTACGGTTCAAATTGCACGACATCCTGAACGTCCGCAATTTCTAGATTATGTCAGTGAAATCTTTACTGAATTTGATGCTCTTCATGGTGACCGTTTATATGGTGACGATGGTGCTATGATTGGCGGTTTAGCTCGTTTCGATGGGCAGCCAGTGATGGTGGTTGGTCAACATCGTGGTCGCAGTACGCGTGAAAAATTACAACATAACTTCGGTATGTGTAATCCAGAAGGTTATCGTAAATCACAGCGTTTACTTGATATGGCTGAACGTTTTAATCTTCCAGTATTTACTTTTGTCGATACCATGGGAGCTTATCCTGGTGTTGGTGCTGAAGAGCGTGGTCAAGCAGAAGCAATTGCAACAAGTTTAGCGCAGCTTTCTAGTTTAAAAGTACCTGTGATTGCGACTGTACTTGGTGAAGGCGGTTCTGGCGGGGCACTTGGTATTGGTGTCGCTGACCGCGTGATTATGCTATCGCATAGTATTTACTCAGTCATTTCACCTGAAGGCTGTGCTTCGATTTTATGGAAAACTGCGGACAAAGCTGCACAAGCCAGTGAAGCGCTCGCATTAACTGCTGACAAGCTGAAAGCTTTAGGTATTGTTGAGTATGTGGTGGATGAGGGTGAGGGTGCTCACTTACAACCTGAAAAAGTCATGCATGATTTGAAAGATGTGTTAAAACAAGCCTTAAATGAATTGCAACCGATGGATGCACAAGAGCGATGCGATGCACGTTATCAACGTTTAATGAAGTTTGGCAGCAGCAATTTAGGCATCGCGTCTTAGCGCAAACTCAGCATTTTTCTGAACAAACTCAATTCTTAATTGGGTGCAGCGGCGGCATGGATTCCATGCTGTTGCTGTATCTGATGTCTGAACTTTTCCCCACCCGAACCCGCGCGATATATATTGATCATCAACTTCAATCGATGAGTGAAGAATGGGGCAATTTAGTACAAAAACACGCTGATGGGCTAAAGATTCCTTGTGCTTTGCAAAAAGTCTCAGTCGGGTCAGGTAATCTAGAGCAACAAGCACGAGATGCGCGCTATCAAGCTTATTGTAGACATTTAACTGAGAATGACATTTTAGTACTTGGCCATCATCAGCAAGATCAAGCGGAAACGCTGTTATTACGATTATTTTCTGGTGCAGGTGTCAATGGTTTGGCCGCGATGCAGCAAATTGATGTTCGGCAAGATATGACCATTTGGCGACCATTTTTAGATCTGAGTCGTGAGCAAATTGAGCAATGGTCACAGCAACTGGGTTTTGATTATGTGACTGATCTCACCAATCACGATACGCACTATGATCGGGCATGGTGTCGAGAAGAGTTATGGCCTGTATTAGAAAATCGCTTCCCTAAAATGCAGTCAGCTGTGTCAAGAACGAGTTATCTGATGCAAGATGCGGCAGAAATTTTAGATGATGTGCTGCAAAGTGATTGGAAATTATGTGCAACTGAGAATGAGCTGGATTTAACTTGTCTGTTGGAATTATCGGATGCACGAAAACGTCAATTGCTGTCTGCTTGGGTAAAAGGTAAGGATCAATATCGCCCAAGCTACGATATGATACAACGCTTACAACAAGAGGTTATTCTGGCAAAACCAGATGCTCAGGCAATTTTACATATCAATCAACACTATTTTGTTCGCTATCAGAAAAAATTATATCGTTTAACTCACAATCAATTATATGCACAAAAACAATCTACCATTCTGCCTGCATTATTAGAGCGATATGAGATGGGTGAAACGATCAAAGTTGCGGCTGGAACGTTTAAGATCGAATCTCAAGCGATTGGATTTTCATCCCAGCTTTTAGGGCGAGAGTTAAAGCTGCTGAAACGCCTAGGAGGGGAAAAAATTCATCTCTATGGTCGAGTTGGACATTGGCCATTGAAAAAAGCCATTCAAGATGCACAGATTTTGCCTTGGTTACGTCATACAATTCAAATATTGGTCGTAGATAATGTTATGCTTGGGGTTTTTAGCCCAAAGGGTTTTTGGTTGGCGCAATCTGATTATTTAGAGCAGGGCGGTTGGCAACCAAGTTTAATTTCTGACTGCAATGACTTTTTTCAGCAGTCTTTTTCATATGATGAGTAGGACATGGCGACAACATTGAATCAAAATATTTGTTTTATTGGTGGTGGTAACATGGCGCAAGCCTTGATTGGTGGGCTACTTTCTCGTGGTTTACCGACGACCCGCATTACCGTTTCTGATCCAGTTGAACAAATTCGTCACATCTTAGAAGAAAAAAATATTCAAACCACAACAGACAATGTGGACGCAATTAAAAATGCGGACGTTGTGGTATTAGCGGTTAAACCCCAAGTTTTGGCAACGGTATTACAACCATTAAAAGGTTTATTGTCGGATAAACTCGTGATTTCAATTATTGCGGGTGCTGAAATTCAAACGATTTCAGATTTAATTGGTGGTAGTCAGCGTATTGTTCGTGTCATGCCGAACACGCCAGCATTGGTACAAACGGGTGCACATGGTATTTATGCATCTGAAGCAGTAAATGCTCAAGATCGTGAATTAACCAGTCAAATTTTGGCTGCGACAGGTTTAACCATTTGGGTAGACAATGAAGCGCAAATTGATGCAGTAACAGCAGTTTCTGGTTCTGGTCCAGCCTATTTCTTTTACTTGATGGAAAGTATGATTCGTGCAGGTAAAAACTTGGGCTTAGATGAGAAAGTCGCGACGGCATTGACCCTGCAAACAGCATTGGGTGCGGCACAAATGGCGATTACTAGCTCAAATTCTCCAACAGAATTACGTAAAAATGTGACTTCTCCAAATGGTACAACGCAAGCAGCTTTAGAAGTGTTTGATCGTGCGCAGATTTCACAAAATATTCAAGCAGCGCTTGCAGCAGCTCAGAAGCGTAGCCAAGAGCTTGCACAAGAGTTGAGTGACAAGACTAAATCGGTTTAAGTAGGATAAGACAATTATGGGTGCAAGTTCTGCGCTAATTTTTGGTGTTTTGATCAATGTTGCAATTTTATTGATCTTTTTCCGTTTTTTAATGCAATTAGCGGCAGTCAGTCCATACAATCCTGTGGTCCTTTCAACCGTGAAAGCGACCAAGATTGTGGATGTTTTTAGCCGTATTTTTCCCACTCTAGGCAAGGGGCGTGTCAATTTAGCCGCAGTTGCTTTGTTGGTGGTATTGTACTTACTGAAAATTTTTGGGTTGATGTATTTGTCAGGACAAATGCCACATAGCGCGGTGTATCTTGTGATCACGACATTTGTGACAATGATCCAAGATTTAATTCGTTTCTGTCGTTATTTGATTTTTGCAACCATCATTTTGAGTTGGGTGGTAATGTTTACGCAGTCACGATCACCTTATATTGAAGTGATTCAAGAGCTTGCAGAACCTTTACTTGCACCATTTCGTCGTCTGTTACCGAATATGGGGATGATTGACCTATCTCCAATTTTGGCTTTCTTAGCTTTATATATTGCTGAGATCTTAATGAATGAAGCGGCTAAAGTTCTTTTAACAGGTCTTTAATCTGCTTCAAAATAAAAAAGGGACTGTAGTTGATACAGTCCCTTTTTTATTTACATTATTTTAGTGAGCAGCATCCCAGTTAAGACCTTGTCCAACTTCAACCACAAATGGCACTGAAATTTCTAATACAGACTGCATCACCTCAGCAATTTGTTTTGAAAGTTCATCTGCAATAGCGACATCTGCTTCAAAGACCAATTCATCGTGAACTTGTAATAACAGCTTAGCCTGATCTTTTGGTAGGACTTTATCAACTGCAATCATGGCAAGTTTAATGATATCAGCAGCACTTCCTTGCAATGGTGCATTGATTGCTGCGCGTTCGGCTGCCTGCTTAATCATTTTATTGGTTGCCATAATGTCTGGTGTATACAGACGACGACCTAAAATGGTTTCAACAAAGCCTTGTTCACGTGCAATCTGACGGGTACGTTCCATATAGTCGAGTACGCCCGGATAGCGTTGGAAATAGCGTGCAATATAGCTACGAGATTCTTCGCGTGTAAAGCCCAGTTGACGAGTAAGCCCAAACTCAGACATTCCATAGAGTAGACCAAAGTTAACGGCTTTAGCTTGTCGACGTTGATCATGAGTGACATCTTCAATCGCAATTCCCAAGACTTCCGATGCAGTACGGCGGTGTACATCTTGGCCTTGTTGGAAAGCATGGACTAACGCATCATCTTGCGAAAAATGTGCCATCAAACGCAGTTCAATTTGCGAATAATCGGCTGCGAGTAACACACGACCTTCAGGTGCAATAAAGGCTTTACGAATCTGACGACCAATTGGTGTACGAATTGGAATATTTTGCAAATTTGGATCAGTGGAAGATAAACGCCCAGTTGCCGTGAGTGCTTGGTGATAACTGGTATGTACACGATGCGTTGCGTCATGTGATTGCTCGATCAAGCGATCAGTATAGGTGTTTTTGAGTTTTGCTAATCCACGATGTTCTAAAATAACTTCAGCTAGAGGATGTTCGATTTTCTCTAAAATACTTTCACTGGTACTATATTGACCCGTGGCAGTTTTCTTACCACCTTTGAGTCCAAGCTTATCAAATAGGACTTCACCCACTTGTTTAGGTGATGCGATATTAAAGGCTTCACCTGCTAACTCAGTTGCTTGGTTTTCTAAAGTTTGAATCGTTTCAGAGAACTCGACACTGAGTTGATCCAAAAATTGATGATCCAGTTTAATTCCATCTTCTTCCATACCTGTAAGCACGCGTGCTACAGGCATTTCAATATTATGTAGAATATGAACAAGTTCAGGATGGCTTTCAAGTTTTGCTTTTAATACTTCATAAAGACGATAAGTGACATGTGCATCTTCAGCAGCATAATGTGCCGCTATTTCTAATTCAATCTGATTAAAGGTTTTTTGCTTTACGCCTTTACCTGCGATTTGTTCAAAAGTGGTGGTCAAATGGCTGAGATAAACACGAGCTACATCATCCATCCCATGACGGGTTGCCGCTGCATTGAGTACATACGAGGCAAGCATAGTATCGAAATACCAGCCTTGAATCGTGATACCGTGATTAGCAAAAATATGCGCATCATATTTTAAGTGATGACCAATTTTTTTGATTTGCTCATTTTCTAAAATTGGCTTGATTTGAGCTAATAATGTTTCACGGTTGAGTTGAACAGGTGCACCTTCATAGTCATGTGCAACAGGTATATAGTAAGCATCATGAGCATCGAATGCGATTGAGAAGCCGACTAACTCAGCAACACGATAATCTAGATTTGTAGTTTCAGTATCAATTGCAAAATGATCAGCATGCTGCATACGTTGAAATAAAGCATCCCAAGCATCTTGGGTTAATACCGTGTGATAGGTTGCAGTTCCGAGTTGATCATCTTGACTAGAAAGGTTGGCATGATCCTCAGTGACCACTTGCTCAACTTTCTGTTCGGCTTTGACAATACTTTGAGATGTTTGTTGGTAAGCCGAATTATTTGGATTGTTGGGATGGTCTAAAGATTGTAATTGGTTACGGAATTCTAGTTCTGTATAGAGGTCACGTAATTGATCTACATTTGGATTGCTTAGTTTTAAATCATGCCAATCTAAAGCTAAATCTAGATCACAGACAATACTGGCCAGTTGATGGTCAATCTTAATATTCTCTAAATTGTCTTTAATATTTTGGCTGATTTTGCCTTTCAGTTGATCAACATTGGCAATAATATTATTTAATGAACCATATTCAGTCAGTAGTTTTGCGGCAGTTTTTGCGCCGACACCTGGCACTCCCATAATACCGTCAGAAGCATCTCCCATCAGGGTGAGATAATCAATAATTTGATGTGGATGTACCCCAAATTTTTCTAGTACCCCAGCTTCATCTAACACACGTTCTTTAAAACTATCTTCGAGTTTAACGTGTTCATTAACCAATTGTGCCATGTCTTTGTCACCTGTTGAGATCAAGACATGGTGACCTTCAGCCAATGCACGTTTAGTGAGTGTGCCAATAATATCATCGGCTTCCGCACCTGGCAGGCTGTACAGTGGAATACCCTGTGCCTTGATTAAGGCATGCAAATACGGAATCTGCTGTGACAGTTCCTCTGGCATGCTTGGACGGTCACCTTTATAAATAGGTGATAATTTATGGCGAAAAGTTGGTTCTGGTGTATCAAAAATCACAGCCATATGAGTCGGCTGAGTACGACGCATTAACTTTTGAATTGCTGAAATTGCGCCACGGATTGCGTTGGTGTGTAAACCTGTAGAGGTTGTTAATGGCGGTAAAGCGTGAAAAGCACGAAATAAAAAATAAGACCCGTCAACCAAGACAAAAGGTGGCATTATGCAAATCCTTATTATGAACTAAATGCCATTTTACGTGAAAAAGTAGTGGCTGTCCTTGTTGTCTTGTAGAGCAGTGGCAAACTGTGTCGCATTAAATAATTGCAGTATTTTGTATGTAAAAATGGCTGCTTATCAAGTGATCAAGTAAGATAACTTAAATGAAGCTGTCATAATTGATCTAAGTCTATGTATAAAAAAAATAAACAGGGAATTATTATCGTTTTAGTTGCTTTGACTGTGCTGCTTGCTTGCGCAATTGCATTTCAATGGCATGGAGCGATTGTTGCTGCAACAATTGGATTAACTGTTGTTATTGTGCACGTTATTTCAGAAATTCATCAGCGCTTACGCCAGCTAGAGCAGGCCGCGCCAAGTTTTTTTGCACAATCAGCGAATATAAATGGGCAAAAAATTATTATTTATGCTGCTGCACTCGTGGCACTTTTTGCTTACGCCAATACGTGGATGTGGCTGGCAGGTGGTGCATTGCTGGTGCTTATGCTGTGCCTGATTCAAACCATCAGTGCCTTTCAAACACGGTTGCTTCATCTGGAACAATATATAAATGCCGAGCCGAAAACAGAAGTTTTAAGCAATATTCAAGATATTGAGATTGGTCAGGTTGCCCCACCAAATTCTCCAGCCCTTGAACCACAGCATCCAGCGTGGATGCAGGCCAATGTCGCAGCAACTCCAAATATGGATATTCAGGATTCCATATCCCCCAACAATCCCCTCACAGCGAAAGAACAGGCTTGGTGGCAACCTGCATTCGACTGGATGATACATGGTAATCTAATCCTGCGTGTTGCCGTTGCCGTGTTGATGGTCGGTGTGGTGTTACTGTTACGCTTTGCTAGCGAGCATTGGCAATTAAGCTTGGGGGTAAAACTGAGTTTTATTGCTATTGCTGGTGTTATCACGACTATTGCAGGTTATTTACTACAAAAGAAAAACCAATTATTTGCTGTAGCTTTACAAGGCGTGGGTTTAGCAGTCGTTTTTTTGACCTTGATTTTCTCGCATCATTTCGCCGTGATTGCTAGCTTAAGCACAGCGAGTATTTTATTTGTAATTCTATTATTAGCGACGGTCTATCTCAGTTTAAAACAGCAAGCTTTGTATTTAGCGATGTTGGCTTTGAGCATGGCATATCTTGCACCACTGGTGATTCCACAAAATCATCCTGACGTGATTTTCTTATTTGGCTATTACTTTGTAATTAATTTAGCTGTTGCTGCGGTTAATTTTATTCAGCCATGGAAAATTTTGCATCAAATCGCATTTTTTGCCACCATGTTTATCGGTGGCGCAACGATTGGGATATATGCAAAAACATATCAGTTTGACACCTTGGATATGATCTTATGGCTGCATATTGCTTTATTTATTTGGTTAAGCATTCGCTATAGCCAACTAATGTTACGGACACAAACTCAAGATACAAGCATCAATCAGACAATTCCTCAAAGTCGTCAACGTCTACAGCCTATCTTAGATGTTGGGCTTATTTTTAGTGTTCCTGTACTTGGTTTTTCCCTGCATGCATATTTAATGCATAACTCGACTCAAGCATTAACTTGGGGAGCTGTTGCATTAGCCATTGTGTATATCGCATTAAATCTATGGATTAAACGGCAGCATCCACAATTATCTATCTTGGCAAAAAGTTTCTTTATTCTTGCAGTGGTTTTTACGGCATTAATTTTTCCATTGGCTAAAGGGGCACATTGGACTTCAACGGGTTGGGTGATTCAAGGAACAGCATTAATTGTCTGGGGAGTAACTGAACGTTATCGTTTAAGTCGTTATGTGGGTGTTGTATTGGTGCTGTTAAGTTCAGTAGCACTCATTTTCCAAGTTTGGTCAAATGACCACTTTCCGATACTCAGTACAGTCATCTATGCAATCGCTCAGTTTATTTCAGCTTACTATTTATTAAATTATCAACAAGTTGAAAAATACTTTAGTGCTCGAATGCTCAGTGGAATTTTTTTAGCATTGGGCATGTATGCAGGAGCGATTGCAGGCGTTGAATTGATGCAGTGGCAACAACATGGACTGAGCCCATATTTAGCAATAGCAGTTTTATTATTGGCTTCGTTCAGTCTAGTCGTTCGCTTTACATCAAGATTACAGTGGGACAATGTACAGCTGATCTTATTGGGGAGTTTATTATTTCTGCTTTATGGTGAAAGTTTTGCAAAGAATGTTTATGTTCTGTTGCATTGGTCGAGTAAGTTAAATCAAGTCAGCTTTGCGGTTGCTTCGGTTGTATTGGCTCTAATGTTAATCACTTTGAAGAGTAATACTTCAAAGGAAAGTCTTATTATAGGGTCAAGCTTATTGTGGTTAAGTTTGGCAAGCATTGGTTTGTCGATTTTCCCAATGATGCCAATCCTTGCACTTGCCATCGCTCCTATCATCTACGGTATTTGGTTATTTCAAACGAATAGGACACAGTTACTGCATCAGCTTCCCGTCTGGTGCCTGACCCTGTTGTGGCTAGTGCTGGTCAGTCTGGATGCCTATTCTGCTGAGCAATATTATTTTTTACCGTTGCTGAACTTCACGGATATTCTATCCTTGCTGATGTTTATGGGGATGATCTGGATTATTTATCATCACGATTTTAGCGTTGAGCAATCCGTAGAAGGGGGCTTTAAAGTTACCGCCATTTTAATTGGTTTATTGGTGTTGAGTAGTGTGGTGGTACGTGCGATGCATCATTATCTGGGTACACCATTGTGGGGGTTGGACATTTGGTCACATGGTGATGTGCAACTCAGTCTGACTTTATTATGGGTGATTCTGGCATTTATCCTGATGACTTTTTCCAGTCGCTGTCATATTCGCCAAATCTGGTTTGTGGGTGCTGCGTTGTTGGGTATTGTGGTGGCTAAATTATTACTGCTGGACTTATCGCAAAGCGGTACATTGACACGCGTGATCTCATTTATTGGTTCGGGTGCGGTCATGCTGGTGATTGCATATCTTGCACCGCTACCACCTGCGCTTGAGGAAAATCAGAAAGAGGGTTAATCAACTCTCTTTCTGCCCTTTTTTAAGTTCTTTCTGATGGGCATATTGATCAAGCTCATCATCATCAAGTGGGATAGGTCGGTCAATCAAGCCCATTTTAGGTACAGGAATCTCAATTTGATTTTCTAAGAAACCATTGCGTACACGTTCTTGCATTTCATCGCGAACTTTCAATGCATTTTCCTGTCTACACCATACCGCAAAGAGAAGTTCAATCGATGACTCCCTAAATGCTGTTACAGTAACGGTTGCTTTCGGATCATCCATGACCAAAGGATATTTAGCAGCAACATCTAAAAGTACTTGTCGTACTTTGATAATGTCTTCATGGAAATTGATCGCCAATGTAATTGGAATACGCCGTATTGGGTATTTTGACAAATTCATGACGGGTGTTCGAATCAATTGTTCGTTTGGTAGGCGAATATACACATTATCTAGTGTCAGCAATTTAACTGAGAGGAGGTCAATTGAAATGACTTGTCCTTCAATCGTTTGTCCGCGAATTAAGGTAATCTGAATCGTATCACCAACTTCAAATGAACCTTCGCCGATCAAAAATAAACCACTGATCAAGTTGGTTGCCGATGTCTGTGATGCAAAACCCAAAGCAACGGTCAGAATTCCTGCTGCACCCAAGAACACGCTGAGTTTAAATCCAGCCTCTCTTAAGCTGGTCATAATAAATAACAGGAAAATAAAATAAAAAATCCCTCTACGCCATAGCAAGCGTTGATGGGCATTAAAACGATTTCCAATTGTACGAATGAAGGCATTCGATACCAGTCTTGCGATTACAAAACCAATAAACGCTAAAATAATCGCAACAACGATTTCGCTTAAACGTTCGAAGTTAATATTGGTGAAAATACTGGCGAGACTGCTAGCAACATCCTTTGGAATATTCGAATCAGGCATAGCAACCTCTTAAAAGAATGAATCAAACATATTGAATAATGTACTTCCAGGCGCACGAGGAGGATGTACATAAATCACTTCACCCGCTTGAGTTGGGGTTCTATTCTCAATCCGAATACGTGCTGGATGATCCATACCTTCATAATAGACTTTGATTTGTGAAGTCCATAAACGACCTGTACTTTCACTATAGAAAAGGGGAAGAGCAGGAACAGGAACATTCATACGATCAAAACGTAATTGATGTTGGCTAGTATTGTGAAATTCAATAGGAGTGACTGCGCGAAAAGCGCGCGGTTTTAACAGATTTAAATCAGTACGACCGTCTACAGAAGTGGCATAGCAAATTTCACCATTTTGAGGATCTTTACCGAACCATGTGTCTTTCGGTTGGATCACAGGAATATCAAATAGAGCTTCAGTGAGTCCATCCACTAAACCTGCAATCCATAGTGGGGTACTAATATATAAAGTTCCACGTTGTCCCGCAGGAATATAAATCGGATCAACGGGTTTAATCACTACAGAGCGATCTGCTAAACGCGGCATTAAATGGAATGTACTCTGTGTGTTATGAAACATGTAGCGTTCGATTTTTGCAGGTTGTGGCATTGCAAAAATCGTGTCATTTAGAGCTTGCCATTGCTGTTCGTAATCATGTTGAGATTGAGGACGATGATATTCCAATCGCCATTCTTTAATGCCACGTGTTAGACGAAATAATAATGAACCAAATTGCCAAGCTTTGGCTTGTTGAATTTCAAATTGTTGTTCGCCCCACCATTTCAATTCGTTGGCATGTGGAGCTTGATATTGATTATTTTGAGACAAGATGCAAAATTCCTGTGTGAGTATGCTAAACAGACTTCACGCTGTAACCTGCTTAGAGTACACTCAAGCATCTTTTTTATCATTATTTGTATAATGCAAATACTTAAACAAATACAAATTCCTTATAGTTTTGCCAAAAGACATGGCGTTTTATTACGTTATGAAGGTGATCAAATTTTTATTGTGCGACGGAAGGACACCGCGCGTATTGCTTTGCAGGAAGCACGTCGAATTTTGGGGAAATCGGCTCACGATCAATTGTGTACTGATCAAGAGTTCCATGCCTTACTCAGTTCTAGCTATGCAGGGGATACAGGTGAGTCACAACAAGTGGCTGCGGGTCTAGAAGATCATCCAGATTTATTAAGTTTGGCAGACCAAGTGCCTGAAGCTGAAGACTTGATGGATCAAGAGGATGATGCACCAATTGTTCGCTTAATTAATGCCTTATTGTCTGAAGCGATTCGTGTCAGCGCATCTGATATTCATATTGAAGCCTTTGAGAAAAAACTTTCGGTACGTTTACGTGTCGATGGTCAACTGCGTGAAATTGTACAGCCGCGCCGTGAACTTGCGCCGTTGTTGGTGTCACGTATTAAAGTCATGGCGAAACTGGATATTGCAGAAAAGCGTATTCCTCAGGATGGTCGTATTTCACTGCGCTTGGCAGGTCGTGAAGTGGATGTGCGTGTATCGACTTTACCTTCTTCGCATGGTGAACGAGTGGTCATGCGTTTACTAGACAAGCAAGCTGGGCGTTTAAATATGACTCATCTTGGTTTAATGAAAAATGACTATGAACGTTTAACGCAATTGGTACATCGTCCGCATGGCATTATCTTGGTGACAGGCCCAACAGGTTCGGGTAAAACGACAACCTTATATGCTGCATTGTCTGATCTTAATGATAATACACGTAATATTTTGACTGCCGAAGATCCGATTGAATATCAATTGGAAGGGATCGGTCAAACGCAGGTCAATACTAAAGTTGATATGACCTTTGCACGTGCATTAAAAGCGATGCTACGCCAAGATCCAGATGTGGTAATGGTTGGTGAGATTCGTGATCTTGAAACTGCTGAAATTGCGGTACAAGCATCTTTAACAGGGCACTTGGTGTTATCTACGCTGCATACCAATACAGCAATTGGTGCGGTAACACGTTTAAAAGATATGGGCATTGAACCATTCTTGTTGGCAAGTTCTTTGATAGGTGTCATTGCACAACGTCTTGTTCGAACCTTGTGTCCACATTGTGTGACTTGGCGAAAAGCAGATGATTTTGAGCGACAAGTGTTCCAACATCTCAAAGTTGATGAATATATGCAGTTACCTGAACCGCATGGTTGTGAAAAATGTTCACATGTTGGCTTTAGCGGACGAACTGCAATTTATGAAATTGTGCCAGTAGATGATTCGATGCGCCGTTTGATTCATGGTAATGCAGCTGAGTTTGAATTAGAAAATCATGCGCGTCGCCATGCTGCTTCGATTCGTGATGATGGTTTATTGAAAGTGTTAGCTGGAAAAACCACATTAGAAGAAGTATTGCGTGTGACGAATGAAGCTGCGGAAGTGTAAAGATGATATAAGTAAAAAAACAGCATGGATCACCATGCTGTTTTTCTTTGTAAAATCTGAAATCATTATTCAGTGGTTACGATATTAAAATTCACATCAATATTGCCACGAGTTGCATTTGAATATGGACAAACAATGTGTGCAGCGGCAACCAATTGTTCAGCTTCAGCTTGTTCCATACCAATCAGATAGACATTTAAAGTGACTTCGATACCAAAGCCATTTGGAATTGGACCAATTCCCACTTCACCTTCAACATAAGCATCTTTCGTAATTTTGAATTTATCTCGATTTGCAACAAATTTCATTGCACCTAAGAAACATGCTGAATAACCAGCCGCAAAAAGCTGTTCAGGGTTGGTCACCTCACCACCAGCACCGCCCATTTCTTTTGGCACACCTAACTGAACATCTAAGACACCGTCTGATGAAGTTGCGCGACCATCACGACCACCTGTAGCTTTTGCTTTTGCACGATAAACGACTTGTTCTAAAGACATGATTTTTATTCCTGAATAAATATTGTGTACAATTAAATCGTACACGATATATCTAGGAATGCAAGTTATCGATTTGTAAACTTAGGTTCTATTGCGTGAGATGGTGACGTAATGTCGCAAGCTGATCTTTAAGCTCTGTAAGTGATGTGGTTGAACAGGTCGCTGCTTCTGAAATTTTGGATGGAATATCGACTGCTTGTAATTTTAAAGTATGACCTTGTGGCGTAAGGGAAATAATAACCTGTCTTTCATCTTCGACTGAGCGTTTGCGTGAAATTAGTTGTGAGGCTTCAAGCTTTTTTAATAATGGAGTGAGTGTGGAAGATTCTAAGAATAATCTTTCTCCGATCTCAGACACACTGAGTTGATCCCTTTCCCAAAGCACTAACATTACCAGATATTGAGGGTAAGTTAATCCGAGAGGAGAGAGCAATTGACGGTAGACTTGATTTAAGGCAAGGTTGGTTGAGTAAATCAGAAAACAAAGCTGATTATCTAATAGTAATTGCTTATGTTCATCACCCATGCGCTTCTCAAACAGTATATTCATGTGATGATTATATCGTGATCTGCTTATGATTAGTTACGCAGATTTCATATCAATCATTACCAAAGCTCAGTGATTTTTTTCATCAAACGCGCCCTATAACGTGCTGTTGGATTATTAGGGTTATTAAGTGCTTCTTGTTCATAATATTGTTGCCAAGCAACAATCATGTCTAAAGTTGCACCTTTTTGTTTGATAATAAGCACGTCTTCTCGCTGGATATTATCTAATCTTTGTCTCGCACCTTCAGAACCCGTTCCCCAACCAATCACCCATTGCCCAAAAGAATTTAATGATAAATTTTGCGGTGTAGATAAGACACTTTGTGGACTGGCATTGGTTTCAACGATTGCTGCATGAAGTTGTGCAATTGCCCCTATAAAAAATAAAAAAATGAAAATTACTTTAAACATAAATCAAACTTAATACGAATGAATTGAGGGTATTACATCACGTATAGAATACGACCATTTGATCTTGTTCTACCATGATAAATAAAGCCTATTAAATCATGATCCTACAAAACATACATTTATGAAAATTGACTATAACAGTCAAAGTGATGCCATATGAGGATAAATTGAACAAAAGTATGCTTAGATAAAACGATTGTTTTTAATAATTGATAAGTTTGCGATGCTGCATTAATGGCATTGCTAGTCGAATATCATTTTGTTCAGCTAGGTCAAATGAAGATGTAATTAAACCATGTCCTTCAACTGTAATCATTTCTAATAGTTGCCCTCGGCTATTTGTAATCCCTGCATGACCCCAAGTTTGACGCTGTTCACCATGCCAGCCTTGCTGAGCTGCACCAAGCACATAACATTGGCTATCCATTGCACGTGCTTGTAATAGTAATTGCCAATGAAGTTGCCCTGTAGTGTAAGTAAATGCAGCAGGCGCGGTTAGAATGTTTGCACCTTGTTGGCGTAGAATCAAAGCAAGTTCTGGAAAGCGTAAGTCGTAACATACCATCAGTCCGATATTGCCAAAAGGTGTTTTGGCAACTACAACTTCATCACCAGGTTCAAAGAATCTTGATTCCTGATAACCACCGACAGCATCACTGACCTGAACGTCAAATAAATGGATTTTGTCATAACGCGCTTCAGTTCTTTCAGGGCTAATGCATAAACTGACGGTTCTAACTCGACCATCCTGAATGATTGAACCATCAGGACGAAATGGGCAGGGAAGTGTACCCGCAACAATCCATATCTGGTATCGGTGGGCAAGCTGTTCCAGTCGTTGCTGAATCGCCTCAAACTGTGCTGCGGTCTCACGTTGCTTACCTGCGGCAAAACAAACAAAATTTTCTGGGAAAACAATAAGCTCAGCAGCCTGAGCCTTACTTTGTTGGATCAATGACTCAATGACGATGAAATTTGCTTCAATGTCATTTTGAGAGTTCATTTGTGCAACAGAAAGTAAGGTCATACAAGCATCACAATTTAGTTTTCAGCAATTATGCATTTTGTTTTTGTGAATCAAGAGATAAACACTCTTGTTCTTTTTGCAATTGCTTTACAAGTGGCTCAAACATATTTTGGTTGTTTTCATTTAAACGCATTAGTGTTTTATGCGCATCTAACACAGTGTTGAGCATTGCACTATGTGTAACGTGCTCTTCAGTTAATTCTAAAGTGCATACGTTTGGATCGCCGCAATAATTTAAAATCACAAATACCTGACCTAGCCCCATACTGTTGGCTAAAGTTGTAATATCTGGATTTGTCGAGAGCATAACAGCTTGAATATGATGAACTTGTTTAAGCTTAAGACCTAGTTTTGCAAGTACACCCAAGACTGTGCTGTCAATAAATGTAGTTTCAGTTAAATCAACAATTGCACCGACAACATTCTGTTGCTGTTCAATTTTGTTGAGTAACTTGTCTAAACTTATACAAGAGTGAGCGCGCACTTCGCCAATAAGCTTGAAAATATGCGTTCCGTTCAAACTTGCATATTCAACATGACCTGTTGACATATAAATGCCATTTTCAGAGAAAGGATATAAAATTATCCCATAGTGATATTCTAGACACAAGTGGTTGGATGCTGTGATCTAATTAAAATATTGATTTTAGACTTAATTCATTCGACATATGCTTAATATTGCAATATCGTCAGCAACATGATCTGGTGCTTTGAAAGCGTCATGCTGAAGATGTTCGACCAATTGATTAAATTGATCATTCAAACCGCCATCAAATGGTTCAAGTGCGCCATCAGAACATAATATAAAACGAGCATTACGGCTCAGCGTACAACAATGTTCTTCAACTTCTAGTTCTTCAGTAAGACCTAATGGAAAGCTACTTGTTGTAAGGATTTGTGGTGGTTGGTTGGGTTCAAAGATAATTGGAGGAGGGTAGTGACCAGCGCTAGACCAACATACTTCATGAGTTGCTAAGTTTAATATTCCCGCCACCATAGTAATATGCTTTTCAATATTTTCTTGTACTAACATTGCATTTAGTTTTTGAATCAATTGACTAGGTGTTTTTGATCGGCCATGAAATGCCGCCATCCAAGATGTGAGTAAACTACTTGTTACCCCATGGCCTGAAACATCTGCTAAATAAAACAAGACTTCATCATCATTTAATCTCCAGTAATCATACCAATCTCCTGACAGGTAAGCTGAAGGCTGAAAAAATGATTCAAATTGATAGTTTGGTAATTCGATCGGGTTTGGTAATAATCTTTTTTGTAGTTCTGCGGCGGAAGGTAAATCTCTACTATCTTGATTACGTTTATATTGAGCATCGATTTTAAACAATGAGTGAACAGGATTTTTGGGTAATTCACTCCAAATCCATCCTGCCAACGCACCCATTTCCCATGCTTGAGCTAATGCAGTTCCTTCATGTTCAAAAGCAAGAACAATTGTAGGTAATTTCCATTGGTATTTTAAAAAATCTTGTACATCGGCAATAGCAATGATTGTTTGATCATACAAATCTAAATCATCGATATGAATGATTTGTAAACTCGGTAACTCATTTAGTGCTTGTTCTAAATAAGATATTGAGCGTGTGGGTTGAATAAAATACATAGATAAACAGCCGACCTTTTGTATTTGTATGATCATTTTTTAATTCATCATAGATGAAATATGATGAAAAACATAGTATTGCTAAAACTTTAAATTAATACATAAGTCTATCATTTAAAATTCCTCAGAGATTATTTGTCATCACCTGATTGATCGTTATTATCATCTTCGTCACTTACAAATGAAACATCTGCCGAATCTCCATGCTTTTCAGCGATTTGGAAGGCTTTACGTTGTAAGTAAAAATCACGGATCATTGAATATTTATCGCCTTTTAAGCTTTCTTCAATATCCAAAATTTGTGAGCGAGCATCAATTGCTTGTAATAAATTAGTAGACCAATAAATACCTTCTTGATCATCTAATAAATATTTTTGTGGGCGACCAAAACTATCTGTTGCTAAACCAAAACCGTCACGGAATGTGCTTGGACCAAAAAATGGCAGCATCACGTAAGGACCTGATGGTACACCGTAGTAACCTAAAGTGACGCCAAAACTTTCCTCTTCAGTGGTTAGGCCTAAACGACGGGCAGGATCAGCAAAACCTAGTGTTGTAAGCGTATTAATCGTGAAACGACCTAATGTCTTGGCAGCGCGAGTTGGTCGTCCTTGGATTAATTGGTTGACTGCATTCCAAGGTTCACCTAGATTTTTCCTAAATTGGCGATAAGGAGTACGGACTTCTTCTGGAACTTTTGCTACATACTGTATTGCAACAGGTTTTAATAAATTACGATCCAAAGCATCATTTAAAGCAAAGATCTGTCTATTCAATGGTTGTAAAGGATCTTTTACAGCATCAGGTTGGGCAGCGTTTGCATTGACCTTTAAATCATTTCTAGTGATATGTTTTAAATCTTTTATGGCTTGAATCGTCGATGTTGATTGTTGATTGTTGGTATTTGCCACAGAGCTTGTTTGAATAGATGGCTCGTTTTGAACTTCTTGTGCTAATACAGGTGAGTATGCTCCAGCAGTTAACAGCCCAAGCAAGATGTAATTTGAGTAATGCATATAAGTCCTTCGTCGCCATTAGAGCGAAATACAGTCATTAGAATGATTGCGCTGCATGACGCAAAACATAGATATAAGGTATACAGTTTAGTTGTTCTCTTCTTATTAAAACAAATTCGGTCGAAAAATATAAGAAAAATTGTGATTTTGGTTTAAAAACGTCCACTTAAATAAAAAGATTAGGAAAGGGGGTTGTATTGGGTAAGGAATGATGTAGAATGCACATCCATCGGCGGCGATGCAGATAAAAACTTGTTGATAAACAAGGATTTGGCTAGATAGGTTAGGTTCTTGGGTTGATTAGTGAGTTTTAAAAATATCGAAATTACCTG
>NZ_KB850017.1:0-1070 GCF_000369425.1 Acinetobacter sp. NIPH 284
GGCACGGTGGTACAGTCACCCGCAGCAAATACACCTTTGACATTGGTTTCATTACGATCATTGATCACAATCTCACCACGATTGCTGAGTTCAACCGCACTGTTCTTCAAGAAATCTGTGTTTGGTAATAAACCAATCTGCACAAAGATTCCTGCAAGCTCAACTGTATGTTCAACATCAGTCGCGCGATCTTTGTATTTCAACGCCGTCACTTGAGCACCATCTCCGACCACTTCAGTACTGAGCGCATTCAAAATCACAGTGGTATTCGGCAAGCTGTTTAATTTGTCTTGCAACACTTGATCTGCACGAAGCTTGGTATCAAACTCAACCAACGTCACATGCTCCACAATTCCTGCAAGGTCAATCGCTGCTTCTACACCAGAGTTACCACCACCAATCACCGCAACACGTTTGCCTTTGAATAATGGGCCATCACAGTGTGGGCAGTACGCTACACCACGGGTACGGTATTCTGCTTCACCCGGTACATTCATTTCTCTCCAACGTGCGCCTGTTGAAAGAATAATGGTTTTCGATTCAAGCTTAGCCCCATTTTCCAATTCAACTTCAACCAGACCATTGGCTGTCTGATCTGCACCTGTGATCTTGCTGACACGTTGTAAATTCATGATATCCACACCGTACTCACGTACATGGGCTTCCATATCTTGAGCAAACTTTGGACCTACAGTTTTTTGAACCGTGGTGAAGTTTTCAATGTCCATAGTATCCATGACCTGACCACCAAAGCGTTCAGCCACGATACCTGTTTTGATCCCTTTACGTGCTGCATAGATCGCTGCTGTACCACCTGCAGGACCACCACCAATCACCAATACATCAAAAGCATCTTTGGCATTGAGTGCTGCGGCATCTTTTTCAGCTGAGTTGGTATCTAGCTTCGCCACGATTTCTTCCAAAGTCATACGACCTTGTCCAATATGTTCATTGTCTTGAAACACCATCGGTACAGCTAAGATTTTGCGTTCTTCAACTTCTTCTTGGAAGAAACCACCATCAATCATGGTCGCAGTTGCATCTGGGTTATAGATCGCAATTAAGTTCAA
>NZ_KB850018.1:0-3692 GCF_000369425.1 Acinetobacter sp. NIPH 284
AAATGGCTAGGCGGAAGAGCAAAATTAAGTCAAACACAGACCGATTTTGCAAATGAAGTGAAGAATTTGGGGCTTGAAAGAGGCTTAGAAAATTCAAAAGCTCGACATAAAACGATTAAGCAATTTTATGCAGAAATTGAAAAACCAACGCCAAAGTTAAAAGAAAAAAAATATGAAATTCAGCCGATTAACTATGACTTGCTCCCGAAAATGGGGCTTTTTCAAACGACAAATAGTTTTAATGCGCAGTTGAAAAGTGCATATGAAATAATTCATTCAAACTATGAAAATCAAGTTCTTGAATTAAAAGTTGAGCATCAAAAACAGTTAAAAGCTACTGTTACTAGCTATGAAACAAAATTAGTAGAAAGCAGGCTTAATGCTGAAAAGTTAATTAATGAAAATCAAAGACTGAAATCTGACAATAAGCTGATTAGACAAGACTTTGAGAAAAAAATAGAACTTTTAGAGAGTGAAAACGAAAGAGATAAAGCTAAGCTCATTCACAATAATTCGATGCGTTTAAAAGAGTTTGAGAGTTTTTCAGAGTTTAAAAAAGTTGATCCTCATGCATTTCAACGCTTAGAAATTGATGTCATAAATGCTGTAGATCAACGTAAGAATGCACGTGAAGCTGAAAGAAAAGCAGAAGCCGAACGGCATTATAAAGAGCAGGAAAGGCTTGAAAATGAGCGTAGGGCAGCTTTACAGAAAAAGGTTGATCAGCATAGGGAGTGGGTTGCTGAACGAGCTATAGAGAGAAAAGAGGGGGCTTTTGCGCATGATTTAAAAGTTGTGTCTGCAAATTCTGAAAATCAATCTGAAAAAGCTGCAATTGCTGACATTTTAGCTTTTAGAAAATCTGAAAAACCAGTTTTACAAAATCAGCATTTTGAGTATCGCTTACAACAAATTCGCACAGGTGATTTAAGCAGGTTGGATGAGTTCAAACATGCAATCAACTGGGCCGCGGAGGGTGGGGTCGTTGAAACGATTTACAGGATCGGCATGGACAAAAATGTCGATTGGGATAATGACGGTAGAGCGGGAAGAGAGGTTTTTTATCTATTTGAAAATATCAGCAATGTTGTTGAACAACAGCTAGAGAAAACAAAGTATTCAGAAGTAGAAAAAATTAAAAAACTAGCGGATTTTGGTGACTTTGTGCGTGAAAAAACTGATTTGCTTTATAGTGATTATTTGCAAACACGTTTGAAGCCGCTCTATGAACGGGAGCAGCAGAGTAAAGAACATTTAGAGGCAATGCGTAAGATTGACCCGAACTATATGAAAGGGAACTCTTATAGTGAGCCTGAACAGCAGAAGCCAAAGGGTAATGATTTTTCGATGTAGTAGCCGAACGAGTGTCTACGAGTGATTGAGCTAAATCAAAATTTGCGCTGCCTTTTCCCTGATTACAGGCTGCCCTCTTTTGCTGAAAAAGGTAGGTGCAGAGCGTCACGAAGTGCGCGAACTGATTTTTTTTTGCAGATTCTCTCTTTAAAACGATTTTTTTTTAGAGTCTGTGCTAGCTTCAGCTTTCGCCACAGTTGCAATCACTTTGAAACAGTTGTAACTTCAAAAACAGAATTTTTATTTACTTTTCAGTAGATACAAAAAAAGACCCGAAAAAATTCTTTGGCGAGAATGGGTCTCTTTTGTACATGCTGATCAGAACGTCAGAGAATGTCAGCATGCAAAGCTATTATAGCAACACATCTACATCTCGCAAGTCGTTAAAAGGACTTTCGAGATGCAAAATATATTAAATACTCAAAAATCAATCTCTTCAAATAGAAGCGTTTTAGCGTATTCTGGAGTCACGTCTGCAAAAAAATCAGGTGGCCTTGGAACATCTACGAAATCATGTTCCAACATTGATATTAAACAAGAAAAAAATTCTGCTGATTATGATAAACGTCAAAATCATAGATCATACGTCTATGCTTTGAGAGATCGTGCAAGCGATATTCTGTATGAACCAAAGAAATTGCTAAAAGAACAACATAGGGTTTGTGCATGTGGTAAACATAAAAGAGATTCTGAACAAAGTGTTTCAGCGTCAATTAACACGTCAACAGGCGTTGCAAGCCTGAATAATGTTATTCATTGTGGGTCTGTCTGGGTCTGCCCTTCGTGTAGTTTCAAAATTTCACAAGAGCGAAAAAAAGAATTAGCAGAAGCCATGAAAGCATGTCGTGGCAAGGGTTTGCATGTTGCAATGCTAACTTTGACAGCTCCGCATTACATGGGCGACAACCTCAAAGAACTATTGAAAAACATGGGTAAGGCTAAGCACTCATTATGGACAAATAGAAACTCAAGAGATTACTTCAAATCGCAAATGCCACTTGTTGGGCACATTACAGCAACAGAGGTTAAGTACAGCGACAACAATGGTTTTCATCCGCACTACCATATTCTTTTGATTTTGGATAAACCGTATAAGGCTGAAGATCTTGAAATTATTGAATCTGACTTGTATGAACTATGGTCTGAGAAGTGTGTGAAGCAAGGACTTGGCAAGCCGAGTCGTAAGCATGGCGTGGACTTAAAAATGGGTTCAAATGCTGAAGATATGCTTGCTGACTACATCGCAAAATGGGGACTTGCAGAAGAAATGACACAATCCCACATGAAAGTTGGTAAGAAAAATATGTCTAGTCTTACCATGTGGGAGGTCTTAGATTTATCTCAAATGGAAGCAAGCACTAGAGATAAATATTCATATATTTTCAAAACTTATGCCAAAGCATTTAAAGGTAGACGACAACTTTTTTGGTCGAAAGGATTGAAGAAACTTCTATCTATTGTTGAAACAACAGATGAAGAATTAGCAAATAAAGAAGAATCAGAAGATGCACTAATTATTAGTGCCGTGGTGTTTACTGACTTTGAGTGGTCAATTATTAAAAAGCTAAGGCTACAAGCAAAAGTATTAAATCTTGTTGAGTCAGACTTTAGGCAATTTGGTATTGATTCAACTTTTGAATCTGCCAGGTATTTGCTTAATGACCTAAAAACCCGACAGGGTTTTTTAAGGGGTCAAGGGGAAAGTTTCCCCTGCTCATGAACTTTTAAAACCCATTCGGGTTTTATAAAGTGTAGTGAGTACACTTTCATTCTAAAAGTTATCCGTGAATTCTGATATCGTGTGTTTTTTCTGCATTGGATTTTTGCATGTCTTTCGCTATATATCGAACTGCTAAACTTAAAAGTTTTGGTGAAATTGGTGGTTCTCTTTCTCATACTTATAGAACAAGACCAACGCCAAACGCTGACGAAAGTAGAATTCATTTAAATGAACATTCTTTAGAAACATACAATTCATGTTTTGCAGCTATCAAAAATTCGATACCTGAAAAAAGGCGTAAGAATGCTGTTTTATGTATTGAGCATTTAATTACTACGTCACCAGATTGGAACGGCTGGGGAACTGAAAAAGAGAAAGAATTTTTTAAAAAGTCTTTAGAGTTCTTAAATAAAAAATATGGTAAAGAAAACGTTATTGCTTGCTCAATTCACAGAGATGAAACGACTCCGCACCTGATTGTTTATGTTGTACCAATTGATGAAAAAGGGGGGTTGAATGCAAAAAAATGGCTAGGCGGAAGAGCAAAATTAAGTCAAACACAGACCGATTTTGCAAATGAAGTGAAGAATTTGGGGCTTGAAAGAGGCTTAGAAAATTC
>NZ_KB850019.1:0-3687 GCF_000369425.1 Acinetobacter sp. NIPH 284
TCTTTAAATCCATAAATAGGTGTCCACTTATTGGTTAGTGGACACTATCGGGGGATTGATCCACTAAAAATAGTGGTGATTCACTGGAGGCTTACTTTTCTCTTTGCATATTCCAGTTTTTGGCAGCTATGCGTAAACCTTCATCATATTTTTTTGAAACCCATAGGAATTGAGCTTGCTCTCTGAGATGTATGTGATCCTTATGGTCGAGTAGATTTTGTACTCTTTGAGTTAGTTCATTTAGGTCTTTTTCTGCAAGAGGATCGTTTAGTTTCTGTTTGCTTAAAATAATTCTATACAACGCACCATCATGATAACGATATGGGGTCAGAATTTTGATTGCGTTTGAATATTCTTGTTGAGAAATATACCAATTGGATTTAGCAAGAGTGTTGGGTAAATTATCTACATTAAGTAATGGAATAGATTGGCTCGCAAGAGTTGGATCATTAAATCTTGTCGCTATTTCCAGCATAATATTACCTAACCATTGCTGATCGTTTTTATTTAGCCTTGTTGCCATTTGAAGAAGTTCATTTGTTCTAGATTTTATTTCTGAAATATTTTTTGTCATTGCATCCACTTGCAGGACACAACCAGCTTGATAAAGTTTCACACTCTGTTGATCTAATTGATCACATAATTTAAGTGACTGATTAAATTGACCTTGTAATCTATATATATTTGCGAGTTGTAAAATTGCATCATAATTTTTAGGGTCTTTTTTTAATACGTCATTAAGTATTGTTTCTGCTCTGCTGAAATTATGATTTGCTTGAGCGAGTCGAGTTTCTAGCAATTTATTTTCTGTGTCTGATGAATTGAAGCTTGATTTCATTAAGTCTTCAGCTTGTTCTAAAAACTCACCGTCGCCTTTTGAATAAGCTTTTTCAAGTAACACATTAACGATTTGATTTCTCAGTTCATCATTATGATTGTTTTTTAACATTACTGAATAATCTGGATGTTCTGAACTCGATGAAGATTCTTCATGGTGATGTTTGGGGTGAGCGAAAGCAGTACTTAAATACAATGAAGCTATTATTGATAATGTTAGCTGACGAATTAACATTTAAAACTCCTATAAAGACTCTTAACAGAAGTTTGTTAAGAGTCTCAATCTTAAAATTTCACTGCAACGGGTTCTGATTTGTTATCTATAGTAGATTCTGAAATTTCAGTAATACTTTTAGGTTCAGCCTGTTCGTAGTTACTTTGAGGTTGATTGGTTAATGACAACGTTTCTTTAAGAACGGGGTCATTTTGGGGTTGGTTGTTATTATTTGGTTTTGAATTATTGTCATTACCACCGCAGCCACTTAATCCAATACCAACCATGAACAGCAAAATGAGTTTTCTCATGGCGACTACTCCTAATTATTTGCTAGCTGTATTAAATGGAGAGCCTGCTACTGGAGTATTTAAGTATGGGAAAGCAGTACCAAATTGTTGTGGTGATTGTAGAGCTCCATCTGTAAAGCCTATTCCTCCAGCTTTAGCATCGCTCGCTTTACAACCAACAGCGGTATTCACACCATCAATTGTGCAGAGTAAGCCCATAGCAACTCTCAGCTCAATATCGACGACATCATCACCAGGTCTACGACCGTTCGGGAATCCTGCAGTATCTCCACCGATTACACCAAGACGATTTTGTTTATCTTTTGCCGCTGGAGTAATAGCAGTATTTAGACGTAACATTTCAGATGCTTTTACATTTTTAGGTTGATTTAAGCCAGGAATACCTAAAAGAAATGCGTTAACTAAGTCAGTTCTTGGAAAGTTTGTTGGCGCAACTACGGCACCACCAGTTGCCTCTTTAAAAAGAACTTCTATTAATGTAGGGAGGGTTGGGTTAGTCACATAGTCAGCAAATTGCCCATCATTCACAGGCTTACTTGCATTAAATTTATCTTTATCTTTAAGACCAATGACGACTTCATTAACTAAAGGCATGCCTAAACGTGAAACTTGAGTCCAAGCACCACCAACTTTACTTGCACTGGAAAGATTGCTTTCAGGATTAGGATTTAATAAGGTGGCTTGAGGTAAGCTTGCTGTTGTCCATCCTCCAATCACTGTATCATTTGAAGCCACTAAACAAGATTGTGGAACTTCTAAAGCAATTGTAGTGACGTTTTTATTTGCAATATTATTCAATCCTTGATCTTCAGCGTTTACGCCTGAAGGTGCGAGTTGAGTCGCAGGAATCTTAATATTCACTAAATCGAATACTTCACCTAAGTTAACAGCAAAAGGATCTTGACGTTGACCGACAAAAACTTTACCAGAACCACAATTTCCAAAGTTAATGTTTTGGACAAATGTATCTGCGTAGGCTTGATAGTTTGGAATTGATTTTGCGCCAACATTATCGAATGGCTTTTTAAAAGAGCCTAAAGTACTTCGATCACCTTTACGTCGGTCACCTTTAATCATGGTAACAGTATATGTTTCAGCGGTATTTTGAGCTGAACTACTATCATTTGTGATTTTACCAATGTTAGATAATGGTACAGAAACATTCTTGCCACCTACAGGAACTTGTAAGTCTTTTAACTCTTGATTGAATTTAAATTGGAAAGTAATGTCTTCTTGCCCATCTCCGTTGTTGTCAATGTGTATTTCATATAAGGCTTTAGGATCTAAAGCGAAATAATTAGGCCCCCCATAAGCATCTTGTAAAGGCTGATAGTTTGCTAGTATGGTTACGAAATTACTTCGGCTCGGCTCATAACTTTTAAACATATAAAAATCTGTAGCGTCAACCTTGGGTGTTTTACTGATTGATGGTGCTTCGCGGTGGCTTGAAGCGAATGATGTCACACTAAAACTACTTAGCATAATTGCTAAAAGTAGGCGAGAGTCCATTTTGTGTCTCCTTGACCATGTTGATCTTGGGTATATTTTTGATTAATTTTTATTCGTCTTATAATTTTCTGATATGAATTTAGATCAGTATAAGACTCTTAATATTTATACTGGTTCGATAGTGAAGTTTCTGTGAGCAAGTTTTAATTTAAAAAATTTTTTGTGCTGTAGTAGATAAGATTAAATAAGTAACATCTAAAAAGTAAACATGTATTTATTGCCAAAATATTTTGATATCTGATACACCCAATTTTGTATTTGATTAGCCGTCATTACTTTGAAATCACGCCAATGATACTTCATCTGTCACCATACCATATCTCAATGCGATTTAATTCAGGGCTATTGTAAGAACACTTGGCCTACCTGAACGATGACCTTCTTGAATAGATTCAAATTGGTAGAGTTGCCAATGGCGACGTTGTAACCGTATAGTTTCAGGTATTCGACTTTGAAGTTTAGCTACTTCTGCTACAGTTTTACCTTCGGATAGCCACAATATGGTTTGTGCGCGTTGTCTTTCTCGCCAATGTGCAGCGTGTTTGGTGAGATCAATAAGTTGTTTTTGTTCAACTGGGTTGAGATGGATTGAAACGATACGTGGCATAGTTGAGCAGCAGCTAATCAAACATACCTTTTCGCATGGTTAGTTTGATTAATCAACTTAATGTATCTTCAACCATTTTTAATGGTTCGATTCACATTACTTTCAGTGATATGGGGCAGAGTAAAACTTGAAGTGCGACATAAACCACCTAATTAATTTAAAGGGTTTATGGAGTATATAAAATTGTCATACCATCATCTTAACTTTGA
>NZ_KB850020.1:0-3321 GCF_000369425.1 Acinetobacter sp. NIPH 284
AGACCAATCATCAAAGACTTCATTGATGACTTTATTCTCGATAAAAATCATCTCCTACCACAGAGAATCTATAAATAATAGTGCGTAAGTCCTATGTTATTTTCGGTATTATTTTTCTTTCAATATTATCAACAAATTTAGGTCGTATAGAAAACAATACTAGAAGTCTAGAGTATGACAATTCTAAACTAGAAAAGGCTCTCATTGATATTAATGACAACTTAGATGAGATTCGAAAAAAATATACTGATAGCTTCATTTAATGGCAATTTATCACTGTTCAACTAAAACGGTTAATCGCAGTTCTGGAAGAACTGCGATTGCATCGTCTGCATATCGTGCAGGGGAAAAATTAGAGGATGAACGCACAGGGCTAACCCACGATTTTACGAGAAAGGATGGTGTCGCCCATACCGAAATTATCTCCAACCTCGATATAGAAATTGATCGTAGCCAACTTTGGAACTTGGCGGAACAGTCAGAAAACCGCAAAGATGCCCGAACCGCTAGAGAATGGGTAATCGCCCTACCCGATGAATTAGACGCAGATCAACGTAAGGACTTGGCAAAAGCCTTTGCCACGGCCTTAGTTGATCGCTATGGCGTGATTGCAGACTTAGCCATCCACGAACCCAGCAAAGGCGGAAATGATAAGAACCATCACGCCCATATCATGCTTACTACCCGAAAGGCGGAATTAGACCCTGAAAACAATTTGATCCTGACCACAAAAGCAGAGATTGAACTCAGTAACGCCAAAAGAAAGACCCTCAATATCGGTACAACCCAAGAGGACATTAAACAAATTCGGGCAACTTGGGCAGACCTGGCGAATCACGCCCTGGAACAAGCAGGACAACAGCAAAAAATTGACCATCGTAGCTATGCTGATCAGAACAACGGACTACAAGCCACCATCCATGAAGGCACCAAAGTCACCCAATTACGCAGACAAGGCATAGACACTGAAATCAGCCGTTTTAATGACAACGTCAAACAGCAAAATAGCCAACAGCTTCACCAAGAAAAACAGCAAAAAGAGAGCGTTTTACAACGTGGTTTAAACCGTGTCGATCAAGGTTTTGATAAATGGCAGAAGAACCAAGAAAGCAAACGCCTAGAACTGGAACGCCAAGCGGAACAGAAGCGACAGCAAGAAAGAGAAATGAAAAAAGCCGAACAAAAGGCTTCACCTAATTTGAATAAAGGCGGATGGTCACGATGAGCAACCAAAATGATGATTTAGACGACCAGTTATATATTTTATTGGCATCAATGAAAGAATATCGAGAAGCCATAGCAGACGATCAGAAGCGATTAGAGACGTTTTACAGCCAAGTTGCTACAGGTGTGCTCGATAAGGCGGAAAAATCGCTACAGGACACCAATAAACAAGCAATAAGCGCATTAAAGAGCCGTATTCAGGAATTAGACAAGGCAACAAGTCGACTGAACACCCAATTCATCATGGTGTACGCCAGTGCCTTTGTTGGGTTGGTCATGATTTTATTTTTGGCGTTATTCCTATTCGTCCCAAGCATGGACGAAATTCAACAACGTAGATCGGAAGTAAACAACCTCAAGCAATACAGCCTAGACATATCCAAATGTGAGGGACAAACCTGCGTCAAAGTCATGAAAAAGCAGTGTGGATATGGAAAAAATGGTGATTATTGTGTGATTGACCCTAAATAATTTCGGGCGGTACTTTGCTTTGTTTTTTCCATTACTAATTTGATAGCCACAGACGCAAAGTTACTCGACTTTAAAGTGTGGCTAAAGCCAAAATTTAAAGCATCGAGTACCCCTTGTTTCTTTATTTAAAAAACATATAAGAAATTGATTTTAAATCTAAAATTAATATAACCGTTTGATCAATTTATAACCAAACAACTACTCTGTTTGGACTAAATACTTTGTTTAAGGACAAGGTGTTTTCATGTTTATTTTAATTTTTTTGAGTGTGGTTTTATGGGCAAATGATCTTTTACAAATGGCCCTAAACTTAGATCTTCATATCATTGCTGAAGTTTTAAAGCTGATATCAATTGAGCCTACGTTTGTGCTGACGATTAATTTTAATAATAAAAAAGACAAATGACTTATAAAAAACCAGCTACAGCTTTGTAGCTGGTTTTTTTAAATTTTAAATTCAACTAAATTTAAAATTTTGGAGTGCATTGGTTCAGAGAACCTATAGTCTGATGACTGATAAAGATCAACAATATAATAGCTTGGAATACCAAGATATGAGTCTTCCCAATCAGATGTTAGGTTAGTTACAACACATGAAGCAGGTATTGCATAATCAAGAATTATATCATTGATATTTAAACCGCCATCAGGGATCTTTATAAGTTTTTGAAAACAGCCACTATCTTTATAGATTGTATTCAGAATCGCTCTAGCTAACTCTATTAGAACTTCGTGATCAATAGTACAAAAGACATGTTCATTATTTAATGAATCAGTCCACATGAACCTATCGTATTTTCTATCTATAAAATCATTCCAATTTTCTTTCAACTGTACACTCAATATTTTTTATAAAAGGCTTCTCAATCTAAATAATTTGGTTCAGGCAACCAAAACTCGCCATTAGATTTATAGTGCCATGTGATATCTGCAATAAAAATATGATTAGAACGGTTTTTCCACTGAAAATGGAGAATCATATCTGATGTTAAGTAATTGTTATATTTGCTTTTAACGTATTCAGGAATACCTATATGGTAATGCCAAAGGTTATTTGAATACGCATAGTCATATATTGGATGAGTTTTATCAATTCCACGCCATGATTGTGAAATTTTGCCTTGGTATTTAGAAAAGTCGTTTAATCCATACTTCTCATAAACATCAGTAAAGTCTAGAATTTTATCTTGTTGATTTTCAGGATAATTACCAAACTCAACAGCAAACTGTTTTCCAAATTCCCAAGTGTATGACAATTACTTTTTTCCTGCTTCTAAAATGAATCTGCGCTTTTCTTCACGAGATAAACCTTGAGGCATTACAAAGCTTTCCGCAGATAAAGCAGATTTCATTCTATCAAGATTAATCTTGATAGGTGCAGTTTTTTGGGTTTGTGTAGTAGTTACCATAAAGCCCATTACACTCATTTGCCACCTCGACAAATAAAATTTCTCTTAAATTTTAACAAAAAAAATAGCGAAGCGGGTTTTTAATTGTTTTTAACTTCTTTTAATTGTTTTTAATTAGCTTGAAACTCTTACATAGCAATAGTTTCAAGCCTTATAAACATACATTTACCCTGCCATAAACATACATTTACCCTGCCATAAACATACATTTACCCTG
>NZ_KB850021.1:0-5689 GCF_000369425.1 Acinetobacter sp. NIPH 284
AAAGTCCGTGATGCCTTAAAATGGGTAGGCTATTTAGACCAAGCAATGCAGCATGCCAAAGCATCCGATGTATTGATTGCACAACATCATTGGCCTGTCTGGGGCAATGACAATATTCAAGATTTTATTAAAACCCAGCGAGATGTTTATAAGTTCACACATGATCAGACGGTGAGATATATGAACTCTGGTTTTAATGGTGCTGAAATTGCCGAGAAAATTCAGCTTCCAGCGGCACTTGATCAAAAGCTATATGCGCATGGCTATTATGGAACCTTAAAGCATAATGTAAAAGCGATATACCAATACTATATGGGATGGTTCGATGCTCATCCTTCCAATTTAGATCCATTACCGCCTAAAGCTGTTGCAAAAAAATATATTGAGTTGGCAGGTGGGGAGAATAATGCATTAAAAAATGCGCGGGATGCCTATGCTCAAGCTGACTATAGATGGGCTGCCGAGATTTTAAAACATATTGTGTTGAATAACCCTCAAAACCAACAAGCAAAAGACTTATTGGCAAATACGTATCGTCAATTGGGCTATGCTGCTGAGGCTTCAACTTGGCGTAATTTCTTTTTGGTGGGTGCTCAAGAGCTACAAAATAATGTACCCCTACAAAATACATCTGATCCGAGTGATTTATTGATTCACACGCCAACTGAAAGATTTCTTGAAGCCATGGCGACAAATTTAGATGTGGAAAATTTAAAAAATGAAAACCAGTGTATCAATCTGGTTTTGTCGGATACCCAAGAGAATTTTTCATTATGGGTTGAAAACTCAATCATGCAGTTTAAGCGTCATGATGACAGTAAAGATTTGGCATCGGATTGCCCAACATTAACCGTAACCAAGCCCTTATATCTAAAAATGATTACAGGTCAAATAAAAGGGGTAAAAGTCCTGCTTTCTAACGAAAGTAAAGTCAAAGGCAATCCATTGGAAATTGGAAAATTCTTTGCAATGTTTAAACGTCCAGACTCAACTTTTCCAATTGTCACTCGACCAAATGATTAGGATGAAATGACTGGGCTTAAAGAACCCTACCAAATTAAAGTCTCCGCTTTTATGTGCACACATTAGTGCACATAAATACAAAATTAGTTTAATTATTTCAATAATTTACAATCAATAAAAAAGCCTAACTTGTCTAAGTCGGGCTTTTTTATTGATTCTTCACGTTTCACGCCTAATATTTAATCATTGTTCCATATTTTTGATTAGCAACAGTCGGAATCGAGCATAAACCCTACATGCCAAAATTCATGCCCCGATCTCGCTTAGGTTGGGGCTGCTCCATTTCCTTTTTCCGTTCCTTCATTTGGACGATATTCGCTTCAATAGTTCGGACGTTTCGAGCAAATTCTGCTGAGCTTTGGCTACTTGTGACGAGACTGACCGTTGTGTGGTTGAGATTTTCTCCAGTACGTCCTCGTAATTCGTTGTAATTTGGCTCATCTCCCTGACTTTGCCATTGATCTGCTCGGTATAGGTCGCTGTATTTTTTTCCAATTCGTGAAATTGTGTCTGTATTGTCGATAATGACTTTTGTGTTTGCACTAAGTCTGTCTGTACGCTCTCCATTGCCTTTGATTGTGCTGATAAGGCTTGGATAATTTTCTTTTGCATCACGTCTAAACTCTGCTGTTGCTGCTGCAACTGAGTTTGTTGTTGCTGTAATTGCTGCTGTTGTTCTTCGATGATTTTCAATAACTGTGTTTCTAATTCGGTCATCACTTAATACCCCATCGGCACCATGAAGTTGTTCTGCCAATCCCCTGCGTCCTTGTTGATCTGAATACATAGACGTTGGGCTTTGCTGTTTTGCTGTCTGCATGTGCTGAACGTCAAACTGCCCCCCGATCGGTTCAGGTGATCCACTCGCATTTGTTTCTCGTTGATGGTCATATTGAGTGTCCGTATCTCGTTGTACTTGCTTTTGCCCATAAAACCGAGCGCAATAATGAGAATAATTAAAATAGCAGCTCCCAAAATCATTGCCATATTCAAAGTGGTAAGCTGTTTCAGTAGGCTTTTGTTCTGAACTTGCTGTTCTTTTGTCTGTATCTGCTCGTTCATTTGCTTTAAACGGCTCAATTTGGACTGTAGCAAGGCTTGGTACTGGTCGAGCTGCTTCTCGATCTGCTGTGAGCTGTTCTGTAGGTTCTGCGCTAATTTCTCGTCTGACTGCTGGATAGCGGTCGCTGTGATATTGGCTCTTGTGCTCAAGCTGTCTTTGATAATCTGTGACGTTTGCTCGATACCGCTCAGAAGTTGTTCCTCGGTACGTTGCAATTCGCTGTTGTACTTCTTGTCGATATTCGCCAGTAGCGCTAAAGCCTTGCTCATAAACCTCTCCACTTAAACGGATAGGACGTGTTGCGCCCTCGTATGGATTTTCGATTGATATTGATTTTTGGGTTTGTCGGGTGACTTTGATTTCATTCGATTCAAGCCATTCAACCAATTTTTGCCGATCGGCAACTTTGCCATCGACTACAGCTTGGTAAATCCTTTGGTGTAACTGATCTTTAAAATCCTTCACATCCTTGGGTAAGTTCTTCTTATTGATTAAAAGCTGCTGATTGTTCGGATCATCGGGATCATATAGTTGATGTTCTGCATTGGTAATCTGCTTAAACAGATCCACTCGATCTAAATCCACTGGCGCATAAAATGGCTGTAGCCGTTTGCCTGTCGAAAGCTCAACGTTTGGAATCACAAAATTCAGCTCAAGCCGTGTCTCTCCAGTATCTTGATTCACCTTATCTTGGTGCTGTACCCATAAAATTTGGTACTGATCTTTATCGAGACCAGGGAAAAGGCATTCCTCAAAATTTTGCATGATCTGCTGTTTATCCTGGTCAGATAAAGCATGCTCGTAAAAGGATAAACAACCACTGGTATATTTCTTGGCAAAAGGACTGCTATCAATCAGTTGAGCGGTCAAGTCAACATCACCACTTAAAACCTGTGCATGTTCTCGCTCTCTATCTTCACCAAGCAAATAATCTAGACAACCTTTAGATAATCCTGAACCATGTCTAAAAAAATCAACGATCATCTGGTCGTAACTCCCGAAGTTGTTGATCTATGGAAATCAACAAATGAAGTAACTTCACTTTGTCAAAAGTACCTGTCCCTGCAATATCCGTATTAATCGCTTTGGCAATCTGATTCACGTTATTACCTATACGACCCAATTCTAGGATTAAATTTCTCTCTGTCTTGCTATATGAAGATTCAACAATCTTTGTTGATTTAATTTTTTCAGCATCATCTGCTTTGGAATTATAAATCTTTGTTGCTTTATCTACTGCTGACTGACGTAGCAACTTTGCGATTGAACCAAAAGGATTATTGGCATCGAGCAATTGATATTCTGATTCTGAAAGTCTGACTTTAAACGTCCGTTCCCGTACTACTTTCTGTTTAGTTACTGAATCTATTTCCACTTGAACAATCCCATTCTTGGTCTAACCGGTTTAGAGGAAAATCTTTGATTTTTCTTTAAACCGGTTTTCGGGGGTATCGGGGGTGAAGCCCCTGATCAAGGTCACAGCTTAGCACTATTAAACGAAGTGAAATAGGGGTAACTGTGTATCCTTGCTTATTTAAAAAGGGAAAGAATTATTTATACTAAAATTTAATCAAATGATACAGTATATAAACCCTAATAAGAACTGGCATAAATCTTGTAAAACAATAGCACTCAACTCTTTCTCACCACCACCACAGCCCTCGCTTTGCTCAGGCAGATGGTGAGCGTTGAGAGAGTTTCGGCAATACTCTCCCTAAGGGCTGTCATTCAAAAAATAACACATCCCCTAAGTATTGCCGATTTAACCTGATTAGGCTGACGGAGCCACGCATCGGTCGTATCCGCACCATGCTTCACATACATGGCAGACAAGGACTAAAGGTACTGCACCTCTCCCCACGCGCTCCCTGTCGAAGTATGGCGGTATCTCTGCGAGGATTTCTCCAACATGCAACTTAACCAACCTATACAACTACTCTCAACGCTCCGCTTTTGTGGGATTCCCCTGTAACGGTTCAGCTCCTGCTTCTCAGCTTTCACTATCGCTACGATGCACCAGTGACACTTATTCCCTCCACATGCACCGCATATCTTCCTTAAAAAGGATGCACAGAAGCTGATAAGGCTCGAATACTGTCTATGTATTGCTTATTGGATGAACGAGAGTCAGGTAACGAAAGACTTTTTACTGATACAATGCTTGCCATTTTTTATCAATTTGATAGAATTTGAAAAGCGGTACAAGCCGAAAGGTGAAATCATAACGGTCGTCAAACCTTATGATCTTCGTTACTTGATGCTCGAACATCAAATAACTGCGTACCACCAAATTTAAGACAAAACCCCTCTAAGTTGCAAGACTCAGAGGGGTTTTTCTTTAGGTTTTAACAAAATTTTTATTTTTCTCTCCTACTAACTCATGCCCAATAAGGACTGCGTAGTTTTAATAAAAACAGGTATATTCTTGTAAAATATTATTTTATGATTCCATCATAAAAAATGATGGCTGTTATTATAATGTTTGAATTGAAAAGCTTCTATTAATTCAACACATATCAAAAATAGTATAGACAAGGAAATCAACATTTATGGATATTTTGAAGAAGGAAAGACAATGAAAGTTAAATTTTTAACGGTTTCATTGATGTTTATTTTGCCATTTTCTGTTTTTGCAGCAAATGGACAAGTCGAAAAAGCGGTCATTGAATCAAATAATGCGTATAAAACGAAATATAATTTAGACGATATGACAGAGTTTAATTATGCGCAAAAAGGCTTTATTGCCAAGCCAACAGGTCAAATTAAAAGTGAAAAAGGCAATGTGATCTGGGATTTTGATGCGTTTAATTTTTTAAATGATCCAGCACCAAATACTGTTAATCCTGCACTATGGCGACAAGCAAAGCTCAACAATAATGTTGGTCTATTTAAAGTGACAGATCGAGTTTGGCAAATTCGTGGTTTTGATTTGGCAAATATGACCATTATTCAGGGTGATACTGGCTGGATTATTGTGGATACATTAACCTCTAAAGAAACGGCTGAAGCAGCACTTAAATTTGCTAGGCAGCATTTAGGTGAGCAAAAAATTTCAGCCATTATCTTTACCCATAGCCATATCGATCATTTTGGTGGTGCATTAGGCGTTCTTTCTACAGAAGAAATTAACGCTAGAAAAACCCCAATTATTGCGCCACAAGGCTTTATGGAAGAAGCGACCAGTGAAAATTTGATGGCAGGTTCAGCCATGATACGTCGTGCGACCTATATGTATGGAACCTTTTTACCAAAGAATGCTGAAGGATTGGTGGATACAGGTTTAGGTAAGGCTGTTGCTGTTGGGAAAATGGGAATCCTTGAGCCTACACAACTGATCACCCAAGCAGAACAGAAAATGACCATTGATGGTTTGGATTTTGTGTTTTATAACGTGCCGGGTTCAGAAGCGCCAGCAGAGTTAACCTTCTCTATCCCATCACTGAAACTTTATAATGGCGCAGAAATTCTTTCGCATACCATGCATAATCTTTATACCCTCCGCGGTGCCAAAGTCCGTGATGCCTTAAAATGGGTAGGCTATTTAGACCAAGCAATGCAGCATGCCAAAGCATCCGATGTATTGATTGCACAACATCATTGGCC
>NZ_KB850022.1:0-5553 GCF_000369425.1 Acinetobacter sp. NIPH 284
TCCCAATGACCCGGTATTTTTCTTTCTTGAACTTCGGCTGGGCGCTCATGAATAGTTTTAATATCCTGTAATATAGAATCTTTTTTAGGTTCACCGTTAGCTTTTCGCTTTTTATTTTCATGACGCAGACAGGATAATAAGTCTTTTTTCAACTCACCCTTTGGTAATGCTCGTATAGTTGAGTAAATCGTTGTATGGCTTACATTCATTGTTTGATCCAAATCAGGAAATGTCTTTAAACGCTTCGATATTTGCTGAGGAGACCATAAACAACGGATCGCTTCAACAATAAATCTCCAGAGAATTGAGTCGATTTTGAGTTTTCTGTGACCACGTCTACGTCTAGCGAAGGTGTTATCAGAAGCATATCGAGCTTGATAAACGTCATTGATGCTATTTCTTTTAAGTTCACGATAGATCGTACTAGGATGTCTTTTAATAAGTTCAGCAAATTTTCTGGGTGAAAAGCCTTCTTTTCTTGACTCAAGCATTAATGCAGTACGATCTTCAAAGTTAAGATGATGGTATGACAATTTTATATACTCCATAAACCCTTTAAATTAATTAGGTGGTTTATGTCGCACTTCAAGTTTTACTCTGCCCCATATCACTGAAAGTAATGTGAATCGAACCATTAAAAATGGTTGAAGATACATTAAGTTGATTAATCAAACTAACCATGCGAAAAGGTATGTTTGATTAGCTGCTGCTCAACTATGCCACGTATCGTTTCAATCCATCTCAACCCAGTTGAACAAAAACAACTTATTGATCTCACCAAACACGCTGCACATTGGCGAGAAAGACAACGCGCACAAACCATATTGTGGCTATCCGAAGGTAAAACTGTAGCAGAAGTAGCTAAACTTCAAAGTCGAATACCTGAAACTATACGGTTACAACGTCGCCATTGGCAACTCTACCAATTTGAATCTATTCAAGAAGGTCATCGTTCAGGTAGGCCAAGTGTTCTTACAATAGCCCTGAATTAAATCGCATTGAGATATGGTATGGTGACAGATGAAGTATCATTGGCGTGATTTCAAAGTAATGACGGCTAATCAAATACAAAATTGGGTGTATCAGATATCAAAATATTTTGGCAATAAATACATGTTTACTTTTTAGATGTTACTTATTTAATCTTATCTACTACAGCACAAAAAATTTTTTAAATTAAAACTTGCTCACAGAAACTTCACTATCGAACCAGTATAAATATTAAGAGTCTTATACTGATCTAAATTCATATCAGAAAATTATAAGACGAATAAAAATTAATCAAAAATATACCCAAGATCAACATGGTCAAGGAGACACAAAATGGACTCTCGCCTACTTTTAGCAATTATGCTAAGTAGTTTTAGTGTGACATCATTCGCTTCAAGCCACCGCGAAGCACCATCAATCAGTAAAACACCCAAGGTTGACGCTACAGATTTTTATATGTTTAAAAGTTATGAGCCGAGCCGAAGTAATTTCGTAACCATACTAGCAAACTATCAGCCTTTACAAGATGCTTATGGGGGGCCTAATTATTTCGCTTTAGATCCTAAAGCCTTATATGAAATACACATTGACAACAACGGAGATGGGCAAGAAGACATTACTTTCCAATTTAAATTCAATCAAGAGTTAAAAGACTTACAAGTTCCTGTAGGTGGCAAGAATGTTTCTGTACCATTATCTAACATTGGTAAAATCACAAATGATAGTAGTTCAGCTCAAAATACCGCTGAAACATATACTGTTACCATGATTAAAGGTGACCGACGTAAAGGTGATCGAAGTACTTTAGGCTCTTTTAAAAAGCCATTCGATAATGTTGGCGCAAAATCAATTCCAAACTATCAAGCCTACGCAGATACATTTGTCCAAAACATTAACTTTGGAAATTGTGGTTCTGGTAAAGTTTTTGTCGGTCAACGTCAAGATCCTTTTGCTGTTAACTTAGGTGAAGTATTCGATTTAGTGAATATTAAGATTCCTGCGACTCAACTCGCACCTTCAGGCGTAAACGCTGAAGATCAAGGATTGAATAATATTGCAAATAAAAACGTCACTACAATTGCTTTAGAAGTTCCACAATCTTGTTTAGTGGCTTCAAATGATACAGTGATTGGAGGATGGACAACAGCAAGCTTACCTCAAGCCACCTTATTAAATCCTAATCCTGAAAGCAATCTTTCCAGTGCAAGTAAAGTTGGTGGTGCTTGGACTCAAGTTTCACGTTTAGGCATGCCTTTAGTTAATGAAGTCGTCATTGGTCTTAAAGATAAAGATAAATTTAATGCAAGTAAGCCTGTGAATGATGGGCAATTTGCTGACTATGTGACTAACCCAACCCTCCCTACATTAATAGAAGTTCTTTTTAAAGAGGCAACTGGTGGTGCCGTAGTTGCGCCAACAAACTTTCCAAGAACTGACTTAGTTAACGCATTTCTTTTAGGTATTCCTGGCTTAAATCAACCTAAAAATGTAAAAGCATCTGAAATGTTACGTCTAAATACTGCTATTACTCCAGCGGCAAAAGATAAACAAAATCGTCTTGGTGTAATCGGTGGAGATACTGCAGGATTCCCGAACGGTCGTAGACCTGGTGATGATGTCGTCGATATTGAGCTGAGAGTTGCTATGGGCTTACTCTGCACAATTGATGGTGTGAATACCGCTGTTGGTTGTAAAGCGAGCGATGCTAAAGCTGGAGGAATAGGCTTTACAGATGGAGCTCTACAATCACCACAACAATTTGGTACTGCTTTCCCATACTTAAATACTCCAGTAGCAGGCTCTCCATTTAATACAGCTAGCAAATAATTAGGAGTAGTCGCCATGAGAAAACTCATTTTGCTGTTCATGGTTGGTATTGGATTAAGTGGCTGCGGTGGTAATGACAATAATTCAAAACCAAATAATAACAACCAACCCCAAAATGACCCCGTTCTTAAAGAAACGTTGTCATTAACCAATCAACCTCAAAGTAACTACGAACAGGCTGAACCTAAAAGTATTACTGAAATTTCAGAATCTACTATAGATAACAAATCAGAACCCGTTGCAGTGAAATTTTAAGATTGAGACTCTTAACAAACTTCTGTTAAGAGTCTTTATAGGAGTTTTAAATGTTAATTCGTCAGCTAACATTATCAATAATAGCTTCATTGTATTTAAGTACTGCTTTCGCTCACCCCAAACATCACCATGAAGAATCTTCATCGAGTTCAGAACATCCAGATTATTCAGTAATGTTAAAAAACAATCATAATGATGAACTGAGAAATCAAATCGTTAATGTGTTACTTGAAAAAGCTTATTCAAAAGGCGACGGTGAGTTTTTAGAACAAGCTGAAGACTTAATGAAATCAAGCTTCAATTCATCAGACACAGAAAATAAATTGCTAGAAACTCGACTCGCTCAAGCAAATCATAATTTCAGCAGAGCAGAAACAATACTTAATGACGTATTAAAAAAAGACCCTAAAAATTATGATGCAATTTTACAACTCGCAAATATATATAGATTACAAGGTCAATTTAATCAGTCACTTAAATTATGTGATCAATTAGATCAACAGAGTGTGAAACTTTATCAAGCTGGTTGTGTCCTGCAAGTGGATGCAATGACAAAAAATATTTCAGAAATAAAATCTAGAACAAATGAACTTCTTCAAATGGCAACAAGGCTAAATAAAAACGATCAGCAATGGTTAGGTAATATTATGCTGGAAATAGCGACAAGATTTAATGATCCAACTCTTGCGAGCCAATCTATTCCATTACTTAATGTAGATAATTTACCCAACACTCTTGCTAAATCCAATTGGTATATTTCTCAACAAGAATATTCAAACGCAATCAAAATTCTGACCCCATATCGTTATCATGATGGTGCGTTGTATAGAATTATTTTAAGCAAACAGAAACTAAACGATCCTCTTGCAGAAAAAGACCTAAATGAACTAACTCAAAGAGTACAAAATCTACTCGACCATAAGGATCACATACATCTCAGAGAGCAAGCTCAATTCCTATGGGTTTCAAAAAAATATGATGAAGGTTTACGCATAGCTGCCAAAAACTGGAATATGCAAAGAGAAAAGTAAGCCTCCAGTGAATCACCACTATTTTTAGTGGATCAATCCCCCGATAGTGTCCACTAACCAATAAGTGGACACCTATTTATGGATTTAAAGACAGTTATAGACAGTGCACCAACGCAAAAAAAGCCTCGCCGAACTTTCACAGCCGAATTCAAACATCAGCTTATTCAACAATGCCAGCAGCCAGACACATCAGTGGCTAACGTGGCAATGCAACATCAGATCAATGCTAATCTACTGCATAAATGGATTCGCCAGTCCGAATCAATGCCCCCTCCATTAAAAAACCTGCCTATCCCACAGACCGACTTTCTTCCTGTCATTGTTCACTCGATGCCAGTCAAACAAGAGACATCTCCATCACCTGTGCCTGAGAAGAAAGCTCCTGCTCATATCAGGATTCCACTGCATGAGGGACCAGGTTCCGAAAGAGATCAAATGATTGAAATCGAATGGCCTGTGGAATCAACAACTGAATTACTATTTCTGCTGCAAGGTTTGATCAAATGATCCGCATTGATGAAATCTGGCTCTCTACCCAACCCATGGATATGCGAGCAGGTACAGATACTGCACTTGCTCAAGTCCTGAAAGCCTTTGGTGGTGTTAAACCCCATTGCGCCTATCTGTTCTGTAATAAACGAGGCCATCGTATGAAAGTGTTGGTACATGATGGTCTAGGGATTTGGCTGTGTGCCCGACGATTGGAACAAGGGAAGTTCCACTGGGCGCAGGTTCATCAGGGTGAAACAATGAGTATCAATGCGGAACAATTACAGGCATTAATTCAAGGTTTAGCTTGGCAGAGAATTGGGCAACAGCACGTGGTCACAATGATCTAAACCAGATACCTTTATTTTACCATCCTCCAAACGACCTATTTCATCCCTAACCTGATCTCAGGCATACTGCGGTCATGAATATGCTGCCTCATTTAAGCCAACTGACCCATGAACAATTGCTGGAATTTACCCAGCAGTTGGCAATGCAGAATCAGCAACTTGTAGAAGATAAACAACAACTCGAACAATCCAATCAACACCTCGATGCCAAAGTTCAGCACCTATCTGTACTCACACAAAAATACGAGCATGAACTTGCGCTGTTTAAACGGCATAAATTTGCTCAGAAGAATGAACACCTCACTGCCAAACAAATCAGCTTGTTAGATGAAGCAGTTGAAGAAGATATCGCAGCCGTTGATTTAGAACTGGAACGACTGAATGCGGATCAACCCAAATCGGCTGAAACCAAAGCAATAAAACCGAAACGCCGACCGCTGCCAGATCATCTAGCCATCATTCGTATAGAGCATGAGCCTGCATCGACACAATGCAGTTGTGGCTGCACGCTTCGTCGTATTGGTGAAGACCTGAGCGAGAAACTCAATTTCAGACCAGCACAGTTCTACAAGGAACAGCATATCCGTGGCAAATGGGTCTGTGATCAGTGT
>NZ_KB850023.1:0-5201 GCF_000369425.1 Acinetobacter sp. NIPH 284
CGTTGAATCAAAGCAATACGCTCTTTTGTATCTGAATTTCCACGTTTATTGAGCAATGTCCAAACAATAGGTATCGCTATTCCACGATAGACGATGGCTAACATCAAGATATTGATGTCTCGTTTTCCCCATTTCCAGTTGGTTCTATCCAAAGTTAATTGGACTTTATCGAATGAAAATATATTGAAAATTGGTGGTGTTTCAAAAAGTATGCTGACATTAAATGAAGCCATTATTGATGTAAAAAAGGTTAAGTCGAAAGCTTTAAAATGGTTTTCAATCTTTTTTGAAAAATTACGACTCCTTCTAAAACCGCGCCTAATTCGATGCCTTATTTTGCAATTATTACCTTCAATGCCTACAGTAAAAAATTTACCAATACTTTGCTTGCAGTTTTTAAAAGCAGTTATGAAACTGTCCCAATGATCACTTGCAATTCGGGTGTAGTGAATACCTAATTGTTTAAGCTTTGTCTTCAATCGTTGAACTGTAGCTAAGTCTCTTTTACCCCAAACATAAGCAACAATCTCACCTGTTTCTCGATGGAAGGCGTAAATAAGCCATTGTTTATTATTCTTATTTCCCACAAAAGTCCAAAACTCATCAACTTCAAGAGACTCATAATGACTTTGTTTAGGCTGAATTTGGTAGGTCGATTCGGTTAAAGTACGTAAAACTTTACCGATACTGATTCGCTCAACTTCAGCGATATCTCGTATACCACTACCTCTGACCATCAACTGTAATATTTTTCGAGTAATGCCTGAATTACATCCTAGATAGCTCAGAGCATGGTCGCCAATAAACTGACGTTTACAGTCTTTACACTGATAGTTTTGTTTCCCATCTACTTTGATGCCATTTTTCTTTATACTGTCACTGAGGCAGGTTGGACATTTGATTTCTAGAGTTATTCGCATTTCTCTATTTTATTAAAATTCAACCTGCTTTGTTTCAGCATACTTTTTGAAACACCACCTGAAAATTAACTGAGAAATTTGACGATAATCGAAATACTGATCTGCAAAGAAACGTTGTACACGTCGATAAAATGATTGTGGTAAGCACGTGATGGGTAAGGCTTTAGATGCAGAAGAAAGGTTACATGTCTGTTTTACAATTAATGCCAGCATAATCAGTGTAAAACATTTTAGATGTGACTTGTTCCACTTTAGATATTTGTTTAAGATGAGATGTAACTCATTGAAATGAGTCATCATATTCGTCGTCAGAAAACAAGTATTATGCCATTATTTCAATGAGTTATCTTTTTTGTCATGTACAAAGATAAATTTACTCAATTAAAAAAATAGTGTAGCAAGTTGCTACACTATTTTTTACTTTATTTCTCTAACATTCGTTTTAGGAAAGTTTCTAATTCTTGTAAATTTTGATCATCAAATTGTCCGATTTTTAAAGATACCTTTAATGTATTATGGTCAAATTTGATATTACCAGCAACTTTCCCACCATATTCAATTTTATGTACAATTGAGGTTTGAATAACTTCTTTGGTTTCTCTTGACTTAAAGATTTTTTCAGCTAGTGATGCCAATTTTGTCTGTTCAACTTCTTTGTTAAGCAATTTTGACCATGCTTCGAATAATGCTGCTTTAGCATATTCATGGTTTTCTTCATGATCTGATAGAAACTTTTTCACTGCTGTAGCAGCGGTCCTTGCTAATAATGACGGTTGTTTTTCCAAATCTTCAATCAACTCTCCAGGTAATTTTTCAAAAGATAAATATTTATACATATCTTCACGATTCATACCTAATGACTTTGCTAACTTCTGCTTATTTTTTTTTAATTCTTCATCCAAAGAAGTTAATCCAACATATATTTCATAATCTGTCAGATCTTCTCGCTTTAAATTTTCAGCTAATGTTAATAAAGCAACTTCTTCATCTGATGCATCAATAATGATTACTTCAATGGTGTTCTTATTGAGAAATTGGTGGGCTTTCAATCGTCTTTCACCAGCAATCAACTCATATTTATCATTTATTCTACGAACTGCAATTGGTTGTAATAGTCCAATTTCCTCAATTGATGCTGCTAAATCTTCAATATCTTGTTGATTAAAGAGTTTTCGAGGCTGGTTAGGGCTAGCCTGAATATCTGTAATTTGTACATTACGTCTTAGCTCTTTGACATCGTTAATATGCTCTTTTTGGGCATGTTGATGCTTTTGAGTATTTTGCTGAAGACGTTTAGCCAATAGCTCTTTATTACTTACCATAGTATTTCCAGAATTATATTATCCGACACGCCGAACAATTTCTTGTGCTAAAGTTTCAAAAGCTTTTCGAACTTTTGAGTTTTTATCAACAGATAATAAAGGTTGTTGCAAAATTGCAGCTTGATTAACCTTAGTGCTCATTGGAATTGTGGTATGCAATAATTCTCCAACTTGATTAAATGCTTCATCTTTTATTAATTTACATACATTCTGACGCTCATCATGTTTAATTAATAAAGCACCTAAGAGTTCTAATTCAGGGTTAACTCTTCTAATTTTACTTAAATGATTAATTAAATCAGTAACCCCATAGAGACCGTATTGTGAACCAGATTCAATTGGAACAATAACATGTGTCGAAGCGGCTAAAGCATTGCTGGTTAGTAATTTTAAGCTCGGAGGACAATCAATAAGAATGTAGTCATATAATCCTTCTAGAATTTCCAATTTATTTGAAAGTTCCTCGGATGGTCTTGGTGCATCATCTTTCAATTGATCTTCAGTTTTACCAAGAGTTAATGAGCCATATATTAAGGAAACATTTTTAAATTTTGTTTCTTCTTCTAATGCTTCCGATAATAGACTTATATCACCAATAAGTAATTCAGCTGATGTAGTTTCAACTTCGCTAGGGTGTCTTAATCCTATATGTAAACTTGCATTTGCTTGTGGATCTAGATCAATTACTAAGACTTTATTTCCCAATTCGGCAAGTTCTGAAGCGAGATGTACTACAGTAGTTGTTTTCCCGCAACCACCTTTATGATTAGCTACAGCAATGATTTTAGTTGACATATTTGTCTTAAGGAATTTACTTTGATTTCATTTAATATAAAGATATTTGTAGCAACTTGCTACAGTTCCTTTGTCATATTTTTATCTTTTAAATTCAGAAGATGTAGCAAAAACATTTCTTAACTTTTTTTAAAAATATAGCTAGCTAATTTTAATTAGTATTAATTAATATTAATTAGTTAATTATAATTAGACAGATTTTATTTGTTTAAAAACAAATATATAGAGTTTTTAAAGTGGAAGGCGTGTCACTAATAAGTGGAAAGCCTGTCATTGATAAGTGGAAGGCCTGTCACTGATAAGTGGAAGGTTTGTCACTAATAAGTGGAAGGTCTGTCACCGATAAGTGGAAGGTTTGTCACTATGGTGGAAGACTTGTCATTGTTATTTATTTTAACGTGGATTTTTTAGTTTAAAATAATATAATTCAATTACTTATAATGTTGATAAGTTTGTTTTTCTTAAAATAAAGGTGGAAGACTTGTCATTAGATGTTTTGATGTGGTTCTAGGATTTTAGACCACGTCTATAAGTGATAATCTACTCCCCAATAAGCATGGGAAATGCTTGTTTTTGGAGTCAACCATGACACGAAGAAAACGTCGTAATCATTCAGCAGAGTTTAAAGTTAAAGTTGCTCTCGCAGCAATTAAAGGCGACCACACACTCGCTGAACTTTCTACTCAATTCGATTTACATCAAAACCAAATCATCGATTGGAAAAATCAACTGCTTGAGCAATCAATCAATATTTTTTCACGACCAACAGCACAACAAGAACCTGAGATTGACCTCAAAGCTCTACATGCCAAGATAGGACATCAGGCATTGCAAATTGATTTTTTAGAAGGTGCGCTCAGAAAAATAGGGCAGCTGAGCGGCAAAAAATGATCGATAAGACCCATCAACTTTCGGTACGACAACAATCGCAATTGATTCAAATCAATCGCAGTACGTTGTATTACAAGCCCAAAGAGATTTCATCAACTGATTTGAGTTTGATGCGTCTGATCGATGAAATTCATCTCGACTACCCATTTATGGGCAGTCGAATGATACGAGATATGCTACAGCGTCAAGGACATCAAATAGGTCGGCGTAAAGTCCGACGTTTAATGCGCTTGATGGGAATACATGCCTTGTATCCAAAACCCAATACCAGTAAGCCTAATCTTGCACACCGTATTTTCCCATATCTGTTGAAAAACATGGTCATCGCTCACTCTAATCAAGTCTGGTGTACAGATATCACATACATTCCTATGACTAAAGGCTTTGTCTATCTGTGTGCAATTATAGATTGGCATAGTCGTAAAGTACTGGCTCATCGTGTATCGATCAGTATGGAAACAGACTTTTGCATAGATGCGTTGCAAGAAGCAATTGTGAAATATGGTTGTCCAGAGGTGTTTAATACAGACCAAGGCAGTCAATTCACAAGCGAGGCATTTTTGAATGAGTTAAAATTGCGAAATATCAGTATCAGTATGGATGGGAAAGGACGGTGGAGAGATAATGTGATGATTGAGCGATTATGGCGCAGCTTGAAGCATGAGGAAGTCTATTTGAAGGCTTACGATACGGTTAAACAAGCGAAACAATCAATTGCTGAATATTTGGATTTTTATAACACGATACGTCCTCATTCAAGTTTGAATAAGGCAACACCAAATGAATTTTATGATCAACATTTACTAAAAGTAATGGCAGCATAATTTAAATATTTAGAGCGGATTTATCACTTATAAAACTGAATTGAGTGGTCTAATTAACGGAACCACATTAGTTTTTTATTCTGTGGATAAACTATTTGTATAAAATTTAACTCTGTACACGACAAATTTCATAGAGCCCTTGTCCTATCAGGCTTTTTCTTTCTTAAAATTGCTAGCACTTTCTTAAATTCTTCTTTTTTTCCAAAACCAATCAAACGTAGAATAGCCATTTGAACATAGTCCAAACCGTATCGAAATAAACTTACTGAAAGTCGTCCATGCTTCTTTATTTTTATCGCTTTTTTTCGATCATGTTGCCATTCACCTGTTAAATAGCACCAACAGAAACCGATCGCTAGCACTGCTATCAATTTCTTGACTCGTCTAGGGTCTGTTAAACGAGTATTTTCAAGATTGAATCCACGTCCTTTGAGACAACTAAATAAGGT
>NZ_KB850024.1:0-4645 GCF_000369425.1 Acinetobacter sp. NIPH 284
AAAAATGGTCAAAAAAACAGCTATGGAATTGGGTCAAATGCTCGATGAAGAAAAGGAAAAATTGGAACGTCAGGAAAAGGCAAGAAAGGATCTAGCTGACGCTGTGGTGAAAGGTCGAGAGCAAAAACAGGCAAGGTCAGACGATGCAAAACGCAAGATCCTGATCGGGGCTTACTTACTGAAGAAACATGATAATGACATCAAGAAACTATTGGAACAAAACCCCGATTTTATTGGGTACATTAGAGAAAATGATAAGCACTTATTTTCATAGGCATTAGTAGTTATAAAAAACCCTCATAAATCGAGGGTTTCTTTTTTATCTGCATTACTTTTTGAATCAATGTACTTTTTTAGCTTGCTATTTTTCACTGCATACAGCCGCTTATACTCTTTCTCAATCAATGCGGTCAAAATGGCTTTTTGGCTCTCCCCTGCTGCGCCCACCATGTCCGCAAGCATATCCGACACACCCTTATCTATAAACACCTCCAAACGTTGACTATCAAGGCTTTTGCGTTTTTCACGATATGCTTTTTGTCGTTCGGCATTGGTTTTTGGCGGCTCTTTTAGCATGTCCTGTGTTTTCTGATCGTTCGGGTCTTTCATGTCTTTAACTCCCATATAGTATATCATAGCTACAGGATAACATTGTTTTTAGTTACAGGATAACTTTTTATAAAATTTATTTGTAAAAATTTATGCTATCCTGCAACTATTTTTAAATTACAGGATAACTATTTAACGTTACCCTGTAACTATAGTTATCCTGTAACGCTAAATTAATTACCCTGTAACACATATTTTGTTATCCTGCAACAACTAAATATTGAAATAATACTACCAAAGCTACCCTGTAACGAAAATAACTAGGTTAAAAAATGATCGGATTTTAACATTTTGCGTTGTTCCAAAAGTTATCAACAGCCTAGAACGTCATAGGAAGCGATTACAGACACTTTATAGCTATCAGCATGGGAACATAAGGGCAGGATGAAATATGGGTCTTAAAACGCAAATGGTGAGGTTTTAGAGGTATTTTTTGAAGATGATTAAGGCGGTTTGTTTTTAAAATTTTTGGCGGCTCTCAGGCTGCTTACATTTTAACCAGTTCAGTGAAAAGTTCTTTTTCAGCAAATTTCTGTTTAGCACCATAGCTAAAACTTGCGTGGAACATATTAAGAATTGACCGAAATGACACAATCTCAATTATATTTTTTTTGAAAAGTTTTCTTTATCAAATATTTTAAATCATTGATTTATATATAAGTATACATTCATTTTAATAATTAATCTTTATTTAACAATGATTTATCTATATTCAATTGTTTAATTATTCTTACTAATATTATCTCTATATCAATATTTTTTATTTAAAAACATATGTTTAGTAGTGCTTTTGATTAAAGTACCAGAGGGAGGGAGCAGAGCTGAATGGGAAATACTCACCCTAGAGCGATTCTTAAAAATCACCCTAAAGTATTCCCATTCGATGTACCGTCGGTCGGTCGCTTTCGCATCAGGGATGACATCACTGTATCAAGCTGCCACTGTTATGATTACGATTGATAGCACCGCCTGAACACGCTCATAACCGCCAATTAAATGACTACTCATTGCGTCCGCTACTCTGTTCAGTTCCCCTAGTAATAGCGTTTTTCCGATGTGTGCTAGCGTCACTGTACCTCATCACCCACACATGGACAGATTGAGTTACAGACATTGGCTAAATTTTTGGGGTCTATGCTTGACAAAGCGAGTTAAAACCTTAGAATTTAAGACAGGTACATTAAGCCCCTGTGGTGAAATCATTAGCGGTCGTCTAACCTTAATGCTTTCGATTGCCGATATGTCAGTATCGAAAATCTGTACCCCATAAATTACGGTAAAGCCCCAAGCAATTGCAAGGGGCTTTTATCTTTTTTAACAAAAAAAATTTATAAATCAGGATTTTATAACACTAAATAATCCAAAGTACATGAGTAAGTCATGACCACTCCTGCGATGTGTGTAGCACTCTGAGTATCCGTATTATATCAGTGATGTCATATACAACCACATAATGCGGATGTATCACTAACTCCCTAGTATCTTTCTGTCTGCCTGTGCGCCCCATCAGTCGATTATCAACAAGTAAATCTGTCTTTTCTTCAATTAAATCATCAATTTCAATAGCTGCTATAGGGTTGCGTTCTTCAAGATAATCATAGATATTTCTACGATCTTGGCGAGCTGTTTCAGTCCACTCAATCTTCATTCTTCGCTGCCAGTTTCGCCAATGTTGCAGCACGTCTAGCGGCAAACTCTGCCTTTACGTCCTCATGTGGAATCAACTTGCCTGCATTGGCTTCATTTAAGCCGATCTGTACCTGCTGCTTGAACCATTTGTCATAGTCTGCGGCTTCCTGTTGCTTCTTAACAAAGTCACGCATGAAGTCACGGATTAGCTGCGCCCCCGACCGATCAACAGTCTTAGCAAGGCTTGAAAATTCTTGCTTTAGGTCATGGTCTACCCGAAAGGTAAAAGTCGCTTCTGTCATGTTTTTCACTCCAATGTGTTACATTTGAATGCTATTGTAACACATTAAAAAGTTAGGTCATTGTCTTTTTTCGGCTTAGGCTGTTCTTGGTCATAACGTGGTTTAAATGATGGCTGTCGCTCATTCTCAAGTAAAATTTTCCGTTTATTAACAGCCTGTTGCATCTGCTCATAGTAAGGCATCAACTGCGGTAAAATATCAGCAAGTGCCTGTCTGTCTTTATCCAGGATACGGCTCAATTGCCCGATTTTTTTCAAGTCACGCTCATAGGCTATTCTGTCGCTGATCTGCTCGTATTTTTGCTTTGAACACCTTATGTACTCTTGCATATCGTTACTTGCCCATGCCTGCGCCTGAAGACGTGTAAACATGGAAATGTCTGAAGCAACATGGTCGCTGATATGGTCATACTCAGCATCTTTGACATAGCCGTATTTTGATAAATATCTTTCATAGTCCTGCCGTCTCTTTTTGTCATCTTCCTGTTTTTGTTTAGTTTCTCTTTCTATCTGCTGTTGTTTTCGTTGCTGTTCCTGTTGCTCCTCTTTTATCTCTCTGTGATAAATGGAAAGGCTAGATTGATCATTATCCCAACGTGTGAGCATGTCCTCAAAGCCGTAATAATCAGCACTAAACCAACCTGTTTTCACTTTCACTGGTGGCGGCAGTGGCTCTCCGATCTCCCTTAGCAGTGCTGTAGCTGCTCGTCCCTCTTTGATCACTTTATCAAGCTGCAAGCGGTCGATATTGTCTTGCAAAGCCTTGTAAAATCTATGCTCTGCTCGCTTCTCATCCGTTTTTACTTCAATCAAATACACATCTATAAGCGTTTGGCGGTGTTGTTGGTGGTCGTATAGTGCCTGTTGTGCGGTGGCATAGACTGCGGGGGCTTGGTCTACGGCATCCTCCAGCTGCTGCTGTTGCTGCTGTTCAAGTGTCAATTGCTCTACTCTGTTGCTCGTCTCAATGATAGACATATCAAGCCTTTCAGCTTTTTTATTGCGCTTTTTGATTTCATCATTACGCTTGACGATCTCCAGTTCCTCCCCCCTGCGCTTGGCGTGGGTGGCTTCAAGTCCCTCCTTGAATGTCGGCTCGATGTCTAGTCCACGATCCTTATGACTGCGGTGATCAACTCTCACCTCAAGCCCTGCTCGCTCTAGGTGGACGTTCGTCAGATCCGCCACTTTTTCCCTGATTTTTTTCAGCGTTGAGTTCTGATCTAGCTCCCTGACTTTCTTCCCTAGCCCTTGCGGTGTAAGGCTTCTTGTTGTCATTAGTATGTGGGCGTGATGGTTTCTTTCATCACTTCCCCCATGCACATGAGGGGCATGGATCGCTACGTCCACCGCCACTCCATAGGCTTTAACTAAGGACTGGCACAACTCGGTAACAAGTGCCTGACGCTGTGTCTTATCCAGTTCATGCGGCAATGCTATCTCTACTTCCTTTGCTAATCTTGCCTCCTGTTTGATGTCACCGTTCTTTTTTAGTTCGGATTGCTCTACCCGATTCCATAGGGTTTGACGATCTAACATGTCAGGACTTGCCCCAGTTGGGGCAAAAATTTGGGTGTATTCAATGCCTGTTTTTTTGGTGTAGTCCTGCTCTTTTCCGTACGTATCACAGTACAATTTTTCGCCTGCTCGGTATGCTGCACATGCCACGATTGAGCGACCATCTGACCTCGAAATGTTCTGCATTTCACAATGGTAAATTGCCATTTTCATCACCTGTTTATTAACAGCCGCCCCAAGTTTTGGGCGGTTGGGGTGTCGGGGTTTCCCTGACCGTACTTGCAAAATTTGGCGTAGCAAAAATTTTGCGTAAGTGCGCCCTTCGGGAACTCTGCGAGGCTAAAAGCAAAAGCAAGAGCAATAAGGCTTTGACTTTGTTTTTTGATTTTGCTCGCTGCGCTCGGATCTTGATGTAAGTCGAGTTTTTGAAGTAGAACACTTTTCACATTGATGATGGTTCATACTTCGGAAAATAGGTTGAGACACAGGCATTAAAAATGGTCAAAAAAACAGCTATGGAATTGGGTCAAATGCTCGATGAAGAAAAGGAAAAATTGGAACGTCAGGAAAAGGCAAGAAAGGATCTAG